>DASXFN010000085.1:0-83875 GCA_036489565.1 Terriglobales bacterium
CCTGAAATGGAAACTATTGAATACACGTCACTTAACTGAATTACTAAATTTCGTTGATTCATCTCATCCAAAAAGTAACCTTCATTTTTAAGTGCCAGCTTTCGCGGCACGGACTTTGCCTTCATTCCAGCTTGCCAGAAAGCTGGCGAAGAAGTGAGACCAATAAACGGCCGAAGCCGACTCTTTCACGGCCTGCATTACACTCTTAATTTTTTGTGCTCCTGCTGGCGTGTTCAAGTAGGGCCGCAAACTGACGGAGTTCATTTTTTCCAATTCTTTTGTCTTTTGCAGTGTTTCGGCGCGGGTTTGCTTAAGCAGTTGCTTGATCTTCTTCATGGAAGAATCCTCGAGTTTTCCGAATGGGCCGGTGCCGTCGCCAACCAGCGAAGGATGGATGCGGAACAATCGCGCTTGGGCTCTTCCGTAGCGGCGGGCCTTGTTGATGAACTCTTCTACCGAGGTGGAAAGATGATTGTGCTCAGATTTGATCGTGGCCAGTTTTTGCAGGAGGTACCCGGCGTTGTGCATGCGGACACCAAGTTCAACATCTGCGCCGATTTCAAGTGTCGCGTCAAAGGAGCCCAGAGACAATACAAGGTCTTTGGAGATGCTGAGATTCGATGCCATGAAGTAAAAACGCTTGGACTGGAGTTCAGGCGAAAGCAACGATTGAACAAAAAACAGTGGATTTTGGGCGATAAATAAGTTCAAGGCGCTTTCCGCCGCTTCCGATGGGTAGGCGCGGCTTCCGAGAATGGCGCCTTTTTTGTCGCCAAGCGCATATTGCGCTTGCAGATGATCGGCCAGCATGGAGGAGTGGGGAATAGTGTCGTCTTTGATGAATAACAGGTATGGGCTGCGTGCCCGCTGAACGCCGACGTGCAGCGCCGCGCCGATTCCAGCATGGCTTTGCCTGAGATATTCAAAACGGCAGTAGCTAGGGAACTCTTCGCATACTTCGGCCGTGCGGTCGGTTGATCCGTCGTCCACGACGATGATCTCCCAGTTGTCAGCGGGGAGCGATTGTGCCTCGAGGTTGGCCAGGCAAACTTTGAGCTGTGCCGCGCGATTGTAGCTAGGAATAATTACGGAAAGTCTGGGGCCCGATCCTTTTGCCACGAGAGCCGGCGCCTGCGGCTGCAATGCAGACCTTTCGCGTTCCGTATCTCTTCGAATGCGTTCATATTCGCGGGCCTTGTCCTCATTCCCCAGTTCGCTGTAACAACGCGCCATAAGGTTCAATGCGTGATCGAAGATGACCTGTGCATGTTCCCCATCACGCGACGTGCTGAAGATGTGCCGAAGTTGTTCCAGAGCCTGAGAAGGGCAACTGTGCGTTAAATGTTCTTCCGCGAGTTGCAGATATCCCGTAAGGCGGAGCCATTTACGATAGTGGGCCGGGCGGCACGTGAGAATTTCCGGATTGAGTTTTTCGACTTCCAGATACGAAGGCTCATACAGGCGATTGTTGGCGGATACTTCGGCCATGTGGACTTGCTGAACAAGCGTCCGTATGGATTTCTGAAGGCGCGGGTAGCCAAATTCGATGGCCATGTGTTGTCGGCCTTCGCGCGAAAGCCGCTGCCACAATATATTGTCCGTGTAGGCCCGGACAATTGCCGCGGCAAATTCTTCCGCATTATCAGCGATCAACGCGCTGTGCCCATGGCGCAGGTTCATCCCTTCGGCGCCTATGGTGGTCGTCACCAGTGAAAGTCCACTTCCCAGGGCGGAGAGATTTTTGGTTTTGATTCCGGTTCCAAAACGGATGGGACAGACAAACACTCGATGTTGCAACAAGAAGGGCTTAATGTCCGGCACATGGCCGATCGGCTGTACACCTTCTTGGGAGCCTAGTCCGGCCGGCAAGTTACTTCCAACCAAAGAAAGCGTCGCTTCTGGAACTCGTGCGCGGACCAAGGGCCAGACTTCCTTAAGCAACCATTCGACGCCGTCCCGATTGGCTGCATTGGTGAAATTGCCAAGAAAGAGAACACCCTTCCGGTCAGCCAGAGCCGGCTCCTCCGGCAAAAGCTCCGCAATCATGGGAAGCAAACTGATATTCAACGACGGATCTCGCGAGAGCAACCCGCGCCGATCGTCTTCCGAGATGGACAGAACGATGTCCGCGTTGCGATAGACTTCAAGTTCGCGTGTGCCGTAGTTCTCAGCCCGTTCATGATCTGACCAAAGTTTCGTCAATTGCGCCATGCGCAGTTCCCGCAATCCATGTTGGTCATCCGTGAGGACAGCAATGCGCGTGCCTGGCGATTGTTGGCGAATCGCTCCCATGTAATGTTCGGGAATGGAAGTGCTTGTCCAGAACCACATCAGAAGAATGGCAAGATCGAAATTTCCTTCCTGCAATACCTGGCTGAGATTCCACTCGATGGGATCATCCACTCCCAGGTAGTGCAGCCGCTCGCTATCATGCGCCCACACCTTGACGCCTAAGTCCTCAAGGGCCGAGGTGTAATACTCGCGGAGGTGGCCGTTGCGCGCGATATAAGTGACTTGATGCCCCTGCTCGCGAAGTTCCCGTACGATCTGCATGATCCGCACATCGGATCCGTTACGGTCTGTCTGCGGAAGCATCTCGTTCACGATGAGGACGCGCAGCGGACGGTCGCTATTGGAGTCTTCGGATTCAGCGCTGCCGACCTGGTCGTCCCGCCGCACCGATTGCGTTCCGACGGTTAAATAAAATTCCTCCGGGTATCGTTCAATTGCGCTGTTTGTTTTACGCGCAAGGCACAGAGTGTTGTCTCCTCGTCGCGCGATGGGAAGGCCGCGAGAGGCAAATAGACGTAACAGTGAGCGGTCGCGGTTCCACCAACTGTCCTGCGTGACGATGCGTTCAACCTGAAAACCGCCAAATGTCAGCAGTCTTTCAACCTCATTTGTGGTGTATTCGCGATTGTGGTGATCGGTGGGGCGGCCGCCCGGTTCGTAACGGCCGTATATGTAAGGGCTCTCGCCCTTCAATGCGTACTCCACGCTCTTTGCGCTGGCCATGTTGGGAGTAGTCAGCAGAAGCAAGCCGGAAGGTTTCAACACCCGGTTCATTTCGGCGACAACGCCCATGGGGTCCGAGATCAAGTGCTCCAGCATTTCGCAGCACAGCACGACATCAAACGAAGCATCGGGATAAGGCCAGGGAAAATGTTCGACATCGAAGTTATCAACGTCAACTTCGTGTGATTCAGTCCCGTCGATAGAGATGATTTGACGCACGGTCTTAGCGTCGCCTTCCCAAATGTCGCTGCAACGAACGTCGTATCCTTTCAGAGAGGTTAGCGACGGTGTGAGATGGTGGAACGCGGCACCCAACTCGAGCAGCGTCTGTCCCGGCGCGGCATTAGGCAATAACTCCAATGTTTTGACGTAACGGGCAAGATGAGTTTCCAGGTAGGATTGTTCGTTGTTATTTTTTCCTGCAAATTTCAGCAGATGGGACGTGATGGCGTCTGATGGCAAAATGCTGGCCGTGGCGAGGCGGCATTCCTCCTGCATGGCGATCACAGAGGAACGATCGGGTCCTGCAAGGTAGCGAGCCGCCCGTTCGAACCATTCGATGGCCTCACCGCTCCTTCCGGAATGCTTAAGCAAAACTCCAAGATTGAGGGCAGCTTCGCCATTTTTGTCGTCGAGTTCCAGCGCGCGGCGATAGCCTTCTTCAGCTTCTTCGGATTTACTCAATTGAAATTGCGCCGTGGCCCAGTCGTTCCATAATTCACCGGATTCTTCGTCGCCCAGAGCCTCGCCCAGCAGGCGCGCGGCCTCTTCCATGCGTCCCTCGTGGAACGCCTTCAGCGCATTTGCGTGGTATTCATTGGTAGGCATGCTCTAGCTCGCGCGAAATCGCAACATCTCAGTGTTTTTTGTTCGGGCGGAAGTGTCCCCCAAGATAGATAGCAATTGGCTTGCCTCATTTTGTGTTAATCGGACCGCGAGTCCGACCCGTGCAGGCTGCTTGAACGAGGTTAGAAACAGATGAGGAAGCGTAATTGCTTATATGGTTCCGTGTTTATCTCAGCGGGAGTGTTTGCACATGACAGCAGATCACCAGTTAGCAGTCGAGTCTTATAAAAAGGGAGCATTGACTGAAGCCGATAAATTGATGGCATCGGCACTCATTCAGGAAGAGAACTGTGAAACTTGGAATGACTGGGCCATGGTCCAACTCGCGCTCGGCCGTAAGCACGAGGCGGAAAAGGGTTTTCGGAAAGCCCTCCAACTTGACCAGAGCTATGACAAAGCGGCGGCGAATTTGGGGATTCTTTTATTCAGCGCTACTAAGTTCACAGAGTCTGCCCCGTACCTGCAACAAGCGTGCGCGACTGCGGACACCCAGGAGCGCGAAACGCTTTCGCGAATGCTTACAAAATGCGAATCCACTCGGGCAGGAAGCTTTGCGATGGTCTCGAACGCGAACTTGTCCGCGGCTGCGGCGAAGCCTGCAAAGGTTATCCCAAATGCGACCCCTGAACTGTCTGAAGGGGAGCCGGCATTGCTCAAGATTTTCCGCAAATTCGATACTGAACTCGCAAACCTGCGCGCCGAAGCCCAAAACTTTGCGGCAAAATATCCAGATAACACCGAAGGGCGTTTTTTTCTGGCGGATATTCTTCTGGCATCGGGACGCGCGGATGAAGCCTTTCTTGAATACGAAAAAATAAAAGCAACAGCTTCACCGAATCAGGTAAGGCGAGCGCAGCAGGGCATCCAGCAGTGCCACGCCGACCGCGACTACTTTCCACCCGCGTATGCCAATCGCCTTGTATCAGGGGAATATTTTTCAGGAATCAATTCTGCTGTGTGGCGGAGTTACGCCAACCGTGAAATCCAGCGCGGCCGCGCCATTGCCCGGCAGGTGCGCAAGCACATCCCTCTTTCGGGGCGGCGCATGCTCGACGTGGGATGCGGCTACGGTGGGACGCTGATTTCTTTCGCGGAACAGGGATGCGATGTGACGGGAGTGGAAATTGATGCGGAACGTGCGCGGGTAGGGCAAAAACGTCTTGCCGACCTCGGAATCAAATCCGATTACAGGCTTGATGATATCTGCGCTCCCGGAATAAAAGAGCGCATTGGCACCTTCGACATTATTGTGGTGCAGGATGTCCTCGAGCACGTGATGGACCCCGGACTTACAATTGCGGCCCTGGCCCAGTTGCTGCGTCGCAACGGCGTGATCTACGTAGTGGTTGGGAACAAATACTCGCCGGACCAATTGATGGCGGACCATCACTACGCGCAAGCGGGCATGACGATTCTTTCTCGCCCGCAGGCAATTGAATACTTTAAGGTGGCCACCGGATCCGGAGCGGAATCGTACGGCGTCGGCTATTGGCGAACGGAGGCTTACTACCGGCGGATGTTCGCGCGCCACGGCGTGCAATTGGATCATCTAGGCAACTTCAGCAATGTGCACCACGTGCTCTGGTACGCGAAGTGTGTGTTGGACGTTTGCAAGCGCGCGGAGAAGGAAATTCATCCAAAGCTCCCCGCAGCTCTTCAGGAGCGCATACGCCGCCGCATGCTTACCGTGGCCCGATATTTCGCGCATATCAGTGACATCATCGCCCAAACGGAATCTGACCCGAAATTGCAGGCGACCATCTGTGACCGGCTGGTGAAGAAGATATGTCTTCCCACCTGGGCCTTTGTGGGCCGCAAGGAAAGCTGAGCGAGGTCGTTGGAGTTGTATTCCGGAAAATACTACGTGTTTGAACCGGCGCTCGCTGCCTGTGCATTTTGAGCTGGACTGGCGGGGGAGCATTTGGCGGATACTTCCTTTGCCGCCAGTTGCAGTTCCGGGGATGCAGGGAACATCTCTAATCCAGAGGCGAGAATGTGTGCCGCCCGATCCCATTGTTGCATCTGCGCCCGGATGCTCGCTGCTCGCATAAACAGCTTGGGATGCGCGATGTGAGACAAGAATTCTTCGGATGCCACGGCAGCCTGATTCAAGTCCTTCACCAAGACGTAGGCTTTTACTCGACGATCGTGTACTTCAAGCAGTGCGGGGGCCGCTTTTGCTGCACGCTCGAGTTTTGCGATGCCAGCCTTATGCTGCCCAAGCTTCACTTCAACAAATCCCAATTTACTCTCAAGAATTGGATCCTGCTGTCTCAACTTGAGTGCCTCCCGATACGCGGCGCGGGCCTCGGGCAATTGTTCAAGATAATGAAAAGCGTCTCCACAAAGCTGTTCCCGTAAAGCCGCCCCCTTGCCGTCTTTCCTAGCATTTCCAAGTGCCGCCAGTGCTTGCTGAGGCTGTCCGAGGTTCAGCAATGCCATGCTCTTGAAAATCCACGCGTCGGAGGCTTGTGGCTGGAGAATGAGGGCCCGGTCCAGGCATCGCAACGCTTCTCCCGCATTTCCCAGACATTCATATTCCTGCAGGCCAAGTTGGATCCATGCAAGGGCGTCATTGGGCTGTTCTTCAGTTTTAAGCCGTAACAGGTCGCGATAGAAGAGAGCTTTGTCATCTTTGTGCTGCTGAGACGACATCTGGCCAAAATGGTGAATGAAGAAAGGAGCGGGCAATAACTTCATTCCTAAAGCTTGGATTGGCCCTTCTACGGCTTCGTGTACGCGCCCCACGAAAAAAATCTCGGGATGACGACGGAAAAACCGGCAGTTTTCGTGTACCACATAGGCCGGTGCATCTTTCGCGCGCACGTGGCGGTTGTCGTTCGGAACCGCTATGCGATCCCATGCGCGAGTAAATTTGTTCGGAACATAGTTGCGAATTGGAGTGATGTAGCCACCAACATTCGATGCCTTTAAGAGATCGGGAATTCGTTTCCGCGCGTCCTCGTCCAGTTCTTCGTCTGCGTCCAGAACCAGCACCCAGTCGGCAGTCACCGGCTTGAGCGCCGCATTGCGAGCGTTGGCAAAGTGGTTCTCCCATGGAAAAGGGACGAGTACGGCGCCAAATTCTCGCGCGATGTCGCAGGTTTGGTCGGTACAGCCGGTATCTGCAATAACGATTTGGTCCACAACGCCGCACACACTTTCAAGGCACGCACGAATGGTGCTGGCGCCGTTCTTCACGATCATGGAAAGGGCGATTGTAGGCATTCCAATGAAGATTAAAGTTTGATTTGAGACTCGCAGCCTCAGCCAATTTATGAAGCATGTGCCATGCCAGTGGATGCGTCAGCGAGATGAGGTTTACTGCAACGCGAATTAGGGCCAGATGAGGCATCGGGATTGCTGAGGCCAGAGAGGAGAGTTGTGTCGAAAGGAAATTTCTTGAAACTGGCATGCTTTCATCCCGCATCCATCTTTTGCGCCTGGAGCGTAGCCACTGGCTTGGTGGACACTCTGAATCGCATGGGACACCCGACCACTGGTTTTTCCGTGGATGTGACAAAAAGTGGAATTGATCCGCGGCAATATCCGAGCGCCGAGCAATTAAGTGAGTTTGACGGGATTCTAGTTTCAGGACCGGAGCATGTGCGGGGACATTTGCTCAAGCTATATCCCCGTTGGCACAAGATTTCCGTTCCGAAAGTCTCATGGATGCACGAGACGGTTGAACGAGAAGACTATGGCCGGATGCCATTGGAAGAGATACGCGAATTTGCCAATTTCACATTTTGTTCTGCAATTCAGGACGAAAAATATGGGCTGAAATGGCTTCCTTTTGGCGTGGACACTGAAGTCTTTAAGCCGGACTGGAACCAGCCTAAAGAGTATGACGCGGCATTCATTGGCCTCATCTATCCCAAACGGGCAGCGTTTTTGGAAACTCTAAAGCCATTTTTGAAGGGAATCACGTTGAAGTTGGGGAATGTGCAGGTACTTGATTTGAGCGGGGTACGAATTCGCGAGAGCGCGGAGCTGTATGCGGATAATTTGCGCAAAATTAAAGTTTTTGTAAATCTTCCCAGTCTTTCAGAATTGGTGGTTACAAAAGTATATGAAGCCTTGGCATGTGGAACGTTCTTGATTACTCCAACCATCCCTTCGCAAAAAAATTACGATAACATTCTCGCCCACTATTACGACCCGGGTAAGCCTGGAGAACTGGCGGAGAGAATTCGTTTCTGTTTGGAAAATGAAGCTCAGCGGGTGGAGGCCACGCGCGCATGTTGCGAGCAGGTGCATCGGCTCGACAGGCTGGAGTTGCGTTGCGAAGCGCTGCTGGAAGCATTTCAAGGGCGTACCCGCGCTCACTCAGCAGGGAAGAAATAGCTGTTTGGTTCGGAGCGATCCCTCCCCGGCATGGAAATCTCCTAACCAATCTCTCATCCAACAATCACCAACTTAAAGTCTAGAAACTCAAAGGCCGATAAGAAGTTTTCCTTAAAAGAGTTACGGACCAGATATGGCAGACTTCAAAGACCCCGAGATATTCCGCACGGTGCTCAGCAGCCTCCAGACGGGAGTCTATCTGATGGACCGCGATCGGAAGATACAGTTCTGGAATGACGGCGCGGAAAGACTTACAGGCTACTTGGGGCACGAAGTTCTGGGGCATTCATGCCAGGACAACCTTCTCAAGGAATGTCATGAGGAGGGGTGCAGCTCCTGCCGGGGACTGTGTCCGGTGCGTGACACCCTTCTCAACGGCAGGAAAAAAGTGTCACAGATGTATTTCCATCATAAGGATGGACGGCGAATCCCCGTGCACGTATGGACTGTTCCCATCCGCGATGAGCATGGCTCAATCATTGGCGCTGCGGAGAGCTTCGAGAACCAGCGGTCCTCGCTTGAAAAGAGGCGTGTACAAAATACGCTGGCTTCCTATGGGTGCCTGGATGAAACAACCGGAATCCCAAATCTTGGCTTCACGCAGTTTCATTTAAGGGAGAACCTTGCAGGCTTCGAGGAATACCGCGTTCCGTTCTCGGTTTTGCTGACTCGCATCGAGAATCTCGATCAGTTCAGGCTGAAGTATGGCCGCGAAGCGGGGGACACAATCCTTGGGCTGGTGGCGCGGAACCTCAAAAATACCCTTCGTCCAACGGATTTCCTTGGCCGGTGGGACGACGATAAATTTCTGGCCATTGCATTGAGTTGCGAGAATCAGGGGATAAAGAGCCTGGTGGACCGTGTTCTAAGAGTTCTTCACTACGAGGGAATTCAATGGTGGGGAGATGAATTACTAGCCACGACTTCGATTGGGTACGCCACGGTCATGACTGGAGACACGATGGAAACTCTTATCGGTCGCGCCGAAGTTTCGCGCTCACAAAATCTTGCGAAAGCGGCGGCGGCCGGAGCAGGGAAGGACGGCAATACCTAGGCTTATGTTCGCAATCATTGGAATCGTCGTTGTATTTGGGGCCATCGTTGCCGGCTACAAGATGGAGCATGGAAATATGAAAGTGCTCCTCCAGCCCGCCGAGCTTTTAATCATTGGCGGAGCTGCAGCGGGGACGGTCTTGATAGCGAACCCGCTGCGGGTTTTGAAAGCCATTGTTTCAGGCATCATCGGCGTGTTTAGCGGGCCACCCTACACCAAGCAGCGTTATAACGAGACCTTGAAAATGATGTACGAACTGCTAAATAAAGCTCGCAAAGAGGGCTTAATGGGACTCGAAGGGGACGTGGAAGAGCCCGCGAAAAGTCCTATCTTCACCAAATATCCAAAATTTCTAAAAGATCACCATGTCCGTGATTTTCTTTGCGACACACTCCGCATGGCCATCACGGGCGTGGAAGCTTTTGATTTGGATCAGCTGCTCGAGCTTGATATGGAAGTGCGTCACCATGAAGCTACCCAACCGGCTACGGCCATGGCCACAGTGGCAGATACATTGCCAGGCTTGGGAATTGTGGCTGCGGTGCTTGGCGTGGTTATCACCATGGGTTCTCTTGGGGGGCCTCCGGAGGAAATCGGACGTAAAGTGGCTGCCGCGCTGGTGGGAACCTTCCTGGGCATTTTGCTTTGCTACGGTTTAATTTCGCCGCTTGCCGCCAGCATGACGAAGGTCGTGGATGAAGAACATGCTTATCTTTACGTGTTACGCGTTCTGATGATCGCATTCCTGAAGGGAAGCGCTCCAATCCTGGCGGTTGAGGTTGGACGGCGTGCCATTCCCGGACATGTTCGTCCGTCATTTCAGGAAGTCGAAAATGCCTGTCGTAATAAAGGTGGAGAGACGGCGGCCGCGGCAGCCGCCGGCAAATAATTTCTCATGGATAAAGCGCGCCCCATCATCATCATTAAGAAAAAGGTCACCCACAACGCTCACCATGGCGGGGCGTGGAAGGTGGCTTATGCAGACTTCGTGACAGCAATGATGGCGCTTTTCATCGTGCTTTGGCTGATGAATACCAGCAAACAGATTCAACAGGCGATCGGTGGCTATTTCAAGGACCCTTCCGGCACTTCCAAAATGGTGGGCACGGACCAGGTTGGTTCCGGGGAAAATTTCTCCTTGTCCAAAAAAGACATGATCAAGTTGAAGGAACAGCTGCAAAAGGCCATGCGCAGCATGCCGGATTTCGACAAATTGAAGGACCATATCGAAATCACGATCACCGCAGAGGGTTTGCGCATTGAACTCCTGGAGTCGGCCAGCGGGACGTTCTTTAATCGGGGGAGTACGGCACTCAATAAAGATGGGAAGGAACTGCTGGCTTTACTTGCAGGGGAACTGGGAAAGTTGCCTAATAAACTCTCCATCGAGGGGCACACCGATTCCAAGCCTTATGCAGTCGGCGGCAGCTATGGAAATTGGGAGTTGTCCACCGATCGTGCCAATTCGGCACGACGCTGGATGCAGGAAACGGGGATTCGATCTGACCAGGTGGCTCAGGTGCGGGGGTTTGCCGACCAGATGCTCCGGAATCCCAAGGACCCACTGGATCCTTCCAATCGCCGCATTTCGGTGATTGTTCATTATCTTGTTAAGAATTTGTCTCCTGGCGTTTCGTCCACAACTCAGATAAACGCGAGGACGATTAGCCCGGGAAATATTGATCCGCAGAAAGATTTGGTTTCTCCTCAGTCACAATCTGCTCAAGAACCAGCGAAATCATCGGAACACTAGGGTGAATCACTAACAGCGCTTCTCGTACACCGTTCGAAATCGTGACAGTGTGTCTTAATTGATGACAGTCAATTAAATTCCATCCTTCCTCATCCAAAACTAAAATCCAAAGAATTCATAGAGATAGGTTAACCAGGAATTAAGGCTCTCTAATTGCATTAAGAAAAGTGCATTTAGAACGGCCACAAACCCTCCCCCTACTTATCCGTGGCTCATTCGCAAAGAGCAGTGCATTAGAAATTAGAAAAAGGAACTCGTGCAAAGCCACGTCGGGTGGCAAGGAGGATTTTTTGCAAGAACAGAAAGTGGGAACTTCAGATGCGATTCATCCAGCAGCAAAACTTTTAGTGGCCGAAGATGACGCGCCACTCGCACACTTCTTAAAACGCGGATTACAAAGCAATCGTTATGAGGTGGATGTTGTTCACGACGGGGAGATGGCGCTGCAATCACTCCGCAGCACTCCATATGACTTATTGATCCTGGATCTTAATCTTCCCAAACTTGATGGCCTCAAGGTGTTAGGTCAGCTTCGTCCCGTTATGCCCAACCTTCCAGTCTTGGTATTGACAGGCAAGGTGGCTCTGGAAGACCGGGTATTGGCATTGGACACGGGGGCAGATGATTGCTTAATTAAACCTTTTTCTTTTCATGAACTTGGAGCTCGGACGCGAGCCTTGCTGCGGCGCAAAAATAACGGGTGCGGCCGGGTGCTGCAGGTAGGCGATCTGATACTGGATCGCGAGCAATTCAAAGTTGAACGGTCTGGCAAAAGAGTTGATTTGACGAATAAGGAATTTAGCCTTCTCGAATATCTCATGATGAATGCCAAAAAGCCCGTGACCCGCGCCATGATCATGGAAAACGTCTGGAAGGCGCCATACGACAGCACAAGCAATCTTGTGGATGTTTATGTTAAGTACGTGCGGGACAAGGTGGATCCTCCAGAATCCTCCCCTAAACTGTTACGCACCATACGCGGCGTTGGGTATGTAATCGCCGACAATTAGAAAGTGAAAATTAAAGATATGCATACCCAAGACTCAAATTCGAACACTGCGGGCACAGTGACTCATGAGGCCAAGGATGTTTTACAGTTCCTCCACCAGGTAGCCCAGCCACTGACTGTATTGCAGGGTGCTCTAGAACTGGCCCTGATCAAAGCGGAGACGGTTCAGGAATATAGAGAATCCGTTGGAACGGCACTTGTGCAAGCCGCAAGAGTCATAGAGTGCCTAAATCAGATAAGAGTCATAGCCGCCAGAGACTCATTCCAAAATCTAGAATTCAGAAAGGCCGCCGGGCATGTCTAGCGCGATTGCAACTCAGGAGATTCCTTTACGTCCGATGATTCCATCTGACGTAGCAAGTTTGCTTATCATTAGTCCGAATCAAGAACTGCGGTCACACCTCTTGTCTCGTCTAAGTTCCGAGCGCTGGGAGATTTACGCGGTCAGCAGCGGGGCAGAGGCATTGGAAAGAATGGATACCGAAGAAGTTTCGTTGGTGCTATTAGATCCCTCTCTGCCTGATTTGAAGGTGGAAGAGTTTAAAGAAATCCTCCAATTTCAACATCCCCAGGTTGAGGTCATCCCGATTAACCCTCACACCGGTCAGGCCATCGTGGCCGCACCTTCCCCTAGTTCGCTGAGTTTTAGGGTGGTTCGCGAAATGGAGGCTGCAGGAATATTCAAAGGGAAGCAAAATGGTTTTAATCTCGATGAACGCGAGAGACCTGAGAACGGCCTGCCGGGTTTTGTCGGTAAGACGACGGTGGTGCAGCAGTTGTGCGGAATGGTTCGGATGGTCGCTCAGCGTGACACGACGGTACTGATCACGGGAGAAAGCGGTACGGGCAAGGATGTTGTGGCGCAAGCTTTACATCAGCTAAGCGGACGACGGCTCAAGCCATTTGTCGTGATTAATTGTGCGGCGATCCCAGAAGCCTTGTTGGAAGCAGAATTGTTTGGGTATGTGAAAGGAGCATTTACCGGAGCTGTGCAGTCGAGAATCGGACGCATTCACGCCGCGCAAGGGGGCACATTATTTCTGGATGAAATTGGAGATCTTCCTTTAGGACTCCAATCTAAATTGCTGAGGTTCCTGGAACAGGGAGAGGTTCAGAGGCTGGGGAGCACGGATACGTTTCGAGTTGACGTGCGTGTGATCGCGGCAACCAACGCCAACTTGAGGCGATTAGTCCAGGAGCATGGTTTTCGCGAGGATCTCTACTACAGGCTTTCAGTCTTCCCCATCGAGTTGCCGCCGCTGCGGGTGCGTATGGAGGATTTGCCGTCCCTGGCCCAAACTTTTATTTCCAAGTTTTGCCCACACCATGTTGTGCTGACTCCTGAGGCGCTGTCGGTCTTGCAACAGCACACTTGGCCGGGGAATGTCCGCGAGGTACGAAACGTGATTGAGCGCGCAACAATACTGGCTGGGGCCAATCGTGAAATAAAACCTGAACATATTGTTATTTGAATTGCCCGGCTTTTAGGTTGCATGGGGCGGGATGCGTTCTACAATCGTAACAATGCAAGATTAAATCGTCGCAATGGCGCGTTTTGGAGACACTTAGGTGTATGAAGTCTACCTACCAGAACGCGCTGCTCTGGAATGACGCAATACTAAGGACTATCCTGTGGGGTTTGGGGCTGAACAATCGCAATTAAGGATGTTGGTTGTTGATGATGAACCTGAAAATTTAGAGCTGATCGGTGAAGCTCTGGCCGGCGAACACGTCAACTTAGTTCTGGAGCGGAATGCTGAATCTGCTTTGGAACGGGTTGTGGAACTACGACCTCGCATTGTCCTTTCTGACTTGAAATTGCCAGGCATGAGTGGACTCGAATTTCTGGATCAAGTTCTAGCATTGGATCCAGGAACGGATTTCATGCTCATGACGGGATTTTATTCTCCTGAATCAGCGGTGGATGCGATTCGCCGCGGCGCTTGTGACTACTTCTCCAAACCTCTTAACGTCAGACGCTTGCAAAGCCGCATCCATAGCCTCTTAGAAGAAGCTGGAACCCGCCAAAAAGCCTACCAATTGGACCAGGAACTGGTCGATGCATATCAGTTTGAAGGCATGGTCGGACGAAGCCCGTTGATGCTTGATGTTTTTGCTAAGATTCGGCGGATTGCTCCCCACTTTCGCACCGTATTGGTGAGGGGAGCTACCGGCACCGGCAAGGAGTTAGTTGCTCACGCTTTACACCGTTTGGGCCCTGCAAGTTCCTCTGCATTTGCAATCTGTAATTGTGCCGCTTTAACGGAGAGCTTGTTGGAGAGTGAGTTGTTCGGGTATGTGCGCGGCGCTTTTACCGGAGCAACGCAGGACAAGCAGGGCATCTTTGAATATGCCAATGGGGGAACGGTCTTTCTCGATGAAATCGGCGAATTGACGCTGCCCGCACAGGCCAAGCTTCTGCGTGTGTTACAAAATCAGGAAGTCCAGCGCGTTGGTTCCCCTGTAACACGGCGTGTAAACATCCGAGTTGTGGCCGCGACTCATCGCGATCTCCGGAAGATGGTAGACCGGGGAGAGTTTCGTGAAGATCTCTATTACCGCCTCTCGGTCGTGGAAATTACAATTCCACGGTTGAACCAACGGAAGGAAGACCTGCCGCTGCTTCAGCGTCATTTTGTAGAAAAGTATGCGGGAATCTATGGGAGAGACATTATTGGCATTACCCGCCGTGCCCAGGCTCGCCTCGCAAGCCACAGCTGGCCGGGCAATGTTCGTGAACTGGAAAACGTCATCAGTGGAAGTTGCATTATGACGACCAGTAGTGTGATTGATTTACATGACCTTCCCGAGCTTTGGGAACATGTGCAGGATATGCCCTCCCATGACGAGAGTGAACTGTTAAGCCTCGAAGAAGTGCAAAGGAAATATTTGCTACATGTTCTCAACCATGTTGGCGGCAATAAAGCGAAAGCGGCAGAAATACTGAGAGTCGGCAGAAACACAATTTACCAGATGCTAACCCGCGCCCGCGATGAAGGAGACCATTTATCGTCTGAGGAAAGGTCTCGCAAATTAGGCTCCTGACGAAGCACTCTGAAATGCTTTTTGCTACTCGTCAGCGAGCTGTATTCAATATATCCGCACCATTGAGTGATCTTCATCCTGAGTGCACATCATGACTGAAATGGGCGCGAAGCAGGCACTTGCGATCTCTAAATGAGGGCAGAATTAGAACGAATAGGGTAACCTAATCTGTAATTACCCCTGTGATCTATCGCAAAGCGCTTCGCGCGACTAGCCTATACCCGTGAGACATACGACCGCCCACGGAGATATTTTTTGGAATCCGGGACTGCAACAGTGGTATTGCGTACGATGTGGCCGCTCATCGGATTGCAGCGAGGAAGAAGTTGCCAGAACGACGATCAATCTTTTTAGTTGTGAGCTCCCAACGTCAATCTTTAGCTCGACTAAGCGGTAACCTGGTTCGTTTCTCACTCAACTGCTCAATTTGCACTCATCCAAATATTCATTCAACATTCGCCCATCGCGGGTGTATCTGCACTATTGCGCTTCCTTTACTTTAATTATGATCGCGCTGAACGTCTCTCCGTGGAGCAGTAATTGGTGGGGAGTGCCTGCCGGGATGTGAACGACGTCTCCTTTGACAATGGTTTGCGAAGTTCCATTCTGTATTTTGCTTCCCATTGTTTCCCCGTCCGCATTGGTTTTAGCATCGAGCACTGTCCCGCCAGTTACGAGAGTTGCTTGCCCTTGGGTGACGACGAAAATGTCATCGTAGTGGCCGTGAACCTCTGCGCCTCCGCTCCCGGTGCGGACGGAAAGCTTGATGGCATGCGATTTGTAATCGCCGAGGGTAGCGCCGCTGCTGCCAGAAGCTTTCGCTTTTTCCACGAGGGCCGACAGTTGCGACGCGATATCTTTGCTGGGAAAAACCTCTGCCTTGCTCCCCTGTAACGCATAACACGGAATGGCCAGCGCGGCCACCATCACGAATGAAATCAGTTTCATGGCGCCTCCTGAATTTTGTTCCGTCATTCTAGCGAAGTTTTGCCAGCGGTACCGGATCCATGTCTCCATAATCCTGGTTTTCTCCACCCATGCCCCAGCAAAAACTATAAGCCTGTGTGCCTACCCCTGAGTGAATTGACCAGACAGGAGAAAGAACTACTTCGCGATTCTTCATGACAATATGGCGTGTTTCTTCCGCAGGCCCCATCATGTGAAAGATGCGGGCTTCTTCGGCGAGATTGAAATACATATAGATCTCCGAGCGTCGCAGGTGAGTATGGGCAGGCATCGTATTCCATGCGCTTCCGGCACGAAGATGCGTTACCCCCATCACTAACTGGCAACTTTGCGCGCCGTCCTGATAGATGTACTTGCAAACCGTTCGGTGGTTACAGTCTTTGGCGCTGCCCAATTCAGTCGGGCTGGCTTGATCTTTGCAAACTAGTGTCGTGGGATAGCTGGAGTGCGCGGGATAGCTTAGAAGATAGAAAATGGCCGGCGCTTCCGGATTGCTTGATTCGAACGATATTTCGTTTGCGCCCCGCCCTATATATAGACAATCAAGATTTTCCAGCGGAAAGTTTTTGTTGCCAACACGAATGAGGCCCTTGCCGCCGATGTTCAACGCGCCTAACTCGCGGCGCTCGGTAAAGAACTTTGCGCGCAACGTCTCATCCGCTGTAAGCGCAATCGGGCTTCGCACGGGAGCAGCCATGCCCACGACCGCGCGATCCATGTCGGTATATTCCAGGCGAAGTTCACCCGGCGCATAGAGAGCGTCAAGCAAAAATGTCTCGCGAAGTTGCGCGGTCGTCATGGAGGGATACCGTATTGGGTCGGAGATCGAGCGAGTTTTCATAAGTTCAGCAGCTTCTGCCTTTCACAGCCATATTATGTTACGGGTCTCTCGATTGGGAAATGTGATCCAAGCGTGTGGCTGCGTAGTCCTGCGGAACTCATCGCATAAAAATTCTTCTTGCACGGTTGATCGAGGTTTACAATGGCTCGCCTTCCGCTATGAATATTTTTCGGGGCCGTGTCCGATGGATGTTGATTGCCTGGATGTTGGTGATCAGCGCCGTTTCTTATCTGGACCGGGTCAACATTTCAATTGCCGGCCCGTCCATTGAGCGAGAGTTTCATCTGGATCACATTCGGCTGGGTTGGGTTTTCAGCGCGTGGGTGTTGGGATACGCGCTGTTTCAAGCGCCGAGCGGACGGCTGGCCGATCGTTTTGGACCAAGAAGAATCCTGACCTTGGGAGCGCTGTGGTGGGCGCTCTTTACCGCGCTTACTGCGCTTACGCCTTCCAGCATCGCAGGCTCATTGGTCCTTCTCCTGATCGTGAGATTCTCTCTGGGAGTGGGTGAATCCATTGTTTATCCCGCCAGCAACCGCCTGGTGGCCACTTGGATTCCATCCCAGGAACGCGGCCTTGCCAACGGATTGATTTTCGCGGGTGTGGGCACGGGCGCGGCGGTCACGCCTCCCGTGATCGCCTATGTGATTTTGCATCATGGATGGCGGGCATCTTTTTGGATATGCGCTCTTGTGGGACTCATTGTTGGCGGACTCTGGTACGTAATGGCTCGCGACAATCCTGATCAACACCCGTGGGTCAGTCCTAAAGAAGATGCCTATATCCTGGCTGGCTTGCCGCAGACTTCGAAAAATATTAAAAGCAATCCGTCTCTGCCGTGGCGGACCATCCTCATGAGCAAAAATGTGCTGGCCATCACCGCCAGCTACTTCGCTTTCGGATACGTGGTTTACATCTTCTTTACCTGGTTTTTCACTTACCTGACCACAGTGCGCGGATTGAATTTGAAGGCAAGCGCGCAATACGCCATGCTTCCGTTCGCTGCCATGGCCATCGGTTCCGCGCTCGGTGGTTGGGTGAGCGATGGTTTGGCAAAGCGTTATGGGAAACGCGTGGGGCGTTGCGTACTGGCGAGCGTGTGCACAATGCTCGCCGCGCTTTTTGTTGGCATCGGAACTTATGTGAAGGATGCGGGTCTGGCCAGCGTTGTACTGGCCGGTGGAGCAGGAGCGCTGTATCTTGCGCAGAGTTCGTTCTGGTCAGTGAGTTGCGACATTGGAGGTCTTTCGGCGGGGTCGGTGTCGGGCGTCATGAATATGGGCTGCCAGATCGGCGGCGCCGTCACAGCTTCCCTGACGCCCTGGATTGCGGAAAAGTTCGGTTGGGGGATGTCATTCGCGGTCGCGGGTGTGCTTTGTTTCCTGGGGGCAATTTCGTGGTTGATGGTGGATCCAGAGCAGCAATTGACGGCGGCTCCAACTGGCATGGCTGTAATCGGGGGTTCTTGAAGACAGAAGACTACCTAAAAATTCGAATTAATTGATAAAGCGGTTAACCAGGCGAGAAAGTTGTGAGGTCAGCATTCATAATTCAGCAGAATGGGAGAAATATTCAATGGGTCAGTTCACACGCAGGACGATGCTAAAAAACGTTGCGTTGCCGATCGCTGGAACCTTTGCGCTTCCCGCTCTGGCGGCCGCAGTCCAGCAATCAAGCAGCCCCTTTCAACGCCCTAAACTGAAGATCACCGACATTCGAACGGCGCAAGTTCGCGTGCATGGCTGGCAAACACACGTCCGCGTTTATACCGATCAGGGTCTTTACGGACAGGGTGAATCCACGGATGCCGCGATCGGAACGGACGCTCTCGTGCATCAGTTCCGCCATTTCCTTGTCGGCCAAGACCCGCTGAATGTGGACGCATTATGGGAGAAGGTTCGCGTGTCGGGAATATTCGCCGGCGCGCAAGGCGGGCAATATGTGACGGCTTTAACTGGCGTGGAGATTGCGCTCTGGGACCTGGCTGGCAAAGCGTTAGGCCTGCCCGTCTATCAATTGTTGGGTGGAAAATTCCGTGACAAAATCCGAATTTATTGCGACTCGGACATGGAAGACCCGCTGAGCTCGGAATCAGACCGGAAGCTGCCGTGGATTAAAGACCAGGGCTTTACCGCGATGAAAATCGATCTTGATGACGCCGCCGATCCCCGCCGCTTCGACAAAGTGAACTGGACGGCCAGCAATGGCGAGATTGACAGGATGGTGAGTTGGGTAAAGCACGTGCGCGAAACCATTCCCAAAGATATGGATCTTGCCTGCGATATGCACGGACGCTACGACGCGACCACGGGAAAACGCGTGGCCGTGGCGCTTGAGCCTTACCGCCTGCTTTGGCTGGAAGAGCCAGTGCCGCCCGAGGACATTGACGCCATGGCCGACATTAGGCACTCAACCACCACGCCAATTTGCTGCGGCGAAAATTTGTATATGCGCTGGGGATACCGGGAACTTTTCGAGAAGCGCGCTGCCGACATCATCATGCCGGACATTCAGAAAGTCGGCGGACTTTCTGAAGGGCGGAAGATCGCCAACATGGCACAGGCGTATTACGTGCCATTTGCGCCACACTGCGTCGTGTCGCCTATTGGGACGATGTCCACTGCCCACGTATGCGCCTCCATTCCAAATTTTCTGGTTTGCGAATGGCATTGGATCAATCATTTGGATTTGTGGAAGAACTGGGTGAAGGAAGGCGAAATCATTCAAAAAGGATATGTCACCGTCACGGACAAGCCTGGCCTCGGCGTCGAGATGGATGAGGAAGTGGCCAAGAAGGCGCAAGTTCCGGGCACGACTTGGTTTGAGCCAAATAAAGCCTGACGGTAAATGGAACGATAAATGGAGCGGACGAACATGATGAAAAGAATATTCACTCGGATGTTTTTTGCAGTCCTTTGCCTGCTCGTTTCCGGAGCAATTGTTTCTCAGGCTCACGCGCAGCAAGGATTTTTTACTCCCGACGATGTGATCAAGTACACACCCGATTGGCACGGGGAACGCTTTGCCGATGGTCGGCCCAAAGTGCCGGATGACATTTTGGACCGCATGAAAAAGGTGACGCTCGAAGAAGCCTGGGCAGTTCTACAGCAGAACGGCTTCATGCACCAATATGAAGATGGTTGGCTCTCGATTCATCCGGGGCAGGTGCTGGTAGGACGCGCGCTCACAGCTGCATGGATGCCTGGCCGGCCCGACGTCCAAAAATTACTGGAAGCCGAGGGTGTCAAAGACCACAGGATCGGCGGAATGAACGCCTGGCCGGTGGACATGCTGCAGAAACGCGACGTGTATGTTTGCGATCACTTTGGGCTCAAGGTGGACGGGCCCTCCATCGGCGACAACGTTGGCAACGCGATCTATGCGCGGTCGGGAAATGGAATTGTTTATGACGGCGCGGTGCGGGACATCAACGGCCTTGATGAGCTTCCGAATTTTATCTCTTTCGTACGCGCGTACGATCCCTCCCATCACTTCGGCTCCCTGCGCTCCGGCAACCGTCTTAACTCGACCATGATCAGCATTAACGCGCCTACCAGGATCGGCCACGCAATGGTGATGCCCGGCGATGTTGTGCTGGGCCGGAATGGAGGAGTGCTCTTCATTCCGCCGCAGCTTGCCGAAGCGGTGGTGAAAAGTTCAGAAGCCACGCACCTGCGCGATATTTTTGGACACAAGCGCCTGGAAGAAGGGAAGTACACCGCGGGCCAAATTGATGCGCGTTGGACTGAGGCAATCGAACAAGATTACCGCCAATGGCTGAAAGAGAATGAGGATCATTTGTCTGTTTCAAAAGCGCGGGTGGAAGAGATTTTGAAGGACCACGAATGAGGTAGCGAGTGAAGCGAAGCGACGGACGAGCCAGTCCAGTCTAAACCGACCGTGATTTACTTCTGCGCCAATTGCTCTTCGCGTGGGGCTGAGGAGTGTCCAAGTTCCAGTCCGAGATAATTTTTCGCGTTCTGGAAACAGATATTGCGGACCATGGTACCAATAAGCTTTTCGTCATTGGGCAATTCGCCATTTTCCACGTCGCGGCCAAGCAGGTTGCAAAGCACACGGCGAAAATACTCATGCCGCGGGAAGGACATAAAAGAGCGCGAGTCGGTCAGCATGCCGATGAAGCGCGAGAGCAATCCGCCGTTGGAAAGCGCATTTAACTGCCACTCGATTGCCTCTTTCTGGTCAAGAAACCACCAGCCGCTGCCAAACTGAATTTTTCCGGGAATGCTTTCGTCCTGAAAGTTGCCGATGGCAGTGGCAAACGCATAATTGTCGGCGGGGTTCAGGTTGTACACAATCATTTTTGGCAGCGCGTTCTCCTGCTCCAGACGATCAAGATAAGCTGAAAATGCAGATGCCTGTGGCCAGTCGCCGATGGAATCGAAGCCGGTATCTGGACCGATTTTGCGCATGCGTCCGGAGTTTGCATTGCGCAGAGCGCCGAGGTGAAGCTGCTTGGTCCAGCTTTTTTTGGCATCAAGTACGCCGAAGTAAAGCATCATGAATGAAGCGAATTGTTCATGCTCTTCGGGAGAGGCTGCGTGCCCAGCGCGGGCGCGGTCGAAGATCGCAGAGGCGATAGCGTCACTGCAAAACGAAGCGTGGCAATGGTTCAGGCCGTGATCGGAAAGCCTTCCGCCGAATTGATGAAAGTAATCATGACGGCGTTTGAGCGCATCTTGAAAATCGCGAAGCGTCGTAATCTCTGTATTGCTCGTCTGCGCGAGCCGTCCGACCCAGTCGTTCCAAACCTCAGGGGTATTCACAAGCAACGCCCGGTCGGGGCGGAACGTGGGATAAACGCGAAATGAATGTTCAGAAGCTGCGATGGAGCGGTGATAGGTGAGGTCGTCGCAAGGATCGTCGGTTGTGCACAGCGCCTGAACCTTGAATTTCTTGAGAATGGCGCGGGCGCTGAAATCCTTCGCGGCAAGAAGGGCGCCCGCTTTATCCCAAATATCACGGCAACTGCTTTCATTCAGCAGTTCATCTATGTCGAAATAACGCTTCAGCTCAAGATGCGTCCAGTGGTAAAGAGGATTACGAAGTGTGAAGGGAACAGTTTTCGCCCATGCCGTAAATTTTTCATAGGGTGATGCACTCCCCGTGCAATATTTTTCCGCAATGCCATTGGAGCGCATGGCCCGCCATTTGTAGTGGTCGCCTTCCAGCCAGATTTCAAATAAGTTGCGAAAGTTTCGGTCTTCGGAGATGTCTTTGGGCCGGAGATGGGAGTGATAGTCGAGGATTGGCTCGCTGGCGGCATATCCGTGATAGAGCCGCCGGGCCGTCTCTGTCTGCAACAGAAAATCCTCGTGAATAAAGGGCAAAGATCCTCGGTTTGATTGGACGTAAATGTCTTCGCCTAACAAATGTACATGATTTGTTTGAGGAGTCGTATAGAGAAGACGTGAGCACCCCGCCAGGAATTAACGTGCATCGTCATTCCATACGACTCCAATAGAGTGTTTTAGATTTTAAGTGAAACAAAAAGAAAGCAGCATCCTGGAAGGAGGCTGCTTTTCTTAGGCCGAAGGATCGAATCAGTTTTATTTGCCAGCATACGTTACATGCCAGATGGATTTTGATCCATCGTCTGAGACATAGAGCGATCCGTCTTTGCCGACCGCTACGCCAACCGGCCTGCCCCAAACTTTTCCATCGGGGGTGACGAAGCCAGTAAGGAAATCTTCAAATGATCCCGTCGCATGGCCATCTTTCATCGGAACACGCACCACCTCGTATCCGGCGCGAGGCTCCCGGTTCCAGGACCCATGCTCGGCCGCGAACGCATCGCCTTTGTATCCTGAAGGGAATTGGCTGCCTTCGTAAAACACCATCTCCAGCGAAGCGAAGTGGGGCTGCAATAACACATCGGGAACAATCGCTTTATCTTTTAACTCCGGATGTTTGCCAGCGAGCCGCGGGTCCTGGTGCCCGCCAATATACCACCATGGCCAGCCATAAAATCCGTCTTCCTGAACGTGCGTAATGTAGTCAGGGACCAGGTTATTTCCCAGGTCATCGCGTTCGTTGGTTGAGCACCACAGCTCGCCTGTCGTTGGATTCATGGCTTCGCCCACGCAATTGCGAATGCCGGAGGCATAAACTTTTACAAATTTTCCTTCCGGCGTGAATTCGAGCACATCAGCGCGATGAAATTCCCGTGGATGCGTGTCTGGGTCATCCACATTCGATCCTGATCCGACCGACACGAACAGTTTTTTGCCATTAAGGGAGAAGGCAAGATCGCGGGTCCAGTGGCCGCCGCCAGCAAGCTGGGCATAGCCGGGCAGCTTCGCCACAATTGTCTCTGGTGCTCCTTGGGCTTTCATATCTCCATTTTGATAAGCAAATCGCACCACCGAGGTGGTGTTGGCGACGTACACCCACTTAGGTTCTGCACCGAGAGGATAAAACGCAATCCCGAACGGATGGTCGAGGCCCGCGGCGTAAGTTTCAGTCTGTTGAGCCTTGCCATCTTTCCCGACTCCGCGATAAACAAGAATTTGTCCTGCGCGGCTGTCCGCCAGGAAGAGGTCGCCATTGGGCGCCGTTCGAATAAGCCGCGGGTTTTTCATGCCCTTAGCGTACAGTTCCACCTTGAATCCGGCCGGAGCTTGCGGCCATGCATCTTTAGGGCGATCCACCAAGGTGGCGTGGTTATCCGAGGCTCCCGCGAGGTTCGGTTGAGGAAGGTCCGCCACGGTAATTTTATGGACCGCGCCGGGATGCTGCATCGAATAATCAAAAAATGGAGGTGGACCGCCGGCCGAACCGGGTTTGTTTTGCGCAAACAAAACTGGAATAAAAATCAGGGTGATAAAAATAACAAGAATCGAGAAACGTTCAATCGAATGTCCGCTGCTACGCACTTCCGCTTTCATAAACTCTCCAACTGAATAATTAAGATCTCTGGTAAAGGAGATGACGTTATCGCGTTCTCCGCTGCACAATCTGTATGATTTTATTTTTGCTGTGACTACTGCGATGCGCGCGACGGGATTTCATAACAGAGGGCCGCGCCCCCCGCGATTCCTGAATCCGCCCCATAATGCGCGGGCAGAATGGGGACCTCGCTGGCGCGAGGATTGACGCAATAGCGCGGCAGGTTGGTGCGCATCATAGCGAAAAATGGCAGAAGCGCCGCCGTCGCGCCCCCGCCAAAGATAATGGCTTCGGGATCTAGCAAATCCACAAGGTTTCCCAACCACAGCGTAAGTAAATCCGCGGTTTCCTGGAGCGTCTCATGAGCAATGGGATCGTCCGCGACGCTGGCTTGTCCCACCATTTCCGTGGTAACGGCCTCAAGGTTTCCGTTCGCCAATTGCAAAAGCATGGATGGGCGGGAAGTTCCTGCGTCAAGAAGTTTGCCACGCGCACGCCTGACAATCGCGGGACCACAGGCCAGAACTTCAATGCATCCCGGCTTGCCGCAAGAGCAAATGGGGCCACGATAATCTACGCTGACGTGGCCGCCTTCTCCAGCCGCCCCGGTACGCCCGTGAAAGATGCGTCCATCGAGAATAATTCCCGTGCCAATGCCGGTTCCAACAGTTACGTAAACGACGTTCTTGTAGCCGCGCCCCGCGCCCCATCGGACTTCCGCGAGCGCTGCTGAGTTCGCGTCATTGTCCACCTTCACCGGGATATGGTGAAGGGCGGCGACTTCGGCGGCAAGCGGAAAATTTCGCCAGCAGGGAAGATTCGGTGGATTGATAATGGTTCCTGTCTGCGGGTCGAGCGGGCCAGGAGCGCAAATCCCAATCGCGCGGATTCGCTGATCGCTCTTTAAATCGGCAATCACGGAATCCATGGCGGCGAGAACGCTGCCTAAGCCGGTTGCCGCATCGGAGTTTGAAATCATCGGAGCGCGCCGCTGGGCGACAATCGAACCGGCGGGATCAATCAACCCGACGGCAACCTTAGTGCCTCCGATGTCCACACCCATGATGTAGCCACTGCCCGACAAAGCTTGCTTCATCATGAAAATTGTTTCCTTGGTTCCATCGCGAGGAACGCAATGCGTTTCTCTCAATTGCCTTCTTAATCAAGAAAAATCATTCGCTAAAGGCAGAAACCGCGTAACTTCATGCGAGGACACACCAGCATACATGAGGCTCCAGAACTCATTACCGAATGGTCAGGCAACAAGCTCACACAAATCTCCCCAATTTGCGACGGGTGAAGTATTATGGCTGCGCCATTTTGGTGAAGGATGCAGCCCGCATGGTCCGGGAATATGCAGCAGATTTTACGGTTGTACTATAGTAGAAAATCGATATTATAATCAAATGCGGATTTAAGGAGACATCGTTGAAATACACAAACCGGTTCTTGGTATTCATGGCAGTCCTGTTTCTCACGCAGCTTCCCCTCACCGCGAGTGATCAGATTCCCAAAGCTGCCTGGCGAATCCCTATTGGACAAGCAGTTGCCAATCCCGGTGGAAACAAGCCCACGAATGCCGCGAATATTGACGACGGTTTCTGGCAGGGCGCGCCCGTCGGAGGATTTGGCGCTGGCACCTTCTCTCGCTCTTATCGCGGCAATTTTGAACGCTGGCATATCAAAGCGGGAGTTCACAAGTATCAGAATGTTCCCGCCAACCAGTTCGCGGTTTTCGCGCAGCAGGAAGGAGGCGAGCCTGTCAGCATGGTCCTTTCCACGGGCAAGCCGCAGGGCAGTGCGCTTTCCAGTTGGAATTGGTCCTACCCGGCGGGAGACGGCGAATACGCGGCTGTCTATCCTAAATCGTGGTTTGCTTACCAAACCAGCCAGCTCCCGGTAAAGCTTACGCTTGAGCAATTCTCCCCAATCTTGCCGAACAATTACAAAGAGACAAGCTATCCAGTGGCCCTTTACAACTGGTATGCGGAGAACCCTTCGGACAAGCCGGTCACCGTCTCCCTTCTTTTCTCCTGGACGAATATGGTGGGCTGGTTTCGTGATCAGGCGCGTGATTTCAGCGGAGCGCTGAATACTCAAAACAAAAATAGCTACCACTCTCAGGCGATCACTGGCGGCACGATGAGTGGAATTGTTTTTGATCGCCTCCGCAGCGGCCCGGTGACTGACGAATGGGATGGCCAGTTTGCCATCGCTACCTTGCCCGGATCGGGCGCAGAAGTCAGTTACATCAACGAATTTTTGCCGCAGGGCTCAGGCGCTGAAGTCTGGAAGCCATTCTCGACTGACGGCAAACTTCCTAACAAAGAGTGGGACCTGGCCAGCAGCGGAGATCAGTTCGCAGGCGCCATTGCCGTGCGCTTCACTCTCGCCGCGCATGAGAAAAAGATGGTCCCCATGGCGCTTGCGTGGGACCTTCCCGTCGTTCAATTCGGTAGCGGGCGCAAGTGGGTGCGCCACTATACCAAGTTCTTTGGGACTTCAGGAACCAATGCCTGGAAGATTGCCCGTGCCGCGCTGGAAAATGACAAGAGCTGGAGCGACCAGATTGACGCCTGGCAGAAGCCTTACCTTGAAGATGAATCCCAGCCGGAATGGTTTCGCAGCGAACTATTCAACGAGATGTACATTCTCGCCGACGGCGGCACGCTCTGGGCGCACGAAATGAATGGGTCTTCGAATCCGAATCACCCTTCGGCGAGAATGGCCGACAGCTTCAGCTATCTCGAGTGTTTCGACTATCCCTATTACGGCACTTCAGATGTCCGCTTCTACGGCTCATTTCCGCTGATGAAGTTCTGGCCGGAGGTCGAAAAGCAGGAGATGCGCGAATACACCGACACAATTCCCGAGACAAATTCGCAACATTACGTTTGGTCCTGGAAGCTGCAACACGATCACGAACTGGTGCCCATCCAGCGTAAGGTGGCGGGAGCCGCGCCCCACGATCTCGGTTCGCCTACCGAAGATCCTTTCGTAAACGCGAACCAGTACAACTATCAGGATGTTTCCAACTGGCGCGATTTGAACAGCAAGTACGTGCTGATGGTCTGGCGCGATTACGCGTTAAGCGGCGGCAAAGACACTGCCTTCTTGCAGTACACGTGGAAGGCTGTGAAGCAAGCGATGGAGCATCTCCGCCAGTACGATACCGATGGCGATGGCCTCATCAAGAACGGGGGCTTTCCTGACCAGACTTACGACAACTGGGTGGCTCGAGGCGAGAGCTCCTATAGCGGCGGTCTTTATCTTGGCGCGCTTCGCGCCACCGCCGAAATGGCACGCAAGCTGAACGACCCCGCCACCGCCGCAAGTTACGATGCGCTCTTCAAGAAAGCGCAAACAGCCTACATCAAAGATTTGTGGAATGGCACTTACTTCAACTATGACCAGGGAAGTACGTACCATGACAACATCATGGCTGAACAGCTTGCTGGCCAGTGGTATGCTAGCCTCACCGGATTGGGAGATTTAGTTCCTGAAGCAATGCGCCATTCCACGTTGCAACATGTCTTCGACTATAACGTGATGAAATTCCAAAACGGCGAAATGGGCGCAGTCAACGGCCTGGGCGCGGATGGAAAAGCCCTGCACGAAAACGAACAGACGCTGGAAGTGTGGACGGGCACAACGTTCGGTGTGGCTTCCGACATGATCGCGGAGGGCATGCGCGATCAGGGATTCAAAACAGCGAAGGGCGTATACAACGTTGTCTGGAGAGACCGCGGATACTTTTTCCGCACGCCTGAAGCTTACGACGCCAGCGGATTGTTTCGCGCCTCCATGTATATGAGGCCAGGAGCGATCTGGGCCATGGAGATCGCACTCGAACCGAAAAAGTAGAGCGGCTCGACGAGTTCGTGCGAGTTTACTTTTTGCTCCAGGTCTGGCCGCCATCCGCGGTGGCCCAGACCTCTTGCTTGCTGGTAACGAACCTGCCCCGCTGCGCGGTGGCGAACTCAATGCTGATTACGTCATCAGAGAGAGGCTCGCCGCCCATAGCTGGGGTCACCTGGATCCAATGACCGCCCTCATCGGTGGAGCGGTAAAGAGCGCCGCTCGCGCCGCCAACCCATACTTCCGCCCCAACCGTGGCAATTGAGTGGAGCAAGGCTGTATTGCCGGGGATCGAGATTTTTTGCCAGCTTGCGCCGGTGTCAAGCGAGCGCAGCAGATTCCCGTCGGAGTTCAAAGTCCAGCGCGGATAACGGTCGTCAATGTTGCTGTTTGGGGCAGATGTGTTCGGCACCGAGGGCGCAAACGATTCCCGCATGTCATTTGCAGACTTTGCCCGCGCATCATCCGCTTGGGGCGCAGTCTGCGGGGTGGTCGAAATTGCCCCAGCCATGATTTCGGACGATGCGGGGTGCGCGGACTTATCTTTATCCGGAGCGTCATCCATGGCGTCCGTTGCCCTGCTTTGCGGAGCTTCGGGGGACGATTGCGGCATGTTAGAAGCGATGACTTGATGCCGTATCGTCCCAGCGGTCTTCTTAGCATTTGAATTCGCTACAGTGCCAGCCGTGGGCTGCTTCGCACTTGTTGCTTCCAAGTTGTCCTTTGGAGAAGCAGAGCGCGAGGACTTCTGCGTGGCGGGTAACTGCTGCAGCATCGCCTCTGCGAGTTCCTTGCGTTGATTCCGGCTTGAAAGAACAAAAGCCGCAACAATCAACAGGCAAGCCGCCACCATGCTCCATGCAAGGACAGGCCGCCATGAGCGTGTGTTTCGTAGTTTGACCGCTGGCAATGTAACTGGCGCCTCGGCGAAGGCGGCCACCTGTCGGCATTCGGAACATAGCGACAGGTGCTCCAGCACCGCTGTCCGTTCGGCACGTGGAAGGCTCAGTTCAACGAAGGCCGTGAGTTGATCGGCGTCCGGATGCGGCAAGCCGGATACCGATAAGGCCTTTTGAAATTGCCATTGCACGATTTTAGGAAGCGGCTTCATTCTGGATTTCTCAGGAATCTTTCCTTGCCGTTGCTCATTTCTTGTTACGCTATCTCATCCAGATAGACCTTAAGCAGGGCCTTCACTGGTACGTGCTTTCACTTCCTTTTCAGGGAACGCCTGTCGCGCACTTTCTTGCGCATGAGCAGGGGCCAAATGTTCACGAATATTTAACGTCAGCTCACGTACGTCCGCTTCCAAAGCTTCTTTGGCCTGCCGCCGGCTCATGCCGTGCCGGACCATCTCCGCAACCATTTGCTTTCGCAGAGACTTCGTCAGCTTATCGACCTTGCGGCTGATGGTGGACTCATGCACTCCCAGGGTGCGCGCGATCTGCGCGAGCGTGTGTTCGTCCAGAAAATAGGAAGCGAGCACAAACCGGTCTTCCGCAGCCAAAGCGGTGAGCGCTGCGCCCACGGCGGCTTCCAGGCGGGGGTCAATGCTGGGCGAACGCTCCGATTCCACTGCTGCAAACTGGATGCCCTCTTCGTTTTCCTCGTCCAGGCTGACCAGTCGCCGCTGCTTCCGGTAGCGATTCACAAATTCCTGCGCCATCACAGTACGAAGCCAGCCCTCAAGCGAGCCGCGTCCTGCATAGGACGCCAGTTTGCAGACGCGCTTGCCATCCCGCCGGCTCATACCGTAGAGGTCCGCATACACGCTGTCGGCCAGGTCACGCGCGGCAGAGCTTTCTTTGGCGATGTGCAGCGCCATGTCATAAAGTTTTTCGCGATAGCGCGATAGGAACGCATTCCAGGCGGCTTCATCTCCGGCGGCACAGGCGCGCGCCAGCGCTAACTCTTCCACGCGAAGGCTTTTATAGAAGGTGCAAACATCCGCCGCGCCGGAAGCGGCAGGCAAATACTTTGCTGAGATACGTTCCAGAATGATGTGGAATTGCTCGAGATCCAGCCCGAATTTCTCCCCCCCGCTGGCCAAATGCAGCTCGCGAATGAGCAGCCGCAGAGTATCCGGGGAATGCGTAAACGATGGTGTCTTCACAATCAGGCTCTAAACGAATGCTATCAATTTTCAGAGGCACGACGGCGGATTTTTTCCGCCGTCAAATCTTCTCTTTGTGGCAAGGGCGCATTGCAGGCGCGCCATTGAAATTCAGTTTTGGAACACAATCTCCAGGAAAACGTTCTTCTTGCTCCAGAAAGGCGAGATGCGCATCAGCCAGTATTTTTTCGTCAAAGTCTTTCGTGCCTCTGGCCATACTTCCGGAGGAAGTATGCGGCCCTGGGCCTCGAATTCCGGCCCGGTAACTTTTCCTCGGATCGTACACGGCGCAATTCGCACGCTGGAATTGTTGCGGATTCGCTTGTATTTGCCGGAATCGTTGCGGCTCATTACGTAGAGTTTCCCGTCTTTCTCTCCAAACCATACCGGCGTGGGAACCGCAACCCCGGTTTTCCGGAAAGTTATTAGTGAAATATACTTTTGTCCAGAGATTGCCGAAGGAACCGAAGTCGTCATAATGTTATTGTAGCTGTGCAAGATCAGTAGCCATTGAGCTATAACACAACGATTGCCGCTATCCACTCCAATATGTCATAAGGCGAATCATGCGCAAATGGGTAAGTGAACGTCTAAAACGACGCAAGAAAAAAACCGAGGAAAAGCCGGAATCCGCCGAGGCGCCCCTGCAGCCCGCATACTTCGAAGAAGCTGCTCCGGAAGCGTCTTTACCGGAAGCGGCCAAGCCGTCCGCGGTTTCTCAAGTTTCTCAACCCGAAGCGGCGGCGGAACATGTGGAAACGCCAGCGTCTATGGAACGGCCCCAATTCTCACGTTCCGGCAGCAACGCGCCCGCACGCCCAAAGCGCCGACGAGGCCGCTCCAACCGCGGTCGTAGCCAATCGCGAAACGCCGTTCCACGCGAGGCCGTCGCTCAAAATTCCAGCGAGCCCGCTGCCGAACTGGAATCCGCAAAGACAGTCTCCGCCATGCCCCGGCCTCCCAAAGGAGTTGTGGTGCTGGCCATCGGTTTACCCGGATCAGGAAAAAGTTCCTGGTTCAAGCGGCACAACATCACCCCGCTTTCCAGCGACATGCTGCGCGCGCTACTGTTCGACGATCCTACCGAGCAGCGTTTTCAGGACCTTATTTTTTCCAATCTGCGCTCCATGCTCAAAGCGCGCTTGATCGCGCATCGTCCCATGAACTATGTGGACACGACCAACCTCACGCCGCACGACCGCCACAGCTGGATTAAGCTGGCAAAAGATTTTGGATTCGAAGTGCAGGCGGTCTTTTTCGAGGTCCCGCTCGAAGTTTGTCTGGAGCGCAACCAGAAGCGCGAACGCGTCGTCCCGGAAGAAATTATGCGGCGTTTCGCCGAAAAGCTGAAACCGCCAGCCTTTGAAGAAGGATTCTCCAAGATCACCGTGGTCCGGGTAAAGCAGAAAGAAGCATCAGCGTCTTAAACTGGGCTGTTTGACCGACCCTGGTTGACCACCAGTGAAGCAGCCCATAAAATCTAAAGCGGCGGCTTAGTCGAAAATCCTGGCTGTCCAACCGCATCACTGCCCCCTCGTTCAACGGCAGGACACCTGCCTCTGGAGCAGGTTATCGGGGTTCGAATCCCTGGGGGGCAGCCAATTTTTCTCCATCGTCGGCACGAATGGCTACGACATCTCCACCAAGCGCTCACGGCCCTCGACCGCGCTTAACCGCACAGATCAAAGGTTTTTGGCAGCGCGTCACCGAAGGGCGCGAACTCAGCCAATTGTGGCTGCAGTTTCGCGCTGAAGCGCGCGCCAGCTACCATCTTTACCAGCGGGACTTTGACGCCCGCTCCCCGCGCGAAACCAGAGCGAAAAACTTTTTTCATACCGCCCAGGAGTTCGCCTGGGCGCTGTTGGAAAAATTGACGCCGGCTCGGCGCGTATTGCTTCTGCTCGGCATCGTGCTCGTGATTTTTCCCGTGCTTCACTTCAGTTATCACGATAAGACCGGCCTAAAAACCGTTGACCTGGACATTCACTTTTATGGCGTCATTGCGCTTTTTGTGTTGCTCTTACTCGAGATAGCAGACCGTGTGGTCATGAAGCGCGATCTTGAGATCGCACGCGACATCCAAAGCTGGCTGCTGCCACCAACTCCACCCGAAATACCAGGACTCCGCATCGCCTTCGCCACACGTCCCGCGAATACCGTCGCGGGCGATTATTACGACATTTTTCCGCGCCCTTCGTCCATTCAATCGTCCGCGCCTTCATCCGAGGTTTTGTCGGGTGGGGTATCCGGCGAAAGCAGTTTTCTTTTCGTAGTCGCCGACGTAGCAGGGAAGAGTATTCCTGCCGCTCTTCTGATGGCGACAATGCAAGCCAGTTTGCGGACTTTATCAGCGACCTCGTCCACACTGCGCGATTTGGTGCAGGGATTGAATCATTATGCTTGCTCGAACAGCCAGGGCGGCCTCCGCTATACCACAGCTTTTCTCGCCGAATTCGATCCCGCCAGCCGTGCTTTTACCTACATCAATGCGGGCCACAACAACCCAGTGTTGCGCCGTGCCTCGGGTAAAGTAGAACGCCTCATCGCCGGAGGTTTGCCGCTGGGTATTCGCGACGAAGCCACGTACGAGTCAGACAGCGCAGTCCTGCAACCCGGTGACTGGCTACTGATTTTTACGGACGGATTAGTCGAGGCCAACGATCAGAACGATCACGAGTACGGCGAAACCCGCATGCTGAATGTCTTAAACGCCGGAACCGATGCCACGCCAAGCGAACTACTAAATCGCATGATGGCCGATCTCGACATCTTCGTAGGAGCCACTCCGCAACATGACGATGTCACCTGCATGCTGATTAAAGTTGAGGCGCACGGCGGGCGTAAGCTGAGCGAGAGCCTTTAGCCGAAATCCTGAGCGGAGCGAAGAATCCAGTGCCCTGAAAACTTTCGTGGTCCTGAAAGCCGTGATGCCCCCAGTAAAAACGCCGAGCTACAACAGGCTATCCCAATTGAAATCGAAACACATACGAGCCACCGTCGGGCACAATTCGGGCACAGTTTTTGTGGACTCCGCCAGAACCTCGACGCCGTTTGCATCCTTGCCTCCGCCAAAAGATCCCATGAGTGCCGGGTTCTGCGACCTCGGCGCGCTACTCGGCTCTCTGCTCCGTTTAGTCGAGTTCTGTAGTGCGTCCAGCCGCGCGCACAACAAAGATGTTGTTTTGTGTGGTTAAAATTGAAAAATAGCGTTTAGTTCCTGAATTTGTAACAAATTTCTGTCCTTTGTCCAAAGTGTAGCGATTGTGGAATATTGCTTAACACTTGTACGATAGAACAGCCAGACGTACAGACGCTTTCCACCAACCGATTACGAATGAACGTAATTCAAGCCGAAACGAAGAGTTCTTTGTGCAGCATTCTGGAGAATTAAGGCAACCCGACCAACGACAATTTACGGCTCGCAGCAAATTGAAGCGATATTCAATTGAGTCTGCGATTGTCATCTCTTCATACTTTATTGCCGGCAAGTTGGGTCAAGCCGCGACCTCTATCCGGAGCGACAACTTAGGACCGGTTTGGCCCGCATTCGGAGTCGCACTAGCGCTCGTAATTATTTACGGTTCCCGAATCTGGCCCGCAATTGCGATTGCAGCATTTTTAGTCGCATGGGCGAGCCCGGTCGGGCTTGTGACGGCGTTAGGACAAGCATGTGCTGCAACTCTCGCCGTAATTGTGGGGGCATATCTCCTCCAAACCCTCGCGAATTTTCAACGTTCAATGGCGCGTTTGCGGGATGCGGTGGCTCTTCTTATTATCGGTGCATTCGGGAGTGCCTTTATCAGTGCATCGATTGGAACGTTGGTGTTGTATGCCACGCACGTTGCGACATACTCCGGTATCGGATCCAGTTGGCTAATTTATTGGTTTGGCGACAGTACAGGTGTCCTTCTTGCGACGCCATTCATACTGAGTATTTCTGCTTTCTCGCAAATTCGAACACCAGGCCGAGTATTCGAATCCGTTGTTCTCTTCTTGCTGGTGGGCGCATCGAGTTTCGTCATTTTCAGCGAAATCATTCTGTTTCCATTCAAACTCGATTTCCTGGCATTTGCACTTCTTCCACTTGTTATGTGGTCGGCGATTCGAATGGGTACAGCGGTGACATCCTTTTTGATCATTGTCGCTGCAAGCATCGCAACAGTTGAAACGGCACTAGGGCATGGGCCGTTTTTCGGTAATCATGCATTTACAAATGCGATATTACTAGACATTTTTTTTGCGATCATTTCAATTACGGGATTAATGCTGTCCACTGCGATTGCTGAGAGTCACGAAATAGAACGAGTGAGGGAAGAGTCTGTGCGTCGCGAAGCATCTCTCGAGGCTCGCTTGCGCTTAGCAAGTATCATTGAATTTTCCGATGATGCAATCATTGGAGCGAATATTGATGGAGCGATAAGAGATTGGAACAATGGCGCGCAGTCGCTATTTGGTTTTACTAAGGCAGAAATACTTGGTGCAAATGTCAGCAAATTGCTCGCTCCTAAAGTATCCGACGACCTAAGCGAGCTATTCAAACATCTTCCTGCTATGGCCCCTATTAACCGATATGATTCGGTTTGCCAAAGGAAGGATGGCGCCGGCTTTGATGCAGCGGTGAGAATATCACCACTGTTCGATCACACTGGCGGCATTAACGGCTGCTCGATAATCGTACGCGATATTTCATTTCGCAAACGGCAAGAATCTCTGCTGCGGGAAAGTGAAACTCGATTTCGCCGGGTCGCCGACACTGCGCCGGTCATGATCTGGATGTCCGATACGGACAAACTTTGCACGTATTTTAATGAGCGCTGGCTCGCTTTCACAGGGCAAACTTACGATTCACAATTGGGCGATGGCTGGGCATCCGGAGTATATGGCGATGATTTGCCGCGATGCATCTCTACTTATCGCGAATGCTTCGATCGGCGCGAAACCTTTCGCATGGAATACCGTCTGCGGAGAAATGACGGCGAGTATCGTTGGATCTCAGATTTAGGGGTCCCGCGGTTCAATCTCGATGGATCATTCTGCGGGTACATTGGTTCCTGCATTGATGTCACGGAAGCCAAACTGGCTGAACAAGCGATGTCCAATGTGAACCGTGGGCTTATCGAGGTACAGGAAAAGGAACGGGCGCGGATCGCAAGAGAATTGCACGATGACATTACGCAACAACTTGCTTTGCTTGTCGCTGAGATTCAGGAATGTCAAGGCAATCAAGACGCTGGATCGCACCAAAGCTTGCTGGATTCGATTTGTACTAAAATCCGCGAAATTTCAAGTGACATACAAGCTATTTCTCATGATCTTCACTCTTCGAAACTTGAACATTTAGGGCTTGTGGCAGCGGTAAGAGGCTTTTGTCGGGAATTTGCCCGGCAACAAAAGTTGGAGATTGAGTTTACTTATGACGAACTACCCGAAAGTATTCCAGCAGATGTTTCCCTGGCTACTTTCCGAATACTTCAAGAAGCGTTGCGCAACGCATTGAAACATAGTGGAGTACGTTGCTTCAAAGTTCGACTGGAATCCGCGAATGAACAAATTTGTTTGCGGATCGCGGACTCCGGAATCGGGTTTGACGCGAAAAACGAGAAGAGTCACTTCGGCTTAGGATTAATTAGCATGCGCGAACGCGCGCGTTTGTTAAATGGGACCTTGATGGTGCAGTCTGAACCAAAAAATGGAACTACGATTCGGGTTGCGATGCCGCTACAGCTCACAAGCCACGAATAATCCCAACGACCTGTCAATTTGTCGAGTTGCTGCGCGACCTGCCAACCGTAATATTTAGCTCACTCCCGGACTTAATTGCAACATAGTCATGAACTAGATGGAGCGAGTTCTATGAAATGCAGAATCTTAATCGCAGACGATCATGAGCTGGTCCGCCGCGGAATAAATGAACTATTTAAAAAGTATGAGCACCTGGAAATTTGCGGGGAAGCCTCCGATGGGCGCGAAGCCATGAAAAAAGCACAACTATTAAAACCCGACATTCTGATTACTGACATTGGAATGCCCAGGATGAATGGCCTGATCGCCTGCAATAAAATCTTGAAAGAGTGTCCGGGACAGAAAATACTCATCTTCTCTGTGTTTGAATCTGAGATGATGATCCGCGCCGCGCTCGAAGCTGGCATCCGCGGGCTTGTATTCAAAACGGATCCCACAAGTGATTTGGTAGAGGCAGTCGAGGCGTTACGGCAAAATAGAATGTTTTTTAGCCGGCAGGTAGATCAACTTATTCTCACAGGTTATCTTGAAGCGATGGATGAAAAATCATCCCATCTTAAACGAGGCGCGCAATATGCCGTTTTAAGCGTCCGCGAGAATGAGGTATTGCAATTATTGGCCGAGGGGAACTCTTCTAAGGAAGTGGCCTTACTCCTTGATGTTAGTACCAAAACTGCAGAAACCCACCGTGCGCGCGTTATGCGGAAACTTGGTATACACGATCTGGCAACGCTCGTAATCTATGCAATCAAGCAAAATATTGTTGAAGCTCCGTTTGCGGATGCCTCAGTTGTGCGCAAGGAAGTATATTCAGCAGCGGTAGCTTAACGCCTAACAGTCATAGACCATTTAAACATCAGCGAGAGCCGAATTTATATGCGACACCCACAAGGAATCTCAGGCGGCTTTGTCCTGCGTCAGAAAAATGAGTGCGAAGCAGATCCAGGTTGACACGGGCGGACCAATGAGAATCCAGATTGTATTCGCCTCCTCCGCCGAGCATCCATGTAAATGCACTGTCTGAGGCTGATAGCGAAGGGACACCGACTTGCTGAATTTTTGTGTTTAAATGCGAACCTCCGAACTGCACTTCTGCGAACGGGTCAAATTTATATTTCTTGATCCTTTTGGTAGCGAAGAAAATCCTTGGCCCCACCAAAAAATTCTGAAGGTGATTTTTGATTGAAACTTCGCCGATGCTCGTCAGTTCAAAGGCGCCGATTCGCGAAGTATCATACCCCGAATCATAATTGAGCGCGATCGATGCTCTCGGGCTGAGCCACCAAGCTGCCCCCAAATCGTAACCATCTAGTCCAAAATCGCTAGTCGCGTGCACATATCCGCCACTCACCTCCAAGTTTTCTTGCGCAAAGCCATGTGCGGGAACCAACAGAACGAACACAATTCCTATAAGTCCGAACCAGCAGGCATGCTTCACTAAAGTGAATATGCTTGGTTTCAAGTGCCCTTCAAAAGGACAAGAGTCTGGGTTTCGGAATGTTTTGGATAGTACGGTTAGCTGCATCATGGCGTTTGCTCCCTTTATTGGATTGAAGAGCCGCGCATTACGTCCGGGCCTCAGTTGCGCTGCGGGAGGCAGCGCTAAAGTTTCGGAAGCAATTTGCGCCATACCAACATCAGTCTTCGAAAAGTAAGTTAGAGCCAGAGACGGACAATGCCAATTGGAAAGGTTTCAGGTTTTTGTGCGTGGAAAAAATACAGACTGGCTACTTACGCAGGTAATGGTTTGCATGAATGCAAACTAAGTATTTTTATACCCGTAAAAATGCACAGTTTCTCGCCTCATAAGTCACATGATTTACTCCATCTAGAAATTCAGTTTATGGAGTGCCGTAGATTTTGGTGCAATAGCTGGCGTTTGCGTTCTGTAATTTTTATAAAAACTCGGGACCCTTTGTTTTCCTAAACAATTTCCTAAAAAGGCACGTTTATATGAGAAAACAAAAGCAGCTTGAACTTAAGAGTGAACCGCTTTTTTCTGGAGTGGTTGGCAAAAAGCTTTTTCTTGCGCGAGAGGAAGAACGAAGAAAGATTGCTCGCGAATTACATGATGCCTTCGGTCAGGAACTCGTCACGATTCTTCTCGAATTGAATCAGCTGGCAAAGAATTGCAAAAGTCTTGCTCCACAAAGCAATTTAAGCAGGCAAGTTTGTAATGGCCTGGATGATCTATCTACCCGCGTCAATCAAATTGCATCGTCAATAAATGAAGTATCCCATCAACTTCATTCGACAATATTGGAACGCGCCGGATTGCGTCTTGCACTGGAACAGCTTTGTGCCGACTTGAGCGCTAGAGGCAGAACCCAAGTTTATTTTGTGGGAACGGGCCTGAAGACAATAATTTCTCCATCCGTATCGTTATGTTTATACCGGATTGCGCAGGAAGCTCTCCACAACGTTGATAAACACGCTCACGCGCCTCGTACTGAAGTAATACTAAAAGAATTAGGGCATTACATCGTGCTCACCGTACGTGATCACGGAGTTGGATACAACCAAAGGCACTTGAATTCCAATGCCGGCCTTGGACTTTCCAGTATGGAAGAACGGGCTGTTTCAATGGGGGGAGCTTTTGCTCTAAAAACTGCTTTAGGCAAGGGCACAGAAGTGACGGTACAACTTCCGCTCAAGAACAGGAACTAATATGCGAATTAGAATGTTGCTCGCTGATGACCACAAAATGTTTACAGAGGCACTCTCACGAATGCTTGCCCCAAACTACGAAATCATTGGGACAGCATCGAATGGTCGGGAACTCATTACGCTTGCGCGAGAACTCAATCCAGATGTAATCGTCATGGATGTCTCCATGCCATTGCTCAATGGTATGGAAGTTATTCGCATGTTGAAAAAAAACGCGATGCACGCCAAATTTGTGGTTCTTACCATGCATACAGATGTAAGCCTGGCAGCAGAGGCATTTCGTTGTGGCGCGTCAGCCTTTGTACTAAAACAGGCTGCGGGCGATGAGCTAAATGCAGCGATCGTTACCGCATTGCGCGGTCGGCACTATCTGAGCTCGGCGTTCCCCGTAGATCTAGTTACTTTGCTTGCCGAAGCCGTACGGCATCACAGAGAAGAGGGTCCAAAAATTACACGCCGCCAACGCGAGGTACTCCAGTTAGTGGCTGAAGGCAAGACAATGAAAGAAGTCGCAACTTTATTAAGCCTTTCTACGCGAACAGTTGAATCTTATAAATACGAAATTATGCGCGTGCTTGGAATTCACACCAATGCAGGACTTGTTCAATATGCCATTCGCATAGGAGTCATCACAGTTACGCCGTTACAGGCTGCGTAGTTCGCGAGTCTGTCCTCATAAGGCAGTTTTGCGGTAGATACGAATCTGTAGTTTATCGGCTGCGCGTATCTCCATCTTTATCTGAAACTGGATTACAACTTACAGTTTCAGGCGTTTCTATGACGAATGAATTCACGGCCGAGCATCTTCGATTAAAAGAATTTCGCGAAAAAGGAACAGCCTGGAAGTTGTGGGGGCCCTACCTTGCCGAACGGGAGTGGGGAACTGTGCGGGAAGATTACAGCCCTGACGGCAATGCCTGGCAATATTTGAGCCACGATCAAGCCCGTTCTCGTGCCTACCGTTGGGGGGAAGACGGGATTGCAGGCATCTCAGATGACAAACAGCAACTCTGTTTCGCGCTCGCGTTTTGGAATGGCCATGACCCGATTATCAAGGAACGCATGTTTGGTCTTACGAATGGAGAGGGCAATCACGGAGAAGACGTAAAAGAGTATTACTTCTACCTTGATAACACACCAACCCATTCCTACATGAAGTATTTGTACAAATACCCGCAGCTGGCCTATCCCTACGATGAACTGGTTAAGGCAAATTCCCGGCGCGACCGCACTCAACTGGAGTATGAGCTCATCAATACTGGAGTCTTTTCCGACAATCAGTATTTCGACATATTGATCGAGTACGGCAAGGCCTCTCACGAAGATATTCTGATTTCAATTACTGCGTGCAATCGAGGGAAACGCAGTGCCGGCTTACATATTCTTCCTACCCTCTGGTTCCGAAATACGTGGGGAAATGTAGACCTTGCCAAACCTGTAATGTTCGCCGGCTCCAACACGCGCGATCGTTCCATCGTTTCGCGCCACATAGGGTTGGGAGAGTATGCCCTGTTTTGCGACGGCGAACCGCAGCTTCTATTCACAGAAAATGAAACCAATCATGCAAAGCTTGGAGGAGCTGCTAAAAAAGGCTTTTTCAAGGATGGAATCAACGATTATCTGGTGTCACACGACGCCAATGCCTTGAATAACGAATTAATCGGCACGAAAGCATCGGCGCATTATCAAGTTCGAATCGCTGGCGGCGATGAACTCTCAATTCGATTGCGCTTGAGAGCAGAGAGGCCGGGTCCAGGAGACCCTTTTCGTAACTTTGATAAAACCATGGCGGTACGGAGACATGAGGCCGACGAATTTTACGACGCCATAATTCCCGCTACGCTTTCTCAAGATGAAGCAAACATCATGCGTCAGGGCTTGGCGGGAATGTTGTGGTCCAAGCAATATTATTTTTTTGATGTAGGCCGCTGGCTCGAACAACATGGCGAAAAATCTCCTCGCAACACGCAATGGTTTCACATGGTCAATAGCGATGTAATTTCCATGCCGGATAAATGGGAGTATCCGTGGTATGCGGCATGGGATCTCGCATTTCATACACTGCCACTGGCGCTTGTTGACCTTGATTTTGCCAAAAAACAACTCGACTTAATTTTGAGCGGCGTCTATCTCCATCCGAATGGCCAAATTCCCGCTTACGAATGGAACTTTAGCGATGTGAATCCTCCCGTTCACGCCTGGGCGGCTTTGAATCTGAGCGTCATCGAACGAGAGGAGCGTGGAAAACCAGATTACGAATTCCTAAAAAGAGTCTTTACCAAGCTGCTAATGAACTTTACCTGGTGGGTAAATCGAAAAGACCTCCGAGGCAACAACATTTTCCAGGGAGGATTTCTTGGTCTGGACAACATTGGCATTTTTGATCGCAGCAATGAATTGCCGATGGGAGGTTGCCTCGAACAGGCCGACGGCACTGGCTGGATGGCGCTTTTCTGTCAGAACATGCTTCAGATCTCCCTCGAATTGGCATCGGAAGATGAATCTTATGTGTCCATGGCATTGAAATTTATTGAGCATTTTTTCTGGATTGCCGCCGCAATGGACCGGATCGGTACAAAAAAAGATGAAATGTGGGATGAAGAAGATGGATTTTTTTACGATGTATTCCGTCTTCCGAATGGATTAGGCGAGCGCTTAAAAGTCCGATCGATTGTCGGGCTATTGCCTCTCTGTGCTACGACCGTTTTAGAAGAGAGTACGATTAAACGCTTTCCTCAAACTTTGGGCAAAGCACGCGAATTCATTGCGCGCCACCCGGATTTATTGGTCAACATTGCTTCGCCGGAAACTCCTGGATTTGGCAACCGGCGACTTTTGGCAATTCTGAATGAGAACAAACTTCGGCGAGTGCTGTCCCGAATGTTGGATGAAAATGAATTTTTAAGTCCATATGGCATTCGATCTCTTTCGCGCTATTACAAAGATCATCCTTATAACCTCAGACTTGATGGCGGTACATACACAATTCAATACTTGCCGGCCGAATCAGATTCCGGACTGTTTGGAGGCAATTCCAATTGGCGGGGGCCAATCTGGTTTCCATTGAACTTTATGATTCTTCGAGGGCTTCATCAGTTTTATTTGTACTATGGCGATAATTTCAAAGTGGAGTGTCCAACCGGCTCCGGGCGGTTAATGACCTTGTATGAGGTCGCCAAAGAAATTGGCCAGCGGCTTCAGCAGGTTTTTGTTCGCGATAAAAACGGACGGCGTCCTGTATATGGTGCAACAGAACTTTTTCAGAACGATCCGCACTGGCGCGATCTGATTTTGTTTTATGAATATTTTCACGGAGACAATGGCGCGGGGATTGGCGCCAGCCATCAGACTGGCTGGACCGGTCTTATTGCCCGCATACTGGAGCTCAAGGCTTTTCTTACACCTGAGGTAGTGCTCAATTCAGCCACTGGTGCTGAAGCATTGCAACGAGCACGTAAACAAAAAGCCGCTTAACTTTTAATCTTTCGGATCGCCAAATATTGTAGGGAAGTGATCATGCAATCCCGGTTCTCGACTCTTATGCGAAGTACTTGGTCATTTTTAGCCAAATCGCCTGGCACCGGAAGTCCCAATCTTGGAATATTTCGGTGGATCGAGTTTTGCACGTTAAACCTTATTCTTATTGAATAAATAGCTGCTTTTACTTGCGTTTTACTATGGTTGGATATAAATTTAGCGCCATCTAGTTCATTTAAATCCGTCAACGTAAATGTTGGGAATTATATATGCCGCGGAATGAACGGCGAGAAACTCTACTTCAAATTCCTATTGCAAGCCCTAACAACTTAAAGCGTGCGCTGCGCACCAATGAGGCCCACTTCTTTGCGCTCGCAGAACTTGCTTCCATTATTGTGTGGGTGACGGATGAAGAGAGCTATTGCAACTACATCAGCAAATGCTGGAAAGAATATACTGGCCGCAATCCTGAGACGGACCTGGGGTTTCGCTGGACTAAGGCAATTCACCCTGAGGACCGGTCGCGCGTTGCCAATAAGTTGATTGAAGCTACCCATCAAAAGCAGCCTTTTATCGAGGAATTTCGCTTAAGAAGAACTGATGGAGCGTACGGATGGTTTCACGATCATGGTGTTCCTCTTTTCCATTTGGATGGATCGTACGCAGGTCACGTTGGAACACGCGTCGATCTGTCTTCTTATAAAAAAAAGGCGAAGGACAATCCCCAAATTCAATTCAGTTTGTTGCTCGGTCAGGAAGCTGAGCGCAAACGAATTGCTCGAGAGCTCCATGACGATATCGGGCAGAGATTGGCGCTTCTTGGAGTTACTTTAGACGAGATTAAACAGTTATTGCCGAATGCTTCAGTTTCAACTCCGCTACGTACGAAGTTAAAAGAGGTACGTGAAAGCGTGGACACACTTGCCTCCGATACGCATCGCATCTCACATAATCTGCATCCGTCGATGCTTGCGCATCTGGGCCTGGTTCCCGCTCTACGCAGGTTGTGCAAGGAGTTTTCCAGCCAGGCACATATTTCCGTCGAATTCATCAGTAAAGACCTGTCCGTCCAAATTCCTCAAGAAGTGGCAATCGCCGTTTTCAGGATTGCGCAGGAATGCCTTGCCAATGTGGCAAAACATAGCAACGCGCGAGTCGCCCGGGTACAACTCTCGCAAAACAGGGGATCTCTTCATTTAGTAATCGCCGATTCAGGCAAAGGCTTTGATGTGAAGCAAGCACATTCGAAAGGATTGGGGCTTATCAGCACGTGCGAACGCACTCGAATGATTGGAGGGAGGATTGAGATCGATTCCGCCATATCCCGTGGGACAACTGTTGACCTTCGCGTACCGATTGCCGGCCGCGTCACTATTGCGGGCCGCACACTTCGATCTGCTTAATTAAGGACAGGATGCTGCTACTGAGCATACTGAAGCAGCATGTCTAAAGTAGCAACTAACCCAATCACAAACAGCAGCGCTGCGATGACTAATGTAAGTGAGATTGGAAAATCCATGTTCATGTGAATCAATCCTGCGCCTGCGAGCATTGTTCGTTCCCTGCGCAACTGCCTTATGAATTTCGCATGATTCCAAATTCCTAATAACAGCATAAGGTTTCCCAATAAAACCAGCGCAAGGCCAAAATGCGCTGGCGCGTGCGCCGGGATGGCGTGAATAATTAAATTCGATTGCTTCAAGTAGCGAAAAAACTGAAAAATTGTAAAACCAAAACCAATCAGCGATAGAGCTGTGCGGATGATCGACATTAAAGTTCGATCAGCGCTCATACGCGTACGCTGAAGGGAAAGCCCCGTTCGCGACGAAGAGAGCTGAAAAGATTTTGCATCATAGCTCTGCTCGTCATCTGCCTGCTGTCTCAAATGTTCGCTAGCCATATTTGTAAAGGTGAATTGAGTATTTAGGCGCAACCAACTGTCATTGTTGTCAGGACAGAACACGCCCCGCCCGTCACATTATCGGTTTCATTACTTTTATCTCCTGCAAACTTTGACAGTATCCCGCTTCTCGCAATCCGAGCAAAATGCGATAGATAGCGCATTGAGACGCCTCATTGCATTCGCCCATAACAATTTTCACACTGCGATAAAAAGTGAACACTGAAATGAACGATTTTCAAAATTCCGTATCCTCGAATATGTGCAGCACTGAAATTGAGTTGAACCACCCACCTTTCCCCGGCATGGTATGGGTCCCGTCTGGTTCTTTTCTTATGGGCTCAAATGACCACTATCCTGAAGAATCTCCTGTTCATGAAGTGTCCGTGGATGGCTTCTGGATGGATAAAAACACGGTGACAAACGCGCAATTTGCCAAATTCGTTGAAGCGACTGATTATGTCACCCTGGCCGAGCGTCCGCCTGATCCAGCGCTTTATCCCGGCGCAAAGCCTGAAATGTTGGTCGCAGGTTCAGTAGTTTTTCAGCAGCCTAAACAGCGGGTGGACCTTAGAAATAAATACAACTGGTGGACGTGGATCAAAGGCGCGAACTGGAAACATCCAGAAGGGCCTGGTTCGTCACTTCATGGCAAGATTAATCATCCGGTAGTACAGGTCGCTCTTGAGGATGTCGAAGCTTATCTACAATGGGCAGGCAAACATTTGCCTACCGAAGCTCAGTGGGAGCGCGCGGCTCGTGGTGGAATGCAAAGCGCTATTTATTGCTGGGGCAATGAATTCGCACCCGACGGGAAAACCATGGCCAACACATGGCAGGGAGAATTTCCCATTGAGAATTATGCAACCGATGGATTTGACCGGACCTCGCCTGTGGGAAGTTTTCCCCCCAACGCATATGGACTGTATGACATGGCGGGAAATGTCTGGCAATGGACGAGCGATTGGTACCAGACTCATGCCGAAATTCCACACACATGCTGTGCAAGCATGAATCCGCGGGGCGGCGAGCAGGCGCGAAGCTATGATTTACAATCCCGCGATTTGAAAATTGCCCGCAAAGTTCTAAAGGGAGGATCTTTTTTGTGTGCTCCCAATTATTGTTTCCGTTATCGTCCGGCGGCACGAATTGCTCACGAAATCGATACTGGAACAAACCACATCGGATTTCGCGGGATCGTTCGCTCTTTTCGTTAAGGCAAAGAGTCCGATAAGCTTATCAAGTTTGCGGGACGCACGCGAATTATGCCGCCACGCGGACTATCAATATCTGCAATCAATAAGAATGCGATCGATAAGACCATAGGCAAGGTAAGAAGCAACAAACTTTCAGGCCGTTGCGCTCCGTACCCTAGCAGCAAAGTACAGCAAATGGCGATTGCCAGCATGAGCATCCAGGCCGCCACGGGAATCCTATTCCACCAAGCTGCCTGCGCGTATCCTTGGGCGTCTAAAACATCGTTCATTCCTGATACTACAAGCGCCGTGATAGGAGTCGGCTTAGCGGATGCATTTGCCTGCACTGTAGTCCACATTTGATTCTGTAACTGCGCGGTTTCCCGCCCCACTGCTTTGAGTTGTCTGACGTTTCGAATTTTGTAAAACACTAAGCGCTTGCGCAAATATTCTTTCAGCAATGCCCGGACCTTCTCGGCATCTGGCGATCCCAATAGTTCGGCCCGGTTATATTCGGTGCCGATGGCATTGGCTTCAACTTCTTCGTAATTCTTGCGCAGATCATAACGGCTAATCGCCATGGAAAAGCTGAATCCGATAATCAGGCCCAGCAGAGTAAGTGTGGCTGTAAGGATGACATTGTAGTCATCACGTTCGTCCGATTGAATGCGACGCAATCTGCGGCTTAATAATTTACCGGTTTTCATTGTGAGCCACAATCCGCCAAAAAAGATTACGAATAGCACAATTGGAAAATCGAGAAGATGGTACATTCCTGTTTTTTATGCAAAGTATCGTGACTATGCAACTTGTAAAAACCCTGCCTTGTAATACTTCAGCGATAAAACAACAGTGCCTTTCGGCGTATTTGCTGCGAGTAGTGACAGGTGACGTTGGAATAAAGAGAAGTTACTTTCAATCCGTAATTGGAACCCAACAGATTGTCGATCAGGAGAATGGCCCATGCCGGAAACAGTGCGCGAAATTCCGAAGAAGCCGAACATTCTTTTCATCATGGCTGACGACATCGGATGGTTCAACGTCAGCGCCTACAACCTCGGCATCATGGGATACCGCACGCCGAACATCGACAGCATCGCGCAGCAAGGCGCGCTGTTTACGGACTTTTACGGGCAACAAAGTTGTACCGCTGGTCGCGCGGCTTTCATTACCGGACAATGCCCGATTCGCACGGGCCTCACAAAAGTTGGACTGCCCGGTGCGGCAACCGGACTTTCCGCGGAAGATCCAACCGTTGCGCAATTCCTGAAACAGCTTGGCTATGCCACCGGACAATTTGGCAAGAACCATCTTGGAGACCGCAATGAGTTTCTGCCCACTGTTCATGGATTCGACGAATTCTTTGGCAATCTGTATCACTTGAACGCGGAAGAAGAGCCAGAGAGTTCTGACTATCCGAAAGATCCAAACTTTCGAAAGAAGTTCGGCCCACGAGGGGTTTTGCGCTGCAAAGCCACGGACAAAGATGATCCAACGGTGGATCCGCAATTCGGCAAAGTCGGTAGACAGATGATTGAAAATACCGGCCCCCTTCCGAGGAAACGCATGGAAACCGTGGACGAAGAGTTTCGCGATGCTGCACTCGACTTCATGCAACGTAAAACCAACGAAGGCAAGCCATGGTTCTGCTACTTCAACCCCACGCGCATGCATGTATGGACACATCTCAAGCCATCTTCACAAGGCAAGACTGGGCTTGGAGTTTATCCGGATGGAATGGTGGAACTCGACGGTTACGTTGGTGAATTGCTCAAGAAAGTTGAAGATTTAGGCGCCAAAGACAACACAATCGTTGTGTTCACCACCGACAACGGTGCGGAAAAGCTGTCCTGGCCGGACGGTGGTGCGTCGCCGTTCCGCTCGGAAAAAGATACTAATTGGGAAGGCGGCTGGCGCGTTCCATTTTTGATGCGATGGCCCGGCGTCATCAAGCCCGGGACCGTCACCAACGAGATCGCCTCACTCGAGGACATGATCCCCACCTTTGCCGCAGCCGCGGGCGAACCTGACCTGGTGGAAAAAGTGAAGAGGGGATACTCCGCCAATGGCAAAACATTCAAAGTCCATCTCGATGGACACAATTTGCTGCCATTTCTGAAAGGTGACGTCAAAGAATCCCCTCGCAAAGAATTTATGTACTGGAGCGATGACGGTGATCTGCTTGCGACTCGCTATGGAAATTGGAAAGCCGTTTTTCTCGAACAGTTCTCAAAAGGTCTCGCAATATGGCAAAACGACTTTAAACATTTACGAATTCCCAAACTTTACAACTTGCGGTCCGATCCATTTGAGGAAGCAGAAGCCAGCACACTTTTCTGTGACAAATGGCAAGCAGATCACGCGTTTATCCTGGTACCAATTCAAGCAATCGTAGGGCGGTGGGTCGGCACCTTTAAGGAATTTCCTATTCGACAGGAGGCTGCGAGCTTCAGTCTTGATCAAGTGATGGAAAAATTAATGCCGCGCGCGGCGTGAAACGAAATTGTTGGACAGGCGGAAATAATTTGGTTCGTTTGAGATTTGCATAAAAAGGAGAAAAATTGTGCCTGAAAAAGTAAAAGAAATTCCCAAGAAGCCAAACATCCTTGTCATTTTCGGAGATGACATTGGCATCCCTCAGGTTAGTGCGTACTCGATGGGCATGATGGGATATCAAACTCCAAACATTGATCGCATTGCCAAAGAAGGTGCGATCTTTACAGATGCTTATGGTCAGCAGAGCTGCACCGCAGGCCGGGCCTCTTTCATACTTGGACAAGAACCTTTTCGTACCGGCTTGCTTACAATCGGCATGCCCGGTGACCCTCATGGCATCACCGAATGGATGCCAACTATCGCTGATGTCCTCAAGGGACAGGGATATGCCACAGGACAGTTCGGCAAAAATCATCTTGGTGATCGTGATGAACATCTGCCCACGAATCACGGCTTCGATGAATTCTTTGGAAATCTTTATCATCTGAATGCAGAAGAAGAACCGGAAGGTTATTTCTATCCGAAAGATCCGGAATTTAAAAAGAAATTCGGGCCACGTGGAGTAATCCATTCGACGGCAAAAGGCACAATTGAAGATACAGGCCCGCTGAATGTTGCGCGAATGCCTACCATCGACGAAGAATTCCTTGGAGCGACCCAGAAATTCATTGCAAATTCCGTAAAAAGCACAAAGCCCTTCTTCGTGTGGTTCAACACCACACGCATGCACGTTTTCACACACCTGAAAAAAGAATCTGTTGGAAAGACCGGCAAGGGCATGCATGCAGACGGTATGGTTGAGCACGATGGCATGATTGGCCAACTGCTCGATCAACTCGATGATCTTAAAATTGCCGACAACACCATCGTGCTCTACACGACCGACAACGGCGCGGAAATCGCCCTCTGGCCTGATGGCGCAATGACCCCCTTCCGCAACGAGAAAGGCACGACTTGGGAAGGCGGCTTCCGTATTCCCATGCTTGCGCGCTGGCCTGGAGTTATAAAGCCGGGCACGATCTCGAACGACATCATTTCATTAATCGATTGGTTCCCGACTCTTTGCGCAGCTGCCGGAGTACCGGACGTGAAAGAAAAACTTGCGGCGGGATTTAACACGAACGGTAAAACCTTCAAGGTGCATCTGGATGGTTACAACTTCATGCCTTATTTCCAGGGCAGGCAAAAAACTTCACCGCGTGATTCGATTATGTATTTCGATCAAGGTGGCAACCTGAACGCGATCCGCTGGTTTGACTGGAAGTTAAGTTTCGCTGTGATTAAGGGAAATATCGCAACGGGCACACGCGAAATAACTAACTGGGCCATGATCACGAACCTCCGCATGGATCCCTATGAAAGAGGAATGGAGGAGGGCGGTGAATCTCTAAAGTTCTTCGCGCAGCAGATGTGGTTGCTTGTTCCTGTGCAGGCAAAAATCAAGCAGTTCTTTGCCGACTACGGCAAGTTCCCGCACCAGGAAGGCAGCTCTTTAAATGCTGGACATGTTGGCTATGAATTATTACGCCAGGGCGACGCTTTAAAGCGGCTTAAGGAAATTGAAAGCATGAGGGCCGCAGGAAGTTAATCGCGAAGTTAGGCCTGGCAATCTCATGATGAGGATGTGCAGGCCTTTCCTCGATTTCTTTGTTTTCGTAATAAGGTCCGCTAATCATGACTGCGAAAGAAAGATATTGGCGCTTTGCGTCTGCAGAACACTTCGTTCTATTCCTCCTGTTATTTGTGGCGGCCCAGTCTCTGTCTGCGCAACAGCGGGAGGACTTCGACGCGCATACTTTCCGCATTGACGGACTTTGGTTTTATTCAAAGCCCACAGGAAGCTTTCACGGTTCCGGCAGCCAGGGACGTTTTGATTTGCAAGGAGACGTCGATTTCAATTTTTACAATACTGGCGCCCTCAGGCTTGAGTGGAAGTTTACCCGGAAAAATCATCTGTACCTTGGATTCCTTCCGCTTAACCAAAGCAAGCAAACCGTGCTTACCCGAACTGTAGCTTTCCAAGGACAAACGTTTGATGCCGGACTGGCCGCCAAAGGCGAGTTGGATTCTTATCTTTTTACGCCTGGTTATCAGTATGACATCATCAGGCGCAAACGCGGACATTTCGGAATCGCCACCCAGATTGATCTGTTTTATATCAAAGGCAGCCTGAAAGCCGCTGACCAGATTGCAAACGGAGTGCCCCACTTTGCACAAACTTCTTCTTCCACATTACGTGCTCCGCTGCCGGTGGCAGGCCCGGACTTCCGCTATTACCTCACCAATTCCAATCATCTTTTTGTCGCCGGTAATCTTTTGGGCATGTATTTCTTCGGTTATGGAAATTTCATATCTTCATGCGGAACACTCGGCGTAGCCCTAAACAAACACTTGAATCTTCAAGGGGGCTATCAGTTGAGTTCCCGCCTCAACATTCAATCAAAGACAGACCGCATTGGCCTTGATTTGACTCAGCGCGGGGTAGTAGCAGGCCTGGAGGTCTCGTTTTAAAACAAGCTCTCAATTCGAGTGAAACGCATTCTAAAGAAACGGAGAGAATAATCATGCCCGAAAAAGTAAAAGAAATTCCCTCAAAGCCAAATATTCTCGTCATTTGGGGAGACGATATCGGCATTCAAAATCTTAGTTGTTACAGCCATGGACTGATGGGGTACCACACGCCAAACATCGACCGCCTCGCGAAAGAAGGCATGATGTTCACCGATTCTTACGGCGAGCAAAGCTGCACTGCTGGCCGGGCGGCATTTATTACCGGACAAAGCGGCTTTCGCACCGGACTTACAAAAGTTGGTACTCCCGGAGCGACGGTCGGCATTAAAGCCGAAGATGCGACTATTGCAGAATTGCTTAAGCCTCTTGGATATACCACGGGACAATTCGGCAAGAACCATCTCGGCGACCGTAATGAATATTTGCCAACGCTTCACGGCTTTGATGAATTCTTTGGCAATCTTTATCACCTCAATGCAGAGGAAGAACCAGAGCTGCCAAATTGGCCCTCGAAAAAAGAGTTCCCTAAGTTCAACGAAAAGTTCGCTCCACGCGGAGTTCTGCACTGCTGGGCAAGCGATAAAGATGACTCAACCATGGATGAGCGTTACGGACGCGTAGGAAAACAGAAAATCGAAGACACCGGTCCGCTTACAAAGAAACGCATGGAAACCTGTGATGATGAATTTGTTGTAGCCGCGAAAGATTGGATTACACGCCAAACAGAGGCGGGTAAACCCTGGTTCTGTTGGCTCAATACGACCCATATGCACATGCGGACCCACACCAAATCGAGCAGCCTGGGGCAGGCAGGCCGCTGGCAATCGCCTTATCACGACACCATGATCGATCACGATAAAAATATCGGCGATGTGCTTGATTTGCTGGATGAACTTGAAATTGCCGACAACACATTGGTGATGTACAGCACCGACAATGGTCCACATATGAATACATGGCCCGACGGTGGCATGACTTCCTTCCGCAGCGAAAAAGATACGAATTGGGAAGGGGCCTTCCGCGTGCCGTTGTTAGTGCGTTGGCCGGGAAAAATTGCTGCCGGTTCGGTATCTAATGAAATTGTTCAACACCATGATTGGCTACCGACTTTTCTGGCTATGGCTGGCGAGCCAGACATTATTGAAAAATGCAAAAAAGGACATAAAGCAGGCGATAAAACCTTCAAAGTACACATCGATGGTTACAACTTATTGCCGTACCTCACCGGCCAGGAGAAAAAAAGTCCACGGCAAGGATTTATTTATTTCGATGATGACGGCGATTTGGTTGCTCTGCGCTTCGATAACTGGAAAGTTGTTTTCATGGAGCAGCGCTGTCAAGGGACTTTACGACTATGGGCTGAACCGTTCACCACCTTGAGGGTGCCTAAACTTTTTAATCTGCGGACCGATCCGTTCGAACGCGCAGACGTTACTTCAAACACCTATTACGATTGGCTGCTGAACAATGACTATATTGTCTTGGCATCGCAGGCGATCGTTGCCGATTTTTTGAAAACGTTTAAGGATTTTCCGCCACGTCAGAAATCTGCTTCATTCACTATTGATCAAGCAATGGAAAAAATGACTGCAGTTGGCACTGGCGGCGGAACAGCTGCCGGTAGCAAGGCCGCATAGAAAATTTGTCACGCATCTTCTTCTGGGTGCGTGACGAATTACCGGTGCGGGAACGCTGAAAGAACCGGAGGCAGTCGTGCACTTGCAGGCCGTTATCCCCATTGCTGTGAGCATTCTTATGCTGCTTGCGGTGGGGCGTGCAGGTTGGATGAGGCGCACGTGGGGCAGCAAATTATCGCTGCATGGAAGCCCATGGTACTGCCTAGCCGCCTTTCTGGCAGTTGCGATTACCGCACAAGCGCAATACAAGGGGGATCATATCCCCGGATTCATCGGACTGCAGAGTGGATCACAACCGCCTGCAGGTTTCTATGTTGGGAACCTGACGTATATCTACCCGACGGACACAATCAAGGACGATACCGGCCGTGATATTAATCTTCCCGGAAACCTGACCTCAACTGCCGACGCAATTCTTGTTAACGTGGTCACAAACACGAAGTTATTTGGCGGCAATTTTGGCGGGAGCATCGCCTTCCCATTTATCAAGAACCGCATACAACTGAACTCGCTTGATGTAAACAGTGGCTTCGCTTACACCGATATGTTTGGCGGATTCACGCTCGGCTGGCATTTGAAGCGCGGCGATGTCACTGCGGGCTATAACCTTTACATTCCAACCGGCAGGTTCTCACAAGGTGCTACTGACAATACGGGCCTGGGCATGTGGGGCAACGAAGTAACGCTTGGAAGCACTGTTTATTTTGACCAAAAGAAAAGCTGGAATGCTAGCGCGACTTTTGCCACAGAGTTTAATACTGACAAAAAAGGCACGAACATCCGCGTCGGAGATCTGGGAACAGTTGAGGGCGGATTCGAAAAGACTTTCTATAAAAAAGTTAGCGGTCCCATCCCTATGATCACGAACATAGGCGTGACGGGCTATGCCCAATTCAAAATAACCGGAGACTCCGGTTCGGACATCCCCGTGTTTCTACAAGGACTGAAGGACCGCGCATTCTCTCTTGGTCCGGAGTTCAACATATTCTTTCCGGGGCCGAAATTAACTTTGCTGGCGCGCTACGAACCGGAATTCGGAGTGCGAGACAGAACGCAGGGACAGACAATTGTATTCAGTGTCGTATGGGTTGCCAGGTCGTTAATCAAAGCACACCCATGAGCGCGAAGCTTATCGGCACAAGAAATGCTGAGAGGATGGGCGAACAATTATTCCAGTTTTGTCGGGACAATTATTGTTATGCACAACATCTGTCGTCAAAGAAACTCACTGGATCAAAACTATTCCTGACAAAGGTTGGTTCGTTTACATGCGCATCGATGGCCGGAGCAAGCTGCATTTGATGGAAGCTGAAACCCGGGAGATTTCGAAGAGATTCATTAAAAATTGAGGTGATTACCAGTGACCAAAACGAAAGCATTGCATATTGCAGAGGAACAGAATAACGGAAGCACGCCGAGTATATTGCCGCGACCAGACTTCCACTTTCCTGGTGAAGTAGGCCGTACTTATCTTGACTCAGATCCGGCGCAGTTTCCTAAGCCGGTTAAAGCGCCAGAAGGTGCTCCGAATATCTTGCTGATCCTGATTGACGATTGTGGGTTCGGCCAATACAGCACATTCGGTGGAGGCATTCCGTCTCTAACCATGGACCAACTCGCAGCTGAAGGACTTCGGTACAACTGTTTTCATACGACAGCCCTTTGCAGCCCTACCCGCGCAGCGCTGATCACGGGACGGAACCATCATTCGGCGTCGTTCGCCGGCATCACCGAGATGGCTACCGGGTATGACGGTTATTGCTGCATCCTGCCAAAGAGTTGCGGCACCATCGGCGAAGTGCTGCGGCAAAACGGTTATATGACCGCGTGGATCGGAAAGAATCACAATACCCCTCCCTGGGAGGCAAGCGCTGCTGGGCCATTTGATCGTTGGGCAAATGGGATGGGCTTCGATTATTTTTACGGCTTCAATGCGGGTGATATGAATCATTGGAACCCTGTCCTCTACCAAAATCGTGATCTCGTTCCCAGATCCTCCAATCCTCAATATCATCTGACCACGGATCTCGCCGACAAAGCTATCGCCTGGGTACGCCAGGTAAAAAGCATCTCTGCTGACAAGCCCTATTTTCTTTACGTAGCCCCGGGGGCTACACACGCTCCACATCACACACCAAAAGAATGGATCGAAAAATTTAAAGGAAAGTTCGACGAGGGCTGGGACGTATATCGCAACCAAACATTGGAACGGCAGAAAAAACTCGGTGTTGTTCCCAAAGACACGCAACTGACTGTTCGCTCTAAAGGCTTGCCTGCCTGGGATTCATTGAATGGGGACCAAAAACGTCTCTATGCGCGAATGATGGAAGTTTTTGCCGGCTACGCTGCGCATTGCGACCATGAATTAGGCCGCGTGGTGGAAGCCGCAAAACAACTTCCCGGCTCCGATAACACCATCATCATTTATATAGCGGGCGATAATGGCGCCAGCGCGGAAGGCGGCATTGAAGGATCGTTATGCGAAAACCTGTTCTTCAATGGCTTTTCGGAAAAATGGCAGGACAACATCAAAGCTATCGACGAACTCGGTGGCCCCAAGCACTTCAATCATTTTCCTTCCGCATGGGCGCATGCCATGAACACGCCCTTCCAATGGACTAAGCAAGTTGCCAGCCACTTTGGGGGGACTCGCAATCCCATGATCATCTCCTGGCCTCAACGGATTCAAAACAATGGTGGATTGAGAACTCAGTTCCTGCACACCATTGATCTTGTACCGACCCTGTATGAAGTTTGTGGAATCAATCCGCCTACCGATTTAAACGGGGTCAAACAAAAATCGATTGAAGGCAAGAGTTTCGCTACAACATTTGAGGACGCAAAGACCGAAGGTCCGCGCAAAACACAATATTTTGAATTAGGTTGCAATCGTGGCCTTTATCACGACGGGTGGATGGCCTCCTGTCCAGCATTTGTGCCCTGGGACCCAAATCGCGGTGACTGGGACCCTGACAAGGAGCCGTGGGAGCTTTACAAAGTAAGCGATGATTTCTCACAGGCCAACGATCTCGCCCAACAATATCCGGAGAAGTTGAGAGAACTTCAAGACATGTGGTGGATAGAAGCGGCAAAGTATAACGTGTTGCCGCTCGATTGGCGCGGAAGTATCCGTTTCAATTCCGAGGCAATGGGAAGACCCAGTTTGATTGCGGGACGAACGAAGATGACCTATTATCCCGGCACCATCGGCCTGCCTGACGCCGCGTCTCCTCCGATGTGCAACAAATCCTGGACGATCACCGCGGAAATCGAACTTGTCAAAGGAAATGAGAGCGGCATGATCGTCACTCATGGGGGTTTGGAAGGGGGATATGGCCTCTATTTGCGGGATGGCAAGCCGACATTTGTTTATAACTATCTTTCCATTGAACGCCCAACCTTAACGGCAAAAGACCCATTGTCCATAGGAAAGATAACTCTTGCCGTTGATTTTGTTTACGACGGCGGCGGAGTGGGTAAGGGTGGCAGGATTACGATGACCGCCAATGGAAAGAAAATTGCCGGTGGAAGGTTGGAGCGGACGATTCCTGTTCAATTTTCCCTTGGCGAAGGCGTGGATATTGGACAGGATATCGGATCGCCCATCGACTTTACTTATCAATTGCCATTTGAATTCACGGGAAAAATCGGGCAAGTCACGATCGAACTTAAGTCGGAAGCCGATGTAATCAGCAGCCCGAACGAGCAAAACAAAAAAGCCGCATAGCAGAAAGCATTACAGCGAAATGTTGCTCACACCATTCCGATCGCGTCGTTGCGTAGCCAAGTGGATTGTGATTATCTTTCTTGCAACCTCGATCACAGCGTTTGCACAAACTCCGCCGCAACCGGCGGGACCCGATCAACATGAGGCGAACGCTCTTGCCAAAGAAACACAAAACCCGGTAGGAGACATTGTCTCTGTGCCTTTTCAATTTAATTTCAACAGTGGTGGAGGGCTGGTAGACGAGACTGCGTTCAATTTAAATTTCCAGCCTGTGATTCCAATTCACTTATCGCCTGCATTAAATATGATTGCGCGAACGATTGTTCCCATTGACAGTTTTCCGGCCTCTCCAGGAATCCGATTCAGTGGTGTAGGAGATATTCAGGAGCAGCTCTTCTTCTCTCCTGCCAAGCCAGGAAAGGTGATCGTTGGAGTAGGGCCTGTATTTTCTTTCCCAACTGCCACCGCGGAACCAGCCAAAACTGGAACATGGGCTGCCGGTGGAAGTGTTTTACTCGTTGTCACACCCGGTCCGTGGGTTGTAGGCGTGCTTGCGACGCAGCTGTCCCCGCTTATAGATCGGGGAGGGTCGCCACGGACCAATCTTTTTTCACTTCAATATTTTGCTAACTACAACTTCGGGAAGGGATGGGCGGTTGGAACATCCCCAACGATTTCAGCAAATTGGGATGCAACCAGCAATGATCGTTGGACTGTGCCTTTAGGTGCATCCTTCAGTCGAACTGTAGTTTTCAATCGTCAGCCCATGACACTAGGAATTCAGTATTACCACAATCTCAAAGGGCCGAATGCTGCTCCATCAACTACGTTGCGCTTTACCGTGACCCTGATCTTCCCGACAAAACGACCTGGCAGTTAGGGTGCAGGAGACGAAATGATATGAAGGCCACCCGGACAAATCCGAATTATTCGCTGAACAAGAATTGGTTACAAAAACAGTCAGAAAAATGGAGACATGACGTAAAGTTGGTCGTCCGTCAAACTCGCGTGCTGATGTTCGCGCTAAAACACCCGAAAGTTCCATGGTATGCAAAGCTGGTGGCTGGCAGTTCCATAGCTTACATCTTCAGCCCCATTCAACTGATACCGACGTTTATCCCTATTATTGGGCAAATGGACGATTTGCTGGTTCTGTTTATTGGAACGAAGTTGTTGCGTAAGCTCACTCCTGCAACAATTCTCGACGAATGTATAACCCGCGCGGAACGTGCACCGCTTTTCCAACTCAAGAAGCCTCGTCAAGTATTTCGTGATGAACACAAACAAGAAAGTTCAGCGGCATGATGTTTTAGAGGTGTCCTTTGAACACAGCCCTATTGCACCGCAAACTGCTTCAACTTGCATGTCTGCTTGTGCTCGCAATGTCCTGCCTGGCGCAAGAAAAAGCTGATCCGCTTCCTTCCTGGAATGATGGCGTGGCGAAGAAAACAATTATAAATTTCGTTTTACGGACCACGACCGCGGGAAGCCCTGACTATATTCCCGTCGATGATCGCATTGCGACTTTTGATAATGACGGTACATTGTGGGTAGAGCAGCCGTTTTATGTGCAGTTTGCATTCGCGCTGGACCGGATAAAGACGCTGGCTCAGCGACATCCTGAATGGAAACATCAGCAGCCATTCCAGGCAGTGCTGGAAGGCGATACCAAAGCGCTGCAAGCCAGCGGTGAAAAAGGCTTGGTTGAATTAATGATGACAACCCATGCGGGCATGACAACAGACGAATTCGCACAAATCGTCAATGATTGGATGAAAACTGCAAAACATCCTCGGTTTCATCGTCTTTATACAGAATGCATTTATCAGCCGATGCTGGAGCTATTGAACTATTTGCGGGCCAATGCATTCGAGACCTACATTGTTTCTGGCGGCGGAGTTGAATTCATGCGTCCTTGGGCACAACAGGTCTACGGAATTCCGCCACAGCAAATCATTGGCAGCTCCATCAAAACAAAATTTGAAATGCGCGGCGGCCAACCTGTGCTTGTCCGTCTGCCGGAAGTAAATTTTGTGGACGATAAAACAGGAAAACCAGTCGGCATCAACGAATTTATCGGCCGCCGCCCTGTCGCCGCTTTCGGCAATTCTGATGGTGATCAACAAATGCTTGAATGGACTGCCGCAGGCAAAGGTCCAAGGTTAATGCTACTCATTCACCACACGGACGGCGAACGTGAATATGCGTATGATCGTCAGTCGCACATCGGAACTCTCAACAAAGCGCTGGACGAAGCTATAACCCGGAAATGGATCGTTGTTGATATGAAGCGCGACTGGAAGGTCATCTTCCCCACGCCGCAAGGTCGAAGCCATTAAATTGTTTGATCATGGCCCGTAAGTATTCGGGGGACGAAATCGCGCATTAATTCGCATATGGTTGTAAAGTTTTCCGCGTTAACCTAGCCAAACAATTTGGTTTCCTTCGCTCACCAGGGAAAATCCAACTTTCTGCTTGCGGGGAACTTGAAGAGCGAAATTGTCATAAGCTTTTTCTTATGATCAAAATGAGGCCGAGCATCTCTTTTTGGTAATGATTGCGTGGTCGCTATGAAATGGCTGAACAATATCTGGATATTGCTGCTTGCGATCGTCATAGCTTTCAGCAGCCTCTATTTCGCGTATGCACAACAATCGAATGTTCCTCAAGCTTCCCCCAAGGCTGCCCAAGCCCAGGTTCCAGCCACCGCACCATCTCAATCTCCTACAGGACAGCAACCATCCGGGGAACCGCCTGCTGGCACTCCCGCGCCTCCGCAAACACAAAGTGATATAGCTACAAAACTCCAGGTTTTTGTCTATCCGGCAAAGGGACAACCTTCTACTCAACAGTCGCAAGATGAGCAACAGTGCTTTGAATGGGCGCAGTCTTCCGCTGCAAATCAAGCGCCCGCCACAACGGCACAAGCCGATTCTTCCCAGCAAAAATCAGGAGCGCCAGTCGCAGGAGGCGCGGCGAAGGGAGCGGCTGCGGGAGCCGCAATTGGCGCCATTGCCGGCGATGCAGGAGAAGGGGCGGCCATTGGGGCGACGGGCGGAGCCATGGGTGGCGCGCGCAATCGGAGAAAAGCAAAGAAAGAAGCAGAAAAAGAAAAGCAGGCCCAACAAAGCGCGCAACAACAGCAAGCCACCGATTCTCTACGTCGTGCGTTCGGCGCGTGCATGGAACCGAAAGGGTATTCCGTCAAATAGTTTCATTTGGTTAAAGACAAGGACCTGCCGATTTAGATTCGATTTACCTGCCAGCGATATTGCTCTTCAGCATTCTGACGATTCTCGCCGGTAACTCTAAAGCGCAGCATATTGAGATTGGCGGCTTTGGCGACTATGAAGACGCCAACGCAGCGGGCTTTCCGCACAATGCCTTTGGGGTGGGCGGACCATCGCTCACAAGAAGCACACAAAAACTCACTAACTTTGTTGCAGAGCGCCGGAAAAGCCGGTCACATTGGGGCCGTTAAAATGTGTTCTTTTATGGCGAAGCGCACGAGATCCGAATTTGTTTTTAAACTAAACTCTTCCATGATCCGATATTTATGAAATGCTACGGTGCGGGTTGCTACATTAAGAATTGCTGCCGCTTCTTTCATCGTACGTCCCTCAGCAAGTAGTTGAAGTACTTCACGTTGCCGGGGAGTCAAATGTTTAATCCGATCAGGCCGTGGATCACGAACAAAGTCGTCCAGCAACCGTTGAGCCACTGAAGGCGTTACATAAGATTGTCCTTTTAATACGTCTCGTACGGCTTTGGCCAACTCTCCCCCGGCAGATTTCTTAAGAAGATATCCCGAAGCCCACTCGCGAAGCGCTAAAGAAGCCAAATCGTAGTCTTCACTCATGGTTAAAACAATCACTTTGGTTTTAGGCAAAAGTTTTTTTAATTCTCTGCCAGCGTCCATTCCGTTGAGCAAAGGCATGCCAAGGTCAATCACAGTGACATCAGGCTTTAACTGTGGTGCGAGCAGCAGCAGCATTCTGCCGTCCGTTGCCGTTCCGACAATTTCAAATTCGGGTTCGAGTAGCCGCTTGAAAGCTTCAAGAACCAACGTGTGATCATCCGCGAGCAGGACCCGAGGTTTACCCATACAGCCTCCCCTGGACGCATTCTGAGCGCGATTAGAGCGCTTCGCATCCAGTCTAAGCAAAATCTTGGGTGTAAAACCACTGTCAACAGTTATAGGCTGGTAAATACATTCGACCAGAAAAATACAATCGTTTTCAATACTTATTTAGAATTTAGTGATTTGTTCGGAATTAGTAATGCGAATAGAGCCGTTGGCAGATCTCTTCGCTTTTAGGCAATTTGGATGGAAGCGCTTTTCGGTTTTTCAGTTTCAGCCTGAGACGAAGATATCTCATATTTCTCCATGTCCTTCTCGAGAAAATAGTTTAAGAATGTTCGGATAATGCCGATCGCGGCCAACTGTCCAATGTCGTTCCAGCTGGGGGCAATTGCACTGCGCACAATGTCAGCCGCCAATTCAAACTCAAGGCCGAGTAGAAGCCAAACTCCAAAGCGCGTTATGATTTCCTTCCTTTGCCCAGGCGGCGAACGTCGCAATAGCGACACTTTAAAAGACTCTAGAAGGGCCTCGATTGCTCCGTAAGAGATGATGACGGTAGCTGCACACTCTACGCCCAGAGCAATAGCTTCCGCAAAGCGTTTGAAGAGATCTATCATCGTGGCACCGAGATTGCGCGAACAGAATTCGCGGTTGAGTCAGCAGAAACTTTCAGGGATGTGTCACAACTTGATATACCAACGATGTGCCCTGGTAAAAAGGCTGATAAAAAACATTATTGCAGTTGTAAACCGTGGCACTTCCGGTAGCAACGCTGGCGCAACTTCCCGGCAGGGTGGTTACAACAGTTCCCATAGCGGGCGCCGTAATAACTGTGGTGGTCGAGGGCCTCGATGCCGCTGCGACTACGGCCGTAGTCGCAGCACCTACTGCTGCGCCCGTTGCGAATGATCCCCAATTCCAGCCGTTATCTACTACAACCGCACCGCCGCGATAATAGCCACCGTTGTAGTTTCCATGAACGTTTACGTTGCGATTTACATTAACATTTCGGTTTATGTTTGTATTTGTGTTCAAATTCCGGTTCACATTGGCATTCGCATTCACATTTCGATTGGCGGAACGGTTCTGCACATTGACGTGATTCACATTTCCGCCGCGCGCGACTCCAGCATCCGAAATATCGACATAAACCAAAACGATTAGCAGGCATGCAATGATTCGTTTCATGATTATTTCTCCGTGGCTGTCATTAGTTCGATGTACTTTGCGTCCGCAGGTTTGTTGAATGTAAATGTGGAGGAATTTATTTGCGGAGAGAGGTTCCAGTCCAGGAACTGTACGATGGTTCGAGGATTGTAGGGTTTGCTCTTATCAACAACCTCCAACCGCACGATCTGTGGCTTGTCGCCGCCGATGACCCAGATTTGCCACTCAGCATCTGGTTCAGTAAATGCTAGCTGATGAACTTCCTGATCAGCCAACTGGACTCGGCCCACTACATATGCGCTACGAAGGGAGTCGCTCAGCGACTTATATGGGTTGCTGGACAGAAAATTACGAATCGGAATAAAGATATTCTTTTTCTCAAGACTGTCGAGGGTCGCATCCAGCGTGGTAGGACTTGAAATAGTTGTAAAAAACTTTGTCTCAGGCGTGAAAAGAGTAGCGTGCCCTGCGTTGTAAAAAAGCTGGACCTCTTTACCAACGCCAAGAATATTTAAGCGGAGCTTGTCAGGCTTCGCAACGGTCGCTTCTGTTACATGAAAAAGCGTAATGATCTGGCCATTGCTTCCAAGGGTTTCGCGGCTCACAATAGCGCGAAAAGAATAAGCTTTAGCGTGTTCAATCGGATCAGTTACGGTCTTCAGCACTTTCAACGCAAGTGGATCAATGTCCGATTGTTTTGCCGAATCTTTTTGAGCGGGAAGCAAAGTAGAACAAGCAATGAGAAATACCCAACAGTAAATATGTGCTTTCATCGCGATACTCCCAAGAGTCCATGACTGATGCTGGAACTATCGTGAAAGTGAAGGGCGGAATTGCCCACTGTCAAGTGTTACAGAATTGTTTGCAAGAATTCACGGATTTACAAAAAGCAAGCAAACTTCACCATCGAAGTCCAAAGGTTAACGGGAGAACGTCGGTGTCAATATGATCATGAGCCGCGTGATGGTAGCGGACTTCACTATAAAATTTCAGATTGCCCTCGCCGATTTTTAAAGTTACCCCGCCGCCAATGTTTCCACCAAAGGCATCGCTACTTGAGGAAGCCAGCACCGCGTTGGCGGGAAACAATCCGCTCACGCACGATCCCCACCAGACCCAAAATGCAGGGCACACCGTTCCCGGAACAAGGGTAGGAGCAGTAAGTTCACCGGAACGATGGTACCAACCGCCCCCGCCAATCGCATAAAAGCCCAATCTCCCACGAGTTGGCACACGGAAAATAGCATTGAGCGTAACCGCATATTGACGCGTGCTCGCATCCGGGACCTGAAGTTGCTGGACGACACTTTTTTTAACAGGCAGATCGTCCCACATGAATTCCGCGGAAAGTCCGAGCAGATGGTTAAGGTTGGGGCCTCCGCCAACCACAAAGTTGGCCCCATTGTTAGCAAAGTCTGCGGTTGAATTGAGAGGAAATCCAACTCCGCCACCAACATTGAAATTCCATCGCGGAATTTCCTGGGCATTTGCCGCGCTGATAGTGAATAAAAGCGTAAAGGCGAAAAATATCGCCCCACGCAATCGGCAATCTTTGTTTTTAGCCACGAAATCTCACCTCTGCAAGCATTTGCTGACAGGTTAGGCGGCGAAATGTCTATTACAAACTGTCAATGGTGACAGCAAACATGAAAGAAACACGTGTAAGAAATTACACCTATAAATGCTTTGGTAAGTTGGTGCCAGGTGCATGGCGCGAAGGTGGTATTGCCAACAATAAGCCCCTTACTTATCCTGTTTATAACTTCTCTAAAATGGTTGAATTTAGAGAAATCGAACTTCAAGCCGGTTAACACGGTCTCACGACGGATCTATACCGTTGATCCTCCAGCCAGCTATTGAGGAGTCCTTATGCGCGCGTCCAACAACATTACACAATTCATGTTGAATCTAATTTTGAAGCGCAAATGAAAAATCACGATACCCGGCCAACCGTGCTTTTAGCGGATGACCATGCCAAGATGCTGGAAAGCGTCGCAAAGTTGTTAAGTCAGAAATTTCGGGTGGTCGGAACTGTCTCGGATGGGCAACCTGTTCTTGATGCAGCAAAGGAACTCAAGCCTGATTTGATCATAATGGACATCGCGATGCCGAACCTCGATGGCCTCAAAACCGCACACAAACTACGTCAACTTAAACTGAAAGCAAAAATCGTTTTCTTTACGGTCAATGAAGATGAAGATTACGTTTCTGCCGCGCTCGCCGCAGGTGCATCCGGTTACGTGTTGAAGTCACGGTTGCATTCAGATCTTATTCCGGCGTTGAAAGACGTTCTCGCTGGAGGGATTTTTATCTCTTGTCATTCTAAAAATCAAAAAGATGAATAGCTGTTTTATCTAAGCGCGCTAAAATTTGGGGGGAGGGCCAGTGCGCTCCCACCAAAATAAGCGACCGCCCCGGCCCTGTCGTTGCTCCAGAGCAATAAGAAAGAAATTACGATTTCTTCGGTGCAAATCAGGCAGGCATAAAAGCGCCCAGGTTAGCAATCAAATTCACCATTGAGAAGATTTTTGTGCTCGAAGACAACTTCTCCTGCAATAAAGATTACTCGGGGACGGCACCAGCATAATGGGCCGTCTCCATGACTGGGAAATGTGTACAGCCGCATGCCTTCTGGAATGGCATCGATAATCTCGATCTCGGCGGAATTGTACTCTCCAGTTTTCGATGGCCCGGCCGTTTTGTTTTCAGTAGACATATGTAAAGGGCGAAGTCTGTCTGAGATCCAATCTGCTCGATACTGTTATTTTTTACAGAAACTAATCTGTTACCAGCGCTTCAGGGACATGAATCAGCAGCTTGGACCGCCGCTTTGAAATTGTTCCCTTACGTTGCCATTTATTCAAAAGCCGGCTGGTTGTATAAGGACTAATGTCCGCTAAAGAGCCAAGTTGCTCATTTGTAATTCCCAACTCGACATTACCGTTATGTAGTCTGCCTTGTTGATGCTGCAAAATCAGGAGCGCGTCAGCCAGGCGCTCTTCGGCGCTTTTAGTTACCAGCCCCACATGGCGCTCTGCGTAGTTTCTTAAATATTGCAATAAGATCGTTAGCGCATTTTGACCAAGTTGCGGATGCTGGGCGGCCAACTTTCTCATAGTTGAATGTCCCCATACCAAGACTTCGCCGTCTGATAGAGCTTCAGCACTCCCTATGTAAGGCGGCGGATGTTTTAGAAAACTTCCTAATCCAAACGTGTCACCTGAAGTCAACAGGCACAAAACAATTTCATCTCCACGTTTCGTAGGCCTGAAATAGCGAACTTGACCACTTCGTAATAGAAACAAATGCTCTGCCGCATCGCCACGAGTAACCAACATTTCTTTTCGCAGGATTGTTCTGCTCTCAGCAACCGACAAAATATTTTTCAACTCTTCTTGGCAAATGTCTGCCAACAAAGTCGAACTGAATGCGCCCGCTGACATAAGGACCTCTTCGTATCGCGCAGATTTTAATGCGACGACCATGAATGAGATTGCGTGTGCTGCCTGCGATCCACAACTGTCGAAATATGCACAGTATTTTTGATGCCACGAATACATGAATACACGAGGAATGCAACGCATTGTTTGCTTCTCTCTCGTAATCTTTCGAGGCAAGATTAACCGGAATATTCCGTTTAGCAATACTTCTCATAAAACGCTTTAATCCAGTGTGCGGCATTTCTTTCAGTCACCATGGAATGGCGCAATGTCGCAAGCCACCTCGTTATTGTTCGTTGGATAAAAAAGGAGAAATCATGTTCAAAAAACTTGCCTTATTTGCATGGATCTTTACAGGCGTTTTTGCGATCAACCAAATACCGTCTTTCGGACAAAACACGAGCGAGGCTGAACAACAAGCGGGCACGGCGGCGACGACAAGCCTATCCCCGGAAGTGCAAGAGAAGTTGCAACATTTGAGCAGCACCCTTGGTCTTTCCAGCGATCAGCAGGAAAAAATCAAACCAATACTGCAAGGGGAGCTAAGTAAACTCCGCTCAGTACAGAGCAACACTTCGATGGGCTCCGAACAGAGGGAAAAACAGGCAGAACAAATTCATGCCTCTACGCAAAGCGAAATACAGTCAATGCTTACCCCGGAACAACAGCAAAAGCTCGCGAAGATGAGAGAAGATTCCATGCAAAAGTAGTTCCTCAATCACTTGGATAGACCAACCCGAAGATAGAACACAGGGCTGACCGCCTTACTCCGTATTTTCTGAAGAGAGAACTATTATGAAGGTATATCTCGCCGAATTTGTTGGAACGTTTGTACTTGTATTTGGTGGAGTTGGCAGCGCTGTTCTGGCCAGTGACAAGATTGGCTATGTGGGCATTGCTCTCGCTTTTGGCCTATCACTTCTCGCAATGGTATATGCGATTGGGCCAATTTCCGGTTGTCACATTAATCCGGCCGTCACATTAGGCTTTCTACTTCATAAGAAGATTAAAGCTGGAATGGCGGCAGGTTATATGGTGGCGCAGGTAGCAGGTGCAGTCCTCGCCGCCTGGATCATTCTTCTTGTGGCCAAAGGCGCACCCGCAGGATACATTGCTTCGATCAAAGGATTAGGCGCCAATGGCTTTGGCTTGCATTCTCCCGGACACTATTCTTTACTTGCTGCGTTTATTACAGAAGTCGTCTTGACCATGTTTTTGGTTCTTACGGTGCTCGGTGCGACCGATGCTGCGGCTCCTGTTGGCTTCGCAGGAATTCCAATTGGACTTGTTCTAACCTTGATTCACCTTGTAGGCATCCCTATCACGAACACTTCCGTCAACCCTGCCAGGAGCATCGGTCCGGCTCTATTCGTAGGAGGCTGGGCATTAAGTCAGCTGTGGTTTTTTATTCTGGCGCCTTTTGCGGGCGCAGTGGTTGCAAGTGTCATTTACGCCTCAATGAAAATCCGCGTTCGCGCTCCGGGCAATGCGGTTGCCGAACAGGTGCTTCGAGGTATAGAGCGTCCAATTAATGCAACTCGAAATAGAGCGGCGTAAGGCTTCCGGGTGCATTAGCGCTCGGGCATTGTTTTCGTAATGCAGCAAGTCTTCGGTACTCATGGCATGGAATAAGTTCGGCTGTAAAACAAATTCAAAGCAAAGTGAAAATGAATATAACTTTCGAAGAAATTGGGAGCAGGAGGCGTTTTATGAAGCAAACTTATATCTGCACATTGGCATTAATCTTACTATTCACGGTTGGATGCGCCAGCAAAAGTTACGTTAGAACTCAGGTCGCGCCACTCATTGACAAAGTAAATGATCTCGATCAGCGGGCTGCGAAAAACAACCACGACACTACTGCCAGCGATGCTGCGCTGCAGAAAGACATCGAATCTTTGAATATGAAGGTGGGTGATGCTGACCAGAAAGCCACGGCCGCTGGTACAAAAGCAGACAATGCCAACGACCTCGCGAACAAAGCCAACGCTCAAACTAGTTCTTTGGTCAACGTAATTGATAATTTGGACAACTATCACAACACGAAAGAACTATCAGTATCTTTTGGCTCTGACAAAGATAAGTTGGATCCCAAAGGAACAGAAACGCTCGATGAGTTCGCAGCAACGATTCCTAGCTCGGGCAATTACATTCTCACGGTGGAAGGCGATACGGATGCAGCGGGAAGTAAAGAGTACAACTATGAACTCAGCGAACGCCGTGCAACTAAAATTTCTTCGTATCTGGCGTCGAAGTACAACGTGCCTGCATTTCGCATCTATTCCATTGGCTTTGGAGCTGATAAACCCGTCGCCGATAATAAAAGCATTGAAGGCCGCGCGCAGAATCGCCGGGTCACAATCGTCTTAATGTCATCGGGGGTGCAAACGCAGGTCAGTCAGTCGCCAATGCAAAGCTCAGCGCTTAAGTAAGAAATAGTCAATTGTGTTGAAGTGATAGAAACATTTCTTCGAGGCACTATGAAAGTCCATTGGCGGCTTTTTGTTTTGATTGCCGGAGGATATCTGCTTTTGATTTTTGGGCATAGTCTGGCAGAGCCGCAAAACACAACTCTCACCGCGGCGCGTTGCCAGATTGTGGTTCCCGCTTCCTGGGGCGAGTTTGTTGGAGGGTCGAATTACGGCCTTGCCTTCCGCGATGATCAGGGGACCATCCGGCTCATGAACCAGATGCCCTGTGGACTTGAAGGCAAGCCGAACGTTTCGCTTGAGATTAAAAGGCAGTGATTAAGATTAAGAGCAGTGCTGTTCAAAAACAGAATCGCTACCTGATGGATAACGCATTCCACCCCGGAATAACTGTCATCGAAGCTTTCTTAATCTCAATCCACTGCTGATCAAAGAGTCGTGCGTGGAACATATGTCCCATTAAGTGGATGAATCAATTGTTAGCCCTGACCGTCTGCATACAGGAACATGTCAATGTTTGTTCCCTGAACAATTCCCATTGTGACTTATAGCAGTTCTCAATCCTGGGTTCCTGCTTACGATGAGAACAATTGACGGAGGACAAGATGAGCGTGAAATGGTCAACGTTCGGCGTATTTCTGTTTTTTTTACTCACGACTACAGTTTGGGCACAACACGTGAAGGTCGATTGGGACAAATCGGCCAGCTTCGTTAGTTACAAAACGTACGCTTGGGCAAAAGGAACACCACCACAGAACCAGTTAATGGCCCAACGAATATCGGATGGCATCGACCGGGAACTCTCTGAGAAAGGGTTTCAAAAGGTGGATGCAAATAGTAATCCAGATTTGATCGTTTTGTATCGCACCGCAATTGAATCAAACACCCAATTCAACACCATGGGCACAGGTGGCTGGGGATGGCGCTGGGGCGGCGGCATGACTACAACTACAGTCGATCAAATCCCGACGGGACAATTGTCGGTAGACATTGGAGATGCCAAAACCAAAAAGCTGCTCTGGCTGGGAAGCGCAAGCGATACGATCAGTGACAAACCCGAAAAGAACGAAGAAAAAATTAACAAGGCACTCGACAAGATGTTTAAGAAATTTCCTCCGCCACTGAAATAAAAAAACTTTGCGTTTCGCTGCCATGCCACACATTAGCTTTTAACGGATGGGTTATATGCAGGATATTTTAGGGCGAACATTCGAAGATTTGATCGCGCGTCTCACTGGTCCCATGCAGTTCCGTTTGTACTTTCAACCGGCAATGGCGTTATTTTTTGCAATCCGTGACGGACGTCGTGATGCTCACGAAGGGAAACCAGCTTATTTCTGGGCGATTTTTTACAATCGCAGTCATAGATCCGCATTACTGAAAAGCGGATTAAAAGCAGTTGGTCGAGTTTTATTTTTTGGAATCATTATGGATGTGATTTATCAGATTATTGTTCAGCGATGGGTTTATCCGGGCGAAGCAGTTATCGTAGCGTTCATTCTTGCTTTTCTTCCTTATTTGCTGTCGCGGGGGCCAATAAATCGCATTGTGAAATGGTGGATGTCTCGCCCTGCATCGCAGCAGCCTGGTTATCGGCCTTCCAGGTAACAGGTAAAGAGAGTTCTCTTGAATGAGCACGACAACTCGTCACCAGAAGTAAATACGACTCAACTTTCATTGGATCGTACGTGGCTGGCGCATGAGAGAACATTGATGGCGTGGGTGAGGACCGCCACGTCAATGATTAGCTTTGGGTTCACCATCTACAAATTTTTCCAATATGAAAAAGATGGGCATGGCGGCGGCTTGCTGACCCCTCGTGATTTTTCTCTCATCATGATCAGTATTGGGATTATTGCCCTATTGTTTGCCACAATATCTCACCGGAGGGAAATTAAGGATTTATCTGTTCATCTCGAACATAAGCATCGATCAATAGCAGAAATTGTTGCCGGGATTATCGCTATTTTCGGCGTTTTGGCTCTGCTTGCGACAGCGTTCCACTCTTGATTGTCATTGTTTTTTGATCGTTCAATCATTTAGCGCGAGATTTGGCCTATGAAGGCGATAATTCCGCTCGAACGCGCTGCCAATGGAAAAAATGCATCACCATTCCCGCGAAACTTGCTTGATTTGCTTCAGCGCGCCAGCAAACAGACACTTCATTTAACAGCCGCGGTTGTGATAATCGCATGGATGCCGGCATTAGTGCTCTCGGCTTCACACGGGTTCGCACAGTTAAAGTGGTTTTTACAAGATATCGCTGCACAATCAAGATTTTTTTTGGTGATTCCGCTTTTAATTGTTGCCGAACCTCCTTTAGTGGCATGGCTGGAAGCGGTTGCTCTTCATTTTGTGACTGAGAATTTGATCAAGAAAGAAGATTGCTCGCACTTTGAAATCGCATTTTCTTCCTTCAAACATTATAAGAGTTCGTTTGTCACGCATGTAATCATCCTGATCTTAGTGTATGCAGCAATTGCGTCAGCTGCTTCCTATACTCGTACCCGGGTGTTTTTGCCATGGTGTTATGCCAATGCAACAGGTAGCGAGCTATCGTTGGCTGGATCGTGGTATTTGCTTGTAAGCCTGCCAATTCTTATATGGCTATTATTGCGATGGATATGGCGCCAGATCTTATGGGCGCAGCTGCTTTTTAAAATTTCGCGTCTGGAATTGCAGTTAATACCAGCACATCCCGACCTTACAGGCGGACTCAGCTTCGTGGAGGCAAGCCTGTGGGGATATTTACCTTTCAGTCTTGCTGTAGGAACTCTTGTAGCGGGTGGTGTCGCGAATCATATTGTGCATCAACACCAATCCTTATTTGCATTTAAGTACGCTCCACTGCCGACAATTGCCGCAGTCGTTATCATTTGCGTGGGGCCCCTTTTAGTGCTTGTAGGAACTCTTATGCGCGCCAAACGGCGTGGCATTTTTGAATATGGATCACTAGCAACGCGCCTGGGTCATCAGTTCGAACATAAATGGCTGGTAGCGTCGCAGAAAGTAGATGAAGATGCTTTGGATGTCCAGGATTTCTCTGCAACTACAGATCTTTATCAAGTTGTGGGAAATATCTATGGAATGAATTTCCTTCCAGTGGGCGTGCGCAGTGTAAGCAGGTTGATTGTTGCAACAATGATACCTGCTATTCCGGTTGCGTTGATTTCCGTTCCGTTCGATGTGCTCATGAAGAATGTTATTAAGTTATTGGCCTAAATATTCCGACCGCATCCCGGGCGGACATTCCACCCAAGACGATGGCTTTGTTGTAGTTGAGAAAGGTTGCTAATTTAGTTGCAAAAACGGCTCCAATGGAACTGTGCTGGTTACCTACGGAAAGACGGCGGCTGCTCGCCGAATGCTGTACCTTCCACCGCGTCTTCGCTTTGTTCTCGAAACTCGCTGGGAATTTGCATGGCGTCCTCCTGACGGCTGGGTTTGGCCAGCTCCGACAATGTCACCTGAACAATTCAAGCCTTAAGAAGCAGCATGCCCGCGCATCCAACACCGTCAATACGAAGGCCAGAACGAAAGCCGAGGCAAACAACACTAAGCCTTCTCTCAGAACCCGTGGGTGCTGTACTCCTTCTGCCATAGGTTCCTAACGCGTGGTGAATCCGGCTGTGACGCTTGGACGTTGACGCGGATTGCCGGACATAGCTCCATAGCAATTTCGAGTCGTTATGTGCACCCGTCGAAGAATGCTGCCCAAAATGACATGTCGCGAATGAGCGGGCACAATATTGGGCCCATCGGAAAAGAAAAGGGAAATAGTGAAAGAATTTCGGAACGGCAACCCGTTCAGTCTCAAGAAGAAAACTGGTGCGCCCGGAGAGATTCGAACTCCCGACCTGTTGCTCCGGAGGCAACCGCTCTATCCAGCTGAGCTACGGGCGCGCTTCAGGTTCCTAAAGTGTACATCCGTAGCTCTGGCTCATCAATCAACTGCTCGCGGAAAGCATTGTGCCCCGCTGCTATCCCTCCGCCTGCACCCGCTCGTCAATCGCTATCGCGGGAACCGGCCCCGGCTCGGGATCAATGGCTTCTCGCCATTCGCCTCCACCGTGGCTGGCTACATACAGCGCCAGTTCCAGCCGGCTCCATACTCCCAGTTTGTCGAAGATGGTGCGCAGATAGTTCTTCACCACCTGCTCGGTTGTGCCCACAGATTGCGCGATGTCCCGGTTGGTCATGCCTTCCCACACCAGTACCGCCACTTTTATTTCCCGCGACGTCAGTAAATTTTTTGGTTTCATAGTCCTCTCTGCTCTCTTTGAAACATGGCGGTCGCCAGCTTCACCCGCTTGCGTCCTTCCGTGATTCCCGCCCGTAAAAATAATGTCCTTAAATGCTGTTTCACTGTTCGCGGGCTGATCTTCAAATGCGTGGCAATCTCCTTATTACTGCAGCCCTGTACCAGCAGCCGTAAAACTTCTTCATCCCGTTGCGTGATCTTGATTTTGTTCAGGTCTGTCATGTCCATATTTCTCTCAACCTCATCTTTTCGCTCCTACGAACACGACATAATGCAACTTCTTCTCCAAACCTTCGCCCTCTTCACCAAAGGTAGAAAGCCTTTAGATACGTTCTTTTTGCCGACCCTACAATTCCTTCGTCGCTCCAATCCGTTCCTACTTGAAACAAACCGTCCCGAAATGAATCGCGGAAATCGATCGCGCCAGGCGCGCTCTAGCTTTGCGACCGCCTCCTCTCTCCAATGCTTTTATGTGGTGATCCTTGCCGTGCATACTCTTCGTGGAACGAGTTGCATTACAATAAGAAGCCATTGCTGGTTCTCCCCCAGGGCTGGGGTGTGCTTTGCCGCAAAAAACTCCTGACGAAAACGCCAAGTTGACGCTGGACGAAGGGGCCTTCCAACGGCTTCTCTCCGCGGCCTTTGTCATCCAGGAACACAATGACAGCGTGAAGAATCAAACGCCCGATCCGGTCGAGTTCAAGGCCACTGATCTTTCCGAAATTGCCGAGACCCAGAACCTGATCCGCGGCAAGCGCCTCGATTTGCTAACCGCCGCCGCGGTCATCGTGGAGCGCTCCCAGAAAATTTCCCATGCCGCATCAGGCGCTATCGCTCTGCTTTCCAAACGCGAACTCTCGTACATTTCCTCAAGCGGCATTGCGGCCCCGCCCGTAGGGACGACCGTCAGCCTCGATGAATCCTTGTCAGCGGAATGCGTCCGCACTGGCCAATTTCTGTTGCTGCCGAATCTGAACGCCGTGGCGCGAGCGCAGGCGAAACTTTTTCTGAGCCGCGGAATGCAGAGCTTCGCTGCCGTGCCAATCCATCAGGACCAGCAAGTTGCCGGAGTTATGGAGTTATTTTTCAACAGTCCAAACGCGATTGACGGGACAACTTTGCGGACCTGCCAGCTTCTCGCAGGTTTGCTCACGGGGACGGTCACATCGCAGCCGGACCCGGTCCTCCGGCCATCTGCTCAGCCGGCCACTCCCCCACCCACGCCTCTCGACCAACTCAAGCCGCAGCTCGACCGTATGTTGGAAGAAGAAGATCCCGACGCGCTTCCGGGCCTGCTGCGCAACATCCTGCAAGAACCTACGACAGAGCCACCGGCGGAGAGCGGTTCTCCCGGGGGTGGTTCCGTTGGCGCCGACCCCGCCGGAACGAATGCTTATTCCGGAGCGAATACATATAAAGACCAGCCTCCTGTCGTCCGTTGCCGGAAGTGCGGGTGCCCGCTCGAAGCGCAAGAATCTTTCTGCGGTCTCTGTGGCACCGCACGTGAAATCACATCCGGGCCCCCAGCATTCAAGCCAGCCAGATTCGAACCTGGTAGATTCGAGCCTGCAAAAACGGGCGTGCGCTCGCCATCGTTCTCCAAGCCGCCCACTTCCATGGAGCCAGCTACGCCATCCGCGTCTTTCGCGGAAAAACCAAGTTCCGTTGTTTCACCACCGCCGCTTTCAGAACCATTGCCGGAGCCGGTAGAAGGGCCGCCTGACATTCCCGAAAAGTCGGAAGCACTTCCTCCAGAACTGCAGGAAATCCTCGCCCGCTTTCCCGAGGAACCAGAAATTATTCCGCCTCCGCCTTTGAACTCTGCATCGGCTTCCGGCAAAATTTTCGACTCTGGCCCCATCGAACTTGCCGCGCCATCCGCGCTGCCTAATAAGGACGCGCAGGCTCTACCAACGCCGCCTGGGTCGACGCTAATGGAACCAAAGCCGACCGAGCCGAAGCCAAGCGAGCTAAAGCCGACCGAAACGAAATTGACCGCGCCGAATCCGCCGGCAAATGCCGCTCCCGACGGAACGTCCAGCCAGGTTCCGCCTGTGGACACTTTCGCCAACCCGCAGTGGAAGTCAGCCAGCGAAACCCGCGCATGGCTTGAATCGGTAAAGGTGCCGCCGCAACGCAAGCACTGGATGGCCGAGCACCGCGCCAACCTTTATCTTGCCGCTGCCGCTGTTCTTCTGCTTCTTGTGCTCTTCGGCGTGGGAATGCCTGCCGATCTGCAAAATGGAAAGGCGCAACTCAGCTGGTTCGATTCGATGCTGGTGAATCTTGGCCTTGCCGAAGCTCCATCGGCCCCCGTTTATCTCGGCAACCCGACCACCAAAGTTTGGGTGGACCTTCACACGGCGCTCTACTATTGTCCCAACGCAGAGCTTTACGGAAAAACGCGCGGCGGCAAATTTGAGACGCAGCGCGAAGCCCAGCAAGACCAGTTTGAACCCGCCTCCCGCAACGCTTGTCCCTAGTCCATTACCGTAACTGATTGCCACTCTCTACAGTATTTTTCTTGCCCTTCTGAGGTTTGACAAGTGTTCCATAGCGGAGTGCAATATTTTCAGTCAAACTCTATTTCCTTACGAGGCAAGCTTGGATACTCCCCAGCTATCCGACAACGCGTTAGACCCCAAATTAAGCCCTTTGCATAACCCCATTCTGGCGGAGAATCTGGACCGCTGGGCGCGAGTGTATGCCGCTGCCCCGCCAGAGTTCCGATCACGTGCGATTCAAGATCTTTTGCGCGATTTGCAAGCCGAGAGCGCGTCTCGCGTGGCGCCTCCTGAGGAATTCGAGGTGCCATCCACGTTTCAGTCCGTGGAGATTGCCTGCCCGCAATGCGGCAAGATGAAAGAGCGGGAGCAGAAATTTTGCGGCTTTTGCGGTGCCGAGTTTCAGAGGCCCGCGCCGAACTCTGATCTTGCCGATCGCCCTGCTGCGAATCCACCGCCGCCGCTGAAACCGGTGCAATCCGTTCCTTTTGCCTCCAGAGAACTTGATTCGTTGCGCGAGCTTTCTTTTTCCACCATCTATGGTTCCGAAGAGTCTCATCACAATGGGGCGAAGTATGCATTTGTAGTGCTCGTCATTCTTGTCTGCCTAGGCACTCTCGGTTTTATGCAATGGAAGACGCAGATTCGTGCCACGTGGAACCGTGTGGTTGCTCCCACTGCAGCGTCCAATCCCGCTCAGGCGAACAACGTGCCCGCAGCTTCGCCCGCGCCTTCCACTTCCCAGCCGGCGAGCGCATCGTCCGAGGAGTCAGGTCCGGAAAATAGTAGTGCGCCGTCTCAACCCGCATCCTCTGACGTTCAGCATCAGGGAAGCGCCTCGGCTGATGTTCATGATCCTGTTCCAGCCGCGAATTCGGCTCCCGCAAGCCCTGAACCAGGTTCTGCTCAGGCGAACGCTGATCAAGCCAATTCCGATGAAGCGAATTCAGACTTATCAGAGACTCCCCCGAAACACGCTTCCCGTGTTTCGGCAAGACGGCCCGTGACTCCCGCTTCCAAGCTGGAGCCCGTGAATGCGCCAGCTTCCTCTGCAGCTCCACTCGACAATGGTTCCGAGGAATTGTCGGTGGCGCAGCGTTACTTGAACGGTACATCAGGCGCTCGCGATCCATCCATGGCGGCGACCTGGTTGTGGAAAGCCGTGAGCAAGCAAAATCCAACCGCGCTCGTTTTATTGTCCGATCTCTACGCTCACGGCGAAGGCGTTTCGCGTAACTGCGACCAAGCCCGTCTGTTGCTCGTGGCTGCCGCCAAAAAAGGCGCCCCTGACGCTGGCCTGAAATTGCGCAACTTTGAAAACGGCGGCTGCCGTTAACCATCAAGAGCCTATAGCAAAATTAAAAGGCCCTCGTTTTTCGCGAGGGCCTTTTGCTTCACTGCACTGTGTGGGGAGGGCTTGTTTACGAGGCGCCCGGTGCAGCATCAGCATTCAAATTCAAAATACGGTGCTCCCAGCTTTCCATCACATCAGGCGTGGACTGCGACGTGGTGCTGTCGAGCTTCATACCAGAGGGCAAGTTCGACCCGGTTCCAGAGTCCGAGCTTGTCGTAGATGGTTCGAAGGTAGTTTTTGACAACGTGTTCGGATGTTCCGATGGCGTCGGCAACTTCCTTGTTTTTGAATCCTTGTGCAACGAGTTCAATGACTCGCTGCTCTCGCTCACTTGGAGTTCGTTTTCCGTATCGTTCGAACATAGCTGCCTCCGATATAAAAGTGTTGCCAGTTTCACTCTTTTGATCCCGCCGTTAATTCCAAAGCGCAAAAAAAGCCGGTTAAAATGCGCTTTGACCGTGCGGCGGGCCATGTGGAGCTGTTTGGCGATTTCGTCATTGTCACAGCCCTGCAGAAGCAATTCAGCAATTTGCTGCTCCCGCGGACCCAGTGTCACTGCGTTCTCCTTCATTGCATACTCCCCCGGAGTTAGTTCCCGCCCCTGGGTGAGGCGGTCACTTTAAAATTGCTACCACTCTTAAGATTTGCCTTTCGGCTGGGCCAGTAGAATTGCTGTACTGTTTTTCATAGCATGAACCTTGCCAAGACCCCTGCTAAATGGCAAAAAGTTGCAAGTTTTTTCCACAATGACGCCAAAAAGCCGGCCGGACGCGGCATCTAACCGATTGGTGCCTGGAAATGCACCAAAACTAAACAGAACAATTTTGCTGGAAATCCAAGGAAACAGAGCATTCAAGGTGCTCGCCCAGGATTCTGTGCCGACCGGAGGCATTCTTTCGTTTCCCCGGCGCAGTCGCGGAATTTCTTTTGTCCTCTCCATGGATTCGTGAGATCAAGTCACATCCAAGGTTGTCCACGAGCAATCTAGGCCAATCGCCTTAGGTCAAATTTCCATCTATTTCAATTGTCAGTGGAAGTTATTACCCTGTGCGGAATGACAGGGTCCTTGTCGCGGATTTTCCGATTGCTTACTTCAAGCATAGCAGTTCGCAAGGTGAAAATGGGACATGTCGGCTCGGGATATATTCTCCCTTGAATCATCAACTTCCGGAAAATGACGCTTCGTCGGGGTCTTGACAAAATGCCCGCCCCTGTCTCGATACCGGACTTTTAAGAATCACCTGCGCTTCCCACGAAGGTTTGTTTTACACTTGGTCTTTCGCTTTACACTCGCTCCAAGGTGCGCATGCCCCCGAAAGTTTCTGTCGTCATGCCGGTCTATAACGAACGCGCAACCCTGCGCACAGTCGTGGAGCGCGTGTTGGCCGTTCCCGACATGAATCTGGAATTGATCTGCGTGGATGACGGCTCGAAAGATGAATCTCGAGCAATACTGGCCGACCTGGAAAAACAGCATCCCGAGATCCGCGTCATTCTGCAGCCCAAGAATATGGGCAAGGGCGCGGCCCTGCAGCGCGGCATCCGCGAGGCCACCGGAGAATTTGTCCTGATTCAGGACGCCGACCTGGAATACGATCCCTGCGATTACCCGTTGCTTCTGGATCCACTCATTCAGAACAAAGCCGACGTAGTTTACGGCTCGCGTTTTCTTGGCGCCGCGCCGCATCGCGTTCTTTACTTTTGGCACTCGGTGGGGAACAAGCTGCTGACTTTGATTTCCAACTGCCTGACGAACATCAACCTCACGGACATGGAGACCTGCTACAAAGCCTTCCGCCGCGATGTCATCCAGTCCATCCCGCTGGAAGAGCACCGCTTCGGCTTTGAGCCGGAGATCACGGTGAAAGTCGCCAAACGCCATTTGCGGATTTACGAAGTCGGCATCAGCTATTGGGGCCGCACCTACGAAGAAGGCAAAAAAATCGGATGGAAAGATGGCGTGCGCGCGTTGTGGGTGATGCTGAAGTATGCAGTCAAAGAGCCTGTAACGCAACCGCAGCATTTGATTGAAGCGGAAAAGAGCCTTCACCCGGTCATCCCAGAAGATTCGCTCAGCGCAAGAAATTAAAATCTAGGAGTTCAGTATTTTTCGAGATATGCTCCGACATTCCTCCAGCAGACGCTCTCAGACCACAAAGTAAAACCTTGCATTCTGATCGGGCACGCCCATTTTTTCTGACTTTCACCGCAAACTAAGTTAAACCACCTAGGCAAAAACAGTTTTATAGAAATCTATACATATTTAGACTTGCGCCGCTTCCGAACTGAAGTACAATCCTCCGAATTTCAAGCCGTTACAGAGACCGCAGTGAGCGTTTGTTCACCCAACTGCTCGATCTGCTGTCGAGGACGGTTGCCACTTTCAGTCTATGCAAGGAGAAATTTATGCAGGTTGTGTTTCCAACAAGCGGGAGAAACGACTCGCGGACTTCACTTTGCTACAAGGCCGCATTCTTCCTGATGCTAGCAATCATGGCGTTGCTTTTTTCAAGCTGCGGATTCAGTAGCATGACGAACGCTGCACCATCTGGCCCAACTTTCCGCGGAAACACAAACGTTACCGTGCTCTTGTCGAGCACCGCGAATGATGAACTGGCCCAATTCAGCATAGTTTTTCAAAACATAACCCTCACCAGCGAATCGGGAAAAACTGTAACGTTGTTTTCCGGAACGCAGGGGGCTGAATTCATTGGGATTAACGGCAACGCGCTTCCACTCACCACGGCCCTTATTCCGCAAGGCATTTACACTGCGGCCAATGTGACGCTCGGGAGCGCTCAATTCACTTGCGAGACACTGAGCCCTGTGAATGGCGGCATCGCCTCCAGCGTATTTGCCTATGGACATGTTCCGGCGGACCACATCAGTATGAATCTCGCTTCCCCCCTCACAATCACAGGCAACGCAGCCGGTCTACAACTCAACCTTCTTGTTTCGCAGTCGGCATCCTACTCAACCTGTTTTGGAGCGAATAGCACCACTTTTGCAATCACCCCGACTTTTGCGGTCACCCCAGTCAACTTCGCGGCCCAACCGACAAACCCGGAGAACGGTAAGATTCTTGGCCTTCAGGGAGAAATTGCAGCTTCGAACTCCGCCACAAACTTCACCCTCACTGAAGCGCAAACCGGATTAACTTGCCCTTGCCCTGGTTTGAATACACTGAATTTCACAACCAGCAGCAACACCGTATTCCAGGAAGCAGGGAATTCATCTTCCTTTTCCGCAGGCACACTGTTGGATATGGACGCCGCAATTCAACCGGATGGTTCGCTCCTTGCCACGCGCATCGCAACCTACGATCCGGCAGCTGCTACCGCAATTACCGGGCCGATCATGCATGTTGATGAGGGAACAAGCCCACAGATATTCGCGAGTTTTACGCGGCAGGACCTGACTAGCTCTGAAATTATATCTCCTGTTGTCTCCAGCGGCTCTATTCTCAGCACCACAGTTCTTCAACCCTCGGGGCAATTCAATAATCTGAGCGCTCTGCCATTTGTCGCCAGCTTTACGTCCGCCAACATGGTGGCGGGACAAAACATCTCAGTATTTTCGAATCCGGTGAACAGCACTCAATCCAATGCGATCGTACTTATGCCTCAAACGATCAATGGGACCGTGGTGGACTCATCCCCCAGTGGAAACTTTACTGATTACACGGTCACTTTGGCGTCGACCGATCTGTTTCCAACACTAGCGGTCCAGTTCGGACAGGCAACTTTACTAAACAGTCCAAATAAGGTTGAAGTCTACGTGGACAGTAATGCTCAACTATTGAATACACAAACTCTTGGGCTGGGCAGCACGTTGCGCTTCTATGGGCTTGTGTTTAATGACAATGGAACATTGCGGATGGATTGCGCGCAGGTGAATGACGGAGTGACGGCATCTTCCGAAACGAACGCGGTGAGGCAACCAACATCTGGCGCCGTTCGGACAGTCCGCCTTACGAATGCAGGCGTGATTCAGCAGACGTTTATGGCTTATCCCGCTCAAAAATAGAAACCAGGCTTGCCCGAGTATGTACCAAGTTATTCAGAAATACCAACGACTTGATATGTCTCTGTTTGCTGGCCCGGATAAAGAAATTGATACTCAGTGCTGAATTTGTACGGAACCTTATGCTCATCTTTTAACGATTTTCGCTTTGTAGTCGCCGGGCATCAATAACCCCTGGCGTGCACTGCTCACGAGCATTAGTTTTTTTCGTCAATCGCGGCTCCCAACTTTAGGGCTGACCTGTCCGTTCGATTGAATGCTGAACGAAGAAACATGCGCGGTGAGCGTGTATGACGCTGGATTATTGGGGTGGCAGGCTGGCCCACCTTTTCGTTTTTTGTCACAATCACTCCTATTGAGGCTGCTCCATCCCTTCGACTTCGCTCAGGGCAGGCTCTTGCGCGGTTTTCGCAAGGGTGGGATGCTAGTCCGCAGAAACTATAGCAGGGGATGAATGTCCAGGGAGAATAACAAAATTTCGGAATGTCATTGGATCGCCGCAACTTTCCGAGCCCTTGCCTCCCACCCTTCGCAAAGTACGCGAAGGATGGGGCAGCCTCAATAGGAATGATATTGAAAACGAAAGGGTGAACCAGCCCGCCCATGTCATCCCTCGCCTTAGCGAGGGACCTTACGAAGGTTCGCAGCGTTGATGCTGTTGTGAAGAAATCACCACCTGCCGCTCTTATACCGCGTCGCCGCTTTCATCCGTCGTAAGGTCCCTCCGCTTTCGCTGCGCTCCAGCGTCGGGATGACATGCTTATGGGGTGCACCGTGATCTTAGACAAAGTGCCGTCGCAAAAATCGCCGCGTCCGCACGACTAACCCACTTGCCCCCACGCTGCCGTTAAACTACTCTGGCACGGCATCCAGGAGACCATGTGAAACTTAAACCTGTCCTCATTGTTGTTTTTGCCTGTATTCTTTCGTCCGCTTTATACGCCCAGTCCGCTCAACAGGATTCCGCGACATTTGATGCTGATGGCACCGCACACATCACGCGAATTGTTCCCATGCCGCAAACCATCAGTCCCGAGGCGCAAAAGTGGCTGGAGTCTTTAACGCACAATCAACATGGCACGCAAACTCTCGCGCAGCGCCGAGCCGGCACGGACGCGTGGCGAGCGCGCCAGTCTGCCGTTGCGAAAAAGCTTTTTCCCGTCAACATCGAGCAGAAGACGATTGCCGGCGTACCCACCGACATCATCACGCCGATTTCCATGCCGGAAGCCAATCGCGATCTTGTGCTTATCAATTTGCACGGCGGCGGATTTAATTCTGATTCCGGTTCACAGATCGAGGGCGACCCCATTGCCAACCTGGCGAAGATCAAAGTCGTAGGAGTCTATTACCGGCTTGCCCCGGAACATCCATTTCCCGCGGCGGTGGACGACGTAATCGCCGTGTATAAGGAGCTGCTTAAAACATACAAGCCGCACAACATTGGAATCTTCGGGACCTCGGCGGGGGCAATCCTGAGCGCGGAAGTCGCGGTGAGGATCAAGCAATTGAATCTGCCTCTTCCCGCGGCAATTGGATTCTTTTCCGGCCTTGCCGATTTCAGCCGCCCCGGAGATTCATGGCAGTTGTTTACGCTGAACGGATTTCCTGGTGCGCTTCAGCCTACGTATCCTGATAAACTCCCCGACGATCAGTATGCGGGAAAAACAGACAGAAAAAATCCCGTGCTGTCGCCGTTGTTCGCGGACCTCCATGGAATGCCGCCCACTCTGCTTGTTACCGGCACGCGCGACATTTTGTTGAGCGGCACAAGTATTTTTGACCGCGCGCTCCTCGCAGCAGGAGACGATGCGCAACTGGTGGTCTTCGAGGCCATGCCGCATGCCTTCTGGTATCACTTTGAATTTCCCGAGACCAACGAAGCGCTCAACCTGATGGCGAAATTCTTTGACGAAAAGCTTGGGCACTAGACATGAAATTTCAAAAGCCATCCAAGCAGCAGAAAATATTTTTTGGTTCTATCGTCTCGGCCTTCGTTCTCTGCGCGATCGCAGCCGCGCAAACTGCTACCAACGCACCGCAAGATTCCGCGACATTCGATGCCGACGGCACGGCGCACATCACGCGAGTTGTCCCCATGCCCCAAACCGTTAGCCCCGAAGCGCAAAAGTGGCTGGCGTCGCTGGCGGAACATCTGCATGGGCAGCAGACGCTTGCCGAACGGCGTGCTGGCACTGACGCATGGCGCGCGCGGAATTCCGCGGAGGCAGAGAAGCTTTATCCGGTGCATATTGAAGAGAAAACAATCGCCGGCATCCGCACCGACGTCATCACGCCGCTGGAAACTCCGGAGGCAAACCGCGACCTGGTGCTGATCAACCTGCACGGCGGAGGATTCAATTCTGATTCCGGTTCGCGCATTGAAGGTGTGCCCATCGCGAATCTGGCGAAGATCAAAGTGATTGGCGTTTATTACCGGCTCGCTCCTGAGCATCCATTTCCCGCGGCGGTCGAGGATGTAGTCGCGGTTTATAAAGAGTTGCTCAAAACTTACAAGCCGCGCAACATCGGGATTTACGGAACCTCCGCGGGCGCTACTCTTACGGGAGAAGTCGCCGTCCAGTTAAAGCAGTCGGGCCTGCCATTGCCGGGCGCGCTTGGCATTTTTTCCACGCATTCTGATTACAGCCGCCCCGGGGACTCCTACCAGTTATTCACGCTGAGTGGTTTCCCCGGTATGCTTGCGCCCCGATATGTGGATGGTCCTTCGCCCGATGAGATGTATGTGGGTCATTCGAACCGGAAGAATCCGGTGCTCTCTCCCATTTTTGCTGACCTGCGGGGAATGCCGCCCGCTTTGTTGGTTACGGGCACGCGCGATCTGCTCTTGAGTGACACCGCTCACTTGCATCGCGCTCTGCTTGCCGCCGGGGACGACGCGCAACTGGTGGTCTTTGAGGCCATGCCGCACGCCTTTTGGTATAACTTCCAGCTTCCTGAAACAAAAGAAGCTCTGGGTTTGATGGCCAAATTCTTTGATGAAAAACTCGGCCGCTGAAATATCTGAGTCGCCGGCCCATGGTTTGTTTTTTCCATAGGCGCGGCGTATATTAACAGTGAACCTGTTGTGGAGTACCAAGATTTGGCGGAACACACCGGTGGGCGCAAGCCCACTTTTTAGTTGCTCCAAACTTTACCCGCTGCGGCAGCAGCCAAGTGGCTGGTTTTATGGGATTTGAACTCGAGCGGGTGCGTGAAATTGTAGAGCGGGTGGCGGCTTCCAGCGGTTTGGAAGTGGTGGAAATAGACCTGCGTGGTTCGGGCAAGGCCCAAATGCTGCGCATCTTTATTGATAAGCCGCAGGGGGTCACGCACGAAGACTGCGCGAGCCTGAGCCGCGAAGTGGGGACCATCCTTGAAGTGGAGGATGCGGCCCCGCCGGGGTCTTACGTTCTGGAAGTTTCTTCTCCGGGACTGGACCGGAAGCTGGTGCGTCCCGCGGATTATGAGCGGTTCACGGGAAGCCGGATTAAATTGGCGATGCGCCAGCCGGTGAACGGCAATCGCTTTTTGGAAGGCCGGCTGGAGAGTTTTCACGACGGCAAACTGGTTCTGGAACTGGGCGGAGCACGAAAGAAATCCCGCGCGGCGCAGGAAGAATCCAAGAAGCTCGAAATTAGTCTGGCTGAAGTAGAAAAGGCGAACCTGGTTCCGGAGTTTTAAGCGCCGGAGTTTTAAAGCCACGGAATTTTGCCACGGAATTTTGAGTTTCATCAGACCTGGAATTTATAACGGAATATTTTTATGGCAAGTGAGCTCTATAACACGATTGATGCATTGAGCCGCGAAAAGGGAATTGACCCCAAGATCGTCGTCGGCGCCGTGGAAGACGCGATTGTTGTCGCCACCCGGAAGTATTACAAGACGCAGGAAAACCTGCGTGCCGAGTTGGATAAGGAAACGGGAAAGATCCGGGCGTTTGCCGTCAGGATGGTGGTGGAAACGCCGGAGCAGGTAGAAGACCCACTGCAACAAATCACTTTGGAAGACGCGCGTAAGCTGAATGCGAACGCTGAAATCGGCGGCGAGTTACAGATTCCCAAGGAGACCGAGGGAATCCTGGGCCGCATCGCGGCGCAACTTGCAAAGCAGGTGATCTTCCAGAAAGTGCGCGAAGCGGAGCGCGACACGGTTTACAACGAGTACATTGGCCGCGTCGGCGAAGTTGTAAACGCGATGGTAAAGCGCGTCGAAGGGCCGGATGTGATTTTCGACATCGGCAAGGCCGAAGCGCGCATGCCGCGCAAAGAGCAGTCGCGGTTGGAATCATTCGCCGTCGGCGAGCGCGTGCGCGCAGTGATTGCGCGAGTAGAGCGGGCCTCGAAAGGCCCGGGCGTTGTGGTTTCACGCGCCGTGCCGGAGCTTGTATCGAACCTGTTCCAGACGGAAGTTCCGGAAATTTACGATGGAACGGTAGTGATTCGCGCCATCGCAAGGGAAGCGGGCGAACGAACGAAAATCGCCGTCATGTCCAAGGACAAAGACGTAGATCCGGTCGGTGCCTGCGTAGGCATGAAAGGCATGCGCGTGCAGTCCATCATCCGCGAACTGCGCGGAGAGAAAATTGACATCATTGAATACCACGAAGATCCGGTGACCTTCGCGGAAAAAGCGCTGCAACCGGCCAAGGTCAGTAAAGTCAGCGTGGTGGATGCCGCCGACAAGCATTTGGAAGTAGTCGTGGACGACACGCAGCTCTCGCTCGCGATCGGCAAAAAAGGCCAGAACGTGCGGCTGGCGGCGAAGTTGCTGGGCTGGAAGATTGACATTAAGAGCGAGGAAGAAAAACGCCAGGAAGTGGAGCAGCAGATGTCGCAGATGATTGTGCCGACGTCCACTCCGCTTGAGAATGTTCCCGACCTGGGCGAAGGCATAGTAGAGAAGCTTGGCGCTGCAGGCATCACAACAGTGGAAGCCCTGGCCGATATGACTCCGGAACAATTGGAGGACATTGAAGGAATCGGGCCGAAGACGGTGGAAAAAATCAGCCTGGCGGTCAATAATTACTTTGCCAGCCTGGAAGGCGTAGCGGAAGAACCTCAAGAAGTTGCAGGCGACGAAGCCGCTGGAGAACAATCTGCGGGCGATGTTGCGGTTGAGGCCGCCGGCGAGGTTGCTGTCGAGGAAAACGCAAGCGGAGAAGAATCCGCGGGACAAGACATTGCGGCCTCCGCCGAGCAGAGCGAAGAAATTCCTGAAGAAGCGGCACAGCCGGAAGAAGCGCCGGCTGCGTCTGAGGACAAGGGTTAATTTATGCCTGGCGACGGGCAGACTGTAACTGATGCCGTGGGGTTCCGATGAAGACTTAACGGAACAGTTCGGAGAAAATCGAGGACGGATGAGTAAGGTTCGCATCAATGATCTGGCACGAGAGTTAGAAGTCAAGAGCAAGTCCATACTTGACTCGCTGCCGGAGATCGGAGTCACCGAGAAAAAGACGCATTCGAGTTCTCTGGAAGAACACGAGGCGGAAAAAGTGCGTG
>DASXFN010000011.1:0-3592 GCA_036489565.1 Terriglobales bacterium
ATGATGCTGCTTGCCGTGCAATGAAGTCGTGCTGGGGAAGTCGTTACCGGGGAGTCAGAATTTCGGAACGAAAGTCACCGAAATATGCGAACCGTCACTTTGTACCCGAAGTCGATAGAAAAAAGCAACGAAAATATCTCAAATTTATGAAAATTTTCTCGAAACTGGATTTTGACCAGATTCGCCGTGCACTAATTTCGAGACGCAACCTGATTGTTTCGAGCAGTGCATTACGGTTTTCTATAAGGCATAGACCGAACCGGATATTATCCTTCAGGCTGTTTAAATATAGATACTTGTAAGCCGCACGATGAACACTGTTACGGCGATGATTTTTGAAGAGCTATGGCCGGAAAGACAGTATTGATGGCGTTCTGAGTGCTTCCAAGCTGGCTCAATCCGGAGAACGCGGCACACTCCTTTCGGATCCGCGCAGATGCATTCTCAGAGATTATTTCTCGGCCTGGAGCCGGAGTTTCCGCGGGCGAATGGTTACCTCGCATTGTTTTCCTCAGCCGCGGGTCCGCGAATAAACAGCTTGAATCAGCATGGACCAGAGTGGCCTGACCAGCTTACCGCGCATTTACTCGACAGCAATTTTCAATGATGAAAAAGGAGGCCAAGGCCTACAACTGAACGCGAACCTTCAGCCGCGTTAGGAGCGCCGCGAGTGTCATAATCACCGCGGTGAAAACCACGGCCTGGGCTACGCCGAACCATCCGTGGTTCCACTGCTCGAACAGAACCTCTCTGCCCATAGCCGCGGCGCACAGGGGTGGAAGCAGATATGTCAGAAGCGTATTCGATCCCGCCGGTCGAACAAACTGAGCCCAGCGGGTACGCATCTGCACGTCGCACACCCAATAGAGCGCGAGGATCACGCAAATAGCCGCTCCGCTGCAGAACAGGCACCATGTGGGGGTGGCTCGGACTTTCGAAATGCCGAGCGGAACGGTAAGCGAACCCAATGCAAACAGCATTGCCGCAAAACAGAGTGCCGCCGCCGTTTTTTTGGCGCGATTGGTCGTGAAATCATCGGTCAGGAATAGCAGGGAAGTGAGCAGCCCGGCGAAGACGATGGAACTGAACGCACCGCTCTTGAAAGGCCACACATAGAACGGCGCCCGATAAGCCCATGAAATCCAATGAAGGCCGCAAAGAATATTCAAAGCCGTCAGTCCGCCAAACCACGCGAACTGCATCCAGGGCCATCGCCGGGTGGGGATGTAAAGGAGGCAGACGTTGAAGTAAGTCCAGCCGATCATCCCCAGAATTTCCCAGTAGCGCGTATCCAGCCACGCCACATGGCCATCTGGCGCGAGGCGTCGAAAGACGATCAACATGGCTACTGAAAGTGCGAGCCCCGCTATCTTCAAACTTCTGAAAAGTAGCTTGTATCGATGCGACTGAGGATAGCTGTTCCAGAAAAGGATGGCTCCGAACAAGGAAAGAAACGTCCACACATTCGCCGCCATGCCCGTCAAATGCGGATCGACGTTACCGCTGTTTGCCAAAATCAAGCCCAGAACGATCAGAGCCAGGGAACGGGTGGCAACATGAAAGCCTATGGCCAGGACCGAATCGCCATTTGAGAGTCTGCGGCGAATTGCCAGCGGACATGACATTCCCACGATAAATAGAAAGAAGGGAAACACCACGTCAACGTAAGTCATTCCGTTGGCGGATGCCGGCATATGGTAGGTCCACCAGGGCAGACCTTTCATCTCCCCAAGCTGGTTTACAAAAATCATCACCAGCATCGTCAGCCCGCGAAAGATGTCGATCGAGGCTATTCTGGCCGGTTTCGCCTGAGAAACCGGTCCAAGACCCGCATCAATCTGAGGCATCCTGCCGGAGGGTAGAACGGGAGGGGCGGCCATGGGTCGTCAACTGCCTCCTTGGCATAATTGCTGCCCAGCATCTGTCGCGTTCGCACTGGCGGACGAGCGGCCGGATCAGGCCAGGTTATCCAGCTCGGCTGCCGATTGCTCGTCCAGGTAAAGGGTCACATCCGGGTGCGTGCGCAGAATCGTGGCCGGGCACGCGGTCGATATCGGCTCCATCAAAGTGCGCCACACGCTGCGGGCTTTGCGTTGACCGGGGATGGACACAATCAACTTGGGCACTTTGAGGATGGTTGGAATCGTAAGGGTCATGGCATGTGTCGGCACATCTTCAAAGGTCTGAAACCAGCCTTCCGCGACTTGCTGCCGCCTGCATTCGGAGTCAAGCGCAACTACCTTCATCGCGGCAGGATCATGGAAATCGGCTTCTCCCGGATCGTTGAAGGCTAAATGCCCGTTTTCCCCTACCCCCAGCAGGCAGAGTTGGGGGTCAGCGGCATCGAGCCTCTGTGCGTACTCACGCAGAACGCGATCAGGGTTGGAAGAGTCGCCATCGATCTCGAAGAACTCCTGCATCGGAACCCGCTCCGTCAGGTTCTCGCGCAAATATCGCCGGAATGACGCAAAGTGTCCCTTATCCATGCCGACATACTCGTCCAGATGGAAACCCGCGACCTTTTCCCAGGGCAGCCCCGGCATCGCAGTCAACGCACGAAGCGTTTCCAACTGCGAATCTCCCGTGGCGAAGATCACCCCGATCGCGCTTCGGCTTCTGCCCAGTTCCCTGAGCGTATCTGCCGCATCTTGAGCTGCCGCTTCTCCAGCAGTTTTTCGGTCGGCGTAAACCTGCAATTTCAAAGACCCCACCTCAATGCGCGTAACTTCCATCGTTTCCTATCCTTTTATGAATGCGGCATGAGTATCGAGAAGAGCCTGAATCGACCTTCGATCATGCAGTTACAACCGGTTGTGTGCGCCATGGATTCCAATTCTGGCGAGCAAATACAAGCGTCCTCCCCGATCTTCCCAATCTCCCTTTGGCTAACTAGCCGGCTTTTACGTTGCTCCTTCACGCATTCGCACCGATAGCCACGCGGCGCCACTGCAACGCTTCAATGATTGAGTGAAACAATTCCGGCCTGCGGCACAAGAATAGGGAAAAACATGGCAGTTTGCAAGAAATATTTCCAGACAATAAGCAAAAACTTCTTGAAATCGGAGGTTCAACAGCCATAAAGATCGAATGCCGCGTCTCTAATTCAAGAGTTATATCTTTTATAATAAGCGAGATACAGCAATGAATTATTATCATCTTGACATGGGATAATTTACCTCAGTAGTATTCGATTTTCGTTATTCATGACCGAATTTTGCTCTCAAGGAGCGCCTCGGAGCCATTCCGTGGCCTGATTCGGAAATCAACTCATGCCTCCTTCGCGTCACGATGCAGCACGCATCGGCCTGGCTTTGGACGGCAAAAGGGCGAAATGATAAATCGCAGAGACTTCATAGGGGCGGTTGCCGGCGGAATCGCCATGAGCAAGCTGGGTGCAGCAGGCTCATTCGGGATTGATTCGAGAGCGGCGGAAGAAGAAGCGGGAGCACCTGCATCGTGGATCGACAATGGCATGATCGATGCCGGCGGTACTCACGAGCCGCTTATCTTTGTCAGGCGCCGCGGCGGAGAAAGCGTCGATGCCCGTCGGATCTACGAGAGTCAGCAAAGCGAGGAATTGATCCGCCGGCTT
>DASXFN010000060.1:0-114947 GCA_036489565.1 Terriglobales bacterium
TCGTGATAGCCAATTGAACCGATCCTGAACTGAACTGAAAGGTCAGAAAACCGGTACCATCGACCGCCATGGTGTACGTTCCGGAAAAAGTGCTGCTGGTAACGGGAGTTCCCAACGCCAGATCATTTGTGCCATTCGTAATACCGCCTTTACCATCGGCGGTAAAAATTCCTGACTCCGCAAATTCCGGAAATCCAGTTTGCGTCAGAACACCCGACAGTTGGTATGTATATTGGCCGCTCAGGCTGGCAACGGAAAAGTTGCCATGCGGAGTGAAACCCCCGTTGCCGCCCCCACCTCCGCCTCCGTTGCTGCTGTTGTTGTTGGATCCACAAGCGGCGAGGAACGTAAAGCAAGCGAGCACGAGAGCGAGACGAATTGTTTTCATGGCATTGATCTTCATTGCATTGATCGCACGGTTGGGTGCGAGACTCCTTTAAAAGTGAAGAACGTCCGCTGCCACGGACCCTGCAGGGATCGGGCCTTCCCTCTTGTAACACATCGAAAGAGGAAAAGTTTCTCCGCTTGCGGCACGAAGTTGTCAGGAATTTGTAAACGGCCATTGATCGGCCGAAAACAGTCAAAAGAACCTCACCCGCGCTCCTGACTGCGCGATTTCCATGGTAAGACGAATTTTCACGTGCGTCTTATTCACGTCCTTTGAGCGTCTCGCAAGTCTGGGTCACGGCCTCGCGCTGTTTGGTAGACATCGCCAGAAACTCGAAACCGTGGCGCAACCCGTCACGATATCGCACCAAAGCGCGAATTTTCATGGGGGCCGAGGCGGAAGGCAGCGTCATCTCCAGGGTCACAACTTCTCCCGGATCCAGTTGGCCGGTGAGGGTGACGCCAATTCCGTCAGCGCCTACCTCGTTGGAGCGCCCCCAAAGGGAGATTGGGCCTTCCGCGCGAAGGACCTGAACGGAAACACGAAGATCGAGCGGATAGCGGGTATATCTTCGCTTTGCCGCCCCCGGCTGCAACTGACTGAAAGATGGTTCGCTTTTACTCACCGTGCTCTTTTCAAAAGGACTTGCCTACCAATGAATCCTTGCCGAACCAGCCGCCGTTTGCAACTGAATTCTGCCGTGAGTGGCCAATAGTGTGCTCGAAACGGCACGCTTAGTTAAGCTTCGACTTCAGGCGGTTTTGAGAAGCGCACCACCAGCGTTACCGCCAGTGGTACGCTGTTTCTGGCGGATTCACGCGATGGATAAAGGTGAAGGCATTCGCATCAAGTTAAGTTGGCTGGATATTTTCTGGCTGGTGTTTCTGGCTGGACTGGCCGTCATCCCTCCTGTGCATGAAATCCATAAGCAACTCACGCTGCTGGCATTTGCCGTGGTGCAACTGCTGGAGGGCAGCATGGTTGATCGCTGGCCGAAATTCGGCAGCAGCCTTTCGGTTTTGCTCAAGATACTTCTCGCCACGGTTCTCATCAATCACACCGGCGAAGAAACCGCCATCAACAGCGACTACTTCCCTATTTATTTCGTACCGGTCGCCACAGCGGCCGCTTACTTTGACACCTGGGCGACCCTGGGATGGACGCTGCTGGCCTCTGCCGCCTATTGCTCCTACCTCTACCCAGCGGCTCAGGAATATTATTTGACGCCGCAAAGCCTGGGGATGCTGGCGCTGCGCGTGCTGTTTTTCTTTCTGCTGGCCATGATCGTGAACCGCTTCGCGGTGGAGAACCGCAAGCATACGCAGCAACTCGCCCACGCGAACCTTCAACTTGCGCAGGCGCAGGACCAAGCCCGCCGCTCGGAGCGGTTGGCAGCTCTCGGCCAGCTTTCCGCGGGACTGGCCCATGAAATTCGCAATCCCCTGGGAGTGATTAAAGGCTCAGCGGAGATGCTGAACCAGAAGTTGGACACTACGAACCCACTCGCCAGTGAGTTGGCTGGATATATTTCCACCGAAGTAAATCGCTTGAGCGTGCTGGTCACGCGTTTTTTAAACTTCGCGCGGCCGCTCCGCGCTGAAACCGCCCCACAGAACATCACACTATTATTGGACCACGCTCTGGAGTCCGTGGCCAGCCAGTGGCAAGGCGGGAATATCCAAGTGCAGAAAGATTACCGCCCAAACCTGCCTCCAGTGCCGCTCGATGAAGGCTTATTCGAGCAGGCATTTGTGAATCTCATTCAGAACGCATATGAAGCTATGGGGCCTTCCGGGGGAATTCTGCACTTGCAAGTATCCTGCGCGGAACAAAACGATGTTCCCGGGGTTGAAGTTAAAATCAAAGACTCGGGCCCGGGAATCCTTGCCGAGCAGCGTGAGCACATTTTCAATCCATTTGTTACGACAAAAGCGTCGGGAGTCGGGTTAGGATTGTCCATCGTTTCGCAAATCATGGATGAGCATCGCGGCTCGATCCACGCAGAAAGTAAGCCGGGAGAAGGTGCGTGCTTTGCCGTGTTTTTCCCGACAGCGGCCAGCCCCACAAAAATGGAGAAAGTGTCCGTCTCCTGATCCATGCCCACCATTCTGATTGTCGAAGATGAAGCTAAAATGCGGCGCCTGCTGGAACTTGATTTGGCGGATGCCGGGCTGCAAACCGTCTCCGCGCCCGACGCGGAAACGGGATTAAAGCTCTTCCGCGAAAATGCTGTTGACCTGATCGTCACAGACCTGAAGCTTCCCGGCATGAGCGGGCTGAATTTTCTGCAAGCGGTAAAAAACACCAACACTGCCGTACCCGTGATAGTAATGACAGCCTTCGGCACCGTCGAAACTGCCGTCGAGGCCATGAAGGCCGGCGCAAGCGACTACGTCCTCAAGCCATTTTCTCTGGCGGAGCTGCGCATGATAGTGCAAAAAGAGTTGGACGTGCACCGCTTGCGCGAAGAGAACCGGTCTTTGCGCGAGGCGTTGGGGAAACGCTACGAGCATCCGAACATCGTCGCCCGCAGCGCGAAGATGCAGGAAGTCCTGGCAATGGCGGAGCGCGTGGCGGCCACCAATTCCACCGTGCTGCTCGGCGGCGAAAGCGGCGTAGGGAAAGATTTGATCGCGCGCGCCATCCACGAAAAGTCGCGACGTTCCTCGGGTCCATTCATCAAGATCAACAGCACCGCCATCCCTGAAAATCTGCTCGAGAGCGAACTCTTCGGATACGAAAAGGGCGCATTTACCGGAGCTACAACCAGCAAGCCCGGCAAATTCGAACTCGCCGATAAGGGCACTTTATTTCTGGACGAGATCGGCGACGTGCCTCCGGCCACTCAAGTAAAGCTGCTGCGCGTTTTGCAGGAGCGCGAATTTGAACGGCTGGGCGGAACGAAGACGATCAAAGTAGATGTGCGCCTGGTGGCGGCAACCAATCGCGACCTGCGCGCCGCGCTCGAAGAAGGCAGCTTTCGCGAAGATCTTTACTATCGCTTGAACGTCGTGCCCATTGATATTGCCCCACTTCGCGAGCACAAGGAAGACATCCCGGAACTGGTGAATTTATTTATCTCGCGCTTTGCCGGCGAATCAGGAAACCACGAATCCAGAAAAAAGATCAGCGCTCTCGCCCCCAACGCTATGCCTATCTTGATGGCCCACCATTGGCCGGGAAATGTTCGCGAGTTGCAAAACGTGATTGAACGCGCCTGCGCCCTGGCCACAGGACCGGAGTTGACCGCAGCGGACATCCGGCTCGATTCGCGCTCCAGGCCCGTCGAGTATTCCAACGGATTTCTCCCGGAAGGCCACACTCTTGAGCAATGGGAAGATGAAATGATCCGCGAAGCTCTGCGCCGCGCAAATGGAAACAAGAGTCAGGCTGCGCGTCTGCTTGGGCTTTCGCGCAATGCCCTGCGCTATCGCCTATCGAAGATCGGCATTGCGGATGACGGGGAAAAAGAATGACCCTCTTATTGCTTCGGGCCAAAATCAATCCTCGGGCGCATACACTATTTTTGGACTGCCTCAACGCCCGCCAGGAACTTTCTCATGGCAAGCGCAACTTCTTCCAGATGGGTTTCCAGCGCAAAGTGCCCCGTGTCTAGAAATTCAACCATGGCATCCGGAATGTCCCGGCGAAAAGCTTCCGCGCCTGCGGGAATGAAATATGGATCATGCTTTCCCCAAATCGCAAACAGCGGAGGCTTCCACTTCCTGAAATATTCCTGGAAGGCCGGATAGAGCTTTACGTTATTTGCGTAGTCGAGGAACAGGTCCAGTTGAATGTCCACGTTCCCAGGACGCGCCAGCAAAGCCGCATCGAGCGTATAGCTCTCGGGAGCAATCAACTCGGGATTCGCAATACCCGTTGAATATTCATGGCGCATTCCTTCCAGATTCAGGACCTGGCGAATGGCGTCACGATTCTCCTGTGTCGGCTCGCGCCAATAACGCTGAATCGGGGCCCACGCGCCTCCCAAGCCTTCCTCATAGGCATTTCCATTTTGTGACACGATAGCTGTCACTCGTTCGGGCCGCGCCATCGCCAGCCGAAAGCCCGTGGGCGCGCCGTAATCAAAAACATAAAGCGCGTACCGTTTCAAGTTGAGCGCATCGATGAAGGCGGCAATGCTCTTCGCTAAAGCATCGAACGTATATTTGTATTGGCGCGCGGCGGGGACTTCGGTGAATCCGAACCCCGGAAGATCAGGCGCAATCACCCGATAGCGGTCAGCCAGCCGCGGAATCAGATGACGATACTGAAACGATGACGTTGGGAAGCCATGCAATAGAAGCACAACAGGAGCGTCCTTCGCTCCGGCTTCCCGATAAAAGATTTTGAGACCGTCAGATTCAATGCGATGAATAGATGTGTGAGGTATGCGCGGATTATCAGTCGAGTTGGGAGCCATGGATGACCTCCCCGAATATGGGTTCAAGCCGCTAATTTGGCGGCAGACAAAGTGAGTTCAGTCCTTCCGCCATATCGGATGCGTAAGAATGGCATCGCGAATTACCCCAGTGCCGCGCGAAACGATCCAATACGAAAGTCTGGATGAACTCAGGCCCGTGCCAGCCGCCCACGCACGGAATTCCCGACAGCGTTGCTGGAAGAGAAGCTGGAGTGCCTTCTAACCCGCCTTCCGGTCTTTGCTCCGCAGAATTTCAGAGTGAGTAAGTGAACTCCCCTGTCTGCTAGCCGGCCCTTGGTACGCCGGAGGCTGGATTCCGGAGACGAAGTAGGCGTGCGGTTGCCTGTCACGGGATTTCGCGCCGTCTCAGATCCAAAGAACGTGCCGCCGGCCAAAAGCGTATCAATTGCTCGAATCAAGTCCCGCGCGGCTTGCGACTTAAGGACAACACCCTGCGCCGCTACCTCCCGAGCCTCGGCATGGAGCCTTGCCGAGTCGTGCATGGTGAATATTAAAATGCGGATTCCGAGATCCAGGGCTGCGATTTTGGACGCCGCTTCCAGACCGCTCATCTTCGGCATAGTGATGTCGAGAATAATGACATCCGGCTTCTGCTTCTTTGCTGCCTCAATTGCTTCTTCCCCGTTTTCAACCTCGCCGCAAATTTTCCATTCGGGCCGTGACCTTGTAATCAGAGTGCGAATACCCTCGCGCACAATTTCATGATCGTCTGCAATTAAGATTCGCACTGACATGTCATTCCCCTGTTTCTATACCACGGTCGCCGCGAAATGCAGATGCCATTCGCGCGCAAACCCTCACCGCATCACTTTGTTGGAATTGTTGCAACCACGCGGGTGCCGGTTCCGTTCGATATAAGTTCCAGCTTCCCTCCCAGTTGCCGCATGCGCTCATTCATGCCTCGTACCCCAACCCCAATGGCGCCCATCCAGTCTGAGCTGGCCTGTTCCAAAACTGCGGGGTTGATGCCCTTGCCTTTATCTTCAATCTCCAGAATGCAACTGCCGTCCTTCTTCCACAGGCGCACATGCGCCACCGGGCTCTCCGAGTGCCGGTGAACATTGGTGAGGCTTTCCTGAAGAATCCGGAATAACGCCAATTCACCATCCCGCTCGATGCGCCCGAAGTCTGTTCTGACTTCCAATGTGGTTGCAATGCCACTGCGTGAAGAAAATCCGTCTAAATACCATGGGATGGCAGATTTCAGGCCCATCTCCTCCAGCATGGGGGGATACAGCAAATAGGAGACCGTCCGAACCTCTTTGATCGAATCCTCTGCCAGGCGAACGCACTCAGCAATATCTTTGGAAACCTCGCTGCCGCTTTCTCCCAGCGAGCCGGCAACCGATTCCAGTTTCATCTTTAGCACAGCAAGATATTGCCCCAGGCTGTCATGTAGATCTCTTCCAATACGCTTTCGTTCTTCGTCCTGGGTCCGCAGCAGGTGCAGTGAAAGTTGACGCAACGACCGCTCCGAAAGGTGTAATTGTTCCTGCGCTTCTCTGCGTTCCGCAACCTCCTTTTTCAACTCGTTCTGTACTTTGATTCTTTCCGTAAAGTCCCTGGTGACTTTAGCAAACCCGATCAGCTTTCCGGTCCCGTCTTTCAGCGCGGTGATAATCACATTCGCCCAGAACCGTGAACCATCCTTGCGCAGGCGCCATCCTTCGTCCTCAAATCTGCCTTCTTTTTCCGCGATCACCAGCTCCCATGCTGGTTTGCCATTCAGCAGGTCTTCTTCCGTATAAAACGTGGAAAAATGCTTTCCGATGATTTCCTCGGCCTTATACCCCTTGATGCGTTCCGCGCCGATGTTCCAGGTGCTGACGTTGCCCTGCGCGTCCAGCATGAAAATTGCATAGTCCTGCACCGATTCCACCACCAGGCGAAAGCGTGCTTCGCTCTCCCGCAACGCCAACTCTCGCTCCAGGAGATCTGTTTTCTGCTGCAGCTCTGCGATGCTTCGCAGTCGCTCATCTTCGCTGCTGATGGTCAAAAAACTCTCGTTCGGAAAGACTCCGGAATGTTCCTTGCACATTTTAAGGAAGGGCTCCAGGTGCCCATCATCTTCAAAACCGTTCGTCGGATACGCGCACAATAACGAAAAAGAATACTCTGTGGCCAACTCGTTCCAAAGCTGCTCGACTCGGATCGCTTCCCTGGACTTGCCTTGCTTCCAAAGCAGCGCAACCAACTCCCCGAAAATCGCTATTTTGCAATCTTGTCCCTGCACGGCATGTTTAGCCTGCTTCAACACCGTGCTGATAGTGTCTTTGAAGCGAACTTCATCCAGCGCGCCGTCTATCATGAACTTCGATAAAGTCGTCTGCGCATCGAGAGCAAGGTATCGGCCCTGCATGGCCGCCTTGGCTGTGTCGACCCCGTGCGCCTGGAGCTGTCGTTCCAGTTCGTCGCGGTGAGCACGAGTGGCCGCGATAATAGCAACATCGCCGGCGGCCAACGCGCCGCCTACAAAGCGGCACAAAACGTCCATCAAAAACTTGTCATGCGTGTACAGCTGGACCGCGTGCCCGGCCCATCTGTGATCGGGAATATGAGCTAGGCTTGTAATCGTCCCAGCTTCAGGAAGGATTTTTGCTACAGACATTCGTTTCTCTGAAGAAATATAAGCCAATTATCTGGATTTACCAGTGAATAGTCTATACAGGAATATCCGTATAAAAGCGGTGTGCAAAGGGCTTTAAACAACAACAAACGTTGGCACGGCCCTGACAATTATGCTTGATTGGATGAGAACGAAGGCTTGATCGAGGAATTAAGGCTTCCGGGGAGGATGCAGGTAGGAGGCTTTTGATTTTAGCTGACAGTGTCCAGGTAAACGAGCAGTCGCGTCGCGACATCAAGGCCGTAGATGTGGCGTTTTCACCAAGATCGTCTATCAGTATGGCTAGTAATTTGCAGCCTTGAATTATCCATTACAATCGCCAAGACATGTGGGGATATTGGATCGGCGGTGCCGGCGTGATTGCGGCCTCGGGTGCGGCCAGTTACCAGGCCATAGGCCCGACGGCGCAGTGGTACGGCCGAACATTTATCGGATTGCCGCGCGGCGCGAAGGAAATGGCGCTCACCTACGACGATGGGCCAAATGATCCACATACTTTTCGCCTACTCGAAGTATTGGCCAAACACGATGTGCAAGCGACGTTTTTTTTGATAGGCCGCTATGCGCGGCAGCGGCCTGACATTGTCCAGGAAATCGTGAAGTCCGGACACGCGGTTGGGAACCACACCTTTACCCATCCCGCCTTAGTGTTTCAAACTGCAAAGCAGATCAAAGGAGAACTCGAAAGTTGCGCACAAGCATTGGATGATGCCGTGGGCACTCACTCCAATTTATTTCGTCCTCCCTTTGGCGCGCGGCGTCCAATTGTTTTGCGGATTGCGCGTGAAATGGGCTTGCTTCCCGTGATGTGGAATGTCACGGGATACGACTGGAATGCGAAGTCTTCGGAGAGTATTGAGCGAAACGTCGCGCGGCAAATTCGCGGCGGTGATGTGCTTCTGCTGCACGATGGCGGACATTTGCAATTCGGGGCCGACCGGGCATTCACTGTAAAAGCAACTGACAGCATCATTGCGCGTTATAAAGATCGAGGGCGAGAGTTTGTGAAGATCCAGGCAATGATGAAATTGGCACAAAGCACGTAGCGCCTCATCCCGTGTAGCGCCGGTCTTGACCCGGCGGCGATATTCATATTTGGGCTGCACCGTGCCGATATACCACGAAGAATATTTCCGGAAAGTGGCGGATTAACAATTTGGTGTATATCGGGCTGCTCGTGTAGCGCCGGACCTATGGTCCGGCGATGCCGGGTCAGAGACCCGGCGCTACACATTTTGACACGCTACGCAAATGCGTTTTTCGCCACCGCAACCGTCTTCTCTAAATCTTCCCGCGTGTGTGCCGCGCCTAAGAACGCTGCCTCAAACTGCGACGGCGGAAGATAAATTCCCGAATCAAGCATCGAGCGGAAGAATTTTCCGAAAGCTGCGGTGTCGGATTTAGAGGCGGAACCCCAATCCACGACTGGCCCCGGCGTAAAGAACCACGTGAACATTGAACCCACGCGATTGAAGGACAGCGGAATTCCCGCTGTTTTGGCGGCCGCCGCCACGCTTTCCACTAATTCTCCGCTCAACCGATCAAGCTTCGCGTAAAGTTCATTCTTATTTTTTTGCAGATGCCGTAGCGTCGCAATCCCCGCCGCCATCGCCAATGGATTCCCTGATAAAGTCCCCGCTTGATATACCGGCCCAAGCGGCGCCACCATGTCCATGATTTCTGCCGTGCCACCGTACGCGCCCACTGGCAATCCCCCGCCGATGATCTTTCCCAGTGTCGTAAGGTCAGGAACAACTCCATACAGTTCCTGCGCTCCGCCGAATGCTAAGCGAAAACCAGTCATGACTTCGTCAAAAATCAGCAGTGCGCCTTCGCGCTTCGTAATTTTTCTCAGCGACTCCAGATATCCAGCCGCCGGAGGAACGCAGCCCATGTTGCCAACTACCGGCTCAACAATCACGCAGGCAATCTGATCTTTTAATTTAGCGAAGGCTTGCTCAAGCGCTCCTACACTGTTGAATGGGAGCGCCAAAGTGAATTGAATAAACTCCTCAGGAACGCCCGCCGATCCCGGAATTCCCAGCGTCGCAACTCCGGAGCCTGCCTTTACCAGCAAGGCGTCCGTATGGCCGTGGTAGCAGCCCTCAAATTTGATGATGTACTTTTTCTTGGTATAGGCCCGCGCCAGCCGGATCGCCGACATCGTCGCTTCTGTCCCCGAACTTACAAAGCGGACTTTCTCAATATGCGGAAATGCGGACACGACCAACTCTGCCAAATCGGCTTCGGCGGGGGTTGACGCGCCGAAGCTCACCCCGTTTTTCGCCGCGGCCGTCACCGCTTCAACAATCTCCGGCGCGGCATGGCCTAGAATCAGCGGGCCCCAGGAACCGACATAGTCAATGTATTCATTTCCGTCCGCGTCCCAAACATGCGATCCCGCGCCCTTTACCAGAAAGGGCGGGTCTCCGCCGACCGCGCGAAATGCCCGCACCGGCGAATTCACGCCTCCGGGGATCAATTTTTCCGCCCGCGCTTGCAGTTTTCGGGAGACTTCCAGCTTCCAGATCATTTTTATTCAACCAAGGTCTAAAACTATACCAGCGTTGAAATTCACCAGATATTTACCACACCCCAATCTCCCCGCAATCTGCAGCCCTTACTCTGACAATCGCAACAGGCCCTTCTAACCGGGAGGGAGTTAAAGGACAGCTTCGGGGGGCTCCGAGCTGTCCGTTTTTTATTTTAGGGGATCTCAATCGAGTCCGGGAAAGCTCCCAAAGAAGGCTTGTTCCGTTTATGGAAAAAAATTCCTAAAAATCTAGCAATCGATGTTTCCTGCGTAATGTGGAACAAGAGGCACCGATTGAAATGGCTACCAACAGAATCTTAGCTCTCAATTCCGAAATCAGGCCGGCAGAAACTGAGCAAGCTCCCGCGGCCATCGTATTACACTCCAACGGTAATGCCTTCCTTGGCACCAGCGCAGCCATCCGCCAACTTGAAAATGACAGCCTTCAACATGTGAACAGCGATAATCCGGTGCTCATTCAAGGAGAGCCAGGAACCGGCAAAGGGATGCTGGCCCGTTGGCTGCACGAGAGCGGTTCGCGCGGGGACGAATTGCAGGTCGAGTTGCAATGCATGGGGGTTTCACAGTTAAGAGTGGAAGCAAAGCTGTTTGGATACGAAAAGGGCGCCTTTGGAGCGCCGCAAGCCAAGCCGGGCCTTCTGGAGATCGCGCAATCCGGCAGCGTTTTTATTGACGAAATTGGCGAACTCGATTTGCCGTTGCAAAAAAAGATCCTTAGGCTGCTGGAAGAGAATAAATTCCGTCGCCTGGGCGACACGCAAGATCGCGAGTCGGATGCGCGGGTCATCGTCTCTACCCAACGCAATGTTGCGGACCGCGTCCGTGAAAAGCGGTTTTTACCGGATTTATCGCTTCGCTTCGGCAATCCATTGGTGGTGCCCGCCCTGCGGGAGCGGCCCGAAGACATTGCCGTGCTGGCCGGGCATCTGCTGGAACGGATCGCGGCGGAGCGCGAAACGGGGCCAATTCATTTATCCGCGCCGGCCTTGGAGTTGTTGCAGGTATTTTCCTGGCCGGGAAACATTCGCGAATTGCGGAATACGCTGGAACGCGCGGTTTTGCTAAGCGGAAGCCAGCAACTCTCCGAGGACGATCTGCAATTAAACCGGAAAATCGAGGCTGGTAATCTGCAACCCGGTTCGCTCAAGACCCTGGAAGAAGTGGAGCGGGAATACATCAGAAACGTGCTGTCGCTGGAGGGCGGACGGGTGCAGTCAGCGGCGAAAAAGCTGGGAATCCCCAGAAGCTCGCTCTATCACAAGCTTAAGCAGTACGGAATTGCGCGTCGCGGGGTGGAAGCCGCAGCATGGAACAGGAATAGTGCTGGTGCGTAAGTCCCTGAAAATCCGGGGCCTGAACTAGCTTTTTACGTCTGAGCTGGGAGTTGGGTTCGGAGTGGTATTGGACGTCTTGGGCTCTTCCGGATGACCTTTCATAGCATCTTTAAAGCCGCGAATCCCTTCGCCTAAACCCTTACCAAATTCGGGCAGCTTTCGGGGCCCAAAAATCACCAGAGCAATTATCGCGATAATCAAAATATGCGTTGGCTGAAACAAGCCATCGAACATAAAGCCTCCTCGGCCCGTGCAAGTGCTTACTTCCAAGTTACCGGAGACGGGATTCCCCGTCAACTGCTTCATAACTTAGGAATTGAGCTGGAAAGCTGCCGGGAACAACTTTATGTTTACTGTTCGGTAACACTCACCTTGGTTACCTTTCTTCTTCCGCACTGGCTGGGCTATTTTGCAATTACACCTTAATTTATTTCATCTCCAGTGAGGGATTTTAGCTTGCGCTGCAATGCCTTAATGCTGGCTGCATCCGCTGCCGTCTTGTTCTCGGCCTGCTTTCCCCGCGCACTCGCCCGCTCCGTTGATCCGAATTCGGTTGAAATGAATTCTGTAAACATGAATTCACTCGAAGTCGGTTCAGTGAATTCCGTGGATGTGAATCAGGATGAGATACAGCCATTGAGTTGTGATCGTGTCCTGGCATGGCTGGCGGGTGGAGTATCAAATCGGCGGCTGACAATTCTGGCGCAGCAACATGGCGTTGCTTTCACCGCAAATGAACAGGCCCGTGAGTCGCTGAAAACGGCGGGAGCAGACGGGGACTTAGTGAACGCAATTGTCCGCTCTAAGGGGACGGATGCCGCGAACTGCTCCGCAAGACTTGCGCGGTCGGCGAGCCTGTCGCGCCGTCACAACTACAAGGATGCCGAGGCCATTCTGCGGGCGTTGCTTGAGCCTGTACCCATTGAAAAACAACCGAGCGCTTCCGCCCTGCACTTTGCGCTGGGATACGTTCGCCAGCAGCAAGGGGACTGGGACGAGGCGTTCGACGAATATTCAGACGCGAAGGCGCTGCTGCCCGCGTTTCCCGAAACGCACGCCCGGCTGGCATATGACTTTTACATTTCACACGACGGCGAAAATACGGTTGCCGAGGCCCGCACCGCGTTGAGTCTTGATCCACGAAATGCGGAAGCCTATCGCGATCTGGGCCTGGGACTTTACGCTAACGCGGAATACGATGCCGCGGTCTTTGCTCTGCGACAATCCATAGCGCTGCAGTCTGATAATCCTGACGCTTTTTACGCCATGGGGTTGGCGCTGCGGGCCCAGCACAAGCCCGAAAAAGCGATTGCCGCGTATCGGAAAGTTCTGACATTGAACGGCGCTTCGTGGCGCGCTCACACTGAAATAGGGGGCGTGTTTTTAGAGCAGAAAAATTCCCCCGCAGCCATTCGCGAGTTCAAGATCGCCAAGCGCATCTCTCCGAACGAGCCTTCCGTTCGGACGGGCTTAGGCGACGCTTACTTTGCAAACGGTAATTATGACGCGGCCATTTCCGAATTGCGAACGCTGTTTCGCGTTCATCCCGATTGGAAAACGGGGCACACATGCCTGGCGCGAGCGCTGATGGCAAAGCATGACTATGAAGCGGCATGGCCGCAGTTTCGGCTGGCGCTGCGTGAAGACCCCACGGCGGCGGTTCGGCACCAGGCCTTGGGAGAAGCTTTGCTGCTGGCCCATCGCAATCATGAAGCTGTGCAAGAACTACGCACCGCAATCTCGCTCAATCCCGATTCCGCCTCCGCCCACCACGCATTGGGCACGGCGTTTTATGGAGACGAGGAGTGGGAACAGGCCCTGACCGAGTTTCAGCAAGCGCTGCGCTTGCGTCCTAGCGCACAAAATTATTATTCGGTGGCCGCCTGCCTCATGAGCCTGGGCCAATATTCCGCGGCTTTGAGCGAATTGAACATGGCGGTGGCATTGAATCCCAGGGAGGATGTGTACCGCAGCCGGAAAGAAGAACTCATTCGTCTGATGAAGGCGTCCCGCACAGTCACGCGGGAAATTTCATCGGTGCTGCCGGATGCAAGAGCGGTCAATTCCCAAAAATGAATCGGGAAATTTAAGTTTCTATTGCGGGAACGCCATCGTTCATTTGCTCGCACCTTGGGACAATGGCCCTGATGTACCGAGGTTACTTCGGAGTTCCGCAGGCTCCGCCTAGAATGGCTGAACTGGCAGTAAATTCATTCGGAGTTCTTGCAATGAATGTAGTTTCGACTTCCCCCTCTTCTTCCGCGGCAGCCGCAGCTCCGGCGCTGGCTGGCCAAAACGCAGTCGCGAATCCAAATACTCATGAAACCTCGCGCAACGCTGCCGCTCCCTTGCCGGGCAGTGGATATGGCTTGCCGTGCCTGAAGTGCCGCACGTATTACGATTCGAATTTAACTGTCTGTCCGGTTTGCAAAGAATCCAAGCGGGTTGCGGTGAATGCGGTTTCAGTTCGCACCCTTACTCCCGAAGCCAGGGATTCCGCAGCCGTGGAAGAGCAGCGCAGACGGGTTGCGCGAGAATTGAATCCGGAAGCATATTCTTCCGTTTTTGAGGCACCCCTACTTGTTGGCTCGCAGTGCACGCTGAAGAAGAACCACGCCGGCGATTCCAACGCCGCAGAGGTCTGCCAGAGCTGCTACACGGATTTGCAGAACCGCGCGGACCTGATGGAAGCGGCCCTGCACGTTGATTTAAAGGAAGCGGCGCAGGTGATCTATGAGGCGGTTTGGGCGGACCCTTCCGATCCTACGAAGACCTACCAGAATGCGGCACAGGCGTTGCTGACGGAATTGCACAAGCGCGCAGGGATTTCAGCGGTGATTGCGCCGGTTCATCCTATGTCGCACTAACGCGTTACGTTAAGAGAAATTCCATCTAGGGGGAGCATCGCTTCAGGCTTACCAGCTCCAGCTTTACTAATCTTGACGAACTTTTACCTTTCCCGTGTAGGCCCAGTCGTCTCAATCAATTAAACTTTTAAGTGAGCCCCGGGGATGTCCTAATTACGTTCCCGCCGCAATTCATCCATTTATCCATCCGAATTTGTTCATTATCCGGATGTCAGGAGCAAATGTGTTCCACGTAAAAAAATCCATTCTTGCTGCCGCTTTGGCGGCGGCCTTGATGGTGCCCGCGAGTTCCTGGGCGCAACAAGCAACACCCTCGGTAGCGCGATCGCTGGGTACGGTGAAGTCCATCTCAGGAAATTCCATTACGTTGGCAACCGACGCGGGCGCTGAAGTAAACGTTTCCGTTCAACCGGATGCCAAGCTGATTCGGACCGCCCCCGGCCATAAAGACTTGCAGGGAGCCACTCCAGTGCAGTTGTCCGAGATACAAACCGGCGACCGGATGCTCGCGCGAGGCAGCCTCGCCGCCGATGGAAAAATGATTCTCGCTTCTTCCGTTATCGTGATGAAGCGGGAAGACATCGCGCAAAAGCAGCAGCAGGAGCAGGAAGACTGGCGCAAGCGGGGTATTGCCGGCGTGGTGAAGTCAGTGGACCCCGCGACGCAGACGATTACCGTTTCAACCGGGGGCCTGACTGCGAAGGCAGTTGCCATCCAAACTTCGAAGAGCACGATTCTGCGCCGCTATTCGCCCGATTCCATTAAGTTCGATGACGCCAAACCTGGGAGTTTTGACCAGATCAAGCCCGGCGACCAGCTTCGCGCCCGCGGTGACCGCGACGCCGCAAGCGGCAATATCGCAGCAGACGAGATCGTTTCCGGAACATTCCGGAATATTGCCGGGACCGTGCTCTCGACGGATGCGGCCAACAATACCGTGACCATCTCCGATTTGTTGAGCAAGAAACCCATCACGGTGAAAATCGGCGCGGATTCGCAACTGCACAAAATTCCTCAAATGATGGCGATGGGAATTGCCGCGCGACTCAAGGGACCGGCTGCCACGGAAGCCCATGGCGAAGCTCCAGGCGGAGGCATACCGGGGCATACTGCCCAGCCGGAATCATCGCAGCATGGGCCATCGCAAGGCGGTCCACCTCAGGGCGCGTGGCAAAGAGGCGGCGCAGGTGGTCAATTGGGCGGAGGCGGCCCGGCCCGAAGCGGAGATTTTCAGCAGATGCTGGCGCGCATGCCCGCAGTCACGATTGCCGACCTGCAAAAAGGTGACGCGGTCATAGTGGTGGCAACTGAAGGAAGCGAAACATCACAGCCGACGGCGATCACTTTGCTCTCAGGAGTAGAACCCATTCTTACAGCGGCGCCAGATCAGGCCGCGATGTCACTTTCGCCGTGGAGCCTGGGTGCCCCCTCGGGAGACGCTGGGCCTTAATCATTCGCACCTTATATTCCTGCATGCCAATATCGGTTTTAGCAGAACAGTTTTAGGAGAACCATGAACTCTGACGTTGCCGGGTCTTACTCGCATTCATCTTCATCCTCACATTCGCTAACGAAACTTTTCTCTTTCATGGTTGTTTTCGCAGTGATTATTGCCCTCACTGCCATTCCATCGAAGGCGCAGACGACAACCGGAGCCTTACGAGGACGCGTGACCGATCCGTCAGGTGCTGTGATTCAAGGCGCGAACATTACCGCCATCGCCTCGGATGGAAAGAAGACCGCGACTACGACGAACCATTCGGGCGAGTATGAGATTAAAGGCCTGGCGCCCGGCAAGTACACGGTCAACGCCGTGGCGAAGGGCTTCGGGGTGGACAATGAAGTTGACGTCAATATTCCCGCAGGTCCGGCGCAGTCATTCGATATCGCCCTGGGAATTGAAGTTGAACAGCAATCGGTGACGGTGCAGGATGAAGCGAACCAAGTGGGATTGAGCCCGACAGAGAATTCCAGCGCTGTCGTCATCAAGGGAAAAGACCTAGAGGCTCTCTCTGACGATCCGGACGAATTGCAATCGGAGCTGGAAGCCCTCGCCGGTCCTTCGGCTGGCCCCAACGGCGGCCAGATTTATATTGATGGATTTACCGGAGGCCAGCTTCCGCCCAAGTCCTCCATTCGCGAGATTCGCGTGAATTCCGATCCCTTCTCAGCTGAGTACGACAAGTTGGGTTATGGACGGATTGAAATCTTCACCAAACCCGGCACTGATAAATACCATGGCAGGTTCTTTTTTAACGAGGACAACTCTGCGCTGAACTCAAGGAACCCATTCGTTTCTTCTGAACCCAGCAACCATTCCGAGATTTACGATGGGAATCTGGGTGGCCCCCTGGGGAAAAAGGCGTCGTTCTTTCTGGACGCACAGCGCCGCAACATCAATGATATTGATGCCATCAACGCATTGGTGGCCGATCCAACGTTTACCAATCCGACTGGTATTCCTTTCACCGAGGCCATCCCGAACCCCAGCACGCGCACCAACATCAGTCCGCGCATTGATTACCAGGTTTCCAAGAACAATACGCTGACTGCCCGTTATCAATTCGAACAGGAAAAAGAAAACAACGAGGGCATTGGACAAACTTCGCTGGCGACCCTCGGCTACAACGAGGTTGAGACGGAAAACACTTTGCAGGTGAGCGACTCTCAAGTCCTTAGCAACAGCGTGGTGAATGAGACCCGTTTTCAATATTTGCGGGACAAGGACAATCTTCGCTCGCAAAGCTCCGATCCTATGACCCAGGTACTGGGGTTTTTCACCAGCGGGGGGAATTCGAAGGGGAGTAATCTGGACACGGCCGACAACTACGAATTGCAAAATTATACATCCGTCGCGCACGGAAAACATTTCATTAACTTCGGAATCCGGGAACGGATCGAGCAGGATTCCAACTTCGCCAACTCCGACTTCAACGGGGTTTTCACTTTTCCGTCACTGGCGGCATATAACGTCACGCAGGCTGGGCTGCTGGCGGGCATGACTCCGGCACAAAGCCGCGCCGCATGTTTGTCCGTTGCGCCCAATCCTCAAACGGCGCAGTGCGGAGCGAGCCAGTTCAGCATCACGGCCGGTCAGCCCACCGTCTCCAACACTTATGCGGACACAGGTTTATATGCAGACGACACCTGGCGGGCGCGGCGCAACATTACCATCAACTACGGATTGCGCTGGGAAACACAGAACCAGATTCACGACCACAGCGATTTTGCTCCCCGTGTGGGACTCGCCTGGGGTTTGGGAGGCAAGAATGGAGCTCCTAAGACGGTGTTTCGCGCTGGTAGCGGTATTTTTTATGATCGCTTTAAGCAGGAATATCTGGTCAATGCGCAGCGCCTGAATGGCATTACGCAGCAGGAAATGGTCGTCAATTCGCCGGATTGCTACCCGGATCCTTCCACGTGCCCGGCGACCGTAACCTCGCCCACGGTCTATCAGGTATCGCCGAACCTGCGCGCTCCCTACACGATACAAACCGCGGCCAGCGTGGAACGGCAGGTTGCGAAGGCTACTACGGTGTCGATCACCTATCTCAATTCTCGCGGCGTCCATCAACTTCTTTCGGAAAACATCAATGCGCCGCTGCCGGGCACATTTAATCCCGCGGATCCCACCAGCGGCACGCGTCCGCTGGGCGCAAGCGCCGGCAATGTTTATCAATACGTATCAGAAGGAACTTTCAAGCAGAACCAGCTCATCGCCAATGTGCGTTTCAGCATGGGCGCCAGGCTCTCCTTGTTCGGCTTCTATCTGCTCAATTATGCAAACTCTGATGCAGCGACCGCTGCGAGCTTCCCTTCGAACCAGTATGATTTGGCGCAGGATTATGGCCGCTCCGCTTTTGATGTACGCAACAGGGCTTTCATCGGAGGCTCCATTAACTTGCCTGAACGCTTTAATCTCTTTCCCTTCATCGTGATCAATTCAGGGACGCCGTTTAACGTAACGGTTGGACAGGATTTGAACGGAGATTCCATTTTCAATGACCGGCCCGGGTTAGCTTCCACCAACACGTGCTCTACTGTCGCGGTGAACGCGAATATCGTGTGCAGCCCCTGGGGAACTTTTAATTCAACCCCCACCCCCGGCGACCGCTTGGCGCCCATCAACACCGGGACGGGTCCCGCGAACGCGACTTTGAATTTGCGCCTTAGCCGCACATTCGGCTTTGGTCCCGAAACAAAAGGCTTCGGAGGTCCGCATGGGGGAGGAATGGGCGGCGGCGGACGCCATGGTGGACGCGGCCCGGGTGGCGGACTTGGGCCTGGTGGACTGAATGGCGGAGGAGGCGGGGGCAATCCGTGGGCAATGGGCGGAAGCGGACGCCGTTACAGTTTGACCTTCTCCATTTCCGCGCGAAACCTGTTTAATTCGGAAAATCTTGCGCCGCCGGTCGGCGATCTCAACTCTTCTCGGTTCGGACAATCGATTCAAATCGCCGGAGGTCCCTTCTCTTCACAAACCGCAAGTCGGCGGCTTGACATGCAAGTAGCGTTCTCGTTCTAGGCCGCAAAACGCGCGATTGGCATCAACTGGGCGGACGAGGGCGTCCGCCCCTACGCAAGCAACGCCTGGGAGCTAATGAGGCGATGGATACCTAAAGCCCCGAATAGAGTTGGAACGGGGCCCAATAGAACGGCTTGCGGAAGACGTTATCTGAATGCAGGAGGGAGAGCTTGGCGGCGCGCAGCGCTTGCGCGGGTGATTGGCCTTTTTCGATGCCATCGTAAAGGCTGTCCATCAAGCGCGGCGTGGAGTCATCGCTTACAGCCCACAGAGCACCGATAACATTGTGCGCTCCCGCTCTGAGGAATGCCCAGGAAAGTCCCACCAATCCTTCTCCGGTATAGGCCCGAGTTCCCGATCCATAGCAGGCCGAGATGGTAACAAGCTGCGCGCGAAGCGGATGATGAATAATGTCGCGCGCGTAAAGCTTGTAAGAGTCTTCTGCGGGTGAGCCTTGTGAAAGCAGGATGGAAGAATCCAGCGGGCTCAGGCGGCTGGCTGTGCCGTGCGCGACGAAATGAATGTAGGTAAATTGCGCCGGATCGTGTTCCAGATACGCGCCTGGGGTCGCCGCGGCCTGCGCATATACAGATTCCGATGGCGCTGCAAAATGTCTGGCAATGTCTTTGATCTCCGCGCCTGCCTCCGCGAGCTGGTCATAGGCGTGGTTGGGAGGAAGCGGATCGCCAATCAATAAAAGTTTGTCATTTCGCGGGGTAGATGCGACCGGGGCCGCGGCCAGCAATCGGATCGAGCTTGCGTTTACCAGTGTGGCATCTTCGATCCAATAGTGGGGCGTTGGTCCGGGGACCAGCAGGGTTTCAAAATTGAGATTGTTGAGCGCGCCGTCAGGAACAATTACCACCTGCGAGCCGCGCGGAATCAGTTTTTGCGCGGGCTTGACCAGCGTTTCAAAAAGCTGAAGCCCGTCGCTATTTTGCGTTTCCAGTACGTCGCCTGGGCCGAGCAGAGCGTGATGGTACCGCTGGACAGCCGCCTCAATCTCCTTCGACGCGGGAAGCAGAAATAGGACGGTGCGCTGTGGTGTTATCGCCCACAGATAGCTGTACTTCTCTCCCATCGAATAAAAAAGAATGACGGCCTTCATTTTGCGGGCAATCTGCTCGGGGTCAACATTCCCCGCAGAAAACGAGCGCGCATTCTGTACCATTCCAAGCCCTTCGATCAGGGTTTGCGCGCGGCTGTAGTCGGCCATTTGCAGCGCGAGTTTCGGCTTGCCCTGTTGCACAAGGAAATGAATGTAGTCTTCGTACACGCGAGCGGCATTGGTAAGGAATGGCAGCCGGTATTCTTCGTGATGAAGTGAAGATCGCGCATTCTCGAGCGCGTTCAACGCCGCGCGATATTCCTGGTCCGCTTTTCGGGGAGCGTGTTCCCCCTCATAAAGTTGGGCTAGATCATGCATCGCCTCCCAGCGCAGGGAAAGATCACTTTTCTCGTCCTGAATGACTTCGTCGAACATCTGCTCGGCACGCCGATTGTCCTGCATGCTCGCAGAGATTTGTCCGGAGGCCAAAAGAGCGTAAAGCTCCGAGGCCCGGTCTCCGCTCGATTTACAAAGTTCGATGGCTTGCGTGCTGTAACTCTCGGCGTCATTCAACTTTCCGGTCTGGACGGAAAGAAATGCGAGAGTGGTCAGCGCATCGTTAATTTCTTCCTTATTCTGGATCGTCTTTGCCAGCGAAAGCGCGCGCAAATAATATTCCTGCGCGAGATCGTATTGGCCCAACTCATAGTAAACAGCCCCCACATTGTTTTGCCATCGTACCTGGTCAATCGGCACATCCATGTCGTTCGTCTTCTTGCCGGCCTCCTGGTAAAGAGAAAGCGCCCGATCCAGATCACCCATTTTGTAATAGTCAAATGCCAGATTTCCCTGGGCTTTCTCTTCATCCAAGCCAAAACTTAAGCGGTTGGAAAGCTCTTGCGCTTTGGTGGACCAGTCAATAGCCTCGTCATAATGTTCTTTTCTCATGGAAACAACGCCGAGGTTCGACAGCGCGCTGCTTTCGAGGATGGAGTCGTGTTGCTCACGGGCAGATTGCAAACTCTCACGAAAAAACAATTCAGCGTGATCGAGATTGTTTTTTTGCACCTCGACAACACCGCGCGCCCGGTCGAGTTCGCCTTGCAGTTTTGAGTGGGAAATGGAACAAAGCCGCTTGGCTTTGTTCAGGTTGTCGTCGGCTTCGTTCAATTGGCCAAGGCGGGCATAAGCGATGCCACGCAACAAAGATTGCCGGATCGCGAAGTCGCCATTGGTCAGTGAAGCAGGCAGGTCGGCATTCAGAAGACCAAGAGCATTCTGGCTCAGTCCACGCCAAATCAGGATTTCCGCTTCCAGAAAACGAAATCGCAACTCCCATTGAGAGTCGCGATTTGAAAAATATATCCTGGCTTTTTCTGATTGTTCTTGCGCAGTAATCAGCTGACCGTGCGTGAATGTCAGGCGTATCTGGTCATACAGCGCTTGTGGGTCCTGCTTTGCACGATGGGTGCATCCAGAGAGACAAACCAGAAGAACACCCAGCAATTTTACGGAGAGGTGCTGCCGTTGATTACCACCCGCGCCATGCTCGCTTTTCCCTGTGTCGGGCACCCCAGTTCCAGCCGGACCATGGACAGATTGAACGATTCGCCATTTACGATCAACTCGCCAAGGAAAATTTTGCCAAAGCCGGGCACTTCTAAAATGTTCCCATAGCTTTTGCCCGGAAATTGCCCCGTGACTGATTTGACCACCGAACATAGAACGTGACCTTTACCTTCACCAGGCCCCTGCGCGAATTGATCGCGCAGCCATGCTGGCGTGTTGCTGTCGCTGGTTATCTGGCGATACTGCGACGCGACCTTCGCTAAAAATCGCTTGTCCGTGAAGCACGCTTCCTTGGGATAGCGATGGCCAGAAGCATCGCCCTCGCTCTCCGCGGTATCACAAATATTGAGGTCAAGTTCCACTTTGACGGGATTCCCGGCAATGCGAACGCCTTCAAACTGCGTGCCCAGAAATGTGACTTCGGGATAGTATCCTACGACAGGATGCTCACTCGCAATCTGCGCGACAACGCGCTCGGCGGTGAATACATCGAGCACATTCAGCTTCTCAATCACCGCGGTCGCCAGCGTGGTCCATCCTCCCGTCTTTTTGCTCACGCTTCCAGCCACCTGAGTATGAGCAGACTCGAACGAAAGAATCCCCTTCACGCTGAATTTTTCAGCCTTAGCAACTCCATACCCTCCGACCGCAGGCAACGACAACGGCGCCTGAATAGGGATGGCTTGTTCGAAAGGACTCTCTAGAGCGCCGCCCAGCACATTGGCATCGGCATGGTAATAATGGACCCTCTTAACGTGGGAGTTCGGTTCCATCGCAATCTCCAATTAATTTTCGTATTTCAGTTGAAATTTGTACTGCCGGATTTCGGTTCGTCTTTCGGGGTTCGTCTCAATACCAGACAGAACGAGTGTATAGAGACCAGAGCCGCTAGGGGAAGAGGGTATTTGAATACTCACCGTGTCTTTCGCCGCCCCGCCCGCAATCGGTAGCGACCATTGCAACTTGCCTGCCTGGTCATGCAGTTCAGCGACATAAGAAGGAAAAACGTGTTCAGCGGGAATATCCAGAAAAATCAGAGCAGCCCCGTTATGCTGCGCGGTGATTTCAGGAACGCTAGTGTCTCGAGCGCTGACCAACGAAACGGAAGGCAGGACCTGCGGCACATTGGCGAGGGCAACTTCACGTTGCAACTTCGGAGTCGTAACAAAATTCTGGTATCCAAGCACGATAAGCAATAGCGCCGTCGCCATCGAAAAAGCTGGAAGCATCCATCCGAACGGTCTGCTTTGCCGGCGGGGAGCAGGTGCAGCCGCTGCTACATGGCCCTCAAACTCCGGCAGCACGATCTTTACCTGCTGCACGAACGCGGCACCCGACCTTAAATCCAACGCACACTCAGGGCAGCCGAACAGATGCTCCTCGAACTCATCGCGCACTTCTGGCGCAAGCTCATGGAGCAGGTATTGGTCGGTCGCCATCAAGCGGGTTGCGTCGGTGTGATCCATCGCGCTTTCTCTCGTTAATATAGTGAATCAGTGAGGTGAATCGTTACAAAATCTCGAAAGACCTAGTGGGAGATCTATCCTCATGAAAATAATAGGCATACATGAGGGTCATTATTGTGTCCCCGGGGTGCTGAGCACGTGGATAGTGTGGAACCAGGTCTCTGCCAGCGCCGGCCAGTGCGAAACGGGAAGCGCAGTCGGCCGCATTCCGTAGCCATGACCACCTTGGGCGAAAATGTGCAATTCCGCCTCCACATTAGCATCCTTCAATGCCTTGAAGTATAGAAGAGAATTTTCCACGTGCACCGGATCGTCTTCGGTCTGCACCAAAAAACTCGGTGGAGTGCTGGAGGAAACGCCGATGGCGGGGTCCACTTTGGTCGAATCAGGCGCATCCCGTAAATAGCCGGGATAGACAATCACCACGAAGTTGGGCCTAGCGTCAATTTTACTCTCCGGCAAGCCCGGCGCTCCGTCACGTTTAAAATCCGGATGGTTGCCAAGGATTACCGAAAGATGGGCCCCGGCGGAAAAGCCTAGGGCACCAATCCGCTGCGAATCAATATGCCATTCCGCAGCGTGGGAGCGGGTGATTCGCATCGCCTGCTGGGCGTCTTCCAAATCTTCCATCTGCTCCGGAAAATGATGGTCGAATGGCACGCGATATTTCACTAGCACGCACGTCATGCCAATCGAATTCAGCCAGTCGCACACTTCACTTCCTTCCAGGTCATACGCGAGCCGCTGATACGCTCCGCCGGGAAAAACAAGAACAGCCGCGCCGGTGTTTTCGGTACTCGGCCGGTAGACGGTCAGCGTTGGCTTACTCACATCTTTTATGTAAGTAAATTTTCTGCCCCCAACCATGCGATCTGACTGCCCCGTAAATTCTTTGTCCGGAACAATCGCCCCGTGGGATTCCGGGGTGCCGTTAGGCCAAAGAGGTATGGTGATTTGCTGAGCAGCCGCAAGCGTTGTGACAATCAGAAGACAAAACACAATTTTGATGTGTGTTCGCACGACAAGAATTTTACTTGATTACGGCCAATGCGGCAGGGCAGATGCACTCTTCACTCCCGTTTCGAGCGACGATCCTAATTCACCTAAACCCTTAAAAGAATTGTTGATAACCTTTTTGTCACGACTTTTGTTATACCTATTGAGCACAATGCCAAATTCTGGTCAGCAACAAAAATCTTCCGCCTTGGCGCGGAAGACAGAGACTAAGGAATTGTTTTCGCCGTGGATCTTTTATGCCTTGGTCGCTGCCGTGGTGATCGGCATTTTCGCGATTTACAGCCCCACGTTAAATTTCCAGTTCATTCTCGACGACCACCACTTCGTGAACGACCCTCGTATACAAACCTCCGGCCATATTTGGGATTACTTCACCAACTACGTGTGGGCCCAGGTTTCCGGAGGTCCGTCGAGCTTCTACCGCCCGCTTTTTGCTGTCTGGCTAAGGATTAACTCTATCTTCAATGGGATGTCCTCTTGGGGATGGCACCTGTTGAGTGTCGCCAAGCATGTGTTGGCGGCTTTCTTTCTGGCATTGGTTGTTTATAAGCTGTTGCGCGACCGCGTTGCGGCCTTGATTGCCGCGGCATTGTTCGCGTTGCATCCCGCCCAAACCGAATCCGTGGCCTGGATTACGGTGCCTGACCCACTCATGTCGTCGGCCGTGCTCGGTTGTCTCCTCTTATATTTGATATATGTGGAGCGTTCCGATGGCCGCCCGTTGGAAAAATCCCAGAAAAAATTGCGGCGCGAAGCACGCGCGCGCTCTGGGATTGCAACAGTTTGGTGGCTCATCGCCTCAGCAGTTTGTTGTCTCGCGGCACTGTTCACCAAGGAAACGGCCATCATATTGCCATTTGTAATTTTCGTTGTCGCGTTCTCATTCCCCCGCGTAACGCTTCCGGCAAAGAAAACCAAAGACAAAGAAGACCCACGCGAGTCAGGATTGCTGGCGCGTATTGTCTTCGCCTTCCGCGAGAGTTGGCCATTCCTCGCGGTCACGGCCATTTATCTTTTATTCCGGTTGAACGCTCTTAGCGGAAGACTCGGCGGAGTCACGCAGCATTTGGGTTGGAAAACCCAGGTCCTCTCGTGGCCTGGAATTCTGTGGTTTTACGTTAAGGTACTGTTCTGGCCCGTGCGCTCCTACGCCTTCGCCGACCCTACGCTGGTCAATACATTTTCTGTCCGCAGCGTTATGTTGCCTCTTTTGGGAGTGGTTTGTGTTGTGGCGGGCCTCACAGGCTTATTTGCCTGGGCGTGGAGAAAAGCCGGGCGAGTCGTTGATGTTGCCACCATCACTGCCTTTGACACAAAACACATACGACAAGCATTGTTACTGGGCGCACTTTTACTTGTCCTTCCCATCCTGCTCGCTTTAAACCTAAATGCACTCGATCCGGGTGACTTCCTTCACGGCCGTTATACCTATCTTCCCTTGTGTGGGCTGATGTTGTTGCTGGCAACCGGCTGGCATCTTATGGACAGGGGTCGCGGGGTTCTACTCATCGTTGCAGGAACGGTTGCCGTGGCATTCAGCATATTCACCGTGAAGCAGGAAGGCATGTGGAAAGATGATCTGACGGTCTTTACCGTGGCCCACCAGATTGCGCCAAATAATGCGCCCATCGCTCAGAACCTGACACGGGCACACGTGCAACAGGCCCTCAGCCTGGATGAAGAAGGCCGATGCGATGAAGCCGTCCCGATTTTTAATCAGGCAATCCGCGCCTATCCGCAAGACTGGTTTGCATGGGCCGGACTTGGGGAATGTTTATTCAAGCTGAACGATCTTCCTGGATCGGAGAAATCATTGCGGCGGGCTGCTGAGTTGTCCCATGAGCCTCAGGTAAGACAGGAATGGCAAATGGTGCGCGAGAAAATGGGCGCTCCGGCCCCTTCTCAATAAATCATGGTTTATAACAGCAGCGTCGTGACCGAATCCGGCTCCAGCGTTAAATCCAGCGCCTGATTCCCCGCCTGGCAGGAAATCTGCTGTTCCCCGCCCTGGTTTGTAACCACCAGAATGCGGCTGCCGTCAGGATTTTCAAAGGCCACATGCGAAATGTCTTTTAACTCTCCATGTGAGCCGATGACCTGCGCCCCTCGTTCAATCATTTTGGAATAATGTGCGAAGGCCCAATATTGTCCGCTGCGCGTGAGTGCGTGCGTCTTGGAATTCACCGTCACAACTCCGCCGCAGGAGAACGGGCCAATGTCAGGCTTTCCGTTTTCATCGAGAATCAGGTTCCATCCCACAATGCACCGCGCCCAATTGCGCAGAATTTCACTATACGCGTGGCCCCATTTCGCCCAGTCGGTCAGGTAATCCGGGCTCGTGTAGTCTGGGCCGCCTTCGGTCCAATAAGCGTTCTTGGCGGGAAACGCATCATGCACACGGGTCATACTGCTCACGTCGCCAAAATAACCATGCCATGCCACGCCATCCACATACTTATATAAATCCGGATCGCTCAATTCATCCTCGGCCCGCCCCCAGAGGTTGTAGTTGTGGTCGAGGATCCAAATCTTGGTGTCGGGCGATGCGTGCTCAAGCGCCGGCCCCAGATGGCTTTTTACAAATTCGATTTCGTACTCCTGCCCCCACAACGCTGCCGGCATTCGCCCATTCTGGTCGGTGTCTGTTTCATTCTGCACGGTGACTGCGTTGATCTTCACTCCGGCATCGGAATATCCCCGAAGGAACTTCACGAAGTAGTTGGCGTAGGGAGCAAAGTATTCTTTGCGCATGGACCCGCCGAGCATGGAATTGCCCGCCTTCATCCAACCGGGAGGGCTCCACGGAGAAGAGAACAGAAACAACTCGGGATTGATTTCCCGCGCCGCGCGCAGCGTCGGAAGGATGTAAGCGCGGTCATGCTCAATGCTGAACTTCTTTAATTCAGGATCGGGTTCCGGGCTTTCGTCAAAGGTGTAGGCACTGGTGGAGTAATCACTGGCCCCAATGCAGGTCCGGCAGACCGACATCCGCAGCCCCGATGGCCCAAAAAACTCCGTGAGCAACGCACGCCGCTCTTGCTCATTAAGCTTGCTGAACAGATAGCAGGATGCGTCGGTAAACGCCGCGCCGAATCCCAGGATTTTCTGGTAGCGTTGCGCAGGATCCAGTTGAATCGCGGCGGAGGCGTTGGACGCCGTCGCCCGCCACTGCGGCGCCGCAATCTTCTCGAATTTTTTGTTCCTGGAAGTCGTCCAGGCCTGCACGCCCGCCGCAGGTGCGGCCCAAAGGAATTGGCCTCTGAAAGCCGCAAGGGAAGCTGTGGCGATTGCGGATGACTTTAAAAAATCGCGGCGGGTGCTCGGTCGCATGGAAGCTCCTTGATCTTCTTTTTCCTGAAAGTAAAAAGAAAAACGATATTCTACTCCATCCCGCAGCTTCGCGCGCTACACAAATATTCAGCGCAAAGCCAAAATTCTATTCCCTTACCTTCACCACAAACGCCGTGAATTCCCCGCCCGTTCCAATAAGCAATTGGTGCGGCGTCCCAGCCGGAATGTGGGCGATATCCCCCGGAGAAATGGTCTGCGATTTTCCATCCTTAATGGAAGCGCCCTTTATCTCACCATCTTTATCAGCATGACCGTTAACGACCGTACCTCCGGTCACCAATGTGGCCGATCCACCGATCACTACAATGACGTCGTCGTAGTGGGGATGCACCTCGGCCCCGCCGTTGGACGCGAGGGCCACGAGCCTTAGAAAATGCGTTTTATATTCCCCAAGCTTAATGTTGGGGGTGCCGCTGTAGCCAGCTTTGGATTTCGCCAGCAAGTCCGCCAGTTGCGTTTGAATGTTTTGCGAAGTGAATACTTCCACCTTGCTGGAAGTTTGCCCCAGCGCTGGAACTACCATGGCCGCGATCAAAACCAAAACCAGCCTCATAAGTTTCTCCTGATTTTCAATGTCGTCATCAATTCACGCGTGAAGCATGCGCACTGCGAGGAACTTGTTGCAGCAGCCAGCGCACCAGTTCTTTCCCTCCGGCGAAGTTGTCATATTGCGGGGGAAGATGCCGCCCGCCCGTGTACTCGTTATAAAGCCACGCGTCCACCACGGCAAAAACGGTCCCCTTTCCATATTTCGCGGTCGCCATCAGGATGTCGCCTTTGTCCTGCAACACAGCGATCGCAGGCCGCCGCACGGAAATGGTGCATGTGTCCTTCATATACAAAGTGTGCGAATGGTGAAAAATTGGACCGCCGCCACGAACAGAAATTGTTCCCGCGGCAATGTGATCGCGGATGACATGATGGCTTAGAACGGAATTGAAATGAATACCGAAGCCATCGGCAATTAAGTTCAAATGTTCTATGTCAGCATTCGCAGGATCGTTTTCCATAAGAACCAGCACGCCGCCTTGCTTTACCCACCGCACAACCTGGGCCGCGTCCTGAGGTTGAACATAATGCGGATTGGGGTTTTTGACCGGAATGTCGGGCGAAACGATAATGTACAACTGTGAGCCTTCCAATTTTTCCAGCGTAGGCGCGCCGTATAGAGTGTCCGTGGCTATTCCGTAACTCTGAAAGATGTGGCCGAAAAGTGAGAAGCCGCTGTCGCTGAAGTCGCCCCACTTGTAATGAAAGTATTCCGCTTCTTCCGCGGCGTTTTTCCGCTGCTGGCTGTTGAACCATGCATCGAGAGTCACTTTCTCCCCGCGCCCGAGCGTGGCCGTATGTGCAATGTCCATTTCAGACGCCGCCAGGAGAAATGCGCCAACTCCCTTGGGATCATTGCTCATTACTGGCACGCCGACATAATATGCGTAGCTCCCATCGCGCGAACCGCCCAGTCCCAACCCTTTCACGGTTTTGGTAATCGTCACCGCTCCATCCGCGCCCACTTCGACAAAGTGCGAAACAATTCCCCGCCAGGCGCGCCCTGCATTCTTCGAATAACTCGGCGGCAGATATCCCAGACGCGCGCCTTTCGCGAAGGCGTAAGCAAACATGCACGAAGCGGACGACTCGAAATAATTTCCTTTTGCTTTCGGCTTATCGAGTACCTGATACCAAAGGCCGGTCTTCTTGTCTTGCGCGCGGGCCACGCCTTCGGCGGTGCGTTCCAGAATCGCGAGTAACTGCGCGCGTCCCGGATCATCCTCTTTGTAATACGGCAGCGTGTCCACCAGCGCCATCATGTACCAGCCAATGCTGCGTCCCCAAAAGCTCGGAGATGCTCCCGTAACCTTGTTGACCCATGTTTCTTTCTTTGACTCATCCCACGCGTGATACAAAAGCCCGGTCTTTGGATCGCGGGTATGGTTTTCGATCAACACAAATTGTTTTGTAATGTCGGCAAAGTCCTGTGGTTCCTGAAATGTCGCCGCGTACTCCGCATAAAAAGGTTCGGCCATGTAAAGCCCGTCGAGCCACATTTGGTCAGGGCTCATCTGGTTGTGCCAAAACCCTCCGGATGGAGTGCGGGGCTGCGTGGAAAGCTGCTTGCGAAGAAGCGTGGCCGCCTTGTAATACCTTGCATCCTGCGTGACCCGGTAAAGCAGTAGAAGCTCGCGTCCCATCGCAATATTGTCCAGGGAGTTCTTCCGCGGATCGTACGTGGAAATGGACCCATCCGGCTGCACGAATTGATCGACCGATTGTTTTAGATACTGGTAATAGCGGCGGTCCCCGGTGTTGTACCAAAGCGCGTCCATGCCATTCAGCACAACGCTAAGTTCATAATTCCATTCCCAGTGCGCGTCGAGCGGAACGTAGCGGCCGTCGGGCCAGCGCTGCATTGTGGAATTTGCCAGGCGCTGCGACCATGGCAGCTCCTGCGAATGGAGCCCCACACTTGCGGCAAAAATAAATGCCAGCAATAAAAGACTGAAAATATTTCGCCGCGAAAAACTTGTCATGAGTTTTCGTTAATAAAAACTCCAACATAATGGCGGATGTTCGCGCATTACGCAACTTCATCGTCGCGAAATTTTCTTTTATATATCAGGATCAGTATGATCTTTGCTTTGTAGCTGGCTTGTAGTCGGCATGGAAAAGGCGGCTTTATGAAACCATCTTCCATTTTGATCGCATTCATTATTTTCATTCTTTGTTTTGGCGCGTTGGCACAGGCACAAAGTAATCCAGGCATTGGCGATACGCTCAACGCCGCGCCCCCACTGGCGCATCTTTCGCCCGCGCTCAAACGCAAGGATATCGCGAGGGCGATGCGCAAGGTAGGCGACTGGGAATTGAAACGCTCGCAGCCATATTTTGATCAGGACTGGACGTTCGCCGCCCTCTACGCTGGCTTCATGGCTGCTTCAAAATCACTTCCCGATACCCGGTACGAAAAAGCCATGCTCGCGATGGGCGAAAAATTCCAGTGGAAACTCGGCCCACGACTGATCCACGCCGATGATCAGGCAATCGGCCAGACATACCTGGAGCTTTACGCCACTCATCACGATCCGCGCATGATCGCGCCCCTGCAAAATCAATTTGACCGTCTGATGAAAACGCCGGATGATCCCGCTAAACCTGTCTGGTGGTGGTGCGATGCTCTCTTCATGGCCCCTCCAGTCTGGGCGAGGCTTTCAAAAGCAACCGGCGAAAAAGCTTACCTCGACTACATGGACCACGAATGGTGGATCACTTCCAACCTTCTCTACGATCCGCACGAGCATCTCTACTCTCGCGACGCTACCTTCCTTAACAAACACGAAGCCAACGGCAAAAAGATTTTCTGGTCTCGCGGCAACGGATGGGTGATGGGCGGGCTCGCGCGTGTACTCGAAGCCATGCCGGAAGATTATCCATCCCGTCAAAAATATGTAGAGCAATTTCGCCAGATGGCCGAGAAGGTCGCGTCGCTTCAGGGGAAAGATGGCCTATGGCGGCCCGGTTTGCTCGACGCCGATTCCTATCCTCTGCCGGAAGTCTCAGGCTCAGGCTTCTTTGTGTATGCGCTCGCGTGGGGAATCCATCATGACATCCTCGATCGCTCCACATTTCTTCCAGTAGTGCAAAAAGGATGGGCGGGTTTGCTGACAAAAATTTACAAAGACGGACGCCTCGGCTGCATTCAGCCCATTGGAGCCGCGCCCGGCGACTTCAAGCCTACCTCCAGCTATGTGTACGGCGTCGGCGCCTTTCTGCTGGCGGGTTCAGAGGTGCATTCCCTAGCCACAAATTGACTTTACTATGTTAAAGTCCCGTAAGTTGAGGCGAACCATGTTCTCCCGCCGCTGTGCTCCGGCTGTTTTTTTGTTTCTCGTCAGCTCGCTTTACTCGCAGACTTCCGCGCCTAACCCTTCCGCGCCAACTCCCACCTTTAAAGCCAAGGTGCGCGTGGTCCTGCTGGACGTAGTCGTGACCGCTGGTAAAGATGAACCAGTCCTGGGGCTGAAGAAAAAAGATTTCGAAGTTTTCGAAAACGGCAAACCGCAAAGCATTTCCACCTTTGAGGAGCATAAAAGCGCTCCCCTGACTCAGATCAAATTGCCGCCCATGCCCCCCGGCATCTACACCAACTTTCCCATCGTTCAAACCTCCGACTCCGTAAACGTTCTGCTGCTGGACTCACTCAATACGCAACCGCAGGACCAGGCTTATGTAAACGCTCAGGTAATCAAGTATCTGCAAGGTATTCGGCCGGGTACCCGCCTCGCCATTTTTACTTTGGCTTCGCGCCTGCGCATGCTCCTGGGATTCAGCACGGATTCAGGTGAGATTTTGGCGGGACTAAAAAGCACTAAAAATGGAGGGTTGAAGCCGCAGATATCTCCATTGCTCCCCAGCGCCTCGCAAGTCGATACAGACGAGGAAATAGTTTCTTTTATGAAGCAGAACAAAGCGTCCCCGGCCGCCATTGCCGCCGTAAGGCAATTCCAGCAGGACAAGGCCGCCTTCGACGCCGGTTCGCGCATCGAGATGACGTTGCAAGCACTGCAACAACTGGCGCGCTACCTCTCCAGCATTCCCGGACGCAAAAACATAATCTGGTTCGCGAGTTCCTTTCCCATCACAATTTTTCCCGGTGGCAAGGACATGCAGCCCATCGACGCGATGCGGCGATACCAGGAAGATATCCGTCAAACCGCCGATCTGCTCACTCCGGAACAAGTAGCCATTTATCCAATCTCGGCAACCGGTCTTGAAGGCAACGCCGCTTACGAAGAGGGACACTCGACCAGTCCGCAGCAACAAGAGGAAGACCTCAGAGAAGAGAGCGAAACTCGTGCGGCAAATCAGTCGGCCATGGAGGAACTCGCTCGCGATACGGGCGGCCACGCCTTCTACAACACAAATGGACTAGGCGATGCGATGGTCAATGCGGTCAACGATGGCACGTGGTATTACACACTTACCTACACGCCAGCCGACAAGAAAATGAATGGGAAATACAGGAGCATCCAAGTAAAGCTGCCCGACAACAAATATAAACTGGCGTATCGACGCGGCTACTATGCCGAAGACGCCAAGACGGCCGCGCCCGTGGATGCGAAGCAGCCTCAAGATCCACTGTGGCCCTTATTGGGTTTTGGCCTGCCGGATTTTTCTCAGATCGTTTACAAAATACGCGTGCTGCCGTCAATTCCCCAGCCTCCACCGGACGCGGCACGAATCGGCAGCAATCGCGAACTCAAAGGGCCGATCACTCGCTATAGCGTGGATTTCGCAATCTCGGTGCAGGACCTTAAGTTCGACATCACTCCAGATGGGTTACGCCATGGGGACATCGAAATGATGATGATCGCCTACGACCATGATGGGAAACCCGTCAACATGACCGTGCGCAAGGCCGGAATACGATTAAGACCTGATGCCTATAACAGCTTCGAGCAAATAGGTCTTCCGTTGCAAAGCGAAATTGATGTGCCCAAGGGCGACACCTTTCTGCGCACCGGAGTGTTTGATTTGGGATCAAACACGGCTGGTACCATCGAGGTTCCGCTCAGCGATGGTCCCGTGCAATCTTCCGCGAAAAAGTAAAAATAGAACTCCCTGAACATCTTTTCTCGTGGATGCCTTCTCCGAAATTTGCAAAGGGCGCAGCTTTCCCGGCTGCTTCTCGCACGAAACACTCTTAATGTTGTAATGTTTTACTCCAATGGAACCTTCGGAAGACATCCGCGCCGCCGCGCTCTTAGAGGCCCAACAGAAGGCCGCGGACCTGTTCTCCGAAATCGAAAGGCAGCAACTCATCCGCGCGGGCGCGCTTGAGACCCAGATCAACGAAAGCATCTACGCGCTTGCCGAAGAAATGTTCGGCACTAAACAGTACTGGCATAAGCGCATTGTGCGTGCGGGACGGAACACGCTGGCTCCCTATGACGAGAATCCACCCGATTTGATTGTCAAAGATGACGACATCGTATTCCTCGATCTTGGGCCCGTGTTTGAAGCCTGGGAGGCGGACTTTGGGCGCACGTTCGTAATCGGCGACGATCCCGTAAAACAAAAGCTATGTCGCGACATCGCGCAGGGCTTCGTTGACGGCAAAAAATATTTCCAGCAGCATCCCGATATCACCGGAGCGCAGCTCTATCACTACGCCGAACAACTGGCCCAGCAAAATGGCTGGGAATATGGCGGCCCCATCGCTGGACATCTCGTCGGCCAGTTTCCTCACGAACGTATTCCCGGCGATAAGGTATCTCTGTATGTCCATCCCAACAACCACAACCGCATGCGCGACTGCGATGCCGACGGAAAAGTTCGCCACTGGATCCTGGAAATTCACTTTGTAGATCGCGCCCGCCAGATTGGTGGATTTTACGAAGAGTTGCTGACGATTGGTTGATCTCCCGGAACCCGCGATGCCCAAACCTCCTGAAGTCCGCGGAGTTGATCTCGACCCGCAAACCCGTTGCAGGCACTATCGAAATCCTCTGGACATCGTTGCTATCAAAATGAATTGCTGCGGCGTTTACTACGCCTGCAAAGATTGCCACGTCGAATTGGCGGATCACGAACTCTCCGCCTGGCCTCGCACGCAATGGAACAGCAAAGCTGTGCTCTGCGGAGCGTGCGGAGCTGAACTCACCATCAACGAATATTTGCAAAGTGGATCGCGCTGTCCGGCTTGCAACGCAGGGTTCAATCCCGGTTGCCGGAACCACCATCATTTCTATTTTGAACCAGCCACACCCTAGCGCCAACGCGTCACTTTCGGTGCCTGGGCGCATCTAAACTAATGGTAGGAGAATCTTATGGCAGAAAAGATCACAAAATCAGACGCGGAATGGCAGCAAAATCTTTCGCCCGAGCAATTTCAGGTGGCTCGCAAGGCCGGAACTGAGCCGGCGTTTACGGGAAAGTATTGGGATGAGAAGGAAAAAGGAACCTACGCCTGCGTTTGCTGCGGGCAGCCGCTCTTCAGTTCAGAAACAAAATATAACTCCGGCACCGGCTGGCCTAGCTTTTTCCAGCCCCTCGGAAAGGATGCGGTAGCCGAACACACCGACGCAACTCACGGAATGGTGCGGACCGAGGTGCGATGCTCCAAGTGCGATGCCCATCTGGGACATCTTTTCGAAGATGGACCCAAGCCAACGGGCATGCGCTACTGCATGAACTCCGCATCGCTGGATTTGAAGAAAGAATAACTTCACTAATGGAGCGACGGGCGTCCTCGCCCGTCCCACCAACACAAGAGGCACGCCCATGGGCGTGCCTCTTGCTTTTTACGGACAAACGAGTTTAGTGACCGGCGCCGGCCGTCGCGGCCAGTGCCTTCGGCGCTTCCGGCGTTACGGCCTTGGGCGCTTCAACTTTTATTTCTTTGGACTTGTCGTTCTTCTTATCAGAGGCGCGCACTTCAACCGCACCTTTGACCAGAGCGCCATCTTCCACGCTCACGCGCTGCGTGATCACGTCGCCCACCAGCGAACCTTCGCTGCGAATATCCACGCGGTCGGTGCATTCCACGTTTCCATTCACTTTACCCATAATGACCACCTCACGGGCAGTAACGTTGGCATTGACCACGCCATGGCGGCCAATGGTGACGCGATGATCGGCGAAGTTGATGGACCCTTCCACGCGTCCATCAATGTAAATGGATTCAGAACCGCTGACCTCACCCTTAATCACGAGCGAGCGGCCAATGGTCGCCTGTTCGATGGAAGAGCTTACTGTGTTGATGGAACCATTGGAAATCGGATTGGCAAAATTCTGGGTCTTGAATTTATCTGATGGTTGCAACATGTTCCGTACCTCTCGCTCCTGGGCTGCATGCGCGTTTGCTTGCCGCATGCGAGAACCTGATGATGTGTGGGCCAACGCCCGCAGTAACTATCGCATGAGATTACCTTCCCGGCAGGTTACGGAAGAGCGTGTACTCCGGGTTTACTGGCAACTTCAGCGGAAATTTCACGCTTGCAGCACTTGTCCAAGCTCTTCCCACTCCGCCATCAGCGCCTGCAACTCTTCGCGGCGGCCGTTTACTTCCTGCGTCAGGCGCTGCGTTTCATCCGCGCTCACGAAGGTCAGCAGCGAAGTTTCACAGTCGCCGATGGCGGCTTCCAAGCGAACAATGCCTTCTTCGATTTCGTGAAAGCGGTCTTCCATCTGCTTTCGCTTGATGGGATTCAGGCGCTTTGATTTTTCCACTTTCGGCTCTTCAGCAGCGGTGACTTCGGTTTTTGCCCCATTGCCATTTGCAGGCTGTACGGGTTGCAGAGTTTCCCGCTGCGCAACGGATTCTTGTAGCGCCTCCGCGCCTCCCTGCTTGCGCCAGACGTAGTCCTCGTAGTTGCCGGGATAAATCTCGACGCGGCCCTCGCCGATTTCAAAGACGCGGGTGGAAAGTTTGTCAATAAAGTAGCGGTCATGTGAAACGAAAACCACAGTGCCGGTGTATTTGCTGAGCGCTTCCAGAAGAACGTCCTTGGCCCGCATATCGAGATGGTTAGTAGGCTCATCGAGCAGGAGAAAGTTCGCCGGATGCAGCAGCATGCGCAGCAGCGCGTAGCGGTTGCGCTCTCCACCGGAGAGCACTCCGATACGCTTGAAAACGTCGTCGCCCGAAAATAGAAAACATCCCAGCAGATTGCGCAGCTCCGTCTCACTGGATCGCGGAGAGGCTTCTCCGAGATCTTCCAGAATGCGCGCGTCGGGATTTAACTCTTTGTACTGGTCCTGCGCGAAATAATCCACCAGTACATTGTGTCCCAGGCGGTATTCGCCTTTGCTCAACGGCTCCGTGGCGGAGAGCAACTTGATTAGCGTGGACTTCCCTGCTCCGTTCACTCCCACGAGCGCAACGCGGTCGCCTTTTTCCACCATGAAGTTCACATTGCTGAAGACATGCTTTTCCCCGTACGACTTTGCTACGTTGAGGAACTCGGCGACAATGCGTCCGCTTGGCTTGGGCTGAGGAAACGAGAAATGAATGGCCCGCTCTTCCTGCGGAATTTCGATGCGCTCAATCTTCTCCAGTTCCTTGATGCGGCTCTGCACCTGCTTGGCCTTGGTCGCCTGGTAGCGAAACCGGTTGATGAATACTTCCAGTTGCTCAATCCGCTCGCGTTGCGTCCGGTAGGCCGCCTCGAGCTGTTCGCGGCGCTGCGTTTTCTGGGCAAGATATTTGTCGTAATTGCCGCTATAAAGATGGATTTGCTTGTTCCAGATTTCACACGTCCGGTTCACGGTGACATCCAAAAAATAGCGGTCATGCGAAATGAGCACAAAAGCGTGTGGATACTTTCCTAAATATTCTTCCAGCCAGTTACGGGCTTCCAGGTCGAGGTGGTTGGTGGGTTCATCAAGCAGCAAAAGATTCGGTTGCTGAAGCAGAAGTTTGGCCAGGGCAATTCGCATCTGCCATCCGCCGGAAAATTCTTCGGTGTTACGTAGCCAGTCGTTTTTATGAAACCCTAAACCCGTGAGCACCGCTCCCACTTGCGCTTCCAGCACATAACCGTCGCGGGTGCGGAATTCCGGCTCCAGGCGATGAAAGCGCTCCGCCACTTGCTCATATTCGGAGGAAGCCGGGTCCAGCTCCGCCATCTTGCGCGTCAGTTCTTCCATCTCTAGTTCCATGGCGCGCAGTTCAGAAAAAACCGCCATGCACTCCGCGAAGACGCTGCGGCCGGAAAGCGCAAGACCATCCTGCGGAAGATATCCCGCGCTGGTGCCCTTGGCCGTTACTACCGAGCCGTAATCCAGCGTCTCAAGTCCGGCAAGAACTTTCATCAATGTGGATTTGCCGGTGCCGTTGCCGCCGACCAGTCCGACGTGATCGCGGTTGGTGATGAGCCAATCGGCTTTATCGAACAGAAGTTTGTGGCCGTAGCGTTTTCCGGCTGAGGAAAGCTGAATCATGGACGCTTTTATCGTCTCACGAAGAATAGGTTTGTGGGGCGCTTGGGGTCGCGGGGTTTGCAAGTAGAAAACTGGAACCAAAAAGTCGGGAGTGAGAAGTCAGGAGTGGAAAAAGCGTGGGGGTGGGGAGGGCTCTACAAACTGAGGCGTCCTCAGTTCATCCTGTTCCAACCATTTCACTGCATAAGCGCAGATTCAAATCCCAAATCATCGGCTCGGAGGGCAGTATCTGAACGCCAATTTCACCTTTCGTGTGCATTTCCGCATTGCCCACCCAAATGACCCGGAATTGCGCTTTTTCGTCCTCGTACTGGACCTCTAACACCGTTCCCTCAGAAACGCGGTGCTGCATGCCCTGCACCACGGCACCCCCGGCGCTAATGTTTCTCACCGTCGCCAGTTGCATAAAGGGAAGCCAGTGCGAATCTACGCCCCACAAACGAACCGGCAAAAATGCACCCACTCGCGGATTCCGTCGGCGATCCATATACGGCCCTCCAGCTGATTGCCGGATACTAGGCCTGGAGCCGAAGGAAGAAAACTTACCCCAGTTACCCGGCCGGGTGCCGGAAGTCACTGCCGTAGGGCATTGTATTCAGAAGACTTAGACGAGATGGAGATATGGGCATCCGCGGATGCGAACGACGGAATCAAGAGGCAGAACCCAGCTAATTGATGGAGCACGACCCCGGCCCGCGAGGATCTCCGCATGAGCCGCACGGGCCCACCGCGCGTGGGGATTCTTTTGCAGACCCCTTCGCCGACACCGCAAAAACCGAAAGTTGCGGCGTCAGTTTTTTGCTGTGGCATTTTGGGCATTCGGCTTTTTGGTTGCCGTAAATGATCGCTTCAAAATCGTGGTCACAATCTTTGCAGACATATTCAAAGATGGGCATGTTAGGACTCCGCGTGATTCCTATTAGAATCAACTTGTGGAGACTTTGCAAACCGCTTTGACCGTGCCGCCCTTTCGCCCGCGCAGCGGTTTGCGCGGAGGCCACGTACAGACGCTCGCCTCTTACTTCCTGGCGCGTCGTTTTCATCTTGCGCCATCCGAAGAGCGCTTGGTGGAAGTTGAGCCCGGCATAAACGTTCTATGCCATTGCCACTGGCAGCCCGAGGGCAGGCAGGCGGCCCTGACCGTCATTATTGTGCATGGACTCGAAGGCTCCAGCGAATCGGAATACATGTTAGGCATCGCGGAAAAGGGCCTTGCCGCGGGGATGAACGTGGTCCGCGTGAACCAGCGAAATTGCGGTGGCACCGACCACATGGCGCCCACGCTCTATAACTCCAGCCTGTCGAATGATCTGGTTGCCGTCGCGAATAATTTAATGGAGCGGGACCACATCACCCGCTTCGCGCTGGCGGGATTTTCCATGGGCGGGAACCTCGCGCTCAAGGCCGCCGGAGAATGGGCCAACCATGGCCCCGCGCAATTCCGCGGCGTCGCGGTCGTGTGCGCGTCGCTCGACCTGGCAGCTTCCGCCGACGCTTTGCACGAGCGAGGCAACCGGCTCTACGAAAAATATTTTCTGTGGAAGCTCGACCGCCGCTTTCGCGCCAAGGCCCGTTTATTTCCCAATGCCTTTGACCCTGCGCGCCTGCAGGGAATCAAAAGCTTGCGTGACTTCGACGACAAAATTACCGCGTACTATTGCGGCTTTCAGGGCGCGTCCGATTATTACGCGCGCGCTGGGGCGGCGAATGTGGTGGACAAAATCAGCGTGCCCGCTTTTATTTTGCACGCGGCCAGCGACCCATTCATTCGCATCACTCCCGAGACGCGAAAAAAGATTGCGGCAAATCCCAACATTCTTTTTATAGAAACAGAAGACGGCGGACACTGCTCGTTCCTAGCCGAACCCAAAGGCTACGACGGCCATTGGGCCGAGCTCGCCGTCATAGATTTCCTGAACAAGGTCTAAACTTTGTTTAGCCAGATTACTTGTCATTTCGAGCACAGCAAAAAGGCATGCCTATGCCTTTTTGTGGAGTCGAGAAACCTGCTTTTGGACTGAGAGCTTCTCTGTACTTTAAGCGCTAGCCAATTTTCTCGGCATAGCTTGTACCTCCGTGCCGCGGCCCTTCCAGTTCGTACGCGCAATCGAGAGCAGCAGCATGGCAACAAAGATTATGAGCAGTCCCAATGATGCGCCACCAATGCCGAGCGCTCGCTTCTGCATAATGGAAAATCGTCCGTAAACAAATTCAATGTGTACCCAGTAAACCAGCAAGGAAGTTTTTCCCATCTGCGCCAGCGGACTGTACTTCCATGAGCCCGCGCCCCAGCGGCACCAGATATATCCGCCGGAGAGCACGATCATGAGCAATCCCACGCGGCAAAGAAAAAATTCAGGGCTGGTGTGCCAATAATCAAATACGTGATAGATGTGCCAAGGCCGCGCGGTGATCCATTGCGCGAAGTACATGATGGCAACGCCCGCGACGCCACATGAAATAAAAAAACGACTTTCGTGTTGGCGGACCCGTTCGCTCAAAATGGCGAATCCAACCGCAAGCCCCACAAAAGCAAATCCAGCCCAGGGAAAAACCGGGAAGAATCCGGGCGCCGGCTTGCCGGTGTTGTGAACGCCGTTGATGTATGTCTCAATGGGCCAGGGCAGCCAGCGAAGACGCCACGTCGTCCAAAGCAATGGCGTGGCCAGAGAAATAGCTGCTGCCGCACCGATTGCCGCGCCGACCATCTTTTTTCGGGGCCATGCGACGTCGCTCCCGGAAAATAAGAGCATGAGGCAGCCCATCAGCATGATGGCGACGCCAATTGTGTTCAGGATGTCCACGCGCAACAGGTCGCTCCACGGAGCCCATCCCCAGGCGATGACAAATTCCTGCAAGCGGAAGAGCAATCCCAGGCCGAGAACTTCAGCCCCGCGCCGGATGGTGCGGAGCGCAGTTTGTCTGGACGGCGCGCCCTTCTTCCGCAGCCTTTCCGCAACCAGCGCCACGGAAATTCCCGCCAGAAAAAGAAACAAGGGAGCAGGCAAGGTGCCGCCGATCTGCGACCACATGAAGAACTTGCTCTTGCGCGCCGCGCCTCCCAGCCACGCGTCGTAGCAATGCGTCTGGAACATGACCAGGCAGGCAAGGCCCCGCAGCCAGTCAATATAGACAAGACGAGATTGAGAAGAGACTGGCATAAAAACCCCGAGGGATGGGAGTGGGCAGTATAAAGCACTGGAGGGAGAGTATGTTAGGACGACAGGATAGTGTGGCTGAGTTTTCCACAGATGTTCCACGTGGAACATATTGTCAATACTTTTTTGTGCGCTCTATTCCGTAGGATGATCTCATGAATCAGCACGTTGGCGGTTTGTATGTACAATCCCAGGTCTCGCAACGGCGGCGAGACCTGGGGCACCCGACACCCCCCGGCCGATGCGAATATCCCTAGGGTTCCAAATCAAAGTCCCCGCCCTTGTGTCTGCACAAAACGCAGACACAAGGACGGGGCACCCTCGAGAGTCGGAATAGTTATAAGAGTTTGCGTGAGATAGTAAGAAGTGGTGCCCTACTCTTGTCACCCATTTTGCGCCAAAGCTTGCCCTAAGCGGGGCTGAAGGGGTGGGAAGTTGATCTTGAGGAAAGTGCGGGCCACCCGCCTGCTAAAATTCGTTGATGAAGATTAGGGTGCTCGATATCGCGTGCCCGAGCAAGACCGATATTGATGTTGATAAGCGTGTCCACGTTTCCCTCGTCGACGGTCATGTTAAACGGTGTGTCGCCGCGGTGACTGATACTCTGAAGCATTCCCCTGCAGGGTACTCTGACCTCCAGACTGCACACGTCCGCTGGATTTTCGATGCGATGGGATTTACTCATGTCACTATCCGAAATCTTCTCGCGGAGGGAACAAAGGCACCTGCATGTGTCGATGCCTTAGTGTTGGCTCGACTTCAATTGGAGGCACTTTACTCTATTTGCCTAATGGTCCAGGATCCTGCATTCATCGACATCTACGTCAAAAGGTTTTGGAGAGATGCCTACGTCCGGTTCCTGCTTGAACGCGAAGAGCGTAAGGGCCTCGCGCGTTTTGACGAGTACATCAACCAACGCGCATTGCCATTGATCGAAGACCTTCGACGCGCTTCCGGTGTGACCGACGACGAAAAGGCAACAGTCGAAACGGAGGAACTTGGTATTCCGTTGTCGCCGGGCATGACCTCAGCCAAGATCGGGACTTTCCCGACACCTATGGGAGTGATCGAGAAGATCACAGATGCTGGCCGCAAAAAGATGTTGATGCGACTCTATCCTGAATACCGGCGGCTGTGCGCTTTCGCTCAAGGCTCCGCTCAAGCGTGGATGTGGAAGACTGCATTCTGGGAGAGATCTCCGTTGAGACCACTTCTGTCGGACTCTCAGCGACAAGATCATTTCGAGAAAGAAATAGCTGATCCGGCGCTCCTGCATAGCCTACTTGCTGTAGTCCAGGGCACTTGTGAAGTGGCGACTTTGTATCGTGCGGATATTGAACTCAACCGAACCGCGATCGAGGCTTGGAATCTATTGTCAGAAATGAACCTCCTCGGACGGACTATTTGGGAGATACGGGGAAAATCGGCCTTAGGGGTTATTTGATAATAATCGGTCACCTGCCCTGTTGAGAGCGAATCCGAAATGCACTTGAATAAGCGGCTTGCTTTTATTAAAAACCGGGCGTGAAGGCGGTTACTGGGAGCCTCTCGGTCTCCTTAAATCTGGGCCACGCCGCCATTATTGAAGAATACAGATCAGTGCACGTTCACGGTAACGGTGCTGGTGGTTTGGCCGTACTGGTTGGTTGCGTAGAGAGTGTACGTTGTCGTCTTGGTAGGCGTGACGGTCGCGCTCGATCCGCGGACTGCGCCGATTTCGGGAGAGATGATAAAGTACTCCGCGTTGCTGGCGCTCCAGCTTAGCGTCACGCTGCTGCCCGCAGAAACTGTCGACGGGCTGGCGGTAAAACTAGAAATGACTGGCGCGGCTCCCTGGGGGACATTCGCAGCGGTATAAACCGGATTCATCTGCACGACTTCAAATGCTGAGGCTGGCACCTGGGAAAGATTGTGCAGGTCGTCGTTGTCCCAGCGGTCGTCGGGGGCTCCGCTCAGATACATGGAGCTGCCGTTGTCGGCCATAATCATGCCGTACTTTTTCAGCGCGGTCAGGATTACCTGCACGTTGGGCGAGAAAGACGAAATGTCATAGCTGGCTTTCAGGCGGAGGCGCATGCCCATGGGCGCGGCCAGAGAGTTGGTGGAATTGGCCGCCCAGTGCGATGCGGGAGGAACGACGGCCGCGCGGCTGTCGTTCAAAGTAAATCGCAAAGCATGAGAAATTTTCCCGGCGGCAACTTCGTCATAGCGAACGAGGCCGGGAAAGATGGGCAGCCCGGCGGCATAGGCGGAGGTCCATGTCCAGGGACGCTGCTCGTTGCCCAGCAAATCCCACACGGCCCCTGAACCTGCCGTCCAGCTTCCATTGCCGTTCACCGAAGAAGCATAGAGTTCGTACAGAAAGCAATTGCTGTTGTCGAGCACCAGCACGTGACGGTCGCCGCTGCCGGGGTTCGGATAGCCTTCAATCGGCGCGGTGGCGGGGATGGGCATGGGGCCGGGATCGCTTTCGTCGGCAGACTGATTGAAGTTGATACTGACCGTTCCCTGTGTGCCGTCCACAACAGTGTAAGGAATGCCGAGGGTTGAGCCTTGATATTGACCGGAGCCAAAATCAGGATGCAGGCCGATGGTCGGACCGATGAAATTGATAATCTGGCTGGAGTTGGGGTCCACCGCCGCACTGGAAATGTCCTGGTTCCATGGGCTGTCGCTGGTGAAGGGAACGAATCCGTTGAGGCTCGCGCCCTGACCGGCATTCATTGCGCACGAAGTATTTGGCGTTGTGCTGCCGCCGCCACTTCCAGAGCCTCCGCTGCCCGACCCGCCGCCGCTCCCGGAGCCGCCGCCAGAGCCGCTTCCGCCCGATGCTCCCGTGCTTCCGCCGCAACCGGCGAAGAGCAGCAGCGCGAAAATACTGCTTGCGACAAGCAGCTTTCTGGTCGTGGTTCCTGTCATGGTTTCTATTCTCCGGGAAAATGCGGGGATATTTTCAGCTAAAGAGGACAGTACGTTCCCAGAATAGGGACATGTACCGTGGAATGTACGGAACCACAAGGTTTCTCGACTCCACAAAAGGCATGAAACATGCCTTTTTGTTGCGCTCGAAATGACAGAGAAATTCAGGTTTGAGAGATTCAGGTTTTAAAAATTAGGATCACGATTTTCTGAGCCTCGCTACTTCGTTTGCTTCGCGGCATTTTTCCGGACGAAGAATTGTTGCTTGTCCACGTTGGCGGGCACGGCGACGTCGAAAAATCCGACCATCATTTCCTGAGAGGTTTGGTCACCCCAGGTCACCATGGCATTTGGGTCGGGATTGTGAGGATTGTTGCGGGAGTTGTCATACCAGGCGACCGCGCGCAATCGGGTGCCGGCTTTTAGAAATCGCGGCTGGGCCAGCTTGTAACTCAACTGCCAGTGGAAGTGATAAGGATCCACGCGTAAAAGCGGTTCCACGGTTCCGTTGTCGTGAACAATGTCATACTCAAAAGCTTTCCCGCGAAGATGCATGTGCGGGAAAAAGCTGAGCAGGGTCGCGTCATTGGGGAGCGTTCCTTGCACTTCCACACGAAAATTGTCGTTGTTGGGCGGAATCAAAAGCGCGTGGTCGTTCAACTGGAGAGTTATTACACGCTGCGCGGGAGGCTGCTTGGCGAAGACCAGCCCGACCGCAGTCTGATCGCTGCCCGCCCTGCCATTCGAGGTGTAGTGCATTTGAAAAACCAGGTCTGAGCCCGCAGGAATAAATTTCGCCATCCCTTGCGGCCACTGATCGGGCGAACTGCCCGGCGCATAGACCAGAAGCAAATCATTGGTAGTCGCGTGCGCTTCGCGGCGCTCGACAGGATCTTTCAAGCTGGAAGCCGTGAAGGACGCGCCGACCGGCGCATGGCGGAGCCAATTGGAATTTGGCGGGCGGATATAAACGACCGCATGATGCACATACTGCGGACTGGAAGGACGCACCTCAGACATTTGCACCCAGCGGTCTTGCTGGAAATGCGTGTGCACGATCTCGTAGGTGTATTCGATGTCTCCGTGGGCGGGAATCGGCACGGACTGGGGCATTTCGAAAATTTTATCGGGATGCGCGATGTTCCAGCCTTCGGTCCAATGAGGCAGAGGAGGAGCATCTTTCGGGTTTCCCGCGGGCGCGCCTGCTTTGGCCCAGGCAAGAATGGTTGCGATTTGCCTGGGCGTGAGCGAAGGGTCGTCGGCGAAATGTCCGATGGAGGGGTCGGCGAACCAGGGCGGCATCATCTTGGTTTGCACGGCGCCGCCAATCGCGGTGGCCCAGGGCTGCGCGTCGGCATAGGTCACGAGCGGCATGGGCGCAACTTCGTCAGGACGATGGCAGCGCTGGCAATGAGTCTGGAGGATAGGGAGGACGTCTTTATAGAAAGTGGGTGGTGGCGGAGCGCTGGCCGCGTGGGTGGAAAGAAGAATGACGGGGACGGCGATGACCGGAATAAAAAGAAGGATTATCCAGGAACGAAGTCGCACGGCACAACCAGTTTACTCGCAATCGGAAAAGTAGGCAGGCTTATGACGCTCGCAGAGTTCCACCCAACGCCTCAAGCGCTTTGATCAGCTGCGTGGCCCACTCGGCCACTTCGTCATCACGCAACGTGCGTTCGTGGGACTGGAATGTTGCCCGCAGCAAGATGGAATACTTTCCAGGGGGAATGGCACCGCCGCGAAAGATTTCCGCAGGAGCAAAGTCTCGCAGATCGCTGAGCTTTAAAGCGGCGGCAGCGGCTTGAATTTTCGCGAATGCGACGTCATCGCTAAAAATGAATGAGAAGTCGCGCTCCACAGCCGGATAGCGTGGCAATGCTTTGTATTGAACATGCCGCAGGTCGTGCTTGTACAAACGATCGAGATAAACTTCGCCAGTAAAAATGGGCTGCCGGAGTTTGCGACTGGAAATTACGTCGGGATGAATCTGCCCGAACTCTCCGACTGCTTCTCCATCCAGCAAAATGCGCGCCGAACGGCCGGGGTGGTAATACTCCGAAGTTTGCGTATCGTAGTGAATGGCCCCGTGCTGGAATTCGTCCAGTAAAGTTTCGATGTCGCCTTTAAGGCTGCGGAAGGCCTCGGCGGCGGTGGCGTTTTCACCTTTGCTTACATCGAGAACGCCGCCCTTGGGCAGCGATTGTGCAATATTTGCGGCGGTCGCGCCCAGGCAAATCTGCTTTGGCTCGTGCGACTTTCCGTCCGCCGTTGTAAAAACCGACCCAGCCTCAAACAGACGGACGTCATCATTCCCGCGATTCAAGTTGTAGGCCAGCATGTTGAGAATGCCGGGGACGAGCGACGTCCGCATGACCGAGGCTTCTTCGCTCAAAGGGTTCTCAAGCTCAATGACTGGCAGAGATGAAAATTGTTCGGCGTCGGCGTGGGAAATAAAACTCAGCGAGACGGCTTCGTTGTAACCGAGCGCCAGCAACGCGGAGCGCAGCTTTTCGTCTTTGCGCGAATCTTGGGACTCGGCGACTGCTCCGGAAAACGCAGGCAGAGTTTTGCGGAATTTGTCATAGCCGTGCAGGCGGGCAATTTCTTCGATCAGATCAATTTCGCGTTCCACGTCCAGGCGCCAACTTGGCACGTTCACCAGATAATCAGAGTTGGTGTCGGGGATGACGACGAAGCCCAGCCGCCGCAGGATGCGGAGAATTTCTGTGTCGCCGAGGTCTTCGCCCAGTATGCGTGTTGCCTCGGCGCGGTCGAGTTGGATGGGAGCGAGATCGAGATTACGTGCGACCACGTCAATTTCATTTCCCTGGAGTTGGCCGCCGCCGGATTCCAAGATGCGCATGGCAACACGCGCACAGGCGATGGACGTTGCGCCATAATCCGCGCCGCGCTCAAAGCGATGGGATGCGTCGGTGTGCAGGCCGTGGCGTTTCGCCGTTTTGCGGACAACGGTAGGGTCAAACCATGCCGACTCGATCACAATATTTTTGGTTTTACCGGTGATCATCGAGTCAAAGCCGCCCATGACCCCGGCAAGAGCGACGGGCTTTTTGGCGTCGGCGATGATCAGGTCGTCTACGAACAATTTCCGCTCCACGCCATCGAGCGTCTTGAGGGTTTCGCCCTTGGTTGCGCGACGCACGATGATCTTACCGCCTTCGAGTAAATCGAGGTCGAATGCGTGCGTGGGATGGCCCATTTCCCAGAGCGTGTAATTGGAGGCGTCGGCGGCGTTGTTGATGGCACGCTGATCAACGCTGGCCAGGCGCTTTACAATCTGTTCTGGTGAAGGCTTGATCTGGACGCCGTGAATCACGCGCGCGGTGTATCGCGCACATCCTTGTTTATCTTGAATTTCAATCGGGAAGGGCCCGACTTTAGTCGTGCCGGATGGCGAATTTGACGAAGCGGCTTTAGCCGCTGAGGGGAACTTCGCTTCCAGCGATTTCAATGGCAGATCGTAAATGGCCGAACATTCGCGCGCAACGCCGTAGTGATTCATGGCGTCGGGGCGATTTGTAGTGATCTCCATTTCAAAGACAGTGTTCGCACCTTCGCCGCTGACGCCTTCGACGGTGATACCAGCCGAAGTCAGGTCTTCGGCAAGGCGACGGTCGTCTGTCCGAAGATCGGTCGCCGGGAGATCAACGAATTCGCGCAGCCATTGGGGGGAAAGTTTCATTGTGTTCGGTCATTGGTCGTTTGTCTTTGGCTGTTGGCTACGACCAACGACCAAAGGCCAACGACTGCTTCTATCCAAACTGCTCCAAAAATCTTACGTCGCCCTGAAAGAACAACTGAATGTCATCCACACCATATTTCAGCAGCGCGATTCTGTCCGCGCCCATGCCGAAGGCGAAGCCGGAAACTTTTTTTGGATCGTAGCCGTTTTCTTTTACAAAACCGAACACGTTCGGGTCAACCATGCCGCAGCCGAGGATTTCGATCCATCCGCTTTGCTTGCAGGGGCGGCAAGGTTCGGACCCTCGCTTACCGCTGCCTCCGCAGATGAAGCAGGAAACCATCATCTCAGCGCTGGGCTCGGTGAAGGGAAAGAACGACGGGCGGAAGCTCGTCTTGACGCTCGAGCCGAAGAGCATTTTCATGGCGTGGTCGAGCGTGCCTTTGAGGTCGCCGAAGGTGATGTTAGTGTCAACAGCCAAGCCCTCGACCTGGTGGAACATGGGCGAGTGGCTCGCGTCCGGTGGATCGTTGCGGTGTACTTTGCCGGGAATCACGATGCGCAGCGGCGGCTTCATCTTCTCCATGGTGCGAATCTGGACTGGAGAGGTGTGCGTTCGCAGGAGTAATCGCTCGCGCTGCGGTTTTGATTCCTGGTTGGCGATGAAGAGCGTGTCCTGCGTGTCGCGCGCGGGATGGTTCGGCGGAAAATTCAGCGACTCGAAGTTGTAATAGTCGCTCTCAATGACCGGGCCTTCTTCGACGGAGTATCCGAGGTTGCGGAAGACGGAGACGATTTCGTTCATCGTCTTGATGACGGGATGTTCGGCGCCGATGGGGCGGCGGAGGGCGGGGAGGGTGATGTCAATGCCTTCGGCATCCGACCGCGATTGTGATCCGGCGTTTTGACTCCGTTGGAGCGCGCTTTCAATTTTCTGCTCGACTTCAACTTTGAGTTGATTGACGCGTTGCCCGACTTCGCGTTTGGATTCTTTAGGTGCGGCTTTTAGCCAAAGATCGTTGACCTGAGTGAGGATGCCGTCCTTGCGCGCCATCCAGCGGTCGCGGAAAGTTTTCGAGTCGGCTTCGTTTGTGATCCCGGCGGATTCGCTTTCCAGCGCGGCGAGGAGATTTTTTGCGGCTTGATCCAATGCAGGAGCGGAGAAATCCGTCAGCTTGGGAACTGCGTATGCGGGTTGTTTGGTGGAAGGCATGATTGTGCCGTCCCTGCGGGACTCGCTCGGTTCTGTGCCTTCCCGGGACTTCCGTCCCGGGCTATCCTATGCCGCCGCTTCGCGGCTGGTGCGGTGCGATCTCAACTTCTACTCTTTACGACAGCCCGCAAAAAGCAGATTCCTCACGGCTCGCCGTTCGGAATGACAATCATAATTGAGACATATCGGCGCGGCTTAAAGCCGCGCCCTGATACGTATTCAAACAGTTAATTTTGCTGATGACTGATTGCTGAGAGCTTCTACGCTGCCCCACCGAGAGCGCTCTTCGCCTGCTCGGCGAGGCTTTTAAAGGCCGCGGCGTCGTTGACGGCGAGGTCAGCCAGGATTTTGCGGTCGAGCTCAATCCCACTCTTCTTGAGGCCGTTGATGAACTGGCTATAGCTGATGCCGTTCAATTTGGCGGCTGCGCCGATGCGGACGATCCACAGCGAGCGATACTGGCGCTTTTTTTGCTTGCGGCCGGAGTAGGCGAACTTCAAACCGCGGTCCACGGCTTCTTTGGCCGAGCGGTAGAGTTTGGATTTTGTGAGGAAGTAACCGCTGGCGCGGTCTAATATTTTTTTGCGTTTTGCGCGACGTTTCGTTCCGCGTTTTACACGAGGCATGGTGGTTCTCCTTTTTGCTTACGTTATAGCGGCTGGAGGCAGGAGACTTTTTAGTCTTGGCCTCTTCACTCGCTTCGGGCGGAAAATAATCTGCCCTTTTTAAGCCCCTTAGATTTTGCTCCTCAGGGGCTAAAGCCCATTTTATGGGCCTTGGATGGCACGGCTAAAGCCGTGCCCTTCCCAAATTTTCTGCTTCCCAAATTCTGAGCTTCAAATGCGGAAGCTCGCCAATCCTCAGCTTCAAATTACCGAAGCTCGAAATACAGAAGGTCGCCCGGTCCGTTCTTAGCACGGAATCATGCTTAGTACGGAATCATTCTCTTTACTTTGGGCGTGTCGGCATCACTTACGAGCACGGTGCCGCCCAGATGGCTCTTGCGCTTTTTGTCTTTGGAAGTCAGGATGTGGCGCAAATACGCCTTGGACCGCTTCACTTTTCCTGTAGCGGTTTTCTTGAAGCGCTTCGCAGCGCCTTTGTGTGTTTTTAATTTCGGCATAAATCCTCAAATCAGCAATTAGCGTTGAGCACTCAGCATTCAGCCATGCAGTTCCCGCTACCCTCAAGGACTGAATGCTGAGTGCTGACCGCTGAAGGCTTAAAAAAAATCTACTTCGCGGTCTCTACCGGCTGCGGCTGCGGCTGCGCTTGTGGCGCAGCAGGAGATTGTTGCTTGGGCTTCGGCGGCTTCGGTTCCGGCTTCTTAGCGCTCGGAGCCAGAATCGCATGCAGGGTATTGCCTTCCTGCCGCGGCCGGAACTCCACAATTCCCTGGTCGCCAATGTCTTTAATAAGGCGCTCAAGAATTCCGCGTCCCAAACCCGTGCGGGTCATCTCGCGTCCGCGGAAGAAGATGGTCGCCTTGACCTTGTCTCCTTCACCGAGGAAGCGCAACACGTGGTTCTTTTTGGTTTCGTAATCGTGGTCGTCCACATTAATGCGGAACTTTACTTCCTTCACCACAATTGTTTTCTGGTGCTTTTTCGCCTCGCGTTCCTTTTTTTCCTGTTGATACAGGAATTTCCCGTAGTCCATGATGCGGCATACAGGAGGGTTCGCGGTCGGCGATATCTCAACCAGGTCTAGATTCTTCTCGCGGGCCTTTTTTAGCGCTTCGAAGGGCTGCAGGACGCCAATCTGCTCGCCTGCATCATCAATTACGCGGATTTCTCGCGCCCGAATACGCTCGTTAATGCGAATAAAACGCTTGTCGATAACAATCCTCCGAACATTACCAATCGCGAAGAGATGAAAAATTATAGCACGCGTGCCAGTGCCAACTGTTCAAAACACAAATTGCCTTCGCTGCCCGGCTGGCGCTCTTAGATTTCCGGTAATTCACAGCCCTAGCCCATCAGTAACCATTTCTGCCTCTTCCCCAATTTCGCGGCTGGCTTTATGCTCATCCATGAATTGCCCTGGGAATTGCCCTGGAACGAAGCAGCGGGCTTCCCTTCCGCAGGTTTATGATCCCATTTCGCTTTTACACTGTTATCCCTGGTGGCGTGGCCGCGCTGGTACTGGCCTATTTCGTATTCCGGCAAAAACATACAAACCCAACGGAACTGGAGACGCAGCGCCGTCTGTGGCTGGAAAAAGTCGGCCGTATTACCGACGGCACCGTGATTGACGTCCAGGAGCACAAGACCGCCGAGCGCCCAGCCACGCTGTTGATTTACCACTACGACGTCGCTGGGGTTTCCTATGAAGCGTCCCAGGACGTGACCTACTTGCGACAGCGAATCAATCTGCATAGCTGCCGCCTTGGCTTGCCTACATCAGTCCGGTACGATCCGCAGAATCCCGGGAATTCGCTGGTGATTTCTGAAAAGTGGATTGGATTGCGGCAATAAAGTCCGCCCGTCATCGCTGATGATGGAATGCTAGCTTCTTCAAGTCAGGCCAGAATTCCGTGAAAGCATTGCTCCCCATCTTTCCCAGAACTCCGTAGAGCGTGCGTTCGGCGGCGCTGCGGGAATTGGCTTCGCTGTCTGCGCGCCACGCGTTGGATAGAAAATTATTTCCGGGAATCGCAATGTAACGCGCGTAAGCCGGCATGACATTTCCCTCACGGTCATATGCGGTGAAGGTGGCTTTCATTGCGTGGCCAATCCGCGTTTTGATCGGTCTGCCGGGCTCGCGAAAGTATCGTGGATCTTCTCCCCAAAGCGCGCCCAGGCTTGCTTCCATGGCATTGCCCGTGGCGATCCCGGTGAACCGCATCGCGTATCGTTTTCCGTAGCCCTCCCAGTGCGGACCGTATTCTTTTGGGGTGTTGCGCGCGGTGCCAAACCCCGCGCTGAACAAGCCAGCCGCCAGGCTCGTTGGTCCAACCGTGCTGGTCACAAACCAATGAAAGCGTTGTTGCGATGTTATGGGAACATAGGTTGACGGCGCATCGGGAGTGGATGCCGCGGAATTTTCATGCGCCGCGGTCTGAGCGCGGACATTGGATGCAATCCCTACCAAGACAATTCCAAACATCAAGAGACGCAGAGAGCTAGCCGGCCAGAAGATATTCTTCACCTTACCTTTGTTGCCCTTTGCGTGGATAAGTTGCTTTTTCGCGCGCATGGACGAATGCCTTATCACAATACAACCGCCAAAGTGTAACAGCGCATCCGCCGCATCATTACTTAGGGCAGTGAAGCACAACGAGTGTTTAAATGATGGACGTTTAGTTATGCGGCGCGGGTGCTCCAGCCTCAGCGGGAGCAAGAGGAAGCTGGTCCACACTGTGCAGAATGCCTAGTTCTTCGGGCGTGAACTGGCTCTTGAAGCGATCGGAATCAATCATCTGCTCGCGCTGGCCGGGAGGAACTTCGCGAAGCTCATTGATGGCATTTCGCAACATGGCGCGCCGTGCCGGGGGCAGTGTCTGAAAGCGACCCGCGATCTGCCGGGCGCTCTGCTTTTGCTCTGGCGTGAGGTGCTCCCAGGTTTCCATCCTGCTCAGGACGCGCTGCTGCTGTTGGGGCGGAAGATTATTGAAACGTTGCAGCCGCTCCCGCAGCTTCTGCTGACGATCGGGGGGAAGACGCCGGAATTCCGGATCGTTCTCCAACGCTTTTTCCTGCTGCTCGGGAGGCACGTCTTTATATTTCCGCAGCCACTGGCCGGCATGGTGGCCCTGCCTCATATGGCCCGCGTGGGCCTGGGCAAAAGCGGCAGGAGCGGTCACTGAGCAAACAGAGAGAATCAAGCAGGCAGCGAACACCGTCGCTGGCACAAAACGCCAGAAGGCTGACCACACCCGTACTGGAATTTTATTCAACATGCTTCTCTCGTTACCTCAACTCTCGTTACCCCCAGCTCTCACTGCCGCAGCTCTTGTTGCCCCATCTGCCATTGCCAAGCAAAAGGAGCAAGCCTTCTCGAAAGCAATTACGGGTTCGCCACTACATTACTCTGTACCTGCAAATCGTCCAGAACATCGAAATCGCTATACAAATCATGGTTCTTGTCCAATGCCTGCAAATCTCCAACGGCTGTACCCGGCTCAACGGCAACCGGGCTGGCCAGCGGTGCATGACCCGTTTCGACAAGCGTGACACCCGCCACGATGGCGACCGTCAGAGAAACCGCGAACACAGGCTTGCGCAGCCAATGAAGCCAGCCCGCGGGCCGTTTTGTTGCGGCAATCTCTTCGCGCAGCTTTGCTTGCATGCGAACGTCAAAATAGGGCGAAGGCTCCGGCGCTTTCCACTCATCGAGCAGCGCCATGGTGCGACGAAAGCTCTCAAGCTCGCTGGAACACGCGGCGCAGCTCTGCAAATGAGCTTTGACTTCGGAACCTTTGACCTCAGAATCGGGATCGCCTAATCCGGCGGCCAGGTCCGGCATCAGTTCACGAATGTCATCACAAGTGCAATTCCTTTTCATAACCATTGCTTCCTTACTAAACAAATTCCTTTAGCTGCTCCCGCAGGCTTTCGTATGCCCGGAAGAGCAGCGACTTGGTGGCGGATTCACTCAACTTCAATACTTCGGCAATCTGCTTGTAATCCATCTGCTGATATTTATGCATGAGCACCGCCAGCTTTTGGCGCTCGGGCAAGGCTTCCACTTTGCTGCGGATGGCGGCCAGGCGCTCCCGTTGGATGATCACTTCCTCCGTGGTCGGCTTGATATCGGCCACATCCAACGCACGGCCCGTCTCCGGATCCGGTTCATCGAGGCTGGCCATATTTCCCTGGCGTTCATGGCGCGTGTCCCGAATATGGTTCACGGCCAGGTTGGTGGCGATCCGGTAGAGCCAGGTGGTGAACTTCGCGGTCGGTTCGTAGTTTTCCCGCGAACGATACACACGCAAAAAAACTTCCTGCGCCAAATCCTCGGCGACCGCCGGACTGTGCGCCATTCGATACATAAAATGCACCATGGCGCGACGATATTTTTGCACCAGGTAGGAGAAGGCGGATTCGTCTCCGGCCTTGACCCGCAACATGACGTCGGCATCGGTGAGAACAGAGGAGGAGTTGCCGCCCTCAGCAGCGAGGGACGCGCTCGATACGGCGAGCAACCCACGATCCATGGCCATGCTGCTCACATCTTCTTCAACCCCTTCGGAGGAAGAAAGTTGCGTGACCGGGTCGTCTTCGTTGAATCCTGAAGCGTCGTGTTTTGAATGAGATACTGACATTCTGTGCTTTGGCTATGCCATCTTTGATGGCTAAACGTGCCAATTTGACCGCTTCGCGATAGCCTACCATCCTTCGAATGCCTGTGGGATGGGCTTCAAGATGACGGGATTCGGAGGAATCCTCAAGACTTAACACGGCGCAGCAATAAGTTGAGGTATTATCGTTCGCTGGCAAACCAAAGCCAGCTGAAAAATCTATGCGATGTGGATGGTTTATGAAGAAACTGATGTGTACAGGAGCTGCAATCTTCGTGCTACTGAGCGCAACTTTAGCACTCGCTGCGGATGTGACCGGCGCATGGACGGGGCAGGTTGCGGGCCCGAACGGAGAAGGCTTTCAGCTCACCTTCACCTTTAAACAGGACGGCGCCAAGCTGACCGGAACCATCGCCGTACCGCAGGGACCGCCTCTCGACATCAGCAATGGGAAGATGGATGGCGACAAGATATCGTTTGATGTTGTGTTCAACGGAACGACGATCAAGCACGATGGCGTCGTCGCTGGAGATGAGATCAAGCTGAATACGAAGTCGGACGATCCGAACTTTCCGGCTTCAACACTCACGCTGACGCGGGTGAAGTAGGGGGCGGCGCCACGTGGTTGACGGAAATGGCCGCTACTGTTTGAATGTTAATGCAGGGCGCTTAACTCAGCGGTAGAGTGCCATCCTCACACTCTGACGCTACTTGTAGAATCACAGAGTTAGAAGACATCACTAGAAACGAACAGGAACGGAAAGAAAGAACTTAGAGCGGTCGGTATTGGCTTCCGTTCCCTGATTTGTTCCCGGATTCTGCACCGGGTTTTCTGGCAATGAGATTAGTGCTTTCAGCGGGCACGGCTCAAATTATGGCAGCCTCAAACGCCGTGCAAATCGAGTGGTTGACCGCGAACGAAGCGGCGCAATACTTGAAAGTAAAGCCGCGCACGCTTCTAGTGTGGGCTAAACAAGGCAAAGTTAGGGGCTACGTTCTATCGGGCACTGAGCGCCGCGTATGGCGTTTCTTGAGAACCGACTTGGATGCACAACTGCTTGGGCAAGTGAATAGCAATAATAGCCAGTCTTGGAAGCGTTAACAGAGCGCAGTTTGAGAGAACAGCACCGGCGTTTTAGCACTTCAGCTTTTTTTCGAACGTTGTGGCGTGGACTTTTTCAAAGCATCAGCCGTTCTCGGAAACACATATATGGCCTGAAGCATGTTTTCTACGATGTCCATCACCGCTTCGACTTCATATTCGGTGGCTGCATGTCCTCGGTGCGCCGCCGCACTTCCCATATCGAGTGCTGCGTACAAAACCTCACTCCCTTGCGAGCTGACAAGACCCGCTCTCTCTAAGCCACTCAACTTCGCACGAAAATTGCCAACATCGCCAACCTTTTCAAGGATAAGCATATCCAGCAATGTTCTTGCTCCCATCAATGGAAGACGTCGGTTATCTGCATCCAACGATTTGTAAATCTCTTCAAGCAACAATCTCGAATCAACAGGAAGGTTGTAGCGCCAACGCGGAGGCTGTCGTGAAACGGGAGGCGGAAAATAACTGACGTCCATTTCGGGTTCTTCCGAAAACCAAAACTTCCGCCGGAGCACGACATCAAGACATCCACAACACTGGAGCATTTCAAAAGTGGTGGACCACTGGTATCCCTGCTCATCGTCTCTGCCATTATCTTTGGTACGGTGCAAAATCTCGTGAACAGTGTTGTTCCGGCATCCGTTGCAATGTATGCGTTCGCTCATCAGAATTTCGAGAATACCTCAGTCCTAAAGTTCTCGCATTTGTTCCCTTATCACGCTCGACTAATTTTGTGGGAGCATTGAATTGAAATCTCCAAACAACTTCTCGAATCTTGCCAGAGCCTGATTAAGCTCGTGTGTGTCTTTGAACAATCCACCTTGTTCCATCAAGAAGGCAGCGGGGGTGAAGTGATCAAATTCTGCGACCGATGCTGGCAAGACGCTAAAATGCTGTTCGACATCTTTGAGCACTTTACCAGCGGATTGATCGGTCGGAGATTCGTGCAAAGCTTGGCTGTCAGTGAGACCATAAGCTTTGTTCACGAGAATCGCATACATCGGGCGTCCTATTAAATCTTCTATATCTGCTTCCGATTTCTCTGCATATTTGTCAGCACTGAGTACCTGACCCTTCTTCAGCAGATCCCCTTTACGCAAACGTTCGATTTCTCCTTTTTCACCCATACTGTAGTCAGAAAATACGGCTACATTCAGTGCTTGGGTACTAAATAAAGTTGCATAGCTGGCTATCTTGCGAACCCCTCCTACAGGGGAGATCGTCCAACGTGGGTCAAGCCCGGTTCGGCCAGTTGTCCTCAGGGCATGAGAAAACCATTTTAGATATAGAAGATCCGACGGCCCCTCGACCAGAATTGTATGCTTCCCGACGAACAGTGTTTGTGTAATGTCAATGCCTAGCGCCCCAAGGATAGGCAGAACCGTATCGCGTTCCACGGTTAGCGATTGTTCTTCCACCTTGGTACCTACAATTTTGTTTTCTATAGTGCGATCCTCAACGGTTCGAACTGACATAAGGTGGTCAGGATCAACCATGAACGGTGAGTGAGTAGTATAGATAAGCTGATAATTAGGCCGTAGCTTTTCGTTGAAATATCGGAGCAAGTCCGCTTGCGCTTTACCATGTAGCGTCAGGCCAGGTTCATCGAGCAAAAGCATTAAATGTTTATCGTAGTTTTTCTTCACTTGTGAAAACCACACCAAGAAAGAGAAAAACCATATAAACCCGCTGCTTCGTTCATCAAATTCTACTGTAGCGCGATGACGCTGATTTTCTACTCTGGTATGGAATACTAACCCAGAGTTGAACGGAGAGGCATCGCCGGGCTTCCCCTCCCTGACGTCAAACTTCACTGACAGATGTGCGTTTGTACTCCAGTATTCGAATATTTCATCTGTCAATTGGTTCGATATGGCTTCCATTTGCATATATAGCTGCTCTGTTTTTTGCACACTAGTCAAGGCGTCAATTGTGGTTCCCGCCAGATCAAGCAATGCAAGAAACACACGCTCGTTAAACGTGGTTGTTTTCTGAGCAATCTTTTGGCGCAGGTCATTGATCGCGATTCTTCCTGGTAGTCGGTAATACTCGGAGAATTTGACCATCTTCGGTAAGAGTCCCACAACAAATGTTCGTATTTTTGCGGTTACATCTGATGGCGTGAAATTCTGGGTCAGTGAATCCAAAACCAGTTTTTGGTTCTGTGTGGGCGATTCTACTTTTTGCAAACGGTCAATAACGCTGGCCACGGTGAGCGAGTTTGCAGCGGGTTCAAGTTCCGCCGCCGTCAACTTTTCGGTATAGTGTTTCACAGCAGCAAGTTCGTTGAAAGGCACACCGACTCGCAGACGATTATCGTACCCTTTGGAAATCGTAACTGCCGCGTCCGAGAATGGGTCAAAACCAAATTCCGTTGTTGCTGCTATATGATCCTTCTTTTCGATGAGCCAAGTCGTGCTAACGGCGGGTTGTTCCTTCCATTCATCTCCTGAGAAGTCTCGTTTAATTCTCCTCCGAGGGAACTCATACTCGGTAAACTCACCCCGGTTCGGTTCCACAGGATTCAGTTTGTAGAGCGCGTCCAATATCGTTGATTTTCCCGCTTCATTTTTTCCGACAAGACATGTCACTTGGTCTATAGAAAACTCCGTAGAGTCTTCAATTGACTTGTAGTTCTGCACTCGTACCTTCTTTAATTTCACGATAATCTCCTAGGTCGCGGAAACGAACGAACAGTATAGCGATAATCTTTGGATTTGTGGGTAGCTGCTCAACATGAAATGACTAAGTCAGCGTAGGCGAATACAAGGCGAATCTGAAAAAATGATTCTGTGTCGGTCAATCGTGCTATAACGTGGCTCATCAAAAAAGGCTTTTCATTTATATGACCGATCTTCAAGATGTGAAATATGCTATCGAACGCGTCGAACATGCAATTGACCGCCGGTCAACTTCTGCTGCACTGATATTCTACGTATTGATTGGGGTATTCCTGTTTTCGCTCCCTGGAAAAGCTTGGCATTCAAAATGGCGCTACATGACGACATACGGCGTCGGTTCAGAAAACGTCCAAGTTGATAGTGAGCCGCACGACTGCGATTTTCTAGCCGCTCCGATGGGAGAAAAGTATTGTCACTACGAACAGGTTGTTCACACCTTACGATGGGCCACGTCTACAACCGGGTATCCAATAGAGTCCACGGATGATGGGAAAACGTGGAGCGTGTTTACCCCAAGCCCAGGAGCGCAAGTCCCCAAAGAGAACACTGTTGAGTACCTCTCCGCTACTTGGGAGAAAAAAGCTGATTAACACGAGTCGCTCCGGGTTGCGAGACTATTTGCCCACTTGCGCCGTAACATCCAGGCCGCTCTTGTACGCCGTCGCGTTTTCGCAAGTCGTGTGCCAGATGGTCGCGCCTACCGCGTTGTCGTCCAGGATGTCTAGACCCTCTTTCGCGGTCGCAATCTAAAAGTGCATCGTCAAAATTTGTACTCTTGACATCTAACTGTGTTAGCGGCTAACATTGCTTCTGTGATGATGGCCCAACTGGAAAACACGCAGCGAGCTAAAGGCGGAATGAATCGCGCTAACAATCAAAGCAAGAAAGATCGGTCATTTCAGGCAATGTTAGCCGCTAGTAGAAGACCCCTTCTGCACGATGCTCAAGCCACTCCCGAAGGCTTAATACGAGAACTTCGGGAACTCGCCGATTTGCGTCGCTGGCTGTATTTAGGACTTGTGGGTTCGGATCTGAGAACCATACGCCACGGGTTGAGCGATGAAATTGTGACTAAGCGCCTTGCGGAAGTCGGCGGTGCAATCGGATTCGTTGGAATTACCGTATTTGGCGACCCTGAAGGTCAGCCTACCATTCAGTCTTTTTACAAACCTTTGAAGAAAGGTACAGGGGTGATTGAAAAGCTAGACAAGGCTGCACGCAATCTCAAGGCGTTGATAATCCCTCATCTCATGGCACCCCAGGACAAAGATTAAAATGAGCGCGGAATGGAAAATCCGAATGCAGCTCTTAGCAAGTGAGGCGCAAGTATTGTCTGTGGCCTTCGTTCACAGAGAAACGAAGCGGTATTTGCTTTTGCCAGTAGAAGATTTCGGGACGCCGTCTTTTGAAGGCGCAGTACGAGAAGGCATGGCAAAGGGTTTCAGGTTTTTAGGCGCTATCGCTCTATGTGCTACCGCAGATGGTCAACCACTGATAGAAGATGAACTAATAGAGGGCGCGGACCGTGAAAATATGAAAGCAGCTAGACAATTGTTTCTCGAAGAGATGATAAGCACCGGAACACTCAAACCTGGCACTCCTGTGAATTAAATTTTTTTGTCTCTTTATTATCTAACTGTGTTAGAGGCCATGTGTGTTACGTTACACGATTTTCATAGGCTGCCCGTAGGAACGCTACGGGTCGCGCTTACTAGCCTAGCCGCTGAGTCCCGCAAGCCCAGGTAAGCGACGCAAGACCGGACAACCGCGCACGACGGCGCAAATGCCCCTGAGTGCAACGGCGACCGGAACTCAAAAAACGAAATGAGGATTTTACAAATGAGCACTCGTTTAATGGACTTGAGAAAGCAGCACACAAACTTTGTGCAAAAAGCCGAAAACATTGTCAGCGTTGCTGAACGCGAGAACAAGCGCGTCCTCACAGAAACGGAAAAAGCCGCAACGGATTCGTTTCTCGCCCAAGCAAAAGCGCTAGTTCCTGAAATCAAGCACCTTGAGAGCCGGAATACTTTGGCTTCCCAGGTCAACGAAGACGGCATCCCGCTCGCCTTTTTAAGTGGCGGGAAGCACAAGTCTCAGGCTACCGAAAACATGTTCCCGCAAACATCGAAGTTCATCCTTCGCGGTGAATTGCCGGAAATGGAAGCCTACACTGGCGAAGACGGCGGCGGCGGTTCCGTTTCCTACGTCATCCCGGCGTATGAAATCGAACGCTTCATTCTGGCTTATCCCAACTTCGATTCGTTCGCCAGTGCGGGCGCCAGTCTTTACCCGTTTTCGGATTTCCCGGTTGTTGATCGGAAAATCCCCATTCTTTCCGCTGGCAGCGCGGCCACAACCTACGCTGCTGGAACCGGACCGAATACAAGCCAAGATGCCAGCTTCATTCCGCTGACAATCTCGCACAGCAAATACGCGCTGCTCACTAAATTCTCTGAGGAATTTTCAGAGGACGCGCCGAGTGCTATCCAAGCGGCCATCGCTGAATCCCTCGCGCGTGTCACGATGAGTCAGTCCAACGCTTTTACCACGGCCATGCTGGCATCGCTCGCCAGCGCGGGCGCGGAAATTGCAACCGGCGAAGACTATCTGCAATTGCTTTTGGACCTGGAAGCTGCTGTTCCCAGCGTGTTTGCGAACCAAGGGAATGCGTTTATGGTTTCGCGCCTGTCGCTGGCCGCGGTTCGCAATCTCCGCGATGCCCAAGACCGCCCGATCTTCGACCCGCAAAACCGAACACTGCTTGGCCATCCGACCATCTTGAATGATGCGTTAGGCGGTCGGGTTGTATTCGGTAACTTCGGGACCGGTGCGCACATCAGCCGCGGACCATTCCAATTGCTCCGTCTGACTGAGGCTTACCGCGAACAGGGACAGGTAGGCATTCGGTACTGGCAGCGCAGTGGAGCGAAGTTCTACTCCGATGCGGTCACAAGCGGAAGCAATCAACCGTTGTGGATGTCTGAAAGTACGGACATCGGCAGCTAAACGATTCATCAGCTTTGGCGCGGCGGTCGAATAAGCAACTGGGCCGGGCAGGACAACACGGGCCGCGCCAAACATTTTTACCGTGTTGTGCGTTTCCGGAGCGGTCTTCGTGCGTACCGCACATGCAAATCGCCGAAAACAAATAGGGGCCGTGCTTCGGGGCGCGGTCCTTATTCAAAACTTCATTCAGGGTGCGCTATGAAAAAACTCGAAATTGTCCTTCGTGAGGAATTAAGCAGCGAGCTATCAGCAGCCGCCAGCGAAACAGGATGCAGACCTGCCGATTTTGCGGCGCAAACCGTGGAAGCTGCGCTGGCCGCCAGGCGGCTTCCAAGATTCGAGACTCTGGAATCGAGTCCACAGATCAATGATGCCCGGAAACAAAAGGCGCGAACAACTTGAATTTGGGATGTGGGTAGGCAGCATGAACCCGTGAATTTTCGCCATATCGCAACGTGGCACGATTACGGGGCATTGTAGAGCCACTTTTTCGATGTGAGGTTAGCTTATGGCAATTGGCGACGGACTACAGACTTGCTTAATATGCTGTGCGCCGTTGGACGCGGAAGGAATCAACTGTACCCGTATCAATGGACCCGCCCACGGCGAAATGCAGTCTGACTATGGATGGCGTGACGCGGCGTGGCCCGACTTGTTCCATACAAGACAACAAGCGATGAATGCGCCGCCGGTCACGTTTCTGATTAAGGACTTTCTACAGCGGGAAGGTGTCACAGCGATTGCCGCGCCCGTGCGCGAGCGCAAGAGCCTAATCGCGCTCAATATGGTTCATGCGCTCGTAACTGGCGAAAAGTTGTTTGGCCATTTCGATGTGGTCAAGAAACCCGACCACGTTCTATACCTCTGTCCAGAAGTCAGCCTTGGCCCGTTTACCGACCGCGTGCGTAAGATCGGCTTGCTTGATTATGTGGGAAACAATTTTTTCTATCGCACTATGAGCGCGGACGGCCACTTGGACCTAAGCGATGAAGGCTTACAGGCCGCGTTGCATGGAAGCGTAGTCTTCCTGGATACTGCGATTCGATTTTTGGACGGTGATGAAAACAGTTCCAAGGATGTTCGCGCTTTTGCTGACGGCATCTTCGCGCTATTGCGTAATGGCGCTGAGGCGATAGTGCTCTTGCATCATTCGCCTAAAGACATGGGTGACCATATGACCCTAGAGAATGCAATGCGTGGCTCTGGTGATATGGGCGCTTTCCTGGCTTGCTGTTGGGGAACACGGCTGCAAGATCCATCGGACCCTTACAAGTCGGCCAGCTTTCTATCGAATCTGAAACAGCGCGACTTTGAAAGCAGTGACTTTGAAGTGACGGTGACGCCGGATTGCAAGATGCACATGCGCGAAGATGTGACGGTGCCCACATTAACCCGAAGAAAAGGATTCAAGGGTAATAAAGACGGGATGGACCAACAGGCGATGGCTCTTTTACGGGCTAACCCAAAAGTATCAACGCGGGAGATGGCACGGATGCTGAACGATGCTGGTATGCGGCGCGGGAAAGATTGGGTGCTTGAAAAGCGTTACGAGATCATGCAAGGGGTCGTGTCGGCTGAAGGCGGGAACTAACTTACTGAACGGCCATACCCAGCCATGTAACTAAAAACCTTTGGTTTTGTTACTGGATGGGACGACTGTCTGCTGTCTGTATTTACTATTGTGTCCGACGACAGCCGCAATGGCCCTGTGTGGGGCGTGTTTGTTTGTCCCGGACAAAAAATCTCTACAGCTAAATAGAATTAGGCCCAGTTTTAAGATAATTCTACACAAACTACTTTATTCTCATTTTGAGACATTCCTTTGTTTTCAACGCGCACCGGCGAAAACGTAGCTTTGTCGCCAGGTGAACTCTCCAAAGCTGTTGATTCTACATATCGCGCCTTTAGAATCAGCGCGTCAGGGGCAAGATGCCCTATTGTAGAGGGCATTTTTAGCTATGAAGCACACAATTTATGCTTTGGTTGACCCGGACACCCGTCACGTTCGATATGTAGGTCGAACATCCCAAACTTTACAACGCCGACTCTCCGGCCATCTCACCGCGGCTTCGGGCGGCAACAAGAGTGCGGTTTACCAATGGATGCGCTCGCTTTACCCCATTCAACCACTGCCCATTGTCTTGCAAGAAATCGAGGGCTATCACCCGCGAGTACACGTGGGTGAGGGACGATATCACAGTCCGATTGAGTCCATCGAAATTAAGTGGATTAAACGGTTCCGCCGTACCGTTCTAAACGGTATCAATCCGTCCGCCAGGGCATACAAAGCACTTGTTAACAAGGGCGAAGAATGAGCACTTTTTTCGAGCCGTTATTATCTGCGAAACAAGCTGCCGAAATGTTGGGCGGCATTCACCTCAAGACGTTGCAAAAGATGGCACGCGCCAATCAAATCCCAGGGCACCGCATCGGACGCGCATGGTTCTTTCGTGCCAGTGAACTAGATCAATGGCTTAGGTTAGAATCATCCGGCCAAGCCGACCGCTCAAACGGAAAGGAACATACCCGATGAGCGGAAGGTACCAGAGCGGTTGTCTATACCGTGAGCGCCGAAAAACTGGCCCAGATGTTTGGGTTTTCAGATGGCGAAACGGAGAGACAAACCGGAAAGAGAAAATAGGCGACGTGACGCAATTACCTAACAGAAAAGCAGCAATGAAGGTTAGCGAATCGCGCCGCAAGACAATCAACAGTGGAACACAAACGCCGCGCACGATTGCGGACTTGGTTTCACATTACAAGCAGCACGAATTACCGAGCAAGACTCCATATTGTCAGGACGTTTATTCGGGCTATCTCAAAACGTGGATTCTACCCACATGGGCAGAATGCACACTCTCGAACGTAAAAACCGTTACCGTGGAAGCATGGCTGCCGACGCTGCCGCTGGCAAACGGTACGCGGGCGAAATTGCGAAACCTTATGCACGCAATTTTTAATCACGCTATGCGTTGGGAGTTTTTTGATAGAAACCCGATGACTCTTGTGCGGCAATCCGCGAAACGTGAGCGAGTGCCGGACGTTCTGACGGTTGAGGAAATCGGTAAGCTGCTTTCAGAATTACGTGAGCCGTGGCGAACAGCCGTTTATTTGGCTATCACTACCGGCTTGCGGCGTAGTGAACTATTAGCGCTCAAATGGTCTGACGTTCGATTCAACGCGGGCGAGATTCATTTAACCCGTGGCATCGTTCGCCAGTACGTAGGGACCATGAAAACGGAATGCAGTCGCAAACCCGTACCGATGGATGCCGCACTTGCTGACGTGCTAACTAGCTGGCGTGGAATAGCTCCGTACAATCAAGACACGGACTATATTTTCGCCAGTCCCGATATGCACGGGCAGCAACCATACTGGCCCGACATCGCAATGGAGAAGAACATCCGACCGGCGGCAACGCGGGCGGGCATCCAGAAGCGTATCGGCTGGCATGTGCTACGGCATACGTTCGGAACGCTGATAAACAGCGAAGGTGCGGACGTGGCAACTACACAAGCACTCATGCGTCATGCAAACGTAAGTATCACGTTGGATAAATACGTCCAATCCGTGACACCCGCGAAACGCAAGGCGCAAAATCGCATTGTGCAAGTGATTCCGTTCCCTAATGTTCCCACGCGGTTGACAGAACCGGCTGTATCTGTTGATTATAAAGAGTTGGGCGCTTAACTCAGCGGTAGAGTGCCATCCTCACACGGTGGAAGTCATAGGTTCGAATCCTATAGCGCCCACCATCCTTTCTCAATACTTACGCGTGTCACTTCCCGTTCCCCTTGCCGGTGAACCGACCCAAAAACCTCGGTTATTCGGGAACGAAGTGGATATCCATGAAGAAAAAACCGTCCGGCTTAAAACTCTTTGAAGAAGTAACCGCCAGGTTACACGGTCTCGTAGATGAAGATCCCATAAGAGCAATCCAGGAAGCGAGCGCGCTTTCTTCTGATAAGCCTGTTGGCGGCATATTTCTTACTAGCCTTAAAGCGAGCATCTTGGTTGACGCTGGTTCTTGCGCCAAGGACAAACAGGCCATCGAAGACGGGATTAGGCTGTTCAAAGAACTACTGGCGAAAAATCCGAAGCAAGCAGACTTTCAATACAATATTGGTAATGGATTCATAGCCCTTGCAGACCAAGAAAACTATGGTGGCTGCGATTGGTACCTCACTACCGCAACAACGAGACGAGATGCCAGAAACCATTTTCAGCAAGCAATATCCTCAGAAAACAATGATTCGATTCTCTCTATCGCCCTGACTAATCTGGGCAACGCCTTGGCGAAGGCTCACCGTTGGGTGGAAGCATATGACGCTTATACGAAGGCGCTCGAGTGTGACGCTTCCAATGCGGTTGCTGCGACAGGAGCTGCGAAAATTCTTCTTTGCTGTATTGCGCGAGGCATTGGGAATAAACAGGTACTGCAATCTGTTGCTGCGCGGCACCTAGACTCTGCCCGGTTGCATCCTCAGAGACTTGCGGAGTTAGCTGGCGCAAGGGCACAACAGGCGCTATCCAAGCTTCTACAGAAGCGAGTGCAAGGCGGTAAGCCGCCTAATCTCAGCAAGGCCACCGCATATGAAAAATTCGTCGCACGTCACAGGCTTGCACTCTCGCCGACCATTGAGGGGTTGGATACTTCCCTAAAACGATGGGATTCGCTTCGATTCAACTGGATAACCGAGCCTGCCGCAGTGAACGCTGGCATACCTCCACTTTTCGCGATGCTCAATGTAATAAAATCCGATTTTCTAGCTGCCCGGCATCTTGCATATCAAGCTCTCTGCGGTGAATTTCCGGAAAGCGGTTTCTATTCAGATACGCTCGATTATGCCGTTTACGGCATTGTTCCATCGCTCCTGTCGCTGGCACAGCGAGCGTGCATTGACGTGTTGGATAAGATTGCTGTGGCCACAACCGAATACTTCTGCATCCCAAGTCCCGCGAAATACGTTTATTTCTCGAACCGGTGGTTCGAGAGTTCCAAGAAAGATCAGCCGCTGGCGTGGCATCCTTCTTTACGCCCACACATCGATAAGGGCAACACGGCGCTCATCGCCCTTTCAGAGATTTCCTTGGATGTCGGAGAAGGCGGGTCACAGCACCGCAAAAAGGCATATCGCCATTCTTCAACCCATCGATTCACTGTTCTTCACGATATCGGATGTCATCCGAGCCGGGAATCCGGATATATTGAGCACTCCAAAATGATCGAATTCAAGGCTCAATTGATTGAGAGCCTGCAACTGGTGCGAGCTACGATACTGTATTTTGTCGAGATGATATCGATCAATGAAAGCGTGAACGCGACTAGTCAGACAAAGAAGTTATCTATAGGCATTCCAAGTCATCACCACATTCGCGGGCACGATACCGAGCGCTGAAATCCACGTGCAGCTCCGCAAAGGGCTCAGCCCGAAGAATTGCAGGTAAATCGCGATGCCCAAAGCTTCCCCGGAGGATATCGCCCGTTCATACATCCCGACAACTCGTCGCTCGCATTCGGCCATGCCTATGTCCACCTGAACACGCGCAACGCCAGCAAGAACGACAATACTCCCCACACGGCCATCACGAGCAGTCTTCCCGACTGGGAAGCGAGGGTTGCGCCTTCCAGCACGGTGGCGCGGAGCGCGTCATTTAAGGCGGTCAGCGGCAGGGCTTTGATAAACGGATGGAGCACCGCGGGGAAACGTTCGTAGGAGAAGAAGACGCCCGAGAAGATCCACATGGGCATCATGATCAGGTTCATCAGGCCGCTGGCGGTCTCGATTTTTTGGGCGCGGCTGGCGGAGAGCAGTCCTATGCCGGAAAAGGACAGTGCACCGAAGGCGCCGACCAGCAGGATGGAAAGCCACTGCCCCATGACTCGCATGTGAAAGAAGAAAACGCCAAAACCAAGCAGCAGCCCGACTTCCACAAACATAAGAAGAATGCGGCTGGAGGCAAGGGCGGTAAGGAAGTCGCTGCGGCGCATCGGGGTCCCCACAAAACGTTTGAGCAGCTTGCGCTGCCGCATATCCACGAGCGCGAAGCCAATGCCCCACATGGCGGCGTTCATGACGTTCATGCCAATCAGGCCGGGAATCAAGAAATCTATATAGCGGGAGCCGGGCTCGCTCGAAACGGTAGTGGCGGTGGTCAGCGGATTCTTGCGTCCGGCGGCGGATTGCAGAGCGTCGTCCACCTCGCGGCGTGAGAGGACGCTCTCCGGTCGCGCGGGATCGTAAACATAATGAAACTCGCCTGCCGAACCCGGTTCGATGACAAGGTCATACTTTCCAAGGCGGAAGCCCTTCAAGGCCACGCTTCGTTCGGCTATTTGCGCGCGGATGAGTGAATGCTCCGGCGAACGTTCGAGCATCGCCAGCGTGTTTTCCGCATCACTTCCGGCAACGATGGCGACTGGAGTGACGTCGGCAGGTTTGTCGCGGAAGGCAATACCCAGGCCGAGTGCAAGCAAAAGTGGAAAGACGAAGACCCAGAACATGACTTCCGGCTCGCGCCACAGTTCCGTCATGCGCGCGGCCAGCAGATGGGTGAACCCCGACCAGCGGCCGTTGTGGAGCAGAGTAGGCTGCTTAGGTTCCGGACTGTCTTTTACCTTTGGCAGCGGTTCAGAGACGGCCACGTTAGTCCTCCCTCAAATGGCGGCCGGTCAGCCGGACGAAAACATCTTCCAGACTTGCCTGCCGCGTGGACAAATGTAAAAGGTGCGAATTCTGCCTCATGATTAAATCAAGCAGTGCGGGAACGGTGAGGTGCGGTTCGCGAACATGCAGGCGAACCAGGCCGCCATCGTCGTCGCGCTGCACCGATTCCACACCGGGCAAAGCTTTCCACGGCTCCGTGGAAGCGCCGTTCTGCTCTCCGCTGGCCGCGAACTCTACGACATGATGGCCGCCAAGGCGGGCAATGAGTTCCGCGGGCGTTCCCTCGGCGATGACCTGTCCGTGGTCAATGATGGCAAGACGGTCGCACAGACGCTCGGCTTCTTCCATGTAGTGCGTGGTCAAGAGCACGGTTCCGCCGCGCTTCTGGAATCCGCGAACAATGTCCCAGAGCTGGCGGCGGCTTTGCGGATCGAGTCCCGTGGTCGGCTCGTCAAGGAACAGAACTTTAGGATTGCCCACCAGCGCCGTGGCCACGGCGAGCCGCTGCCTTTGGCCTCCGGACAACTTGCCGACCCAGGCGTCGGCCTTCTCGCTCAGTTGCAATTCCTCCAGCACATCGTCCGAAAGGCGCGGCTCGCGATAGAAGCTGGCGAACAGATCAATGGTTTCGCGGACGGTAAGTTTTTCGGCGAGTCGAGTTTCCTGTAAAGAGATGCCCATGGATTCGCGCAACTCGCGCGCGTCCGACTCCCATGTCTTCCCGAGAATCGTTACCTGGCCTGAGCTGGGAGCAAGAAGTCCTTCAAGGATTTCGATGGTTGTGGTTTTGCCCGCGCCGTTCGGGCCGAGCAGGCCAAAGCATTCGCCGCTCTCGATTTCGAGGTTTAGCCCGCGCACGGCTTCGACTTTGCCGTCGTAGGTCTTGCGCAGATCGCGGCATTGGATGGCAAGAGGCACAAAGCGATTCTAGCGGATTTTGCCGATCAGATTTCACCTGCAAGGACGGCTAAGAAATTCAGACTGAAGCGGCGGTGAGGTCGTCATTCTTGGTTTCACGGATCATGAACAGGCCCACGATGGTAAGCAGCGCCGACGCGCTGAGGTAGTAGCCGACGTATTGGAGTCCATAGTTCGTGGCGAGCCACGTGGCAATGTAGGGAGCGAGCGATGCTCCCAGAATTCCCGCCATGCTGAAGGCGAGAGAACTGCCGGTGTAGCGCACGGCTGTCGGAAAAAGCTCGGAGACGACGGTTCCGAGCGGCCCGTAGGTAAAACCCATGAGCGCCAGGCCAAGGGCCGTCACGATGACGGCTCCGGTGGTGCCTGCAGTGAACAGCGGCGCGAGGATGAGGCCAAACAGAGCGATGAGGGCCGTGACGGCGAACATTACCGGGCGGCGGCCGCGCTCGGCAAGCAGCGCGGAGACGGGAATGGTGACGGCGAAAAAGAGAATGCCGAATAGCTGGATGAGCAGGAACGTGGCGCGGTCGTAGTGAAGGGCGGTCGTTCCCCACGAGAGCGCGAAGACCGTCATCAGATAAAAGAGCACGAAGGTGGCGAGGCAGACCAGAATGCCGGCGACGAGCGAGCGCGTGTGACGGCGGAAGACGGTGAACATAGGAACACCAACGCGTTCGGCGCGCTCGATGGAGGCTTGAAAAACGGGCGTCTCGGTAATCGTCAGGCGGACATACAGGCCGAGCAATACCAGCACGGCGCTGGCAAGAAATGGGAGCCTCCAGCCGAAGGCGAAGAATTGCTTGTCCGAGAGCCAGCGCGAAAGCAGCAGAAAAGTTCCTCCCGAAAGCAGGAAACCCACAGGCGCGCCAAGCTGCGGAAACATGCCATAGAACGCTCGCTTGTGGGGCGGAGCATTTTCGACCGCGAGGAGAACAGCTCCGCCCCACTCGCCTCCTAGGCCGATGCCTTGCCCGAAGCGGCAGATGGCGAGCAGCAAAGGGGCGGCAAATCCAATGACGCGGTACGCGGGCAATATTCCAATGGCGAAAGTAGATAAGCCCATTGTCGAGAGGGCGAGGACAAGAGTCTTCTTGCGTCCAATGCGGTCGCCGAAGTGGCCGAAGAGCGCACCGCCGATGGGGCGCGCAAGAAAAGCAATGCCGAATGTTGCCAGCGATGCCAGCATCGAGGTGGCCGGGTCGGTCGCCGGAAAGAAAAGCTTCGGGAACACGAGTACGGCGGCCGTGGCATAGACGTAGAAGTCGAAAAACTCGACGGTGGTGCCAACCATGCTGGCGAAGAGCACCTGGCGCGGGGTGTTGATGCGCTTTTGTGGCGTTTCCGCGTGTTTAATTACGGAACCTGAACTCACAGCGGTATGTTCCCGTGCTTCTTCGGCGGGTTCTTGTCGCGCTTGGTTTGCAGCATTTCCAGCGCCTGAATCAGCTTCTTACGGGTTTCGCGGGGCTGGATGACGGCGTCCACGTAGCCACGTTCGGCGGCGACGTAGGGATTGGCGAAGCGGTCGCGGAATTCTTCGATCTTTTTTTGGCGGACCGCTTCGCGATTTTCTGCGCCGTCAAGTTCCCGCTTGTAAACAATGTCCACGGCGCCCTCCGGGCCCATGACTGCAATCTCGGCGGTTGGCCATGCGTAGTTCACATCGGTGCGGAGGTGTTTGGATGACATCACGCAATATGCGCCGCCGTAAGCTTTACGCGTAATCACTGTGATTTTCGGAACCGTCGCTTCGGCGAAGGCAAAGAGCAGTTTGGCCCCGTGTTTAATGATGCCACCGTACTCCTGCTGGGTGCCGGGCAGAAATCCGGGGACATCTTCAAAGGTGATGAGCGGGATATTGAAGCAGTCGCAGAAGCGCACAAACCTCGCGCCCTTGACCGAAGCATTGATGTCCAGCGTTCCCGCCAGTACGGCAGGCTGGTTGGCGACGATCCCAACCGGACGTCCATTCATGCGGGCGAATCCCACGAGGATGTTTTTTGCGTAGTGCTCGTGCACCTCAAACAAATAGCCGTCGTCCACTATGGCGTTGATCACGTCCTTCATGTCGTAGGGGCGGTTGGATTCTTCCGGCACCATCTTATCCAGAGCGGCATCGGCACGGTCTATGGGATCGGAACACGGCTTGCGCGGTGGGTCATCGAGATTGTTGGAGGGCAGAAAACTCAGCAACTCGCGGACCATGGAAAGGCATTCGGCGTCGTCGTGGGCCTCGAAATGCGCCACTCCTGAAGTCTCGTTATGAGTGGCTGCTCCGCCGAGCTGGTCTTTTGTGACTTCTTCGTGCGTGACGGTTTTAATGACCTCAGGCCCGGTGATGAACATGTAGGAAGTCTTGTCCACCATGAAGACGAAGTCGGTGATCGCGGGAGAATAAACCGCACCGCCGGCGCACGGGCCCATGATCGCGGAGATTTGCGGAATCACGCCGCTGCAGAGCGTGTTGCGGAGAAAGATGTCGGCATAGCCGCCGAGCGAGAGCACGCCTTCCTGAATGCGGGCCCCGCCAGAGTCATTCAGGCCGATGACTGGCGCGCCCATCTTGAGCGCCAAGTCCATGATCTTTACGATTTTTGCGGCGTTGGCTTCGGAGAGCGATCCGCCGAATACGGTAAAGTCCTGCGCGAAGACGAAGACTAAGCGTCCTTCGACGTGTCCGTAGCCGGTTACGAATCCGTCGCCGTAAAATTTTTGTTCGGCGGTCCCGAAATCGCTGGAGCGGTGAGTGACCAGCTTGTCAGTCTCTTCAAAGGTGCCGTCGTCGAGCAGGAACTCAATACGCTCGCGGGCCGACATCTTGCCTTCTTTGTGCTGGCGCTCGCGGCGTTGCTGACCGCCGCCTTCAGATGCGAGCTGGTCGCGCCGTTTCAGCTCGGCGAGCTTTTGCTCCAGATTCATAGCGGGATGATTATATCGGCTGGCGGCATCAGGCAGTCGGTTACTGCATCGCCGATCCGAGCGGCTCGTATCTGTATTTTTTGCCGTCCCACATAATCACGGAGGTCATCTGGTCTTCACTCAGCTCTTCCACGTAGATCGCCTCGGTGGTCTTTTTCCTGACTTGGAATTTCTTTACGGTGATATTTTTGTACGCCAGGTTCACGATCAGAAATTTCGCCTTCGGCGTCTCGCTCTTCCAGGCTTCCTTTCCAGCGCCATGGATGATCAGCAGCGCCAGGCTGCGCTGTTCAGGCTGCAGCGTGGAAAATTCCGTGGTAATGTGCGGATCGCTCAAACCATAAAACGCGCTGGCAGGATCAATCACTGTGTAGTTGTGCTCCGCCACGTTGATCATTGGATTTGTGCAGCGCGCCGCGATCACAATGTCGTCCACGCCATCTCCATCGAGGTCCGCGACCTGAGCGGGCACGGCGGGGTTCACGGTGCAGTCCTCGCCGAAAGCTTTCTGAACGAAGGCGTTGTCAATTGTCGCCGGGGCGGCGGATTTTGGGGCATCTTCCGCGGATGAAACTAGAACCAGGCAAGTAAGAAGAGCAGCAAGCACAAAAGCTGAACGTGGAAACTTCATGAGCCCTACTCTATTCCGGCAGAGAGGCCATGAATAGAGACTGAAGAGGTGACCGCCCCGATGCGGATCTATCGGGAAAAGTGCTCCCAGCCACGCGGCTCGAGTGTAAGCATTTTATTTTTTTCGCTCACTATAACCATTCCCCGGCGGCGGGTGATTTGGCCGATCTGCGTGATTGGGACCCCGGCAATCCTTCGCGGGATTTTCGCGTCAGGCCTTGCCGTGAACAGCAATTCGTAATCTTCCCCACCGTGCAGCGCGAGATCAAGGGCCACGATTTCCTGCGATTTTCCGATGCTTGCCCGAGGAATGGCCGAAGCAAAAAGCGTGGCGCCCACGCCGCTTTCGTCGCAAATGTGGGCCAGATCGGTGGAGAGGCCATCGCTCACGTCAATCATGGCCGTGGCCAATTTGTTTTCGCGGAGGAATTGCCCGATTTTCAAGCGGGGCTCAGGGAAAAAATGGCGCGGATAGTACTTGGAATTGAGCTTCTGCCCTCGCATTAACCGGTGGAGGGTTTCCGCCGAGCCGCCCAATTCCGCGGTGACGTAAATCAAGTCGCCGGGGCGCGCAGTGGAGCGCAAAACCGCGCGACCGCGAGGCACCACGCCAGTGACGACAATATCGGCAAGAATTCCGGAGGGCGACTGGGCCACGTCGCCTCCCGCTAGCGTCACCTTGTAGCGGTCTGCCAATCCAACAAAACCATGAAAAAACCGGTCCGCCCACTTTTGAGGCAAATCCTTGGGCAGCGCCAGGGACAAGAATGCCGCCAGCGGCTTCCCGCCCATAGCTGCAATATCGCTTAGCCCCCGGGCCACGCAGCGGTGGCCGACAGACTCCGAAGCGTGCCATTTACGACGGAAATGGATGCCCTCGATGCTGAAGTCAGTAGTGAGCAGTATTTCGTGCTTTTGGGGGATCCGCATCGCTGCGCAGTCATCGCCAATGCCGGACGCTGTCCCTGGCCAAACCCGGCTCTGGCGGCGGATTCGAGCAATCAGCGCTTTTTCTCGGAGGGGCAAAACCAGATCAATATACAGCAAGCAGAAGCAACCGGAGGCGATTGCTGCTGAATCTCAAAAAGGCGTCGAGATATGGGAGATTCCCCCCTTGGGAAATTACCGGTGGTTGCATACTTGCAAGCTGGCATGCACGTAATAGGCCAAGAAACCGGGCTGGAATACGCCTGTAATATCAGCCCTTGGTAACGGCAATAAGGCTGGCCTGCCGTTGACACCAGGAACCTACTTTGTTACGGTATGCAAGCCATCAATTCATACAACTGAACTGAACTAACCACTGTATTACGTTCAGATTACGGCTACGGAGCTCCTGTTCTAGTCTGGTTCTGGTAGCGGTCAGGTACTGATAAAGTCCGTTCCTAAAGGGAACAGGTACCGCAAGAAAATTAAACTAAGACCCTTGGCGGCGCCTGGCAGGTCATATGGCCCGCACTTTAAAGACGGAAGGTTCTATTGCGAAAGCGCTTTTACATTCTTTTCGTGGCCCGCGGCGATGACGGCCAGCTTCGCAAAGTTTCCATTCCTCTGCACACCCATTATCTGTACGTATTTGCCGCAGGCATTGCGATTGGTTTCCTTAGCCTGACGGGGATTGCCAGCTCTTATCTTCGCATGGCGCTCAAAGTCTCCCATTTCAATCAGCTACGGACTGAAAAAGACGACCTGAAGACGCGTTACTCCAAGCTGGAGCAGGTGGCCCAGGAGCAGGACATCCAGGTGGAGTCTTTGGGCTCGCTTGCCAGCGAAGTTTCCTCACTTTACGGCTTGAAAGCCGAACCCATGATGGCGGCCAGCGAAGGCGGGGTTCCCCAGGAACAAGTAAATTCCTCGATTGACCAGTTTTACGCTCTTAAGACGTCCGCCCTCACGGGAGCCACAACCACTGGCATTTCCATGGGTCTCATCAGAAATGTGACCACCGCCGACTGGTTCCGGGCGAATTCCGCGCCCAACATTTGGCCGGTGGAGGGCCCCATTACAGGATCTTTCGGCGAACGCACTGATCCTTTCAACGGCGAGGGCGCATTCCACACCGGCGTGGACATTTCCGCTCCGATTGGCGAAGCGGTCATTGCACCGGCCGACGGCATTGTGACTTTCGCGGACTTCATGAATGGCTACGGGCGTGCGATGGCCATTGACCATGGCCACGGAATCACTACCCGCTATGGCCATCTTTCAGGATTTGCCGTGACCGAAGGCCAGCATGTGCATCGCGGAGAAACCATCGCCTACGTAGGCAGCAGCGGACGCAGCACGGGCCCCCACCTTCACTACGAAGTCCGCATCAACAACACCCCCGTCAATCCGCACAAATATTTGCGCATGACGTTCGCGAATGTCAGCGGCTTCTCCACTGGCAGCTAATCTTTATTCAGTTAACCCCCTTTCCAGCTAACTCTCTTAATTAATTCCTTTCAGCTATTTCTTTCAACCGGGATGTTTACGCGCGGGCGCCACCCGTATAAACCGTGCTCCCATATAATGGGACTCGGAACCATGACATGGAAACGCCTTCCAAGCTTGCCCAAATTATCGCCGCAACCACCCGCCGCGTGGAACATGCGCGCGCCAAGGCCGACGTGCGGGAGTTGGAGCGTAAGGCGGAACAGCACGTTCCGCGAGGCTTTCGGCGGGCACTGAAAAAAAAGGGCCTGAACAGCATTGCGGTGATTTCTGAGTTGAAGAAGGCTTCTCCATCCCGGGGGTTGATCCGGGCGGATTTCGATCCGGCGGCGCTTGCTGAAGAATTGGAAGTGGCTGGGGCGGCGGCATTGTCGGTGCTGACCGATGAGGAATTTTTTCAGGGTTCGCTGCGGAATTTGGAGATCGCATCTGGCAGGGTGAGGCTTCCCTGCTTGCGCAAGGACTTTATTGTTGATGAATTTCAGTTGCTGGAGGCCCAGGCAAGTTGCGCGGATGCGATCTTGTTGATTGTGGCCGCACTGCAGCAACGGGAACTGACCTCGCTGGCCCAGCAGGCGCGAAAGCTCGGGTTGGACGTGCTTTGCGAAGTGCACGATGAAGCCGAGTTGCAGCGCGCGCTGGATGCGGGTTGCGACTTAATCGGCGTGAACAGCCGCGATCTGCGGACATTCAAGGTTGATTTGGCCATTGCGTCCAAATTAATGGAAGCCATGCCCAAGAATGTACTCGCCGTGGCCGAAAGCGGCATTCACAGCGGCGCGGACATTGCGCGTTTGCGGGCGGCGGGGTACGGCGCGTTTCTTATCGGCGAATCGCTGATGAAGGAAAAATCTCCGGGCGGCGCGTTGAAAAAGCTACTGGCTGAGGCCTCGGCTCCAACGACAATCCATTCGGTGACGAACGGCTAGCATGACCTGGGCCAAGATTTGCGGCATCACCAACCTCGAAGATGCGCTGACGGCGATTGATGCCGGGGCTGACGCGCTTGGCTTTGTCTTCTATGAGAAGAGTCCGCGAAAAATCACTGGTGAGCAGGCGCGACGGATCATTCAGAAGTTGCCCTCCCGAATCGAAACTGTGGGAGTGTTCGTTGCCGGAGCGAATGGCAATATTGCGGAAATCGCGGAGCAGGCACAACTCTCCTCCGTGCAAGTGCATTTGCGCGGCAATGCGACCGATTCGCCTTCTGGCCCCCTATCCGCCGGACGCAAGCATTACCTCGCGGTTTCGGCCAGCGATTTTTTCGATCAGGACAATACTGATTTTTCGGTTTCCAAAAGTGGCTTGAATGCCGCAGAATGGATCCATGCGGTATTCCTCGATTCCGGCACAGCCCAGCAACCCGGCGGCACGGGCAAAGTTTTCGACTGGCATAAAGCTGTGGCGACCGCTGAGCGCATTCAACGCTCCGGACTTCGCCTGGTCGTAGCCGGCGGACTCACTCCAAAAAATGTAGCTGAAGCAATGCGCGTTCTGAAGCCCTGGGGAGTGGATGTCTCCTCGGGAGTGGGAGCAGCGCCGGGGAAAAAAGATCCGGAAAAAGTTCGGGCTTTTATAGCAGCCGTGAAGCAGGCAGATAAGGCAATTTAGAAATGGCCACAGCAAGCATCACAAAACGCGGCAATACGAAGCGAAGCGCTTCGCCGAAGAAGCCCGTTGGCCGCTTCGGCGCTTACGGCGGGCGCTACGTTCCTGAAACTCTGATGGCCGCGCTGGCTGAACTGGAAGGCGCTTACGAGAAAGCGAAAAAAGACCGCAAGTTCCAAGCGCGTTTGACGGAACTCTTGCAGACCTTTGCCGGGCGCCCCACGCCTCTGTTTTTCGCGCAGCGCCTGACGAAAGAATTAGGCGGCGCCAAGATTTATCTAAAACGCGAAGACCTTCTGCACACGGGCGCGCACAAAATCAACAACTGCCTGGGCCAGGCATTGCTGGTGCAGCGCATGAGTAAGCGGCGCATTATCGCGGAAACCGGCGCGGGGCAGCATGGAGTAGCCACGGCGACTGTCTGCGCGCTCTTTGGCTTTGAGTGCGTGGTGTACATGGGCACCGAAGACATGCGACGGCAGGAACTCAACGTCTTCCGCATGAGACTGCTTGGCGCTGAGGTCCGAGGCGTCGAGTCCGGCTCGCGCACTTTGAAAGACGCCATCAATGAAGCGTTGCGCGACTGGGTCACCAACGTCCGCACTACGCATTACCTGCTTGGCAGCGTGCTCGGCCCGCATCCTTATCCGACCATGGTGCGCGATTTTCATCGCGTGATTGGCCAGGAGGCCCGCAAGCAGATCATGAAAGCTGAGGGCAAATTGCCCTCCATGATCATTGCCTGCGTCGGCGGCGGTTCGAACGCCATTGGCATTTTCCATGAATTCCTCCGCGACAAAAAAGTAAAACTGGTAGGCGTTGAGGCGGGCGGGCGCGGCAACAAACTTGGCGAACACGCCGCGCGTTTTAAGGGCGGCTTGCCGGGAGTGCTGCAAGGGACTTACTCGTATGTTTTGCAAGATAATGCCGGTCAGATTGCGTTGACGCACTCCGTTTCAGCTGGACTTGACTACCCGTCCATTGGTCCAGAGCATGCATGGCTGAACGATATTGGCCGCGCGGAATACGTAGCCGCATCGGATGCCGAAGCCTTGGACGCCTGCAAGCGACTATCACGCACGGAAGGAATTATTCCGGCGCTGGAGTCTTCGCACGCCGTTGCTGAAGCCATAAAGCGCGCCCCGAAAATGAAGAAGTCCGACGTGCTTGTCGTGAACATCTCCGGACGCGGCGACAAAGACATCGGCATTCTGCGGGAGAACCTGGACTTAGGCTGACCGGACCCATGGCCCTCAATTTCACTCGTAAACCGTCACTTGTCGCCTATGTCACTTGCGGCGATCCGGATCTCGCCACCACGCGCGACATCATCCTCGCCGCCATTGATGCAGGCGCGGGCGTGATTGAACTCGGCGTTCCTTTCAGCGATCCACTGGCTGACGGTCCCGTTATCCAGCGCGCCAGCGAACGCGCCCTGAAGCATGGAACTTCTCTGGAAGATGTTTTGCGCGTTGCTGCGGACATTCGCAAGCGCTCCGACGTGGGACTCATCATCTTTACGTATTTAAATCCCGTTGTGCGCATGGGACTGGCGAAATTCGCGGATGTGGCCAAAGCTTCCGGCGTGGACGGCGCCTTGATCACGGACCTGCCGGTGGAAGAAGCGGATGATTATCTTCGCGAGATGCGGCAGCGCGGCCTGGCAACCGTTTTTCTGGCTGCTCCCACCAGCACCGATCAGCGGCTCAAGCTCATTGGCCAGGTCTCTACAGGATTTGTGTACGCGGTTTCGCGCACCGGAGTGACGGGTGCACGCAAGCAATTGACCGAAGATGCGCAGAATCTGGTGCGCCGTTTGCGAAAATTCACCAGGCTGCCCATTGCCGTGGGCTTCGGGATTTCGAATCATGAACAGTTCGCGGCGGTGGCCAAATTCGCGGACGCCGGCGTGGTAGGCAGCGCGATTGTCGAAACCATTGAACACAATCCGGGCAAAGAAGCCGAATCTGTGGCACAATTTGTGAACCAGCTTTTTCTGTAGCTCTCAGCCTTCCGTTGGATAAAGATCAGGCTTGTGGACGGTTTGTCCCGCATGTGCCCGTTTCTAATCAATTGCCGCGGATGATCTGAGGTATGAACGCGCATGGACATCGCAGACTGGCGTAAGCAAATTGACGAGATTGACCGCAAACTGGTGGAGCTGATTAATCAGCGGGCGAAGGCGGCCCATGAAATCGGCAAGCTGAAAGGCAAGGCCGCCATGCCAATTTATGAGCCCGACCGTGAGAATTTGGTCTTCAGCAATGTTTGCGCGCTGAATCACGGCCCGCTCGCGGATGCGGATTTGCTGCGAGTTTATGAACGGCTGATTGACGTAATGCGGCAAATCCAGAAAGAGGAGATCGCGCCGGACGCCGCCGAAGATCTCGGCGCGACGGAATTGGACTCACAGGTCGACGATTGAACTACATGTTTGATCGTCGTTCCATAAAGAACGGCCACTAAAAATCTTATGATCGTTGCAATGCTGGATACGGCAACCACGGAACAGATTCAGGACGTCATCGAACACCTGGTGCGGATGGGTTTCTCCGTGCACCGCACGACGGGCGTGCGGCAAACAATTTTGGCCGCCGTCGGCGCGCGCATAGATTTTGACGTCCGCAACCTGGAAGTGCTGTCTGGCGTCGAGCACGTTCACCGCATCAGCGCGCCCTATAAGCTGGTCGGTCGCTCTTTCCGGCCCGAGGGAACCATTGTTCAGTTCAAGAATGGCGTAAAGATTGGCGGCGATGAAGTCATTGTGATCGCCGGGCCCTGCTCCGTGGAATCACGTGAGCAGCTTTTCACCGTTACCGAGCAGATTGCCAAGGCAGGCGCCCGCGCCCTTCGCGGCGGCGCGTTTAAGCCACGTTCTTCACCGTATTCATTTCAAGGGTTGGGGCTGGAAGGCCTCAAATTGCTCCGCGAGGCCGGAGACAAGTTCGGCGTGCTGGTTGTCAGCGAGGTCATGGAAATCTCGCAAATTGAGCTCATGCTGCCCTATGTGGATATTCTTCAAGTGGGCGCGCGCAACATGCAGAATTTCAACCTGCTACGCGAGTTGGGCAAGATTAAAAAACCGATTCTGCTGAAGCGCGGCATTGCGGCCACCATTGAAGAGTTGCTGCTCTCCGCCGAATACATTATGGCTGGCGGAAACTACGATGTAATCCTGTGCGAGCGCGGCATTCGCACCTTCGAAACCTACACCCGCAACACGATGGACATTTGCGCGATCCCGGTTGTCCACAAGCTTTCGCACTTGCCGGTCGCCGCCGATCCTTCGCACGGCACGGGCCTGCGCGACAAGGTCGCTCCCATGGCGCGGGCCTCGGTTGCAGCGGGCACTGATGTCTTGCTGATTGAAGTCCATCACGACCCAGACAAAGCTCTTTCCGACGGCGCACAGTCGCTATATCCAGAGCAGTTCTCCAAGCTTATGGATGAGTTGCGCATGATCGCTCCCGCCGTGGGACGGAAGATCGCTTAGGATTTTCTCACCACAGAGGCACGGAGACGCGGAGATAAATCAAATGAAAAATCCCGCATGCCGGTTCATTTCGTGCTTTAAATCCATGTTTTTATTTTCAAAAGGTTTCCTCTGTGCCTCCGTGTCTCCGTGGTGAAATTTCATGTCCATTCGCCAAATCACCATCATCGGTACAGGACTCGTCGGCGGTTCGCTCGGGCTTGCGCTTAAAAAATATGGATTCAAAGGCCGAATTGTCGGCTGCGACCGCGCTCCAGTATTAGAACGCGCCAAAAATGAGGGTGCGATTGATGAGGCCCACACCAATCCTTCTGATGCCGCTCGCAACAGCCAAGTCATTGTGCTGGCCACGCCGGTAGGCGGCATTATTGAAATGATCGGCCTGCTGGGGCCCTCGCTTCCTCCCAAGACATTGCTTACCGACGTGGGCAGCACAAAAGCGGAAGTACTCGCCGCTGCCGCTAAAGTTTTTGGAAAAGACGCCGGGCAGCGCTTTCTCGCCGGACATCCTATGGCGGGCAAAGAGCAGTGCGGCATGGAGCACGCTGATCCGGATTTGTTTCAGGGGGCGGCGTGGTTTTTTTCGCCTTCACGCGGTCAGGATATCTACGGCGGGCTGAGCGGCGAATTCGTCGAGCTGGTCTCGGCGATTGGGGCGCGGACTGCCTGCATGGACGCGGCCGAGCACGACAAGCTCTGCGCCTGGATCAGTCACCTGCCGCAAATGATCTCCACCGCGCTCGCGGCCGCGCTGGTGGATGAATATGGCGAACAAGCGCCGTTACTCGAAGCCGGAGGCCGCGCCCTTCGCGAGATGACGCGCATCGCGGGCAGCCCATATTCCATGTGGCGCGATATCGCGCTTACCAACAAAGCCAACCTTCAGGATGCTCTCCTGAAACTGGAACAGCGGCTGGCGCATATCCGCGAGAATCTGGATACGCGGGAGCTGGCCATGGAATTTGAGAAGGCACATCACCTGAAGAAGATGGTTCCGCGCAAGCGCCAGGAACTGCCAAAACCGGATTCAGGGAAATAAAGAACTGTAACTTGGCGAATCCGCTCGGGCGAAAAAGAGACCGCAAGCCGAAACTTCCTTACGACACGCCATCATCTCCAAAAATCTCCGCGGTGAAGCTTTCCAGCGTGGCCCCTGTCTTCCAGGCATCCGGCGGAAGTCCAGCCTTCAGGCATGTCTGTTCCAGAAAAGTAGTCCTTTCCCAGCCGTGTTCGACGGGCACCTGCGGTAGAAGCACGCCGCGTTTTCCGGCGCGACTCACGAGCAATCCATGCATGCCGACTTCGACTTGTTCGGGAGCAATTGGGGTGAGAACAGAAAGTATGCTGAGAGATACTTTTAACCTGGAACCCTCCGAAGGCGTGACCGCCGGAAAGCGTGGATCGTCAAATGCCGCGCCACGCGCCGTCTCCGCGACCGTTTGCAGCAGAGGCGTCAGCGGGAAGACGTAACCCACGCAACCGCGAAGCTGGCCGTCCAGGTAGAGCGTGCAGAACGCACCGCGCTTTTCCGTCAGATGGTCCGTTGCCGGACCCAAAGAAAGAGCGCGCCCTTCCAGCGCGCAAGCAATGGAATGATGCGCCAACTCCAACAGGAGCCTGCGCTCTTCCCGGGAAAACTCAGGCTCGGAAAACTCGCGCCCGGAATTCTCATTTTTCCAGAAGTTTGGCAACGGGGACATCATGCTTCCTCCGCCGGCTCAGCACGAAGGCGCGGCGGCGGCGCTTCTCCGCGCTGCGGTCAATCTTCGACCAGAAAGCGACGAAGTAGTCTATGGCGGAAACCAGCGACAGCACCACCATGAACCAGATGGCGAGAAATGCGATCCAGTGAACGGGAAAAATATAGTTCTTTCCGATCGGCCATTCCGTCCAGCGATGATCAAGGATGACGGCGACGACGGCGACGATCTGGACGACCATCTTGAACTTGCCCAGTTCGCTCGCCTCAATCGTGAACCCTTCCGACGCAGCGATGGAGCGCAGACCGCTCACCAGAAACTCGCGTCCAATAATAACGACGGCCACCCATGCGGGGACCAGCCGGGGATTCAGTTGCACCAGGCTGATGAAGGCCGCCGCAATGAACAGCTTGTCGGCTAGCGGATCAAGCAGCATACCCATGGTGGTGATCTGGCCGCGCTTGCGGGCAAGGTAGCCGTCAATGCCATCGGTGATGGAAGCGGCGATGAACAGCGCCGAAGCCAGCAGTTCTTTTTCCCCATTGGCGCTGGGGAAGTGATTGCTCAAAAGTATCCACATCAGCAGCGGGATGCTGAAGATTCGGGTAAGCGTGATGGAGTTGGGAAGGTTCACCGCAAAGTACGCCCCGGGCCAAACGCGCGGCCCTCTGCTTGGGATTATCCTCTACGCTGAATCAGGAAAGCAATGGCGGGATAAAACGGGCCTACAAGAAAAAAGCGGCAGGGATCGCCCGCCGCTTGATCTATCGCAAATCCGCTTATTTCCCGCGATTTACGGCTTTTTTCAGTTCCGCGCCAGCGGTAAACTTTGCCACCCGGCGTGCGGCAATCTTTATGGTTGCCCCGGTCTGCGGATTCCGGCCATTGCGGGCCTTTCTCTGCGAGATCGAGAAGGTTCCAAAACCAATCAGGGCTACGCGGTCTCCCTTTTTCAGTGCCCCGGTAATGCTATCCATGGCGGTGTCAATGGCGCTGCCCGCCTGTACTTTGCTGATGCCCGCGCCGGACGCAATACGGTCAATCAAATCTGCTTTGTTCATCGCTTTGTCTCTCTCCTGGCAGGTTCCACGTCTCTCGCATAAGGGGAGTAGATTTTAAGCGAGGCGGAAACCCGGCGGCACCATTTAGCTCCGCTATTCGATGAAAGTCAACTGTGAAAATCCGCGCTGGATGCCGAGTTTGGGTCACAGCGAAGTTTGGAGAGAAGTTAAGGACCTAAATTTCTCCAACTTCGTACGGTGTGCTCCAGCGCTCCACAGGTTCTTCACAGGCTTACGGGCACAGTCCACTGTCATACTGAGCGGAACAGATCATACGCGAGCGCATGATCTGTAGAGTCGAAGCATCCCTACGTTAAGTACTACGCGTGAAGCAATTTTGGTTTGACCAGCGCGTCGTCGGATCCACAAACTTCCTCTGGAGCCGTGACGACTGTAGGGATGTTTCGACTGCGCATTGCTTCGCAAAGCGAAGCAATGCTCCGCTCAACATGACAAGACTAGCGGTTCACCAGACTCATCATGTGCTCTGGATAGCGCTGGCCGGCGGCGGCGCCGGAAGGGAACACAGCGTCAATCTGGTGCAGGTCTTCCTTGGTCAATTTCACACCTAAAGCTCCTACGTTTTCTTCCAGGTATTTCCGGCGTTTGGTGCCGGGAATCGGGACCAGATCTTCTCCCTGCGCCAGCACCCACGCCAGCGCGAGTTGAGCGGGGGTGCAGCCTTTTTCCTTCGCAATCCCCCGGATACTGCCCACCAGGTCCAGGTTCTTCTGGAAATTCTCGCCCTGAAAGCGTGGAGAAAACCGCCGGTAATCGTCCGCCGGAAAATCTTCAAACGTCTTGAATTGTCCGGTCAGGAAGCCTCGCCCCAGTGGACTATAAGGCACCAGGCTAATTCCCAGCTCACGGCAGGTGGCAAGAATTTCGCCCTCCGGATCGCGTGTCCACAATGAATATTCGCTCTGCAATGCGGTAATGGGATGGACTTTCACTGCCCGGCGGAGCGTCTGCGCACTGGCTTCAGAAAGGCCAAGGTAGCGTACCTTCCCTTCCTTCACCAGCTCCGCCATAGCTCCAACGGTTTCTTCAATTGGTGTATCGGGATCCACGCGGTGCTGGTAGTACAAGTCAATGGTTTCGATTCCCAGCCGCTTCAGGCTTGCGTCACATGACTTGCGAACATACTCCGGCTTGCCGTTGATTCCGCGAGCCTGTGGATTACTGGGATCGCGCACAATGCCAAACTTCGTCGCCAGAAAAACCTTGTCGCGCTTGCCCTGGATGGCCTTACCGACCAGTTCCTCGTTTTTGTGCGGCCCGTAAACGTCGGCGGTGTCGAGAAAATTGATGCCAAGCTCCAGCGCACGATGGATCGTGGCGATGGATTCTTTGTCGTCACGGCCAGAATAAAATTCGGACATACCCATGCAGCCAAGACCGAGGGCAGACACTGTAGGACCATTTTTGCCAAGCTTGCGGAATTCCACTTTAAAGCTCCTCTTATTCGTAGTAGGGAATCAGAATCAAAAATTAAATCCTTCGTAGCATCCCCACTATCTTATAGACGCGGATTCGTAAGGGTGCGATTCGGAATCTCCCAGTCCGCTCCCAGATTGCAGGAGACTGTTGGATGAGCCAAGTTCCCAGGTGGTTTGAACGTAAATTTGATTTGTCATTCCCGGCGGAAATGTACCCTAACTTATGCGCTCGCCTACGCGGAACACCAGCCCGCATCGAAGAGCTAGCGCGCTCCATTCCGCGTGAAATTCTCGTGCGCAAAGCAGGAGAAAGCTGGTCAGCACAGGAAAACGCCGGCCATCTTTTTGATCTGGAACACTTGTGGCTGGCGCGGACCGAAGATTATGTGAACGGATCTGAAACGCTTACCGCAACCGACCTTGCCAATCGCAAAACCGGAGAAGCCAATTACAACGCGCGGCGCATAGAGGACATTCTGGCCGACTTTCGCAAGACAAGGAATAAGCTGATGCAACGGCTCGAAGGATTGGAAGCAAATTTATATACCCGCACTGCACTTCATCCCCGGCTCAAGACGCCGATGCGGCTGGTGGACCATCTATATTTTGTCGCCGAGCACGATGACCATCACCTGGCGTGCATCTGGAAATTGGCGCAGCCAAGGGAATAAATCTCCGCGCTCAGCCGCGAAAATCCGTGGCCGCTTTTATTTCGTGGAAACATCAATCACGCGAATGTCCGGATACTGCTGGTTCCAATCGGCGGAAATATGCTCCAGGGACAAGCGGAATTCCCTGCTCTGCCCCGCTGTCAGCGGCAAATCCAGAAGATTGGCGAAATCGCGGTACGGCTGCGTCGAGCGCAATACTCGCACCGGAACATTTTCGGTCTGGACAATCTGGTTCAGAGAATTTTTGAAGGTCAGTTCTACCGTCGCGCCGGTCAGGCTCTTGACGCCCGCATTCGCAACATTGCCTTCAATGTAGGTGACGCTTGAGCCGATAAAATTTTCGGCAGTCATCATGTGCACGTTCGTTAGTTTAACGTTCGCGGCATATGCGGGCGGTGCGCTCGGCGGTTTTGCTTTGTCGCCGGGAAAGAGCAGAAGCGCAGCCAGCGCAGCCGCCAGCAAACAAATCGCGGCCACAATAGGAAACCACTTCCGCTTCTCGGTGGCTTGCGATTGGAGGAGGCCATCCATGGCCGTGGTTCGGGCCGTAATTTTATCGTCGGAGATTTTATTCTCCTCCGACAGTCAATCCATCAATTCGCAAGGTGGGGCTGGCCACGGCGCCGCGAAACTCAAGGTCATTGCCAATTTCCGAGATGTTGAAGAACATATCTTTCAGATTACCGGCAACCGTGATCTCTTCTACCGGAAAGGTCAGTTCGCCGCCGGAAATCCAAAGCCCGGAAGCTCCCCGTGAATAGTCGCCGGTCACCAGGTTCGCCCCATGCCCCATAAATTCCGTGACGTAAAGTCCCTCTTTGATGCCGCCAATAATTTGTTGTGGGGACTTCGTGCCAGCCTGCAGGAAATAATTTCCCGGCCCAATCCCCGGCGTGCCCGCAAGTCCACGAGAAGCGTTTGCCGTGGTCTGCAGTCCTAATTTCTTCGCCGTGTAGGTGTTCAGTAAATACGATTTGAGCACGCCGTTTTCGACGACAACTGTGCGCCGCGTCGGAATGCCTTCGCCGTCAAACGGACTGGTGCCAAAGCCGCCCACTATCGTGCCGTCGTCAATAATGTTGACGGCGTCTCCGGCAATTTTTTCGCCTAGCTTTCCCGCCAGGAACGACGCGCCGCGATAAACGGAGTCGCCATTCACGCCCTCAAAAATGTGTTCGAGGATGGAAGTAGCCACCAGTGGATCGAAGACGATTGGCACTTGCGCCGTCTTCACTTTGCGGCCACCCAGCCGACGCAGGGTGCGCTCCGCGGCAATCTTGCCGACTTGCTCCGGAGATTCGAGCTTGCCCAGACTACGCGCCACTGAGAACCAGTAATCCCGCTGCATGGCGCCGTTTTCCGCCTGTGCAATGGGCACGGCAGCCACCGAACAATACGACCGGCGATATTCGCCCACAAATCCGTGCGAGTTAGCGAGGATCTTGTGACCCGTGGCGGCATCGAACGATCCGCCATCGGAATTTTTCAGCCGCGGGTCCACCTCAAGCGCGGCCTTTTCTGCACGACGCGCATACTCAATGCGCTCCTGCCCCGGCAATGAATAGACGTCGGAATAGTAGAGATCCAAATCGCCAGAGAGTGAGCCAAGCTGCACGGCCTCCGGAATTCCCGCGAAAGGATCTTCGGAAGTAATGCGCGAAAGCTCAATGGCCGACTTCACCATGCGGTCCAGACCCTGCCTGGAAAAATCACTGGAGTGCGTGCTGGCCGTCCGCTGTCCATTAAATACGCGCACCCCAATGGACTTCGAGCCGGACTCTTTGAGTGTTTCCACCTGGCCCATCCGCACGAGCGTAGAGAATTCATCGCCTTCGCGCACTACGCACTCGGCCGCGGTCGCGCCGCCCGCCATCGCGCGGCGGACAATGTCCTGCGCCAGTTCGCGCAAGTCGGTTTCAATTTGCTGGCTTGGGGATTCTGTTTGAATTTCAGGCATATTTAATATTTTCACCACGGAGACACGGAGTAACCAAACTTCTGTTTACATACACGGCATACAAGCGCCAAAGTCATTCATCTCATTCCTTACTGAATATTGATGAAGTTACTCCGTGCCTCCGCGGCTCCGTGGTTATAGAAGTTGTTACTGCATGAACCCGCCCGGATCCTTCCGTGCGGTCCCGCCGACGGTCAACCGGTCCACTTTTATGGTCGGAATTCCCACACCCACCGGGACCGCCTGGCCATCCTTGCCGCAAGTGCCAACGCCTTCGTCCAGCTTCAGATCGTTGCCGACCATGGAGACTCGCGTAAGCACATCCGGCCCATTGCCGATCAATGTTGCGCCCTTGATGGGAGCGGTCACCTTGCCGTCCTCAATCATGTAAGCTTCCGACGCGGCGAAGACAAACTTGCCATTGGTAATGTCCACTTGCCCGCCGCCAAAGTTAACCGCGTACACGCCATGCTTCACTGACCGGATAATGTCATGCGGATCATCCTGCCCGGCAAGCATGTAAGTGTTGGTCATGCGCGGCATGGGGATGTCTTCATAACTCTCGCGGCGGCCGTTGCCGGTGTTGGCCATTCCCATAAGGCGCGCAGAGAGCTTGTCGCTCAAATATCCTTTCAGGATTCCGTTCTCAATCAGTACGGTCTCCTGCGTGGAATTGCCTTCGTCATCCACGTTCAGTGATCCACGCCGCCATGGCATGGTGCCATTGTCCACCACCGTGCATTTTTCGCTGGCCACGCGCTTGCCAATCAGCCCGGCAAACGCCGACGTCTGCTTGCGGTTAAAGTCCGCTTCCAGTCCGTGACCGACGGCCTCATGCAGAAGCACTCCCGGCCATCCGGGCCCCAGCACAACTTCCATTTCGCCCGCCGGCGCCTCCTGAGCGTCAAGTTGAAGAATCGCCTGCCGCGCCGCCTCGCGCGCGAAATATTCCGGCGTTTTCTCGCCGAAGAAAAAGTCGAGGGCCACGCGCCCGCCGCCTCCGGAACTGCCTCGTCCGGAACTCTTCTCCGACTTGGCGATGGTAGAAACATTCATGCGAGCCAGGGGCTGGGAATCCTCCGCAAACGTTCCGTCCGAGCCGACTACAAGAATGTTGCGCAGTTCGTCCGAATAGCTGGCGCGAACTTCCTTAATGCGCGGATCATAAGCGCGGGCGGTGCTGTCACCGCGCATCACAAGTTCGACCTTGGCGGTAATTTCCGCATCCACAGAAGGCAGCGTGACCGGATACAGGCTGCGTGCCGCCTTTTCCGCAAATCCCATCTTCGGAGTCTTTGCCGGGCCGCTGGCAATCAACGCCGCCGTGCGGGCCGCGCGCAGAATCCGCTCTGCGGAAAGATCATCCGTATAGGCGTAGCCGGTGCGTTCGCCCGAGATTACGCGTATGCCGCATCCGGCGGAAATTCCCTGCGCCGCTGACTTCACCATGGATTCATCCACCATCAGCGAGGTCGAGGAAAGGTATTCAAAATAAAGGTCGGCGTAATCCCCGCCAGCGGAAAGCGCGGCCGCTAAATAGCGTTCCAGGTCACGATTAGTAAGCCCGTAGTGGTCGAAAAAGAATTGATTATGATTCACAGTCATTGGATGTCCCGCCGCGGTAGAAAGACTCCCGGCAACCCCATTATCCCACAATGCCGAATGTGCTCTGGAATTAGCAGGCCCTTATGTTTATCCGTCACATACAAACCATTTTCGAATGTTGAAAATGTCCGCATGACCCCTGAATCCATGGGCCGCGCGCTGGAGGACTTCCTGCAAGGCTCCAACCGCGCAACCGTGCGCGAGAACGGAAACGAAGTTTTCGACCTGTCGGAAGCAAAATATTCCATTACCGGCGAGCACAACCGGTGCCTGCTGCACCTGTGGTCCTCTGAACGAAACCTGGTGCGACGCATTGTGGAGATGGAAGTAAAAAGCGACGTACTGCGGCTGGCGGTGCAGAAGCTGGGACAATCCAAGCCCACCCGGCTGGAAATTTGCCGCACTCGCGATCTGCGTTCTCCCAACGACAAGCGCGCCGCACGCCTCGCCTACCGCCATAAGTTGAAGCGCATTCTGGAACGACAGTTTGCCGGATACACGATTGGCGACCTGCGGACTTCGGCGGATTTAGAGCGCTCTTTCGGCCCAGTGTACTGCCGCGGACTCATCCATCGCGGACAGTCCGCTTTTGCGGTTTTTGGAGTGAACGCGAAAGAAACACAATCCTCCATTGACGCCGCACTTACATTCGCAATTTTGTGGCTCGACCTTTGCCGCGTGAACCATGTCGGAAAAATGGTCGTGGAAGGGCTCAAGCTATTTGTCCCGGCAAAATGCTCCGCGCTTACCCTGCAGCGCATGGCTCATCTGCATCCCGAGGCAGCGCGATGGCAGCTTTATGAATTCGACGAGCATGAAGATTTACTGCGGCCCATGGATCTTGCTGACCGGGGCAACTTTAATACCCGGCTGGTGCAATTTCCCGACCAGGATGCGGTGCTCCGGCGTTTTACCGACGCCATTGCTCGCGTCCGCAACTGGATGCCGGAAGTGGAAATTGCCGTGCTCAGTTCCGCGGAGATCGCCTTTCGCCGCTTCGGCCTGGAATTCGCCAAAGCGCGGCTGGCCCACGATCCCAAAAGCTTCCGCAGCGCCACGGAAATTGTTTTCGGGCTGGGCACGTCGGAACGGACGCTCAGCGACGTCAATGAGGAAGAGTTTGTCCGTCTTATTCGCAGCATCGGCGAGGTCCGCCATCCCGAGGGTCCGCGCGACCATCCCTTGTGGCGGTCACATCCTGAGCGCTGGCTCGAATCGCTGGTCGCGGGCAACATAAGCATGCTCGATGAACGCCTGGAGGCCCTCCCCGCCTACTCGCAAATGCCCGCATTCTCCGCGGCGGACCGGGCGATGATTGACGTGCTCGCAGTCACCCGCTCGGGGCGTTTGGCTGTGGTTGAACTCAAGACCAGTGAAGACATTCATCTTCCGCTTCAGGGCGTGGACTATTGGTCCCGCGTGGCCTGGCACCACTCCCGCAGCGAGTTCCAGCGCTTCGGATATTTCGCGGGCCGCGAACTTTCCGCGGAGCGTCCGCAACTAATCCTGATAGCTCCGGCGCTGCACATCCATCCCGCCACCGACACATTGCTCCGCTACATTTCTCCAGTAATTGATTGGACGTTGATTGGCATTGACGAACGCTGGCGCGAGCAGGTGAAAGTAATGTTCCGCAAACGAGCGCCCCGCGTCGAAAAGCAAATGAAGATTGCCAGTTAGGAAGACCTTTGTGGTTTCAATCAGTCCGCAGTTAATTTTCGAGCGCGGGCGGATTTTCCGTCTGCGCCGGTTCGTTCCGGTAAACCCGCGAGATTCCGCGCACAATCCGCCGCAAGGGCAGCGTGCCGCCGGGATCGGCCATGAAGATTTCCCCCTTGCGCGTGCCACGAAAATACCAGCGCTTCAGAATTGCCAGATGTTCCATGACCTCCTGCGCCGACTTTGGCTCAGCCTTCTGCGACGCATGCAGCAGTTCTTCCACGCGTGCCTCCATGGATTGCGGCCGCGTATGCTCCACCGGCTGGATAACAAACATAAACGGGCCCGCGATGCAGCCCTCATCCACGCGGAACAGATTCACTGCTCCCGGGTCGGCACTGGATTGGATAAGCACCGCTTTCAACTCATCAATACGCCTGACCAGCTCTGGCAGTTGACTTAACAAAGGCTTTAATTTTTCCAGCCGTGCATGTAACGACGACGCCTGTTCGAATTGCAATTCTGCTGAGGCGGCGTCGCGCTGCGAGGAAAAGTCGCGAGACAAAGAATTTCCGCCGCTATCAAAGTAGTCCCGTACCCGTTTCACCTCGCTTTGGTACTCCTCATCACTGCAACCCTTGAAGCACGGGGCCAGGCACATCTTCATTTCCGAATAGACGCAGCCGGGGAAATTTGGGTCCGGAGCCAGGTCTTCCACGCAACGCCGCATCTTGAAAAAGTCCAGAGAATCGCTGGCGAATTTCTCCGCAAATGCGCGTGATGGAAACGGTCCATAGTAGGCTGACTTCCGTTGCAGACGGCCCAGCCGGGCAGTAACGGAAGCACGAGGATATTCGTTTTCCAAGTGCAGCTTAACCAGCGCGGCAAAGCGAAAGCGCATGCGCGCGCCGTAGGCCTGGGGGAAAGTTTCGCGCAGCAGTTGGTAAAGCACGAACCCCGACTCAAAATCAGACCCCGTGCCGGTGAATTCGACCGCCTGCACGCGATCGCGCAGGTTCAGCCGCTTGCTCGGCTCCTCCGGCTGGCCGAGCAATCTCTGTAGGCGGCGGCGCAGATTGGCCGTCTTGCTTACGTAAGGCTCCGCTTCCGCATTGCCGGAGCGAAGCACGAATACCGCGGGCGCAGCGGGGAGCGCGGCGAAAAATGGAACATCTTCAGTGGGCGAAAATTCAAGGCGCTGCGCTGGCACGAAATCATTCTAGGCGAGCACTTGCGATCATCTGCGAAAATCATTCGCCCAGTATCAAAACAAGAATAAAGGCGGCCCATTTGAGGCCGCCTTTAAGTTTCATGATCGCGAGACATTTACGCTGGAGCCGGTCTCTCGCCGCCCTTCGCCAATCCAGGACGGCCCGGTTCCGGCTTGAGCACCTGTTGCACGCCATCGTCGGACCTCGGTGGAGGTGTAATTTTCGGCAGCTCCTTGCCTTCGATAATCATGCGAATTTCGTTGGCATCCAGAACTTCGCGTTCCAGCAGCGCCAGCGCAATCCTTACCAGCACATCGCCATCCGCAGCTAACACCGCCTTGGCGCGGTCATACCCCTGACCAATCAGGCGGCGCACTTCCTCGTCAATCTTAATGGCGGTAGCTTCGCTGTAATCGCGATGCTGGGCAATTTCGCGGCCCAGAAAGATTTGTTCTTCTTTCTTGCCGTAGGTTAGCGGGCCCAACTCGCTCATACCGAACTCGCAAACCATCTTGCGGGCAAGGTCGGTAGCGCGTTCAATGTCGTTCCCCGCGCCAGTGCTCATCTGACTCAGGAACATCTCTTCGGCAATCCGGCCGCCCATCATAATGGCAATCTCGGTTTCGAGATAATCCTTGGTGTAGTTGTGTTTGTCATCAATCGGCAACTGCATGGTCACACCCAGGGCCATGCCGCGCGGAATGATAGTGACTTTATGAAGGGGATCGGAATTCGGCAGCTTCGACGCGACCAGTGCGTGGCCGGCCTCGTGATATGCCGTGACTTTCTTTTCCGCTTCGGTAAGGATAAGCGACTTCCGCTCCACGCCCATCAGGACTTTGTCCTTGGCGAGATCGAAGTCATACATCAGAACAGCCTTGCGGTTTTGTCGAGCGGCCGCCAAAGCCGCTTCGTTCACCATGTTTTCCAGATCAGCGCCTGAAAAGCCTGGTGTTCCGCGGGCCAGTACCGAAAGATCAACGTCGTCAGCAAGTGGCTTTTTGCGCGTATGCACCCGCAAAATTTCTTCGCGGCCGCGCACATCCGGACGGTTCACGATCACCCGCCGGTCAAAACGCCCCGGCCTCAGAAGCGCGGGATCAAGCACGTCAGGCCGGTTGGTTGCCGCCATCAGAATAACGCCTTCGTTTGACTCAAAGCCATCCATCTCAACCAGCAACTGATTCAAAGTCTGCTCGCGCTCGTCATGTCCACCGCCCAAGCCTGCTCCACGATGGCGTCCGACCGCGTCAATTTCGTCAATGAAGATGATGCAGGGAGCGTTTTTCTTGCCTTGCTCAAACAAGTCACGAACGCGGCTGGCGCCGACGCCCACGAACATTTCCACAAAGTCGGAACCGGAAATCGAAAAGAACGGCACATTGGCTTCGCCGGCCACCGCTCGCGCAAGCAAAGTCTTGCCAGTTCCCGGAGGGCCCACCAGCAGTACGCCCTTCGGGATACGCCCGCCGAGCTTTTGAAATTTCTGCGCCTCGCGCAAAAATTCAATAATCTCCTTCAGCTCTTCTTTCGCTTCCTCCACGCCAGCAACATCTTTGAAGGTGATCTTCTTCTGCTGCATGGAGAGCAGACGGGCCTTGCTCTTGCCGAATGACAAAGCTTTATTTCCGCCGGTCTGCATCTGGCGGATCATCAGATACCACAACAGGGCAATTACAATAAGCGGTCCCCACATGGTCAGTATCTGGAGCAGCCAGCCTCCGCCGCTGTTGTCATGGAAGGTCATGGTGACGCCTTTATCGCCCAGCGTCTTGATCATGTCCGGGTAGTTGGAAGGCACGGTCAGATGGAAGCCGGCATTGTCAGCTTTGTACTTTCCAGTTACATCTATGCCGGTGATCGTTACTTCCTTGACATTCCCCGTATTCACTTCAGACATGAACTGCGAGAAATTGATCTCTTTATCTTTCGGGCCGGCCTGTCCGGTTCGAATTAATTCCCAAAGCAATACCGCGCAAACCGCGATGACTACCCAAAAGACAATTGTTTTTACTGTTGAGTTCACTCACATACTCCCCGGAATATCTTCACGGCTTGCGGAGAAATATTCCACACACCATATAGATGCTCTAGCAGCCAACTCGACTGAAGAATCCATCCACTCATGATTTTACCCCTACTGGAAACAAAAAGGGCAGTGATTCACTGCAAACATTAGTCACCAGTTCCAGAGTTACAGCTCTGCTAACCGCCCGTGGCCAGATAAGGCAAGTTTCGGCCTGTTTGCTCGGCGGAACCGAGGCCGTACCCAATGAGAACACTCTCATCCACCAAAAAACCGAAATAATCGGGCTGCAAGGGCACCCGGCGGGCCGATTGCCGGTCGGCAAGGGTAACCAGCCGCACAGAAGCCGCTCCTCGAGAGCGGCAATCGCTCATCAAAAACTCCGTCGTTACCCCCGAATGGACGACCCCCTCCACCAGCAGCACATGCTGATTGCGGATGTCAGGCCCCTGGCTGAAGAAGATTTCCGTAATACCGTCAGAATTTGCATTATTTGAGCTGTAGCGCGGCTTAACGAACTGGCAGATGACGGGTATTTCCATGGCGCGGACCAGGTCAGCCGTGAAAATAAAGCTGTTTTCCAGCACTGCCAGCACATGCAGCGTGCGGTCGCGATAATCCGCGGAAATCTGCCGGGCCAACTCCCGCACTCGCTTCTGTATCTGCTCCGTCGAAATCACGGTTCGCATCTGCCCCTTGTTCGCTGGTTCAGGCATGGAGTCTAAATCTCCTGTTAGGGTCTCCCGGTCAGGGGAAGTTCCTGGATCTTCACCGCGCTGCTGGTCCCATTCTTTGAGCGTAGATGAGCGGGAAGGGGAAACCCACGCATCCACACAATTTCATTTCCGCTAACAATCACCGGCCAAACCTTGCGCTCCGGCCCTGTCACTCGCCGTTCCTGCAACAATTGCTTGATCTTCCTGGGGGCTTTCGTATGCGCGGGCCAGAAGCGGTCTCCTTCGCGCCAATTCCGCACCTGAAGGTTTCGCGCAAGCAGACGCGCATCCATCAGATTTTCAGAATCTTGGGGATTATACCCTTCCGCCGCGTCTGGTGGAATTAACGTGGCATGGAACTCAGTTTGGATTTCACTCACCACAATGCGCCCCGGAACGGGGAGCGCGTATGCAAAGCTGGAATGAGCGGGCGCGGGCGCCAAGTTTTCGGCCTGAAAGCGAAGCCGCGCATTATTTTTTCCCGCGCTTTTTGCCACGCTACCTCCCGGCACGGAGAACGGCCCAAGCGCGGACTGTTCATTCACCAACTGCAGAATTCGCTCTACGTGTTGAAATTCCAAATGGATCCCCAAAGGCACTCCTACAGCCCGCAGCACGCGGCGCTGAAGGGCCAAAGGCAGTTCGCGTAAAGCCGGAAGGTCGAGCTGCGAGAGCGGCGCTTTTGAATCTTGAACGGAAACCCTGGGCAGCAAATCCCGCACCCGGCTCTCCCAGTATTCCTCTTCAGCCCGCGCCACCTCCGCCGCGTCCGCAAGCGTGTTGCGGACCGAGGGATTCAGGTTCTCTTCCAGCCAGGGAAGCATTCCGTGGCGCACGCGGTTGCGCGAAAATTGCGGATCGAGATTGCTGCTGTCCTCGCGCCACTCCTGACTGATTTCCGATAAATAGGCTTCCAATTCTTTTCTGGATGTGTTCAGTAAGGGGCGAACGATGAAGGCCGCGCCCGCCGTTCGGGACGGAAGGCTGGCGGCCAGAATATTCAGCTTGGGATAAATTCCCGCCAGTCCGCGCGTTCCCGTGCCTCGCACCAGCCGCAGCAGAATGGTTTCCGCCTGGTCGTCGAGGGTGTGGGCGGTTGCAATGCGGTCCACGCGATTCCGATCCAGTAGCCGGTGGAAATAGCCATACCGCAGTTCCCTGCCCGCCGCTTCCAGACTGAGATGTTTGCTTTGCGCGTAGGCCTTTACTGCAACCCGTTCGCCGTGGAATTCCAACTTGTTGTCCAGCGCCAGCGCCTTTACGAACTGTTCATCGCCATCGGACTCTTCTCCGCGAAGCTGATGATTCAGGTGAACAACGGAGAGAACAATTCCCAGCTCTTTACGCAATTCCAACAGCAGCCGCAGCAACGCCACCGAATCCGCCCCGCCGGATACGGCGACGCCGACCCGGTCGCCGGCTTGAATCAATTCCTGTCGCAGAATATAGGTCAGAAGCTTTTGACTGAGCGAAGGCACGTTTACATGGTACTCCGGCGAGCGCGGCGATCAACTCAACATCCGGTTCATCTCCGCGAATGTAGGCGCTCCTTCAAGCGTTTTGTAAGTTCCAGCGGTTTTTGCTTCCGCTACGATTCTTTGCAGATAACCAAGCGTCGCGCGCATTACGCCCGAACCCAGACTGATCCTGGCGATCCCCATTTTTTCCAGCTCCGCGACTGAAGGTGATCCCGGACCGGCAAGAATATTCAGAGGAAATTTCAAGTCCCGCACAAAACGCTGGATTGTCTCCGCATCAATCACACCGGGAACAAACAGGCAATCCGCCCCTGCATCACGAAATGCGATAAGTCGCTTCAACGCTAAGTCATATCTTTTCCCGGATTCGCCCACTTCGAGCAGATACGCATCCGTACGCGCGTTCAACACGACCGGTACGCCTGCGCTGGCGGCAACCTCGCGAACGGCGCGAATCTTTTCCACCTGCAACTGCAAATCTTCCAGCGGATTCTCAGCGTCATTCGTGGCATCCTCCAGATTCATTCCGACCGCTCCAGCTTCAAGAACACCGCGTGTAGTCTCAGCTGCATCTTCGGGGCGGTCCCCATACCCAGCTTCCACATCGGCCGTCACCGGAATGTCAGCGCATTTTGTAATGCGCGCAACGACGGCCAGCATCTCCTCGCGCGAAATCCTTTGACCATCGGGATACCCCAGCGAGAACGCAATGCCGGCGCTGCTGGTGGCCAAGGCGCCAAACCCGGCGTGCCGCACAATCACCGCACTGGCGGCGTCCCAAACATTAGCAAGCAGCAAAATTTTCGGTCCGTGGTGCATTGCACCAAACGCCGCAGCTTTTTCTTTCAGCTTCGAAGAGTTCATACCATCCTCAAATCATGGGTTTCAATTGACGGATTTGTGCGGTTTTGTGGTCGCCGCACAGCCATTTTATTCTCCTCTTTACCGTTCGCCGCGATACCATAGTGGATGGATGACTGCTTCCCCTGTTAACACAGCCGCCCCTGCCGATTCGCCGCAAACCAGGCGCTATAACCGCATACGCCGCTGGCTTGGCATCAGCGACTTTCTTCTCGGCCTCGTTCTTCTAATTCTGCTGCTCGCGACCGGATGGACAGGCGGCCTGCGCGACGTCGCCTACCGGGGCGCCGGTCAGCATTACGTTCTGGCCGTGGGCCTCTACGTCCTGATGCTGATGTTGATTGCCAAGCTCATTGGCCTGGGGTTTTCTTATTACGGCTTCCGGCTGGAGCACAGCTTTAACCTCTCCAACCAGAAACTGCGCGGCTGGATTTGGGACGAGACCAAAGGCTTCCTGCTCGGACTTGTCCTGGGATTAATTGCCGCGGAGCTGCTGTATTTTTTTATCCGGGAATTTCCGCAGCGCTGGTGGCTGCTCACCTGGGCGCTGTTCCTCGGCTTCTTCGTATTAATGGCCCAACTCGCGCCGGTGGTCCTGTTTCCGATTTTCTACAAATTCGAGCCGCTTCAGGATGAAGACCTAAAAAACCGCCTGGTGCGGCTTGGGGCGCAGGCGGGCAGCCGCATTCGCGGAGTTTACAAATGGCATCTGTCGGAGAAAAGCAAGAAGGCCAACGCCGCGCTCACCGGACTGGGCAATACACGGCGCATCATTCTGGCGGACACACTGCTGGAAAATTACTCTCCCGATGAAATTGAAGCGGTGCTCGCCCACGAACTCGGCCATCACGTCCACAAGCACATTTTGAAGATGATCGGCATGCAGGCGGTAATTACTTTTGCGGGCTTCTGGATGGCCAACTGGGCTCTGCACTACGCGACCGACCGCCTGAAGATGTTCCCCATGCTCTCTGATTACGCCAATTTGCCACTGCTGGCGCTGGTGGCTACCGTGCTGTCATTCCTGCTCATGCCCGCCATGAATGCCTACTCGCGCTACTGCGAGCGGCAGGCAGACCGCTACGCTTTTTCCACCATTGGAGACATCAATCCATTTATCTCTTCCATGAACAAGCTGGCGGAACAGAACCTGGCGGAGAAGACGCCGTCGAAATTCGTGGAATGGTTCTTCCACTCCCACCCCGCGATCTCGCGCAGAGTGGCCGCCGCGGAAGCGTGGGCCAAAGCGAACGCGTAGTTCTGATCTGATTGTCGTTCCTGCGTAGTCCTGATTGTCATTCCCGCACCCTACCCGGTTGTCATTCCGAGGAGCGCAGCGAAGCCTGCCCTGAGCGAAGCCGAAGGGAGGAATCTGCTGTTTCAGTCAAAAGCAGATTCCTCACCGCTAAAGCGTTTCGGAATGACAAGTTGGTTAGCTGCCTTGTTGCCTTAAAATCTCTTCCACTCTCTGCAAGTCATCTTCCGTATCCACGCCAACCGTGTCGAAGGGAGTTTCGGCCACGTGGATCGGAATTTCGTTCTCAAGAAAACGCAATTGTTCCAGCCGTTCGCTGCGCTCCAGAAATGATTCCGGCCAAGCCACGAAGCGATCGAGCGCTGACTTGTGATAGGCGTAGAAGCCGAGATGCTTGAAGTAGGCAGGACTCGTGTTGTCCCGGTCATGAGGAATCGTTGCGCGGGAAAAATAAATCGCCCGGCCATCGCTAGCGCTCACAACTTTCACGGCGTTGGGATTCGTCACGTCTTCAGGCGGGCATTTTGTCTTGAGCGTACCGACCAAAATAGATTCGTCCTTCATCAGCTCAATCAGCGACGCCACATGCTCCGGGCGCGTGAGCGGCTCATCGCCCTGAATATTCAGATAAACATCCGCTGTCATGGACTCAGAGATCTCATGCACGCGCTCAGTCCCGCTGCGGTGCGAAGATGAAGTCATGGCAGCTTTAAATCCCTGCTGCTTGCAAAACTGCATGATCTCGTCTGAGTCAGTGGCCACAATGGCGTCAGCCAGCGAGGGGCAGGCGCGCACGGCATTATAGACACGCGCGATCAGCGGCACGCCGCCGATTTTACGCAGCATTTTGCGCGGCAGGCGCGTGGAAGCAAGGCGGGCGGGAATCACGGCGATCGCTTTCATGGGATGCTAGTGTCCACGTTGGCGGCCATTCTGGCAAGCGACTCATAGCCCTCCGTTTGACACCTTGTTTCCACGACTTTTAGAATCAAAAACATCAAGATGCGGCGGCCATCCCGCCCGCATGTTGCGGAACTCTGATCCAGGCCGCATCGGCCAGCATCTGTTTATTCACAGCACAATTGCGCCGTGGCGGCGTAGCTCAGGTGGCTAGAGCGACGGTCTCATAATCCGTAGGTCGTAGGTTCGAGTCCTACCGCCGCCACCAATTCTTAGGAGCAATAGTCCGCTCAGTGCTGTGATTCCTCCAGCAATTCCTTCAAATATTGCTGCCACACTGCGGCATAGGTGTGCGTGCCATGGCCGTGCGTTTGCTCCGAAGCGGGCAGAAGAATGAATTTCCCGTTCTTTACTTTTTTTATTTCCCGCTGAGGAATGCCCAGTTCCGGTGGGTTGATGAAATCGTCGGCGGAATTGATGAACATCACGGACGCTTTGATCGTATCGAGTTTCGCGGAGGGATCGTAATTCCGTGAAGAGTTGACCGCATAAAGAAAATCATTTGCGTCAATCTCCGGAATTACTCGCTTCATAAATTCATCGAGATAGTTGTCAGCGGCTTTTCTGGTCGGTAAATCTTCCTGCATATGCAGCGGCGCGCTGCCCGCAATCAACAGAAAATCAGCAGCGATTTCCAATCCTGACCTGGGCTCGGTGGTGTAGTCTCCGTTCTTCCACTCCGGATCGTTGCGGATTCCGTCAATAATCATCTTGCGCCAGATGCGGTTTCGTCCCGCAAGCGCCACCGGTTCGCACGCCAGCGGCATGAGCGCGTCCATCATGTCAGGGTAGGTTTCGCCCCACATCCACGAGTGCATGCAACCCATGGATGTGCCCATGACCAATCGCAAATGGTTTACGCCCAGGCCTTTTTCCACCAGTTCATGCTGCAGAGCGATCATGTCGGTGTAGTCATATCGCGGAAAGTGCGCGCGCATACCATCGCTTGGCTTGGTGGATTTTCCGTGGCCGATGTTGTCCGGCAGGATGATGAAATATTTGCTGGCATCGAGCAATCCGCCGGGGCTGAACAACACTCCCGCAAAAATGGGGCGAAGGAGTCCGGTGCCGTTGCCTCCCGTTCCGTGGAGGACCAATACGGCGTTGGTAGTGCGGCCATTGGAGTCTTTTATCGGTTTGCCGAGTGTTGTGTAGTGGATACGCAGCTCAGGCAAAGTTTCGCCAGACTGAAAATGAAAATCGTGAATGATGTAGTCGCCTTCGTACGGCGCTGGCCAGGTGACGGCCTCAGATTGTTGGCCTTGCGCGAATGACAGGAATGAAAGAACAAAAATTGCAGATACGAGAACCCGCAGAAAAACCTTCGTCATTTTCTTCACCGTTGATTACGACTAGCGCCGACTGGAAACTAGCGTTTCAATAAATCAACCGGCTGCTTTACGTCGTGCACGCGGAAATATTTCGCGAGCGCCGGATATCTCATAGCCACCGCTTCGTACATGGCATAGGCGACATTGCGATAAGAAGTGTGCCCCGCCGGGCCGGTGCGAAGCTCTGAAATGTAAACCGCTTCGGCGAAGTCCATTTTAAACAGGCATCGCTTGCGGAAGCCGAGGGGAATGGCGTACTGAGAATTCTCTTCGGCCTCGAGAGTTCCAGCACGTGCAAGCCTCTCTACCAACTCTGCAATACTCCGCATGGCAGCGTCGTATTGCGGCGACAAACCTGCCGCCTGGATTTCGGGTGGCGTGTCATATCCGTGCTGCGTGGTGAAGGTCTGTTCGATTTGCACGCAGCGCCGATGGCGGTGCATATCGCGGAAGCCACCAATGTCCATGAGGATGTCGAAACGGAACTGCTGACCCGCCGAGAAGTTGCGCAGCATTTCGTCGTGGCGTCCGCGGTGACGCAGGCCGAGGTCAATGATTTCCGCACGCCGCTTTTCTCCGGCGGCCCCAATTGCCTCGCGAATCTGGCGGTAAGAATAATGGCAGTGCTGGTAAAGCAAAGTAGTCGCAAGTTCCACTTCCAACGGGTCTTCGTCGAGCAAATCAACAACTTCAGCAGGCTCGACAGGCGCGTTCTTCATCAGCTCCACGGCAGCCTGCCGTAGCTCGCGCCGCGTTTCGATTTCATAAGCATTCGGATCGGCATACTTCACCAGCGTGGGCGCAACCCGCACCTCGCGCAGCAACTCCCGCTCCGCGCGCTCACCCAATTCCTGCGAGACCTCGCCGATCTGCTTCACCAAATCCCGCAACGAATCCAGGTTGGCGTTGTACGCCGGGGAAATGGCGGCCTGCTTCAACAGTTCGCCCATGCCGCGAACTTCCTTATGGGTATGCGCCAGCAGATGCGCCACCTGGGTTTCCAGCGTGCGCGCATTCACAATCTCGCCCAGCGAAGTGTTCGTGGCCAGCGGCAGCAGATAACGGGAAGCGTCGAAGGCGCGCGCTTTGAGCGTGCGCTCATAGGCCTCTTGCTTCATCTCTTCGGGCTTGGGAGTAATGCTCTGGAGATATTCGAAGACCTTCAGCGAAAGCGAATCGTAGTCCGCGAACAGCCGGGCAATTCCGGCGCGAAATGATCGGCGCGATTCTTCGTCCCCGCCAAAATCGGGAGTGAAGTATCCACTCTTGCGAAAGTCCTGATAGCGCGTGGACCGCTCCTGCCCATCCCAACGCTGCTCATCGGCAACAGCGATGGCCGCCAACATAGATAGCCGCTCAATGGCCAGCGCAATGTGCGCTAAATCGGCAATGGAGCGATGCCCATACTGGAAGTAAAACGTATTAAGAAATTTCTCCGCCTTCTGTTGATTGATCTCCTTCAGCGACTCCTTCATGGAAAGCGCCGACCGCGAATATTTGGCCATCGCATAAGCCAACACTTCCGGCTCAACGCCATAAACAGCGAACACCTCAACGGCCGGCTTCTCGGATTGCGCGGCGCTCGCGGGCGAAACGATTTCGGTCACTTCAGGCATGAAATTTGGCCCTCGACGGAACAGGAATCTTAATATACCTCTATCGGATGTGGGAGGGATTTGTGAAGAAGTATAATTTGCGTCTTCGGCCTTTCATGCTGTGAGTATTTTTCGAGATCCATTTTTGAAGGAGAATTCATGTTGCTTGCCGGAAGAATCGCGCTGGTCACGGGCGCATCCCAGGGGATCGGGCGCGCATGCGCCCTGCAACTCGCCAAAGAAGGCGCCGCTGTGGCACTCGTCGCCCGCAACCAGGAAAAGCTCGAGCAGGTGAAGCAGGAAATCACCGGCGCGGGCGGACAAGCCGCCGTCTTCGTCGCCGACCTGGCGGAAGAAGACCAGGTGAAAACAGCTTTCAAAGCGGCCATTGCGCAATTCGGAAAAATTGAAATTCTGATCAACAATGCCGGGGTCACCCGCGACCAACTGGTGATGCGCATGAAGCGCGCCGATTGGGATACGGTGATCAATACCAATCTGACCTCGGCCTACCTTTGCATTCAGCAGGCCATCAGCTCCATGCTCAAGCAGCGCTGGGGCCGAATTATCAATGTGACTTCGATTTTTGGGCAGACGGGACAGGCGGGACAGGCGAACTACGCCGCATCCAAAGCCGGATTGATTGGCCTGACCATGGCCATCGCCCGCGAGGTGGCGTCGCGCAGCATTACCTGTAACGCCGTTGCCCCCGGCTTTATTGAAACCGCCATGACCTCCGGACTCAGCGATGAATTTAAGCAACATGCGGTGGGCATGATCCCGCTGGGCCGCGTTGGCACCGGCGAGGAAGTGGCCCAGGCGGTGGCTTTCCTGGCTTCCGATCAAGCTGCCTACATTACGGGCCACGTGCTCAACGTGAACGGCGGAATGCTAATGGGGTAACTTCCAACATTCCCGGATTGTTGATCCAACAAGCCTTGTCTCCTTTGCAAATTACGCAGGCTCGCGAGCTGTTTCTGGAATATGCGCAGTCGCTCGGCTTCAGTCTTTGTTTTCAGGACTTCGACAAGGAGCTAGCGAACTTGCCGGGAGATTACGCTCCTCCCGATGGACGGCTCTTGCTGGCGGAGTATGAAGGACAGCTCGCTGGATGCGTCGCCATGCACAAGTTGGAACCTGCAATCTCCGAGATGAAGCGGCTCTACGTTCGCCAACAATTTCGCGGCTTGCAAATTGGACGCGCGCTCGCCGAATCCATCATTGCGGAAGCGCGCGGAATTGGCTACCAGCGCATGAAGCTGGATACCGTCGCACCTCTGATGTCCACCGCGGTTTCTTTGTACCGCATGCTCGGCTTTCGAGAAATTCCCGCTTACCGCGCGAATCCGATTGAAGGCGCTCTATATATGGAATTAAAGTGTTAGCGCAATCCGGCGCGGCGAATTGCAAAAATTTTGACTTCAACTTTTGATGAGGTATTCATGACAGTCACAAAAAGAGCTGCTCTTTTAGCGATTACTCTTGCTTTCACCATTTCGGCCTTCGCCGCAACGTCCAAGGAAGTTTCCTACCCCAGCGGAGACGAAACCGTGCACGGCTACATCTTCACGCCGTCAGGCAACGGCCCTTTCCCAGGGCTGGTGGTCATCCACGAATGGTGGGGATTGAACGATTGGGTGAAGGAGCAGGCTTCAAAACTCGCCGATGAAGGCTATGTGACACTGGCCATTGATTTATATCGCGGCAAAGTCGCCACCACACCGGAAGAAGCGCACGAAATCATGCGCGGAGTGCCGGAAGACCGCGCCGCTCGCGACCTTCACGCCGCCTACGCGTTTCTGCAATCGCAGCCGAATGTTAAAAAAGACCGCCTTGGCGCCATCGGCTGGTGCATGGGCGGAGGTTATTCGCTCGACATCGCGCTGCAGGAGCCAACTCTGCGGGCCGACGTCATCAACTACGGCCATCTGGCCACCGACAATGCGGCACTGGCGAAGATCAACGCCCCAATTATTGGATTTTTCGGAGCACAGGACAAAGGAATTACCCCGGACGACGTCAAGAAGTTTGAAAGCCAAATGAAGGCGCTGGGCAAAAAGGTGGATGTCACCATCTACCCCGACGCTGGGCACGCCTTTGAAAATCCCAATAACACGGCTGGATACCGCGTAAACGATGCCGCCGATGCCTGGCAGCGGACGATAAAGTTCCTGCACGCCAATCTGCAAAAGTAGCCGAAAAAAATGCGCGATTGGGTAGCGCCGGGCGAGCCTACCCTGAGCCGAAGACGAAGGGACCCGGCGACACCCAATTCGATTAGACTCTCCCCCGATTGCTGATATGCCATTATTTAGCAGCGTAACTTTCCACTTGCCAGACGGTACCGCTCTGGTTACTATGCAGCCATCCTCCGGAAATCCGGAGCGTGTGCTTTCCCACCCATGAACATCGGCATAACCATTAAGAATTACAGGTTGCAGAAGGGCATGTCGCAGGGCGACATTGAAAAACGCACAGGGCTGCTTCGCTGCTATCTCTCGCGGGTCGAGAATGGGCATACGGTGCCTTCGCTCGACACGCTCGCCAAGATCGCCGGTGCCATGGAGCTTCCGCTTTCGCAGTTCTTTTCCGAGTCGGGACACAGCAACGGCAACAAAGGCCTGCCGCAGCTTTCCGATGATGAAGTCCGCTTTTTAAGCCAGATCCGCCGCTACGCCACCACTTTGAACGAAAGTGACCGCAAGCTGGTGCTCGCCATGGTGAAAAAAATGGCGGCCAACGGCGGCAAGTAGTTGCTTCTCAAGCAATTCGTCTTAGCTTCTTCTTTACAAATCTGAAACTGCTGAGTGCTGACTGCTGCTCTTAGGTACTTTCGTACCACCCCTTTCGTGGCCCACCGATACCTCGCTCCCTGCCCGAAGAGTCCATAAACTATTGGCAGAGAGAACTCTGTGACCGTTGACGAAGAACTGACATTTCTCGACTCGCAACTGCGCCGATTAAAAATCGAGTACGAGATTTATTTCAGCAATCCGACGAAAAGACCGCCCGGGGACGTCGAATGGAAGGTCACAAATCTCATCCGCAAATTTTCTGAAGGCGGCCGCCTGAACTTCGCGCAAAGGTTCCGCTATAACGAAATGGCGCAGCGCTATGCCATGTACAGCGATTTATGGCGCAAAAAGAACCGCATCCGTGAAGAAGGCTATCGCCGTCCACAGGATGCCCTGCTCTCCGTCCAAGGCGTACGCACCGAAGAGCACGTGCCGCAACATCATCCGGTGTATGGAATCGGAGCGGCCGGCGGCGCCGCGGCGGGGGCAGCTCCCGCGGAAGAACCGCTAAGAATTGAATGTTCAGATGTAGCCACGGAGAAAGACCGCGTAGAAAAGCTCTATAAGGCTTTGGCGGAAGCGAAACAGAAGGCCGGAGAACCCGTCTCCGGCAATTTCGAGAGCTTCAGCTCCTTCGTCCAGAAAAAGACCTCGCAAATCCGTAAACAGTATGGCTGCCATAGCGTGGAATACACCGTCGAAGTACTGGACGGGCAGGTCAAGCTCAAGGCCAAAGCCAAGATTTAGTTCCGCACAAAATTTCAGATAGTGGTGCAGTTTGCATGGAAGCAGTTCGTATCAGGATATGGCTTTGGCCATATCGCTGCAGCACAAAAAATTTGACGGGCTTCAGCCCCTCAGCGCCTGAAAGCGGTATCGGACATGCTTCATGCGGCAGGCCTGAAGGTGCTGCCCTGATACGAATCATTTTCGCTACCTGCACCGTGACCAATTTCATTGGGGCTCTCCTTCCTGCATTCTCCTGTTAGAATTTCTAGCTGCACCTTCCGCAGCGAATTCCAGTTCTGAGGCCTTGCATGTCCCAAGCGAAAGTCCAACGCGCCATTCTTAGTGTCACTGATAAAACCGGGTTAGTGGAATTCGCCAAGAAATTGGCGGCGCTGGGCGTGGAACTGGTTTCCACCGGAGGCACGGCAAAGCTGCTTCGCGACTCCGGCATTCAGGTGAAAGACATTTCGGACCTCACCGGCTTTCCCGAAATGCTCGATGGACGCGTCAAGACGCTGCATCCCAAAGTGCACGGCGGAATCCTGCACCGGCGCGATCTGCCTGCTCATCGTGAAGCGGTCGCCGCGCACGGCATCCAGCCAATTGACATGGTCGTTGTAAATTTATATGCCTTCGAGAAGACGGCGGCCAAGCCCGGCGTGCACTTTGAAGAGTTGATCGAAAACATTGATATTGGCGGGCCTTCCATGATTCGCTCGGCGGCGAAAAACTTTCATGATGTTGCCATTGTGACCTCGCCCGGCGACTACGAAGCGATCGCGAAAGAGCTGGCGGAAAATTCCGGGCAACTTTCGCATCGAACAAAGTGGCGTTTAGCGCAAAAAGCTTTTGCCACGACTGCCGCATACGATTCCGCGATTGCTTCGACTCTCGAGCGTGTTACCGCTGACGAGCCTTTGCAGTTGCAAACCTCCGGCGATTTTCCGCCAAGCCTCCGGCTCTCTTTCAACAAAATCATGGACTTGCGCTACGGAGAAAATCCCCATCAGAAAGCAGCCATGTATTCGGATGGCTCAGGGACCGGCGTAGCCAATGGCCGGCAGCTTCAGGGCAAAGAACTTTCCTACAACAACATCGTGGATTTGCAGGCGGCGTGGGATTTAGCGCAGGAATTTGAAGAACCGGTCTGCGCGATCATCAAACACACAAACCCTTGCGGCACGGCAACTGGAAAAACGCTGGTTGAGGCCTACCAGAAAGCGTTGCAGGTGGATCCGGTTTCAGCTTTCGGAGGCGTAATCGGAGTGAACCGTACCATTGACGCGGCAACCGCCGAAGAAATGGCCAAGCATTTTCTGGAAGTCATTGCGGCCCCGGGGTTTGATGAAGCTGCCCGGGCGAAATTCGCGGCCAAGAAGAACTTGCGTCTGGTTGAGATCAAGAACGTTCCGCAAAAATGGGTGCTGAAGAATGTATCCGGAGGAATTCTTGTTCAGGACAACGATATTCGTCCCTTGGCCGAAAGCGACCTGAGAATCGTCACCAAGCGCCAGCCCACGCCGGAAGAAAAACGCGCGCTCCTGTTTGCCTGGAAGGTATGCAAGCATGTGAAGTCCAACGCAATTTTGTACGCTCGCGATGGGCAGACCGTCGGCGTCGGCGCAGGACAGATGAGCCGAGTGGATGCTGCTAAAATCGGCGCGATGAAAGCAGTTCTTCCCTTAAAGGGTACCGTCGCGGCCTCCGACGCGTTCTTTCCCTTTCCGGATGGCGTGGAAGAAATAGCCCGCGTGGGCGCAACCGCAATTATCCAGCCCGGCGGTTCATTGCGCGATCAGGAGGTCATTGACGCTGCCGACCGCCTAGGTCTCGCCATGATTGCCACCGGGGTACGCCATTTCCGCCACTGAGCAAGACAGTCAAACACGGACAAGTACGAAGCTGCGATATAAGAAACGCTAAGCCTCGCCTAATGTGTAGCGTAACGAGGCATCAGAGAACGGAGCATCATAAGTTCCTGAACTTCTGATGCCCCAAACGTCGCCTTCCCCGCAATGCTTTTCTGCATTTTCCCGCGCCATGACGGTACAATAACTAGAAGCACCCGCTCGCAGCGTAAGAGCATCCAATCGCTATGGATACAGGGTCACAAGGGTTTTCAATGAATCGTTTTCATCTTCATCTTGCATCAGTCTTGTTGCTGGCGGGTGCGGCATTCGCGCAAAAACCAGCCACTCAGCCTGTTCAGCCCACGCAACAGACTCCATCCGCCAAAGCCGACAAAGCAGCCGCTTACTATCATTTCGCCATGGCGCACATGTACGAAGAGCAAATGATGGAGTACGGCCGGAGTGACCTGGCGACAAAGGCAATTGAGGAATTTCGCGCGGCGGTCGAAGCCGATCCTTCTTCCGAATATCTGACTTCGGGTCTGGCGGAGTTGTATGACAAGACAGGACGCAAACATGACGCGGTGCTCGAAGTACAAGACATCCTGAAGCGCGATCCCAACAATTTGCAGGCGCATAAATTGCTGGGCAGCATTTATTTACGCTCGCTTGGGGAAGAGCAATCGAGTGAAGGTTCGCAGAACACGCTGCACGACGCCATCGAGCAATACCAGGAAATCACTAAGCTGGAACCCAACAGCGTGGACGATCATTTACTGCTCGGGCGGTTATACCGGCTGAACAACGATTTGCAAAAAGCTGAGAACGAATTCAAGACAGCCGTAAAATTGGACCCCAATTCCGAAGAGGCCGTCACCACGCTTGCCTATCTGTACAACGTGGAAGGCGATTCCACCCGCGCGGCGCAGGTGTTGATGTCCATTCCTGACGTTTCCCGTTCCGCGAAGCTCTACTCCATGCTGGGCAGCACCTACGAGCAGCAAAAGCAGTACAAAGAAGCCATCCATGCCTTCCGGCGCGCGATTGAACTGGACCGCGACAATCTGGATGCGATGCGCGGACTGGCTGAAAACTTGCAGAATGATGGTCAGGACCAAGCCGCGCTCGATCAATACAAGATTATTGCCGCTTCAAATCCCGAGGACGCTCAGACTTACGCCCACATGGGCGAGATTTACCGCAAGCAAGGGAAATATGATTTAGCGCTGACTAATTTGGAAAAAGCGCAGTCCATGGTGCCGGACCTGGAAGAGGTTTCCTACGACATTGCAACCGTGTATGAAATCCAGGGACGTTATGACGATGCCGTCAAAATCCTTACCGGCCTGCTGCAAAAGAGCGATTCTTCCGATGGCAATTTAAGCCAGAGCGACAAGAACAACCGGGCCATTTTTCTGGAGCGGCTGGGCACGGTGTACCGCGATCAGAACAATGACCAATTGGCGCTGGCCACGTTCCGCAAAATGCTAGCGCTCGGTGACGAGAATGAGCAGCGCGGCTACCAGGAGATCATTGACACCTACCGCGGGGCGAAGCAGTGGCAGCAGGCCACCGACGCAGCGCACGAAGCAACCGAAAAGCTCCCTAAAGATCGCGGTCTGAAGATGGTTTATGCGGCGCAGTTGGCCGACATGGGCCAGCCGGACAAAGGACTTGAGGAAGTCAAGTCCTTGCTGAAGGGCGATGCCAGCGACCGCGAAATTTATATTTCACTGGCGCAGATGTACAGCCGCCTGAAGCGCTGGCCTGAGGCTGAACAAGCGCTCGATCAAGCGGAAAAGCTTTCCACCAAAGACGACGACAAGCAGTATGTCGAATTTTTGCGCGGTTCCACCTATGAGCGGCAGAAGAAATACGAGAAGGCTGAAGATACTTTCCGCAAGATCCTGGTCGCCCATCCCGATGATGCGGCAACGTTGAATTACCTTGGCTATATGATGGCGGACCGCGGAGAGCAGCTGGATTCTGCTCTCGGTTACATCAAGAAGGCAGTTGATCTTGATCCGGCCAACAGCGCTTACCTGGATTCGCTGGGTTGGGCCTATTTCAAACTCGGAAAGTATGATCTTGCTGAGGCGAACCTGACCAAAGCCACCCAGCACATGGGAGATGATCCCACTGTGCAGGAGCATTTGGGAGATCTTTACCAGAAGACCGGCCATCTGCGGCTGGCGGCAACGCACTGGGAGCGGGCGCTGGTGGAGTGGAACAAGACGGTGTCGGCGGAAGTGGACAGCGATGACGTCGTGAAGATCCAGAAGAAGCTGGAGACAGCGCGGGTAAAGCTGGCGAAAGAAGAGTCGGGCAGTAAACAGTAGAAGAAAGCGCGGGGCCGCCGGATCGAAGATCCGGCTACATTGAGTTGTGGTGCTTCACAGGATGCTAGCTAGCTGGTTCGAGTAAAAGTTTGATCGCACAGCAACAGGCTCATCGAGTCTGCTAATTAACGCGCCGCCTCCAATAATGTCATATGTGGTCGACTAGTCGACGAGGAAATCGTTGTGGTTGCCAGGCAAAGTACGACGCCGCTCGATTGGGATGACGCGAGTGTCGTCGTCGTAGAGTCGACTGTGCTTCATGCCGAGTGGCCGAAGATGGTTTCAGCCGCAAACTGAGCGAACGATTTTTAGTTGCCTGCTCGATCACGACTCCAAGCAGGAAATAATTCGAATTGCTGTATATCCTTCATCTCTCCGGACAAACGTTTCGCCCTCTCGCTATTGATATACTTCCGACGGTCACGGTACAAGCCCTAATGGTTAGATACCACAAAATTCGAAGCATTCGTATTTTCGGAGAGTATCTATGCATTTTGGGCTAAGGCTTTCATCGTGTCATATTCTGTTGATCGGTTCCTTCCTGCTTATCGCTCCGGCAGGAGCTCTCGCTCAGGATGCGTCTTTCTGCGGCTATCCAGATTGGTTCGCAGTTCAGCAGGCGCAAAATCAAGGCAAAATACTTTCGCCGCTCTGCAAGGGGGAGCTCGATGCCGGCGAAGACCACCGTGTTCTTGCGGAAGCAGAACTGAATGCAGTTATAAAGTCGGCTCCCCAGAGCACCGAGCCTTATCAGGCACATTCGGCTTTGTCGCACTTCTATCTACGGATCGGTCGTTTCCATGAAGCTGAAGCGCAGGTCAAAGCAATGCTTGCCTCCAGGCCGACTGCGCCGGACCTTGCAAACATCCGTTCGCTTTTTAAGCTGCTTGCCTCTCATCCCGACATGACCGTCGCAAGTGAGCACACAGCAAGTATTCCCAGTCAAACGATTGCGGGCAACATCTTCGCGCCGGTCACTGTGAATGGCTCTCCGAGATCCTACATGCTGGATACGGGCATGGATCTGTCGTTCATGAGTAAGAAGGAGGCGGCTCGTTTGGGGCTGAAAGCGGAATCATCGACTACCAGAATGAACGATATCAGCGGTATAGCAGGTGCGGAACTGCGGGTTGTGGTAGTCGATGATCTCGTCGTTGGTGCTACGCATATGAGGTATGTTCCTTTTCTGGTTATCGCTGATGACAACGGCGCGTTTGTCGGACTTCCTCCGGATCAGCAGGGAGTTCTCGGCATTCAGGTACTTGTTGCTCTGGGCACTCTCAGCTTTCAAGCCAACGAGACGTTGACGATATCGCATAATACGGCGCGCACGGTCACCACAGAACCGCTTCTATTTGTGGGCACATCGTCTCTCACCCAAATCGTGTACCGGGGACGAACGCTTCCGGTCACCTTCGACATGGGGGCCACGCAGACTACGTTCAATCCGCCGTTTGCGAAACTTTTTCCAGAAGTAGTCAGGACGGGGACGAATCAGAACCACGATCTACGTGGTCTCTCTAAGAGCACCGTTCAGCCTTCAGTGTCGGTTCCACATCTAAGATTTCAGTTCGGACGAAAGGTTGAACTAGATCCCGCAACCATCTTGTTGAACCAAACGACCGACTCAAGCGCCTGGTCCGCGGCAAACCTTGGATACGATGTAATGCACCAAGCAAGACCATTCATACTCGATTTCCGCAGAATGAGGATCGGTTTCACAGCTCGAAAATAAGAAGTCCTCTACACAAAGTTTAGGCGAGACTGCTAGACTCAAAACATGCTGGCCGACTATGCGGTGAAGGTGGAACAATCCCGCGGAAGGCGGCATGCCGAGCCGCAACACCCTTATCGCAACGATTTTGAGCGGGACCGGGACCGCGTAATCCACGCCCGGGCCTTTCGGCGCCTGGAAGCGAAGACGCAAGTTTTCAGCCGCCGTTATTCCGACCATTTTCGTAACCGCCTGACGCATACCCTGGAAGTCGCGCAAATCTCCCGCACCATTGCCGCGCAGTTGGGCTTGAACGTGGATTTAGTCGAGGCGCTGGCGCTGGTCCATGACATTGGGCATCCGCCGTTTGGCCATGCCGGAGAAACCGTGCTTAATGCCGTCATGCAGGGGCACGGATTCTTCTTTGACCACAACCTGCATGCGCTTCGCATTGTGGAAGATTTTGAACTGCGCTATGCCGCATTCCGCGGACTGAACCTGACCTTCGAAGTGCGCGAAGGAATCATTAAACACTCCCACGACTATTCCGCTTTCGATCATCCGGAGCTTGCGGAATATCTGCTGGACAAAAGACCTCCACTGGAAGCGCAACTGATTGACTGGACCGATGAGATCGCCTACAGCATCGCCGACCTGGATGATGGATATGAGGCGCATTTGCTGACGCTCGATTCGGTCAAACAGCAGGTGCCGCGATTTGCGGATTTCTATCGCGCTGCGGAAACAGCGTGGCCTGAGGCGATAGAAAAACTCAAATTCAACGAGGCCCTGAAGCATTTGCTGAACGCCTTCGTGGGCGACCTGATCGAAAACACGAGGCGGCAGGTTCACAGCGCGGACATTCACAGCGTAGAGCAGGTCCGTGATTTTCCGCGGCGGCTCGCGGGTTTTGGGGTTGAAACAGAAAAAGACCGGCGGGCGACCAAGGAATTCCTTTTCAAGAATCTCTATATGAATCCCGCATTGGAGCCGGAGAAAAATAATGCGGAACGGATCATAGGGGAATTGTTTGAGTTCTGGATGGAGCATCCCACAAAGTTACCCTCTAGTTACCAGGAAAAGGTGGAGGAGGAGCCGCTTCCACGAATCATTTGTGACTACATCGCGGGAATGACGGACCACTATATTCACGAACAATATGAAAAATATTGCGCTTAGCGGGCCTTTCCCTCAATTACAGGCAGTTTTTATATGTAATTCGCCAAAATTACCATTTGCCTAGCACTTTCGCGTCTGCCTTGCTCCCGGTTGGACTAGAATATGGTTGAAAAGCAAGAACTTAGCTTTTTTGAGGTTTGGCACGAGACTTGTTATACGAGAGTACGGGTGCCAGCATCAAAGGCACCGTGACTTTTGGGCCAGCGTTGCGTCAACGAGGGCCGCAAACACCAACACTTGTTAGTTTCACAAGACGCAAATCACGCAACACGCGCGTTAGGCGTGCTGGAGCGGAGCCTAAAAGCTCCCCCCATTTGGAGGAAGTCGAAATGAAAAATCGCATCTCCGTAGCGCTGCTTCTGGCCCTCGCGCTTGCGCTTCCGGCTTTTGCGCAGCAGAGTACCACCAGCCAGGACCAACAACCGGCTGCAACCCAGGCCACATCCACCGATCAATCCATGCAGGCAACTGGCGCCAGCGGGAAACCGGCCTTACAGCCTGATACCCATGAAGGGTTCTGGGGACACCTGAATCCGTTTGCCCGCAAAAAGTATGTACAACGGCAGACCACGCCCATCCGCGATCGCGTGAACGAACTCGATGAGCTGACGGCGTCGAACACCAAAGAAATCAAAGACGTGGATACCCGCGCCCAGCAAGGCATTCAGATGGCTTCGACCAAAGTGAACGAAGCCGATCAGCATGCCGTGGATGCCGGCAACCGCGCCCAGGCAGCGCAGAACACCGCCAACCAGGCCACCACGCGCCTGACGACCGTGGAGCAGGTGGTGGGAAACATTGACCAGTACAAGGCCTCTACCCAGACGGAAATTCGTTTCCGCCCCGGACAGAGCGTTTTGAATACGAACGCCAAGACCGCTCTTGACGATCTGGCAACTCCACTGAAGAGCCAGCACGGCTACATCGTGGAAGTGCAGGGATTCTCCTCTGGTCACGGTCAGGCAGCGATCGCTTCGTCACAGAAAATGGCGGACGCAGTAGTCCGTTACCTGGTGCTCAATCATGACATTCCGGTCTACCGGATTTATGTGGTTGGCATGGGCAATGCTCCCGCACCCTCGCAGGACCAGACAGCCAAGGCCAAGCACACTAGCGGTGGCCGCGTGGAAGTCAGCCTGTTGAAGAACGATCTGGAACAGCTGGCCGCTACTTCTCCGGCTACGCCGCAACAGTAACTTCAGCCCGGAGTTTTCCGGCGTGATCGCAAACAGCCCCTTACGAAAGTGAGGGGCTTTTGCTTTTGCTGAACATTGTTTGGTTGAAGTGAACTTCCGTTAGCTCGTAAACTTGAATTGTGCATAGTCACTCCATTTCCGGACACAGCCACGGGCATAGTCACGGACATAGCCACGGCGGTACGGCGCGCGTGCTGCAGATTTCCACGCTGGTGACGCTGGCATATACCGTCCTGCTGCTGGTTAGCGGGCTACGCTCGCACTCTCTGGCGTTGATCTCAGAGGCTGGACACAATCTCTCCGACGTTCTGGCTCTCGGGCTGTCACTGGTTGCGGTGTATCTGGAAGCGCGGCCCGCTTCCGCGACCAAGACTTACGGCTGGAGGCGCGCGGGAGTTCTTGCGGCGTTGATCAATGCTGCCTTACTGATCGTGGTTGCATTTTTCATTTTTTACGAGGCTTTCCAGCGTTTGCAAAAGCCCGAGGCAATCCATGCGGGAACCATGATCTGGGTGGCGGGCGCGGGCGTCATTATGAATGGAGTCATCGCGTTGCTGCTGTATCAGTCGAGTCGCGATGTAAATATCCGCAGCGCGTTTCTGCATCAATTCGGAGACGCAATTTCCACCGCCGTCGTGATCGTTGGCGGCTGGGCCATCCTTGTGACGAGACAGTTATGGATTGATTCCGCGCTGTCATTTGGCATTGGCGCGCTGATCCTGTGGTCGGCCTTCGGCATTGTGCGTGAGACGCTTAACATTTTGCTGGAGGGCACGCCACGCGGCATGAAGCTGGAACAGGTGGAAGCCGCCATCCGCGAAATTGGCGGCGTGAATGATGTTCACGATCTGCATGTGTGGAGCATTGGATCGGAGATGCACGCACTCTCCTGCCACATTTCCATTGCCGATATCCCGCTTTCGCGGAGCGAGCGAATTCTGCGCGATGTGAAGGAGCGGCTGCACAGCGGTTTTCACATCGAGCACACTACCATCCAGCTAGAGCATGAGATTTGCGAAGTGGCGCATGGGTGCGTGGTTCCGGTTGGGGAAGAACGTGGGGATGGCCGCTGATACTGTTTAGATGGCCGGACTCATTTCTGCTGCTCAAAAATTTCCTGAACAGATTGAATGGTGTCCGCTTCTTCTGGCAATTTGTCCGGCCTCAATCGCACAATCCTTGGAAAGCGGAGCGCGAAGCCGCTGTTGTGGCGGTCGGAGCGCATCATGTTATTAAAAGCAACTTCTAAAACAATCTTCGGTTCCACAAGCCGGCGGAATCCCTGGTCTTCAATCGTATGACCCAAAAACCAACTAGTCATCTCGGCGATTTCCGCGTCGGTCAGGCCGGAGTAGGCTTTGCCAATATTCACCAGCCGGTCGCCATTCCACACCGCGAAGGTGTAATCGCTCAGCACTCCCACCCGCTTGCCGTGGCCGTATTCAACGGCGGTTACAACCACGTCCAGTGTCGCCAGCTCGCGCTTCAGTTTGAGCCATGATTTTCCCCGCCGGCCCGGTGTGTATGCGGATTCGGGATCTTTAATCATGAGCCCTTCATTGCCGCGAGCCTGAGCGGCCTCGAAGAGGTCGTCCAACTCCTTCGCGGCTGAGGCGGCGGCCACCGGAGCGCGGATCAATCGAATTTTCTGGTCGGTTTCAGCGTCGGGACCATCGAAATTCAGCGTTGCCTGCCCCGCGCGTGGACGTGAAGGCACAACGTTGCGCTCGGCAAGAAGCTGTTCAAGAATTCTCGCCCGCTCCCGCAAAGGACGGTCAATCAAAATTGACTCGCCCGCGTACAGGACATCAAACACAAGAAATACCACTGGAACTTTGCGCATTAGTTCATGGCTGACTTTCTTGCGGCCCAGGCGCTGTTGCAACGCGCTGAACGGAAGCGCGCGGCCAGCTTCCCCAGATTCCTGCGCCGAGTAACTCCAGGCAACGATTTCGCCGTCTAGGATTACGTCTTGCTGCAACCCAGCCAACACGTCGGGAAGTTCGGGAAATGATTCGGTAATTTCGTCGCGCGTGCGAGAAAAAAGTTTTACTTCACCTTGCGAGCAGTGGGCCTGTGCGCGGATGCCGTCATATTTGTCTTCCACCCAGGCGTTAGAAAAATAACTGAGTGCGTCTTCGGCGGATTCCGCGGGGCTCGCCAGCATGAATCCGAGCGGATGAAAAAGCCGCATCCTTGCTTGCTCGAGTTTGCCTTCCGATGCGTAGCGCAACGTTTCTCCGATGTCGCCGAGTAGCATGTTGGCGCGTTGCACTTGCGCTAGTGGAGCGTCGTAAGCTGCGGCGATGGCTTCTTCAACAAGGCTTTCCTTCAATCCGATTCGCAAATCGCCGGTCATGATTTTTATGATGTACTTGGCTTCCAGCGGCGTGACCCGCGACAACAAATCACGGACTTCGGAGGCCTTCGCCGCCGGCCCACGAGCTTTTGCGATGGCGCGGAACTTCTGTTGGATTGCCGTCAATGAAGTTGCTTCCGCAGGAACGTCCTGAACAGGATGGGTAGGGAGTACTTCTCCTGCAACTGCGCCAAGATCACCGTGGCGGCGGTAAGCAGCGCTTAATTCAGATTCGCTTTTTTCGGACAGCTCTTGAACGATCTTCCAAAGCGACGATCCGCCTACCTGCAGCGTCGTCTCTTCCCACATGGGAAAGGGGCGGCCTGAGAAAAACACCGCCGCTACGATCGCCTGTTCCAGCGGAACGGCCTTCAGGTAAGCGGCGAGCAGTGACTTTTTCTCCAGCTTCTTGGTCGTGCCGCCAATAT
>DASXFN010000107.1:0-41461 GCA_036489565.1 Terriglobales bacterium
ATGGCCTGTCCCTGCTCGCTCAGCCGGACAATGCTTTCCGCAATGCCTTCCATCTGCTCCCGTATCTGCTTCATGGCCTCAATGGATTCGGAGACGGATTTCTTTCCTATCTCTGAAACCAAGGTTATTTTCTGCGCGCTATCGGAAACTGACTTTGCCTTTTGCGTGGAAAGCTGTGCGGTCTGCTTGACCTCTTCCACGGTGGTCGTGGTTTCGGTGACGGCAGTCGCGGTCTCGGTAGCGGCCGAGGCCACCTGGGTTGTGGTCGAGACGATCTGCTGCGCGGAGGAAGAGAGAATGCCCACAGATTCCTGCATTTCCCGGGTTATACGACGCAGGTTTTGCAGCATGAGCGCGAAGGCCTGGCCCAAAGCGTCCTTTTCTGATTTCGGCCTTACTTCCAAAGTCAGGTCGCCCCTCGATATCTGCTCTGCTACTCGCGCCATCTGACCGAGCGAACCGGTCATCTCCGTGAAAGCGGCTGCCAGAGCGCCCACTTCATCATGGCGGTGGCGCACCGGCAAATTCACGGACAGGTCGCCGGCGGCAATCTGCCGCGCCGCCGCGGAGACCTCGCCCAGAGGTACGGCGATATTTCGGGTGAGGAAAATTCCGAGCAGGCTGATGAGCAGAAACGAGCCGATGCTGCCGGCGAGAATTGTTTGTTCGGTATGGTGCGCGCGCGCCTCTTCCTCGGCCAGCCGCTCCATGCGAAGGCGGGCTTCTTCGTCTTCCATTGCAGCTACCAGCGTTCGGACTTGGTCCATGATGTTTTTCCCGTTATCGGTAAGAACTTCCCGCCTGGCGAAAGCGAAGCCCTTGCGTTTCCGCAAGTCAATGACCCGCTGCATCTCCGTGAACTTGGCCGCCACTCCGCTTTCCAGTTCAGCCAGTCGCTGCTGTTGTGCGGGACTCCCGGAGGTCAATTCGCGGACGCGCTGCAGCTTCTCACCCACTTTGGCCTGCGTGCCTACATAGGGCTCCAAATAGCGCGCTTCTCCGGTGAGGATGTAGCCACGTTGGCCCGTTTCCGCATCCTTCATGTAGGAAAGTCCGTCCTCCAGAGCATTCAGCACTTCATGGGTGCGTTCCACCCAGGCTTCGGACTCAACAAGTTTCACCGTGCTGTCATAGGAGACAGCGCCCACTGCCAGAAACATTGCCAGGACCACCCCGAAGGCTGCGGTCAGCTTTTTGCCAATAGACCAAACCATGAAATCTCCCATACGCAGCGGCAAGCGCGCCGCAGAATTTAGTCGTCATTCACTGCAAGTTTTTTATCGCCAAGAATTCTGACGGCATCGAGCACCACCAGCGAGTCTTGGGCAATGCCCCGCAGATACTCGGCACGGATGCCAGTGAGCAAAGGGAGCGAGGTGTTCAGGTCTTCACTGCAGAGCATGCGCACTCCCAGAATCGCGTCCGCGAGGATGCCCATCTCCATCTTGTGTCCATGGACGACCAGCACCTTGTTCAGATCGGTCAAGCCCTTCTCCGGCAGATCGAAAAGCTTTTTCAGGTTGATGATGGAAAGGATCTGGCCGCGCAGATTGGCCAATCCCAAAACAAACGGCGGCGCTCCGGGCAACGGAGTGAAATCATGCAGCGGATCAATTTCTCGGATATGGATGGACTCAATGGCGTATCGCTCATTGCCCAAGGCAAATTCCACGACCTCAAAGTACGAGCGGTCTCCAGTTTTTGCTTCGGGAACAAAGGCAAGTTTGGCGGCGCGGGCGCGCAGAATTTTTTGCTTCTCGTCCTTTTCCGGGGAGAGCTTGCGCTGCAATGCTGTGCGAGAAGCATCCAGCCGGAGGTGCAGGCTGGGCCAACTAAAGGCCGCAGCTTCAGGCGCGTCTCGCAATCCGGAGCTGACGTTCTCAGAATTCATATTTAGAGTTCATGTCGAGGCTGCCGCGCGATGCCTGCGCTGTTTTCATCGTGGCGGTCTGTCCCCCGGCGCGGGCCACGATTTCCCGCAGCCTCCCCGCTGGCAGACCTTCAGAGTGCGGCACAATGTCTTCTGGCCGATAGTGCGCCAACAGAAGCAGAACATTTTCAAAATGTTTCCTGGACTCCTTGCACCGTCCTGCTTGCAAGGCGAGGTTGCCAAGCGCGAAGTGCCCCAGCACAAATTCCGGCTCCAGATAAATCGACTGATGAAGCGCCCGCGTGGCTTCCGCCAGCAAACCCAACTCTTGCAGAATGAGGGCATGGAGGTAATGTCCGGCCACAATCATGCGGTCAGCCCGCAAGGCCTGCTCACATAGCGCGAGGGCCGAATGAAGATCGGCTTCTCCCGCTTTCTGGCGCGCCAGCATCAGAATGGAATCAACGTTGCCTGGTTTCCTCGGCAAAGGATGGATGGAATGTGCTACCGGAGGCTTGGGGTTCGGCACAGTCGTTCGCGCTCTGGAAATATGCGGGTTCACAGGAGCCGCATTCGGAAGCGTGAGAGGTTTGGTCCTGTTTAGGATGGCATTCTCATCGCAAATTGCGTCCTTGTGAGTCGTGAGCAAAACCCTGCCGTCAGGAGTGGAGCGCGCTGATTTCCTGTATAGGGTCGTATTCCGCAGGTGGATCGGTTCGAACTCCGGGAACAAATGTTGCGAGGTCTCGGTCACGCCTACAATGAGCCATCCTCCCGGCGCGAGCCATTGATGAAAACGTGCCACGACCCTGGCGATGGCATGCGGCGTAAAGTACATCAACACGTTGCGGCAAAAGATCACATCGAAAAGCGGGGCTGGATCCACCGAGGGACGGGCGGAATCGTCGAGCAGATTCATGTGCGCGAACGTCACCATCTTCCTGATTTCCGCCGTAAGCTGCCAGGTATTGTTCGCGGCAGATCGGAAGTGCGTCTGCTTGACCCACGAGGGCGTTCCGCGAAAGGACCAGTCCGTATAAACTCCTGCCAAAGCCTTGCGCAGCGAATGCGCGTTCAAATCGGTGGCCAGAATTTCGAAATCAAACCGCCGCAATTTGTGGAGCAGCATGGCAATGGAATACGGCTCTTCGCCGGAAGCACACCCCGCGCTCCATATTTTTTTTGATCTCGGCTCGGCTTTCGTGTCGGTTGCCATCTGCGGGAAGGACAGTTCCGCGAACGCATTCAGGCTGGCCGGTTCCCGAAAGAAATAAGTTTCCGCCACGGTCAACCGCCGAATGAGGGCTTCCTGCTGTCCGGAGTCAATGTTTCGCGAAAGTAATTTGTCTAGATATTTTTGTTGCCCGGCAGAAAAACCGGCCTCGACTGCCGCAGCCGAAATTTCCCGCTCCAGATGCAACCACCGTTCGCGCGGATAATGCAGGCCAAACTCCGTGGCAATCCTGCCGCTGAGTTCCGCAAGCGCCGCTTCCCGCATTCGGGTTGTCACATTTGGCTGGGCCATAATTGGTTGGCTCATACTAGGTTTACTCATGTTTGGCTGACTGCTCGCGCCAGAAGCCGGCCGAGTTGGCGTTGCTCCTGCGCCGAGAGAAAATTGTCCAGGTTGTAGATGAACAGAATTCCGTCCCCCAGGCGCGCCATGCCTTCCACATATTTGGCCTCCGGTACGATTTGTTTCGCCGCGGTGATTTCCTCCGGCTTCCGTTCAATTACTCCGGTGACCGAGTTCACTAGCAACGCGACGCTGCGCTTCGCGGTTTCCGCAATAATCATCTGGTCGGTCAAACTGGGATCAAGCTCCGAGAACCCCAGACGCTGCCTCATGCTGATGACGGGCACCATTTCCCCTTGCAGATCAATGATGCCCAACACGATCGTCGGCGCTTTCGCCAGCGCCGTAATCTCCACGCTGCGAGTCACGCGCCGCACGCTATGTAAGGGCAGCGCGTACTGCTGTTCGTCGAGGGTAAAGGCGACCAACTGAGTTGCCATCGGTTCTCAGGCTCTGATTGATCTTGAATGACTACTGCTTCTTGCTTCCAGCGGAGAACGCCTGAAGAATGTCCCTTAGTTTTGAGCGGTGATCCAGATTGGAAGGGTTCCCGGAATGAAACAGTGTTGGTGGGGTATGGCTATAGCGGATGACATAGAGATACATCAGGAGCGGAATCTACGATTGCTATGGTCCTACCGTCCCGCTCGGGGAGCGTTTACGCTCCCCATTGAATGACAGAATAAGAACGCGCGGGCACTTCCAATTTTGTTTTTCCCGCCGAAGTGGAAGGTTTCGTCAACTCCTGGGGCACAACCTTGCGTGGCGCGGCAAAGCTATTTACGGCTTTCAGATCATCTCCGGTGAGAACCTGGGCGGCCAGAACCCGTCCCGGCACTTTTCCCTCCCAGTTGATCTCGATGGAATGCGCTTTGGAAAGATCGCGGTTCAAAATAAAGAGAGCGATGGTACCGTCTTCCGCTTGAGTTCCGACGACGTCCAGGTATGGAACTTTGCCCATGCCGGCAACGTCGTAGGTGGGCGATTCCGTCATTACATTCAACACCGATCCTTTGGCGTATTGCAGGCCCCAGCTATAGGGATAATAAATCGTCTGCAGGTAGAGACCCTTCTCATTGGTCATGATCGGGGCGATTACGTTTACCAGTTGAGCCAAACACGCAATCTTTACGCGATCGGCGTGACGCAGCAAAGAGTTCACCAGGCCACCGACTAGTAGCGCATCCTCCAGGTTATAGACTTCCTCCAAAAGATGCGGGGCCTGCTGACGACGACCATCCACAGCATCGCCCGTGCGTTCGCGATACCACACATTCCATTCGTCAAAGGAGAGCCACAGTTGCTTGGGAGAACGTTGATGCCCTTGGACCATGTCGCAAACGGCGAGGGTCTCTTCAATCTGGCGGTCCATGGTAAGGTTCAAAGCCACGAATTTTGAACTGTCGCCGCCAGTCTCGTCCGGAGTGTTGCCGAAATAGCGGTGCATGGAAAGTCCGTCCACATACTGATAGCACTGTTCCAGAACTTCGCGGTCCCATTCCAGATAAGTAGGCATCTGTGGACCGCTTGATCCGCAGGCAATGAGCTTGAGTGAAGGATCCACGGCGCGCATCTGGAGAGCAGCGTCTTCCGCTTTCATCCCGTATTCTTTGGCGGTCATGTGGCCAATTTGCCAGGGTCCGTCCATCTCATTGCCCAGGCACCAGTGCTCCACGTGGTAGGGATCCGGGTAGCCGTGCTTACGCCGCAAATCGCTCCACTTAGTGCCTTTCTCCACGTTGCAATATTCCACCAGTGCAGCCGCTTGTTCAGAGGTTCCTGTCCCAAAATTCAATCCCATCAGGGGTTTGGTTCCCACGGCTTTGCACCAGGACATAAATTCATTGGTCCCGAACTGATTGCTCTCCAGTGTGTTCCAGGCTTTATCGAGAACCATAGGACGATCTTGCTTGGGGCCGACGCCATCCAACCAGTTGTAGCCCGAGACAAAATTGCCTCCGGGATAGCGGACCAAGGGCACTCCCAGCTTCTTTACCTGATTCATGACATCCGTGCGAAAACCGTTGGAATCGGAGAGGCTTGAACCGGGATCGTAGACGCCTTCGTAAATCGCGCGCCCTAAGTGTTCAAGGAAAGAACCGAACAGATTGCGGTCGAGGGGAGAGATCGTCCGCCGGGAGTCCACATAAATGCGCGATAAATCGCCGCCACCAGCCACAGTTTGAGCGTTCAATAAAGGGCCGAACAGGCCTTTCGCTGAGAGTGCGAGTCCTGCGGTGGAAATTTGGCGTAAGAAGTCTCGTCTGCGGCCGGAAAACATGTTTTTGGTTCTCCCTGGTGATATTGGTTTTACTGAATTCTAGAAAACGATTACTGGGACGGATAAATATACGACCCAGCTCGGGAAGGGCGCAACTTAGTTAGTCGGAGAAGGCGCCGGGAATCAAGCATATGCGCGATTTTCATGCGCGTGGTAACCGCATTGAAGAAACGAACGTAACCGGCTCGACACTATTGGGTAGGGCTGGCATCCCGCGAAGGTGCTATATGATTTGGCCTGATAACCTGTCAAACTAGTTTTTTGCCGCATAATAGATCTGAAGGACTTAGCCTTACATCCATGACTACATCTTCGTTATCCGCACCCAGTCTGTCAGCAGAGTTTAAGCAGAAAATCGAGAGCCGGAAAGCCCGCATCGGCGTCATTGGGCTTGGGTATGTGGGTCTGCCTCTATCACTGCTTTACACAGAACAGAAACTTCGCGTCACCGGCTTCGATATTGACCCGAAAAAAGTCCAGACCTTGACTGATGGGGGCTCCTATATTCACCGCATCACCACGGCCGAAATCAGCGACGCGCGCAAGAATGGTTTTGAAGCCACTTCCGACTATGCAAAGCTGACGGAAATGGACGCGGTGATTATCTGCGTGCCCACGCCTTTGAACGAGTATCACGAACCAGACCTCAGCTACATTACCGATACGGCGCGCTCGATTGCACCACACCTTCGCGCCGGGCAATTGGTGGTGCTCGAAAGCACCACGTATCCCGGAACAACAGAGGAAGTGCTGATTCCCATTCTTGAGAAGGGAAACAAGTATGGATTAAAGGCTTCTCGAGGGAATGAGACCGGCAAGGAATTTTTTGTCGCCTTTTCGCCGGAGCGCGAAGATCCAGGCAATACGACCGTAGCCCGCAAAGATATTCCTAAGGTTGTAGGCGGCTTGGACGCTACTGCTTCCGAACTGGCTGCCGCCATGTACGGAGCCATTTTTGCTCGGGTGGTCCGGGTATCGTCACCAGCCGCGGCGGAGATGACCAAGCTACTGGAAAACATCTATCGGTGCGTCAATATTGCGCTGGTCAATGAATTGAAGCTCTTGTCATTGCGCATGGGACTGGACATATGGGAGGTCATCGAGGCCGCGTCCACCAAGCCCTTCGGCTTTCATCCGTTCTATCCTGGTCCGGGCCTGGGAGGACACTGCATTCCCGTGGATCCTTTCTACCTTTCATGGAAAGCCAAGGAGTGGGACTTCCGCGCGCGATTCATCGAGTTGGCAGGCGAGATCAACACCAACATGCCGTACCATGTGCTGGAATCCGTCTCCCAGGCCCTGAACAAGCAAAAAAAAGCCGTAAACGGCGCGCGCGTCCTGTTATTGGGTGTGGCCTACAAGAAGGACATTGATGACCTGCGTGAATCGCCCGCGCTTACGATTATTGAGTTGCTGCAGAAAGCCGGCGCGCACGTCAGCTATAACGATCCGTATTGCCCGTTCGTGGGGCGCGGCCGCAAGTATGACTTGCAGATGAAGAGCGTGGAACTGGACAAGCTCGGCGACTACGATTGCGTGCTGATCGTTACCGACCACTCGGACTACGATTATCAGAAGATTGTTCGCGAGGCGAAGCTGGTGGTGGATACGCGGAATGCCACCCGCGGCATTCGAAGTCCGAAAATCGTACATTGTTAGGCGCGGCAGGGTTGAAGATTGGGAAAAAGAAGACCGCGTTCGCGCGGTCTTTCTTTCTGAGCGGTTATCTCCCGGCGAGCTGTCGCTGAGCAATTTTTGTTGGCGGAAAGTTTTTCCGTAGGTAGAAATCGCGTGGCGTTGCGCTGCCACGACGCACGGAATCACCAAGCCGCGCGCTAACGGTTTTAGATTGTCTGGGAGCCGCCCGGTTTAAGACCAGCTGAGACTCAATCCCAAGTTAGGACGGGATCGCGCTGGCAACTTGCGAGAATACGTTGTTGGCGTTTGAACCGATGAGCCGGATTGTACCCACGACGATAACCAGAATCACCGCCAACATTACCGCATACTCGGCGATGTCCTGACCTTCTTCGTCGTTCCAAAGTTTTTTAAACAGTGCAGCCACAGGCCGCCTCCTTGCGATTGTTCCGCTTAGCCGATTAAAGACACCAATGCTTTAATGCTATTGCTTAACGTTTTTTATTTTAATTAGGGGAACCACGTTGCAAAATAGCCCGCAAGTGCACGATATGGCACGAAAGTGCCATACGGGCATACGAGACAGCCCAGGCCGCTACGCGATCGGCTTCAAGGGAAGCGACTGGTTGACCGCAAACAATGCCAATTCCAGACGTGTGGAGACGCCCAGCTTGTCAAAGATGTTACTGAGGTGATGTTTGACTGTGTCTTCGCTGATTTTGAAGTATTCGGCGATTTCCTTGTTGGAATAACCGGCCACCACGGCAGAGACAATTTCCAATTCCCGCGGGGTCAGGCCGAATTTCCTCTGCCGCGCCTCTTCCCCCGACGACTGCATTAGATTTCTGAGATATTGCACGAGGTTGGAGACGCTTTCCCGTCCGACCCAATATTCTCCAGACATCACGGTGTAGATGCTTTTCAGAAGGAGCTGGGTGGCCGAATCCTTCAATACGACGCCACGCGCGCCCAGTTGCAATGCCTCAACAATTTGCTTTTTCTCAGCGGCCGCGGTCAGCAGGATAATGCGCACCGACCCATGGTTCGAACTTGTGCTCATTTCGCGTAGCGCTTCCAGCCCGTGCTGGCGGGGCATGGCCAAATCCAGAAGCAGGATGTCCGGTTTCAGCTGGCGTGCCAACTTCACGGCCTCGGCTCCATCGCAGGCCTCGCCGATTACCTTTAGATCAGTCTCAGTTTCCAGCAATCTACGCAAACCATCGCGGAAAATAGGATGGTCGTCAGCAATGACGATGCGAATTGGCAGCGATCTTCTGTTATCCATAGGCGGCTTCTCGTCTCTGCGGTATGCGGATTTCTAATCGGGCGCCCCGGCCCGGCGTGGACTCTATAATCAGTGCCCCGTCAATCAAGTGTACCCGCTCGCGAATCACAATGGGGCCTCGACCCGCGGTTTCCAGTTCGGCGTCGGTCAAAGTTCCGGTGAATGGGAAGCCGCGCCCGTCGTCTTCTACGGTCAGCTTCCATGTGCCTCGATCAGCAGCCAACTTAACAACAACGCGCTCCGCCTGGCTGTGCTTGCGCACATTCACGAGCGCTTCCTGCACGATGTGCGCGACTTCGCGGCACACCTGCTGCGGCATATCGATCAGGCCTACTTCGCAATGGAACCGGGCGACGATCCCCGTTTCTCGCTGGAACCTTTCCACCGCATCGCTCAGGAATGGGACCAGCCGTTTCGAATCCACGTCGAGCGACTTCATTTGCTGCATCAACTCCCTGAGCTTCAGAACTTCTTCGCGGAGAAGACTTTGAATGCGGCCCAGTTCTTCCGGGATGACCGCAGGTTTCGCGACTGCCTGGCGACGCAAAACGTCCACCTGCATCTCCACTGCAATAAGAGACTGCACTGCTCCGTCGTGAAGCTCGCGGGCAAACTTGGCGCGTTCGATGGCACCGGCTTTCTGGCGCAGACGGCGCAACAGATAGACGTTATAAACGGCCGGACCGACCTGCCTCACAATTTCCTGCAGGAAGCGAAGCTCTTCTTCAGTGTTGCCGGCTAGTTCCGCGTTCAGAAGAAAGATCCTTCCCCACCACTCGCGCCCGAAAAGAAAAGATACGACAGCCACTGACTTGAATTGATGACGGCCCTTGAATTGTTCCAGAAAACCGTCCGGCATATCCTTGATGCGAGCGCCTTCCCTGTCTAAGCCAGTAAGAGACATTTGCGATTTTCCAGCTCCGCCGCGAAAAAAACCAAACCAGGTATCGGCGGGAAACCGCGAAAGATAGGTTTCATAGTCGGCAGGGGAAGAGTCCAGCCACTGAAAATCGGTGGCCGCACCCTCGTTCCAGCGCACTTCACTCACATACACGCGATTGCTGGCGGCTTCTTGCGAGGCAATCAAGGCCGACGACGCATCGTACATTTGCAAAAGTTCGGCCAGGATTCTTTGCAACGTTCCCGCCATACCGCTTTCCACGCGGACTCCCGCCAGGATGCGCGCAATCACGGACTTTTCAGCGCGCAACTGCTTTTGCTGTTCCGCCAACGCGCCAAGCAGCAGTCCCATGACAATGAGATAGATGGAACGCATGAACAAGCGCTTGGGCTCGAAATCGCTCACGTCAGCGCCCAGCAATGGCAGGTGATGGTGCGTGACAAAATAATTGAACCAATGCAGAAAACCCAAGTGGAAGATAAAGCTCTCCACCCAGAGCAGAATTACCGAGGCGCCGGCGGTGCTCATTGTCTCCCACAAGCCCCAGCGATAGGCGGCGGCGGCGAGAACAAAAATAAAGAAAAGAAAGAAGGGACTCGCCTGCCCGGTAGCGAAGACGGAAATAACGCCCGGCCAAATCACATCCGCCGCGTGCACTAACAAGCGAAATGCTCTGGTGGGCGGCTGCCGCCTGCGGCGCAAAAGGATGATGATGATCATTCCCTGCGCGAGATAGAAACCGAGCAGGCCGGAAGCCCATGGCGAATAACGAATTTCACCGGGATCCATCCAGATGGCGACGAAGGCGGAAATAGCGAGCAGGACGCGCGCGGAGGCAAGCCAGCGCTCCACCCGGCGCGTCTCATCAATGCTGACGGGAGCACGCAAGCGCCATAGAAACCGGTGCCGTAGCATGGAAAATCGCAATCAGGAAACCTGCAAATCTGAATTAACTTCTAGTACGGATGCGGCCCAACACCCAAACCCGAGCTAACCTACTGAGATCAAAGAACATTTTGCTTTGGAGGAGTGTAGCACGATCGTGCTGAGCAAAAGGCGCCTGCGATCTCCCGAAACTCAAAAATCGATTTCTTACTGGATTTGGATCACGGGCTCGGGAGCATTGGCTTTGATCTCGTCCACGCGCGCAACGACCTGGCGGGAAAAATCATAGAGCGCTTTCGCATGAGGTGAATTTTCGCCCTGGGCAACTGTCGGATTTCCGCTGTCGCTGGCTTTACGGATTTCGGGGTCGAGTTGGATGCTGCCGAGAAAATCCACATTAAACTGGCGCGCAGTTTTTTCCGCGCCGCCCCGGGAGAAGACGTCAATCTCATGCTGGCAATGGGGGCAAACGAAGTAGCTCATGTTTTCCACCACGCCAATGATGTCCACCTTCATCTGGCGGAACATTTCAATGGCCTTGCGTGCATCCTGCAAAGAGACATCAGAAGGCGTGGAAACCACAATGGAACCTGTGAGCGGCACGGTTTGAATGAGCGAAAGGGCAACGTCTCCAGTGCCAGGCGGGAGGTCTACCACCAAATAATCAAGGGTGCCCCACACCACGGATCCAAGAAATTGCCGGATGATGGAGTGCAACATAGGGCCGCGCCAGATGAGGGGTTTGTCTCCGGGATTCAGAAACCCCACGGAAATTACCTTGAGCCCATGAGCCTCAAGCGGTTCAATGCGATTGTCGCCAAGCACCTTTGGTTGCGCGTTAATTCCCAACATCAAGGGAACATTCGGTCCATAGACGTCGGCATCGAGCAACCCAACTTTGTGTCCCAACTTCGCGAGCGCAATCGCCAGATTCACGGCAAGAGTCGTCTTCCCTACCCCGCCTTTGCCCGATCCCACGGCAATAATGGCGCTCACGCCCGGCAAAGGTTGTGGAGCGGGAGGTTGCTGGCCAGGATGATGCGCGTGCGAATGCGAACCCAAAAGAGCACCTTTGTCGACAGTATTTGAAAACGATTACGTTGTAATTATACAGGTGAAAAGTTGCCCTAGCGGATCAAGGGAAGCTGTACTGAGGGTTCGATCAAGATTTTGTCTGCCGTAGATCGTGTGGCCCTTCGAGTAGCCCACCAGCAGCTTGCAGCTATGCCGGACCACACTAACTCCACGACGCCAAAGGGCCATGCACCTTGCAAGAATCCATAGACGGATCCGAGTATGCAGGAAAACGCAAACGCCAGAATAAAATTTGAATGGTGGTTCTCCAACGCGTAACAAACCACCATCGCGGAGACCGCGAATAATCCGAAAATTGTCAGGGGATTCACGATCGATCCTGATTTTCAGGCGACCAGCACATCGAAATCATATTTTGTTTTTGCGCCGGTCGGCTTCGGCACGACGTATTTCGCGCCTACGCCCAGCATCGTCATAGCGGCGGCGCTGATCTTCAGTCTCGGGAATCACCGCGGGCACGGGAATGCGCTTGCCCGCCGCATCCACGGCCACAAAAGTGAGATAGGCCGAACTGACGTGTTTATATTCGTCCTGAATATAGTTTTCCACCCACACGGTGACGCCGACCTCCATGGATGTGTGAAAGACGCGATTGACTGAGGCGCGCAGAATGACCACGTCGCCAATATGTACCGGCACCCAGAAATCCAAGTGATCAATCGAGGCGGTAACAACATAATTCCGGGAATGGCGGTGCGCGGCCAGCGCGCCCGCAAGATCAATCCAATGCATCAAACGGCCGCCCAGCAGGGTATTGAGCGGGTTCACGTCGTTGGGAAGAACGATCTCGTTCATCTCGGACTGCGAATCCCGGACGGGCCGGGGCATCATCAGTTCATCTTGGTTCATGTGTGTGCGCTCGCCTTGAAGTCCGCCGAAGCGGGCTGGATTCTACGCAAAAGATAAGATTGCAGGTAACAGTCAGCCATTTTTTGAATGCCAAGATCGGAATGCGCAGAGATCCACGCTTGCAACGGCACGTCGTACTCCAGTTTTCCGTGGCCTGCGGGAAGATGTTCGCGTTCGCATGAATACCACAAAATTATGCGCGCATTTCCGTCATGCGCCACAGCGAAACGCACCGAATCAAACTGGCGTTCCTTTGGCAGGCTGGGGCAGGCAGAGGCGTATCCCATGTTGCAGAAATCTTTCAGAACATTCGTAGAGAGATCCTTAGTTTCGGCGCCGGGAGCGCAGCAATATCCAGTCCATCCCGCACCAAGCGGCAAGCGCGAAGGATGCATCCATGCCCCCTCCTGCAATTTTTCCGTCGGCATGAAGAAAGGACAGGCCACGCGCGAACCTCTTCCAAGAATGATGGCATTCTACTCACCTGCCGCCCCAACTGCTAGTATCGCGTAAAATGCGCTCGGACCGAGGGAGGACATATAGTAGTCTCGTCTTAGGCAATCATTCATTAGCAACTGTATCTTTCGGCAGCTTACCTCTGAGAATTCTATGGATCGTATCGCAATATTGATGGGAGTCCTGGCGCAGAATCCTAATGACACTTTTGCCCGCTACGGATTGGCGATGGAGTATTCCAACTCCGGCAAGACCGAAGAAGCCTTGCAGGAGTTTGGCAAACTACTGGCCGCGAGCCCCGATTATGCGGCCGGATATTTCATGGCGGCGCAAACATTGACCAAAGTGGACCGGATCGAGGAAGCGCGCACAATGCTTCAGAACGGAATCGCCGCAGCCGAGCGCACCGGCAACTCTCATGCTCTTTCGGAGATGCAAGGCATGTTGTCGGAGCTGAGTTGAACCGGGAATCGTGTTGGATCAAAGAGCGGAGATCGGAACAGCAAGCATTGCACGGCTAATCTTTCGGCTTGACCATCCTTGCCATCCCCCACTCCATTAGCCCGGGGAAAAGTTGATACAGCTTGATCACTGGGTGCATAAACCAGGGCACGACCACCTCGCGTTTCCGCTTCCGGTAGCCATGTAGGATAGCCTGCGCAGCCCGCTCCGCGCTGATTCCTCGTGCTGAGGCCGGACGGACGCTGTTCTTTTCCTGGCCGCGAATTACGTTCGCGCTAAAGTTCGTGCGCACATATCCCGGGCACACCGTCATCACTTGGATGTTCGCGCCTTTCAGTTCAATGCGCGCCGCCTTCCCCACCGCATTCATGGCAAATTTCGTGGCGCTGTAAATTGCATGAAAAGGTAGCGGAATGTGCCCGGCCACGCTTGAAATATTAATGATCGCGCCCTCGCCCTGCTGCTTCATCACCGGAATGACGGCCTGCATGGACATGAGCGTTCCGAAAAAATTGCTTTCAAACGTAGCGCGCACACTGGCCATGTCCGCCTGTGCGACGGAATCCATGATCCCGTGCCCGGCATTGTTCACCCAGATATCCACGCGTCCAAAATGATGCAAGGTCAGGCTAAGCACGCGGTCAATTTCCTCGCGGTGTCCTACATCACAAGCCATCGCCAGCGTGTTGTTGGAATGTCCGATGCGGGCCCGCGCGGCTTCCGCTCTCCCGGCATCGCGCGAAAGTAGGATTACACGCGCGCCGTGATCGACGAAAATTTTGGCGATTGCCTCGCCAATGCCCATGGATGCGCCCGTAATGACAGCAACTTTTCCCGAGAGTTCTGTTCCAGTGGAAGCCATGCCGTGCTTTTATCCTTACTGTATGAACAAGTCAAGCGGTTGCTGGACTCCCAATGCTGAACTCGCGAATTAAATCAACGCGGCACTGCGGATGCCGGATCGGCATGTTTCGAGCTTGCAGCCGGTAAGGCGATTCAAAGAACTGTTTCCACACAAGCGCGAAATTGAGCCGGTACAGCGGCGTATAATCGGCGCAAGCAGCGTTTCTTTTGGGGGTTTTGTCCAATGAGTTCTCCTCGGACACTCGGCGAACTGCGCCGCAGTTCTTTTTCTGAACAACAACTCGCAACCCGGCATGTAAAAGATGAGTTGCGCGAAAATCTGACAACCAAGCTTCGCCAGGGTGGTTCGATCTTTCCCGGCATCGTGGGATATGACGATACCGTGGTGCCGCAGATCGTGAACGCGATTCTCTCGCGGCACAATTTTATTCTGCTGGGCTTGCGTGGTCAGGCCAAAAGCCGCATCCTGCGCGCGCTGACTTCCCTGCTCGATCCACAACTTCCCTACATCGAAGGATGCGAGATTCATGACAATCCTTATGCCCCCATTTGCCGGCGCTGCCGTGATCTGGTCGCACAGCGTGGAGACGACACGCCGGTAGCGTATCTCACGCAAGAACAACGTTACGTGGAAAAGCTGGCCACTCCGGATGTGACCATTGCGGACTTGATCGGCGACATTGATCCCATTAAGGCAGCGCGTGGTGGGCATGAACTCAGCAGCGAAATGACCGTGCATTACGGCCTTCTGCCTCGCGCCAATCGCGGCATCTTCGCCATCAACGAACTTCCTGATTTGGCTGGGAAAATTCAGGTGGGATTGTTCAATATCATGCAGGAAGGGGACGTACAGATTAAGGGATATCCCATCCGCCTCCCGCTGGATGTGGCATTGGTTTTCAGCGCGAATCCTGAGGACTACACGGCGCGGGGGAAAATCATCACGCCTCTCAAAGACCGCATTGGATCGGAAATCCGCACGCATTATCCCGCGACGGTAGAAGAAGGAATTGCGATTACCGCGCAAGAAGCCTGGACTGCGCGGAACGGGCATAAGCTGCTGGTGCCAAAGTATGTGCAAGAAATTATTGAGCATATTGCTTTCACCGCGCGCGAAGACAAGAAGATTGACAAGCGTTCCGGAGTGAGCCAGCGGCTGCCGATTTCCTGCATGGAGAATGTGATTTCCAACGCTGAGCGCCGCGCCATTCGCCATGAGGAAAAAACGGTGGTTCCGCGCGTGGGCGACATTTACGCGGCCATGCCGGCGATCACGGGGAAACTCGAACTGGAATACGAAGGCGAAATGAAAGGCGCGGATTTCGTGGCGCGGGAACTCATCCGCACGAGCATTGCGAAAACTTACGACACCTACTTCAAAGGTATGGACATGCAGCAGGTAGTGCAGTGGTTCGACCTGGGCGGTGAAATCCAACTGGCCGATGCCGCCGGAGCGGGCGATGCGATTCAGTCCTTGCGCGGCATTCAGGGATTGATGGAGAAAACGGTGAAAGTCGGCGTGGGGCCGAAAGACGCGACAGAATCCCAAGTCTCAGCCGCAGAATTTATTTTAGAGGGCCTGCACGCGCACAAACGCATCGGGCGCAATGAAGAGCGCGTTTTTACGGCAGGCGAGAAACAGCCGAAAGTCGTCGAAAAAACCTACGAACGAGAGGAACAGGGGTTTCGGGGGCGAAGATCTTTTAATTAGTCGTTGGGCACGAGCCAACGACCAAAGATCAACGACTAACAGCAGCTTTTTATGAAACGCATCCGCTACTCAAAATACGTACCCGATCCAGCAGGCGAAATGAGCATGGAAGACCTGCTCAGCGCGCTCTCCGACTACCTGCTGCAAAGCGGCTTTCAGGATTACATGATGTACGAGTCGGATGGCGAGCATACCCTCGACGATCTGCGGCGCGCCATTGAACAGGCCCTGATGGAAAGCGACATGCTCGACGAGAAAATGCGCGAGCAATTGCAGCAGATGCAAATGGAAGGCAAGCTCGAAGAGTTAATTGAACAGCTTGTTGAACGGATGGAGCAGGAAGATTACATCAGCATTGGCGAGCCTCACGACCCTTCAAGCCAATCCGGCACGGGTGGTCAGGTGGGGGATGCGCGGCAGCAGGCAAAGTTTGAGATTACCGATAAGAGTCTTGATTTCCTTGGCTATAAAACTTTACGCGACTTAATGGGATCGCTGGGGAAATCCAACTTTGGCCGCCACGACACGCGCGACATGGCCACGGGCGTGGAAACCAGCGGTGCATCCAAAACTTATGAGTTTGGCGACACGTTAAATCTCGACATTACAGCCACGCTTTCAAACGCCATTCAACGCGAAGGTCTAAATCTGCCGCTGAATATCGAGTACTCGGACCTGCAAGTGCATCAGTGTGAGTATCAGTCTTCGTGCGCGACGGTACTTATGCTCGATTGCTCGCACTCCATGATCCTGTACGGCGAGGACCGGTTCACCCCGGCGAAAAAAGTGGCGATGGCCTTATCGCAATTGATCCGCACACAGTATCCGGGCGACTCGCTTTCGCTGATTCTGTTTCATGACTCAGCGGAAGAAGTCCCTCTGTCGCAACTCGCGCGGGTAAAAGTTGGGCCTTACTACACGAACACGCGGGAAGGCTTGCGGCTGGCGCAGCGCATTCTGCAACGCCAGCGCAAAGACATGAAGCAGATTGTAATGATCACCGACGGAAAACCTTCGGCATTAACTTTAGAAGACGGCCGCATTTACAAGAATGCTTTCGGGCTCGATCCGCTTGTAGTTACCCATACGCTGGAAGAAGTTTCCAAGTGCAAACGCGCAGGGGTGCTCATCAATACCTTCATGCTGGCATCGGACTATGGCCTGGTGCAATTCGTGCAGAAAGTCACGGAGATGTGCCGCGGCAAAGCCTACTTCACCACTCCCTACACGCTGGGCCAATATCTGCTGATGGATTACATGTCGCGAAAGACGAAGACCATCCACTGAATTTCAGGACTCTTTTCAGCTCTGTTGCTGTTCTTCTTTTTTCACTGCGGCTTCTGCGGCCAGAAAACCGATTTTGCTGTGCGTACCATCGCAGAAAGGTTTGTTCACGGAAGCTCCGCAACGGCAGAGAGAGAACGCCGGCTTTCCCGTCAAATCGTATTTATTTCCGTCCGCGTCCACCAATTCAATTGTGCCTTCTGGAGCTTCCACGCGATAAGGGCCATTCTTGCGGATTGTGATCTTCACTGTAGCCATGAGTTCTCCCTATAAATATTTGATTGTTCGATTAAAGATATCAGTTCCCGCTGCGGACATGAGCCAATAACGCGATCAGTCGGCGATTTCCATTGTGTTTGCTTCCGTCCCAAACTATCTTGGTGTGCGAATAGGCATGGACTTACTTTCCGCATTGGTAATCCTGACCGCGTGTGCTTACTATTTTTTCGCGTGGGCATTGGCGGGGCGCAATCAAATAAAGCGCGCGATGATGCCGATTTATACCCCACCCCGCGATCTTTCGCCCGCTTTACTCCGCTATGTATGGATGGAGCGGTACGATGACCGTGCGTTTTGGGCGAGTGTTCTCAGCCTGGTATCAAAGGGTCTCGCGTGTCTGGATTCCTGCCCCACAGGACCGGTTTTAAAGCCCGAAAAGTCTGCCGAAAACCATTGCGTCTTACCTCCGGAGGAAGCGCTTCTTTTAAACAGGCTGCTCGGACACCACAAACGCCAGGGAATGACAATCTCGATGCTCGACGACGAATCGGCCTTTTTGGTGGGCGAGATGGCTCATTGCTTGCGAAAAATGGCCGTTGGCAAATGGTTTAGCGATAATCGCGGATATTTATGGGGTGGCGGCGCGATTTCACTGGTTGCGGTCTGTATTCTTGCTCATCCAAATTCGCTACAACAGTGGGTGGCGTTCGCGGTGAGCCTGGGTGTCATGGCACCAGGCGCTTTTTATCTGGCGTTTTTGTTATTTAGAATGAAGGATTTGCTGCACGCTCTCAGTGAAAAGTTATCTTGGGCCGCGCTTCGAAGAACGGCAGGAATGGTATGGCTCGCATTGCCCTGCGCAGCTGGAATTGTGGTTGGGTGCGTGATTATCGGCGCGAATTTCGGATGGCTGGTGCTTGCGGCGACCGCGTTCTTGTCCATCCTCAATCTGGCTTTTATGCATCTTTTCCGAACCCCCACGGCTGATGGGAAACGCCTGCTTGATGAAATTCACGGCTTCCGCTTGTTTCTTCATTCCGTGGAGCGATATCCGATGGATCGAAGTGACGCACCGCGGAATCAGTCCGGCCTATACGAGAAATATCTTCCTTATGCCGTTGCACTGGAAGTCGAGCAGCAATGGGCCGACAAGTATGTGGCGTTGGCATCCACTGCGCATCAAAACGAGAAGATGATGACCGCGCACTCGTTTTACCTTGGCATGTGGGATGGAAAACCGGTCGAAATTACGCTCGCGCCACAACCCGCCACGAAATATTATTGAGTACCCTGCACATTGCGGGCTGAACTGCCACATCAAACACTCCGGTTTATTCCTGCTACGGAAAAAGCGATTCAACCGGAATTCCAAGGATAGTTTACGCGGCGGCGGATTCTCGCGCTATCAGTTGTTGATAAAGCGCGAGGTAGTCATCAATCATGCGCTTGGCGGTAAAGCGTTCGCGGGCGCGCTGGTAAGCGAGAGTAGCGTAATGGCGGCAAAGTTCCGGCTCCTCGCCCAGCCGCCGGATGGCGTCGGCCAGACTGGCTGCGCTGTTTGCGTGAAAATAAAACGCGCTCTCGCCCCACATCTCTCGCAGCGACGGAATGTCATTGGCGATGATGGCGCAGCGCGAGAAGGCAGCTTCCAGCGCGTTCATGCTGAAAGGTTCGTAGCGTGCTGTAGCGGCGTAAATAGCCGCTTTGCTGTAGAGCGTGCGCATTTGGGCTTCGGTTTGCGGGCCCTTGAAGGCGACTTTTACCTGATCGAGAGATAGCTTCACATCCGCTCGGATGGGAATTTGCGGAGGCCTGACCGCAGGATCAGCGCCCACGATGCAAACCGGGAGCGGATGCTCGTGTTGAGTGAGCAGCGAAACCTGCTTGCCAACATCCCACAAGCGGCCAACGGCCAGCACAGAATCTTCTTTACTCACGTAAGGATTAAAAAAGATCGGGTTCCGACCGTTGTAGATAACTTCCTGACGCCCTGCGCGAGCATAACAATCGCCTACTGTCTCAAGCATCCAATTGCTCGGGGCCACCACCGCTCCCGCGCCCAGAATTCCCCGCGTAATGGCGTCACGATACCAGCGTAGCCAGGGAGTCTGTTTAGGCCCGCATCCGTGGACGGCCTTCCACCATCCGATCCAGTCCGTGTGTGCGACCACAACGCGGGGTGTGTCCGCGGCGAGGTTTCCGTAACACATCTGGTTAAGATGAAGAACATCAGGCTTAATTTCGCGAACCAGGTTCGCAAGATAAGCGGAGGAATCTTTCAGATCTGCTTCCCCCTCCTGCATCCAGTCGAGACGGAAAGCGGTGGGAATATATTCCAGGCCGTGCAGATTGTCCATCCAGGAAGTTTCGTGAGGAAGAGGAATTTCCCCCACACTGACCAGGGTCACACGGATGTTGCGGCTGACGAGGCCCGTGACGAGCTCACGCGCGTAAATCCATACGCCACTTAAAGTGTCGGCAGTGACCAGTACGTGCATTTCGGGAACCTGGGACGATGCGCTGCGCACAAAAAGCTATCGTTGATTCGATTGTAACCGGGAAGGGATACCGGATAGAAGACGATTTTAGCGAGATGCAAAAGATTGCACTTGCGCAGAATGGGCCGGTTCACTGCCAACGCTCATGCGGGGAAGCGTATTCGCAAAATGGCTGACCGGCAGCCTTATCCAGCGATGCCGAGCTTGCCTTTGATATCCAACGCCTGTTCGTAGGCAGCGCGCATTTTGGCCTGCGCGGAAGGAGGGAGTTCTCCGGTTTCCAATGCCATTTCGCACGAAAGCAACATAGCGGTAACGTTGCCTTTCAATTCGTTCCGCAGATTTTGCTCAGCGGAATTGCGGGCGCTTGCCACTTCCCTTTTGCGACGTTGCAGCGCGGCGCGAAGTTCACGCACCACGCGCTGCGTGCTGCTGATGGCAAAGTTCACATAAACCGGAATGGCCGTGGCAGCGTGCTCGAGCATGACTTCGCTTTCATCAGGCTCAGCATCCAGCAAGTTTTGGTCAAGGACGAGGGCGGCATACTCCTGCGCGCGAAGCAGGATGGCAGCCTGGCGAAAACTGCCGGCAACGTGTGCCGGTTCACCAGTAGCTTCCTGCAAGGCATGAACGCACTCTTGCGCTTTGGAGGAGGGCGTAATCAGTAAGATCATGCTTTGTTAATTGCAAGTCACTAACCAGAGTGAAGCCGATTGAAAGCACAGGACTTAGTCTCTTTCAACGCAAAAATAACTTCCCGCAGCGGGAAATGAAGTCTCAATTTGCCAAACCGTGGGAAGAGTACTCTTTCAGTTTCCGATACAGAGTGGTCTTGCCGATTCCCAGAAGACGGGCGGCAAGCAGCTTATCGCCGTTCAGTTGGTCAATGGTGCCCAGAATCGTCTGCTTTTCCAGTTCCGCCATGGGCAAGATTTTGGAAGAACTCTCACTCTTGCCCGCGGTGCTATTGGCTTCATAAATGGAACTGGGCAAATCCTGGATATGGATGATGGGGCCGGTGGTCAAGGCGCAGGCGCGTTCCAGGCAATTCTCCAACTCACGGACATTTCCCGGCCAATCGTAGGAGAGCATCGCTTTAAGGGCATCATCATTCAGAATGCGTTCGTGGCCGCCGTCTCGCGAAAGACGATCGAGGAAGTAGCCAGCTAACAGCGGAATGTCCTGGCGCCGGTCCCGCAAAGGTGGAATGCGCAGCGTCAATACATTCAGACGGAAATATAGATCGCGGCGGAAGGTCCCCTGAGAAACTCCCTGCTCAAGATCACGGTTCGTGGCTGCCAAAATTCGAACATTAATGGAAATCCGCTTGGTGCTTCCGACCGGACGTATCTCCTTTTCCTGAATCGCACGAAGAAGCTTTGCCTGAAGGTCCACGGGCATTTCGCCAATTTCGTCGAGGAACACAGTGCCGCCGTCCGCAATCGCCAGCAAACCGTCTTTCGCTTGCACCGCGCCGGTGAATGCTCCTTTTACATAACCGAAAAGCTCACTTTCTATCAGGGTGGGAACCAGCGAACCACAATCCACGGGAATGAATGGCTTGTCATGAAAAGGGCCAGAATAATGGATGGAGCGGGCCACCAGCTCCTTTCCCGTGCCGCTTTCGCCAAGAATTAAAACCGGATGGCTGCTTTGCGCGGCTTTGGCAATGATGCGGTAAAGGCGTTCCATTTCCGCCGCTCGGCCCACGATGCTGCCGAAGCCCTGCTTGGACTTGATCTTCTCGCGCAGCACACGGTTCTCGGTCTTAAGTTTCAGGTGGCTCGCGACCCGGCTCAGCAATAGCCTCAACTCATCCATGCTGAAAGGCTTCGTGACGTAATCATAAGCACCTTTTTTCATCGCCTGTACGGCGGAATGCACGGTCCCGTAGCCGGTGACGACGATTACCACAACATCGGGACGGCGCTCATGAATCTGGTGCAGGGCCTCCAGGCCACCAGCGCCAGGCAACTTCAAGTCCAGGAGAACAACGTCAATGCCGTGAGGGTCGAGCATACGATAGGCGTGCTCGGCGGAATCCGCGATGTGGGTGTTGAATCCCATGGACTGGGCCACGTCGCGGCAAACTTCACGAATGGCGCGTTCGTCATCCACGATGAGAAGGTTAAGAAAATTTGCGCCTTCGATTTGAGGAACCATCGATGCGAATCCACTGGCTTGGAGGGTGCTCATGAAAGATTACCTCTTCTTCCTATTGCGATCTTGACTGTTGCGGTCCGGGTTGCTCCTAGCTTGATTGCTGTCTTCCGGGGATTCTGTGATCGGCAGCCGTATGCTGATCCGCGTGCCCTTGCCAGGTGCGCTGTTCACCGACAGCTCCCCGCCACTTCGGGAGACAATGTTGCGGACCGTGAAGAGTCCGAGGCCGTTGCCACTGCCGTGTGCCTTAGTGGTGAAAAATGGCTGGAAGAGGTGAGCCTGGACTTCTTCGTCCATTCCGCAACCGTTATCTTCAACGATAAGTTCGATTTCCGGAGCAGCGCCTTCAGTCCGAGCGTGTGCCGTCAGGCAAATGCGGCCGCCATCAGGCATGGCATCACGGGCGTTCAGGACGAGATTCAACAAAACGCGCTGCAACTGCGCTGATGACATTCTTACCCGTGCCTGTCCCGGCTCTCGCACCAAAACAAGCTCGATGTTTCCACCAGCGAGACGTGTCAAAAGGTCATACATTTCGGTGATAACCGGGCCCACCGCAACCCCAGCTTCATCGGTTTGCGGTTTGGCGACGGTCAGCAGTTGCTGGATGAGCGCTGCGCCGTTTTCCCCGGCGCGCCGGATGCCCTGCACATGCCGGTGCAGTCGGCTGTCAGGGGGCAGCTCTTTGCTCAGCAGGTCGGAATACAGCAGGACCCCAGTGATGAGATTATTAAAATCATGGGCCACACTGCTGACTACGCGGCCCAGGACTTCCATGCCTTCTGACTGCGAGTCGGCGGCGTTGCCATCCCGATCAAGTTTGCGAAATTGAACTACAGCGCTCATGAGTTGGTATCGCGTCGCTTTGTCGCTGATGCTGTCTTGGCCTTCACTCCCCTAACAGCACGCGGCGTTCCAATGGGGGAATCGGCCAAATACGGCATTTACCCGAATGCAAACGAGCTGAAATTTTCTCTAATGGGAAGATCGGTTCCGGAACGGGACTACTCCAAAATCGGTCTAGACCCATCACCATGCTGTGCAGTCTAGAAAGAAAATGGAAAATTGCTAAGGTCAGACATCACGAGGATCAGGGGAACAAACTGTTGAAATCCTCAGTCTTCTGGGAATTGCTGTATCCGATTCTTGGTCAAATACCTCGCCATTTCTTCTGAACCTGCCCCCCCGGGACTAGCTGCGGCTTGCGCCGAATCGCCATAGCCTCAATAATGTCTAAGTTGTCTTTAAGGTCTCCCAGGAATGAGCCAGGAAAAAGTACTGATTGTTGAGGACGAAGAATACGAGCGCACCGGACTCGCCGAATTGGTCCTAGGCTGGGGCTATCGTGCTGAAACCGCCAAGGACGGACAGGAGGGCCTGGAGAAGATTTCCCAGTGGTCGCCTTCAATTGTGGTGACCGACCTCAAGATGCCGCGCATGGGCGGGCTCGAACTGCTGGAGCGCATCAGTTCCGAAGCGAACACCATTGCCGTCATCGTGGTCACGGCCCAAGGGACCATAGACAGCGCCGTTCAGGCCATGCGCATTGGCGCGTACGACTACATTACCAAGCCCATCGACACGGCCCGGCTGCGTACTATCCTGCAGAATGCCGCGGCACTGCTGGGTACGAAGGCGGAACTCGAAGTCACCCGTCGCAAGTTGCGGGACGCAGGCTCGTTGGGCAGCCTTGTCGGGTCTTCCAAAAAGATGCAGGAGATGTTCCGCCTGGTGGAGATGGTGGCTCCGAGCACAGCCTCCGTCCTTATCACTGGCGCAAGCGGTACCGGGAAAGAGCTGGTTGCGCGCACCATCCACGAGCTAAGCCCGCGGCGCAACCGTCCTTTTATTCCCATTAACTGCGCTGCCATCCCAGAAACACTCATTGAGAGCGAGATTTTCGGGCACGAAAAGGGGGCCTTCACTGGGGCCATGGAGCGACGTACAGGCTGCTTTGAGCTTGCCGAGGGCGGAACCCTGCTGCTGGATGAAATCGGCGAGATGCCCATTGCCACCCAGGCCAAGCTTCTGCGCGTTCTCGAAGACCACAAGCTGCGACGGTTAGGAAGTAAAGTGGAAACGACGGTGGATGTGCGCGTGCTGGCGGCGACTAACAAGGTCCCCGACGAAGCCGTGGCGCGCGGCGAGCTTCGGAATGATCTGTACTATCGGCTGAATGTTTTCAACATCAACATGCCTCCATTGCGCGAACACAAAGAGGACATACCGGAACTGGTGCAGCATCTGCTGGTGGACATGAGCGCCAAGCACGGACGGAAAGTCGCCACGGTCAGCGAGGCCGTGTTTAACCTGTTCCGCAACTATTCCTGGCCGGGGAATGTGCGAGAGCTGCGCAACACGCTGGAACGAGCTGTGATTGTTTGCGACGGCGCGGTCATTGAAACCAAGCATCTGCCGCCCGCGTTCGGACAGGTTCCCACGCGCATTTCTAATGATGATCCGGACGCCATCCGCCTGCAAGTTGGCACAACAGTCGGCGAGGCGGAAAAGCTGCTGATTGTGAAGACGCTGGAGTCCACAAACAACAACAAGACTCGGGCTGCCGAAATCCTGGGGATCAGCCTGAAAACTCTTCATAATAAGTTGAAGGAATACGGCAGCGCATCGGAAGTTCTGGAAAAAGAACGGGAAGAAGAGCAAGCGCAGTAGCACGAACCTTGCAAGCAGGAAACGCCAAGGTCCCTAGACCCATGCGCCGGAAAACTCAAATCGTTTTGGCCATCGCGTTCATGGTGGCGGCCCTTGTCACCACCTATTCCTATATTTATATCTCCCAGCTCTTAAGGCAGCGCATTGAGGAGGTGGACGAGACGGCCTCGAACCTCAGTTCGCAACTGGCCTACCTGGCCACCAATGCCGTCCCCGATTTGAGCAGCACTCGCGTGGATACCGGCAATCCCGAAGCCGTGCGGCGATCCATCATTTATTACCTGAGCACGGACCGCAACCTCAATACGATGATGCAATCCATCCTCAGTAGCTGGCCGATGATCTACGAGACGTCGATCGTAGATTCCAAAGGCCGCACGATTTTGGACACGGACCCGGCGCGGACCGGACAAATATTGCCGGAACGTCCTGATTTCAGCCTTCTGCGTTCGGCCCGCATCCGGCGGCAGTTCCGCATGATTTACAGTCCGGCGACCACATATGACGTGGTGGTGCAACTGCAACTCAACGGCGCTCCCTTTGGAACCATCCATGTCGGCATTTCAACGGTATTCATCAGGAATGAAATTACGCTGCGCCTGCAACATGCGATTGTTTTTTCCGGAATTGCCATTTTATTTTCATTGATTTTCGCAGCCGGGCTTTCCCACATCGCTTTGGGACCTTTGGAGCGTATCAACCGCACGCTCGACAGCGTTGCGGGGAGCATGGAGACTTCCGACGAAGCGGAGAGTCACGATGAATATGGCTTGGTATCGCTGAAGATCGCCTCCATCGGGCAGCAGATGCGCGACGCGAAGGAGATATTTTCAGCGTTGAAGGACAACGTGGACCAGATCATGGGGAATTTGCAGGATGGGCTGCTGCTCTTCACCCGTGACTCGCGCATTGTTCTGGTCAGTGCCTCGGTAGAACGGTTCCTGGGACGACCTAGGCAGGAACTGCTGGGGCGTATGGCAAAAGAAGTCTTTTCCAGGAATTCGCCATTGGGAATTCAGGTTTTAGAGGCCTTCCGTGTGAAGAGTCCCATTGTCCCCCAGGAGACCGAATCTCCGAGCGGAAAGCGGATTGAGCTTTCTCTGGACTTCATTCAGGAAAAAGGGACGCCCATTGGCGCGCTGATGACCCTGCGCGACGCGGAATCGGTACGGCGCATTGAAGATGAAATTGAACTCTCGCGGCGCATGTCAGCCAGCGGTAGGCTTACGCGCGGCGTCGCCCATGAGGTGAAAAATCCCATCAACGCGATTGTTCTGCACCTGCAACTCTTGCAGAACAAGCTACAGCAGATTGACCCGGACACACGCCGCCACATGGAGATCATTGACAGTGAAATTCATCGCCTGGACCGCGTGGTGCAAATTCTGGTGGACTTTACCCGCCCTCGCGACCTGCACTTGGAGGACACCGATCTGCGCCGCGTGCTGGAAGACGTAGCGATGTTGGCCGCGCCAGACGCCGAACAACATGGAGTCAGCATCACGCGCGAGATGGCCAAAGAACCATTGCCTGTGAAAGTAGACGTGGACTTCATGAAACAGGCGATTCTCAACGTCGTATTGAACGGCATCCAGGCCATGCCGCAGGGAGGAAAGTTGTCGCTCTGCGTCCGCAAGGAAGACGACTTCGTGCTGACGGAAATTCAGGATGAGGGCGGAGGTATTCCCGGCGAACTACAGGAAAAGATATTTGAACTGTATTTCACCACGAAAGAGAGTGGGACCGGCATTGGTCTGGCGCAAACTTACCAGATTTTGCAATGGCACTATGGTTCGGTAGACTTCGAATCCATTCAGGGGCAGGGCACGACATTCCGCCTGCGCATTCCTCTGGCGGAGTTGCGCTCCGAAAGCCTGCGCGAAGAGGCGACAAAAGTATGAGTGCCCGTTGGCCGCGCACGAGGATTATTCAGGCCGCTGGGCTGTCAGGATTCCTGTGGTTATTCCTGTTGCCCTCGGCGGCCTCGCAAACAATGGCCGCGCAATCCGCATCCGGGGAATCGCACCCCACCCAAAAAACGGCGACGCAGCTGGCTCCAACAGGCTCCGCTCCAGATTCAACTCCAAACCAAGACGGAGGTCACTCTCCGCCTGCAAAAAAACCTGCGAAAACTCACCCGCACGCGCGAATGAAAAATCAGGCCCCGAAGTCTCCGCTTCAGGTCGCCCCCGCGCCATCCAGTGCAAGCGCGCCCGCAGTTCCCGGCGTTAACGATTTCACGCCGGGAAAAATTGTGGTATCCAACGGCGGAGCCAAAGAGGTGCGGTTACAACTAACGCCGACGGCCACTCCCGAGGAAGCCGCGCAACAACGGCAACAAACCAGAAACTTGCTTTTTATCAGCACCGAGAACCTGAAGCGCATCGCCGGTCACGATTTGGACGACAACCAGCAGGACATGCTTGAACAGGTGCATAACTATATGACCCAGGCACGGGCCGCGGACAAGGCCGGAGAACTGCAGCGAGCGGAAATTCTCGCCTCCAAAGCGCGGCAATTGTCGGACGATTTGGCGGGAGTGCGCACCATCCTCAAGCTCTGGCCGTGGTAGCATCTGTTTGCCTTTCACCAATACCGGACCATCCACGATGCGCACTTCAGAACCGCAACAACAGTCCTCTTCCGTTTCCGTGGCGGCAAATTTTCAAAAAGACCACTACTCGATAAAATTTTGGCAGATCGTCCTGGCTGGCTTTGCCGTGCGGATCGCGGGCATCTTTTTATTTCATACTTGGCGCATTGATTTAGCCAAGGATGAATCGGCGAACATTGCGGCATCGCTCGCGGCAGGCCACGGCTTCGCGAATCCCTTTGGAGGTCATACTGGCCCCACGGCATGGCTAGGACCCGTGTATCCCTTTCTTTTAAGTTGGGTATTCAAGGTTTTTGGCACTTTCACGCGCGTTTCGGTCTTCGCTGCCCTGGTGGGCAATTCTTTTATCTCTGCGCTGACGGCCATTCCCGTATTTGTGATTGCGCAAAAAACTTTTAATTTGAAAGTCGCCCGCTGGTCTGCGTGGTTGTGGGCGCTTTTTCCATACACAGCATACTGGGCAATTCGCTGGGTTTGGGACACCTCGCTTTCCGCCTTACTGTTCACGCTGCTTTTTATGATGACGCTGCTTCTGGCAGAGTCACGATCACTCTCAAAGTGGCTTCTCTATGGGCTGCTGTGGGCACTCGCGGGCCTGACCAATACAGCAGAGATGGCATTTCTTCCCTTTGCCGCGATTTGGCTCCTGTATCAACAACCGAATCGCGATAGAGTTTTTTGGCGGAATGCCGCGCTTTCTATCGCCATATTTCTCGCCGCGCTGACTCCATGGACGGTCCGCAATTACGAGGTCTTCCACAAATTCATGCCTGTGCGGGGAAACTTTGGCGTGGAATTTCATTTGGGAAACACCTTGAATGCCGAAGGCCTGTGGCAGTTCTGGCTTCATCCTTCGCAGGACCCTAATGAGTTCAAACTTTATAAAGAGATGGGCGAGGTCGCCTACGCGAAATCGAAGCTGCACCAAACGCTGAAATTCATTCACCAGCATCCCGAACACTTTGCATTCTTGACTACGGCGCATTTTGTTTACTATTGGGCAGGAGTGCCGCACTCTGAGAAATATCGCGGAATTTATGCACTGAAAAGTTCCATGTTCCTGGCCTCGACTCTGCTCGCCATCTTTGGCGTGGCTCAGGCGTTGCGCAAGCGGCGACCAGGCGCCATTCTTTACTTACTGCTGCTGCTAAGCTATCCGACGATCTATTACATCACCTTCGCGCATCCGCGCTATCGCCATCCGATTGAACCCGAGATCCTAATTCTGGCTGTATACATTTTCACCGAGGCCGAGAAACAGCCCCGCGCGACAGCGATTGAAATTTCCAGTTCGTAGTATTGGAATTTACGAATCAAGCACGCACGGTTGGCCCCGCCGTATTTTTCCGATAGATTTACTCATGCGTGCGATTTTGCAGAAGCGTCCGCTGCGTTTCATTTTCGCGGCGAACATGATCTCGATGCTGGGCAGCGGCATGAACTCCGCCGCCGTCGCCTGGTACATTCTCCAAGCCACGCATTCTGAGATGGCGCTGGGAACGTTTGCCGTATTGCAGACGCTGCCCGCCATGCTCATGCTTCCCTTCACCGGCGTCATCATTGACCGTGAAGACCGGCGCCGGATCGTCATGATTCTCGACGCCGTTCGCGGCATCATCATCGTGGTCGTCGCCATTCTCGCCTTCCAACACCGGGCCAAAGTTTGGGAACTTTACGTGATGAACACGCTGGTGGCAGCCGGCTTCTGGATGTTCTGGCCCACGATCACGGCGCTGATCCAGGAACTCACGCCCGACGAAGAGTTCGTCCACGCCAATACATTTCTGCTGGCTGGCATTCAGGGCGGATGGCTGATCGCCGGTTCCATTGTCGGGTTTGTGTATAACAAGATTGGCCTGGGCGGAGTCCTGCTTATTGATTTCTCTACTTACCTCGTCTCTTTTCTCTGCTATTTGGCGGTAAGGAAAGGTAAGCACGTTGTGGCAATGCCGTCCGGGCCGCACCTGGATCTCGCTTTGGCGGAGAGCGCCGTTGCCAAATTCTGGCGCGAGATGCGCGAAGGCCTCGTTTTCCTGCGCGGGAAGCGGGACATGATTTTTCTGGGCATTACCTGGGCGTTGTTTTTGGGCGCGATGATGACCGGGGTGGTGGTCATTCCGCCCTTGAGTGATCAAATACTTCACGCTGGTGCGATTGGTTATGGCTGGCTGAATGCTTCATGGGGATGCGGTGCGTTCTTCAGCGCGCTCTATGCCCCGCAGGTCATCGCATCCATCGGTGCGCGGCGCTCGATTACCTTCTCCATGGCAGCACTTGCGATTTGCATGTCACTCTCCCCGCTTTCGCCGCTGCTGGCCATTGCCGTCATCCTTTTTGCCATCATGGGCACCGGGCGTGGCGTCAGCAGCGTGGCCATCAATACCAGCCTGATGGAGCAAGTTCCGAAACATTTTATGGGGCGAGTGCAGAATACTTTCTATTTCGCGGGGACGGCCTTGCAGGTAGTCCTCGGCTTGGCCGTAGGTGCAGTCTCACAATACAATCTCATCGCCGGATTCGCGCTTATCGGCATGGTGTATGCGCTTGCCTTTGTGGTTTCAAGTTGGCCGGTGACTAGCAATGTGCGGCCAGAAGAGGCAGGCGTGGCAAATTGATTCCTGAAGCCTGAAATCTACAATCTGCATTTGCTTCCTGTTATTCTTTATTTTCTAAACACATAGGAGACATCATGTCATTCAGCCTCGAAGGCCGCGTTGCCGTCGTTTTTGGAGTAGCAAACAAGCGATCCATCGCCTGGTCCATCGCGCAAGGGCTTCACGAAGCTGGAGCAAAGGTTGTCATTACGTATCAGAACGAACGCCTGGAAATGGAAGCGAAGGATCTTATTCTCTCTCTGCCCGGCGCGGAAGGTTTCATGTGCGATGTTTCCAGTGATGAAGCCATTGAGAAACTTTTTACACACCTCAAAGAACGCTATGGCAAGCTGCACGTGATCGTGCACAGCGTTGCCTTTGCTCCTCCCGCTGAGTTGAGTGGCGAATTTATCAATACAACCCGCGAAGGCTTCCGGATCGCGCACGATGTGAGCGTTTATTCACTGATCGCCGTTTCACGGGCCGCCGCGCCTCTCATGGAGGACGGCGGCAGCATCATCACCATGAGCTACTTGGGAGCAGAAAAAGTTGTTCCGCATTACAACGTCATGGCTGTGGCGAAAGCCGCGCTCGAATGTACGGTTCGGTATCTGGCAAGTGACTTGGGGAAACACAAAATCCGGGTGAATGCCATCTCCGCCGGGCCGATTAAAACTCTCGCCGCGCGTGGAATATCGGGGCTGGGCGAGATGCTGAAAGCCCACGCCGAGCGATCTCCCCTGCACCGCAACGTGAACGTAAAAGAAATTGGATCCACTGGAGTGTTTCTCGCTTCAGACGCCAGCTCTGGCATTACCGGCGAAACGATTTACGTGGACTGCGGCTACAACGTGATGGGCTTTTGAACTTGAGCGCGGGCAAACATCTTATTGAGTTTTATCTGTCTTCGCATGACGGTGAATAAATTTCCGATCAAGATCAGGATAAAATTCATCCGCCAGCCCGCCTAAACTTCCATAGAGCATGGCAATTCCTGCACGGCTCATGGTAAGCGCAAATCCGCGCTCGTTTTCCGGATAGTACAAATTCGACATCCCACCTGCAGAGAGCGCACCCAGCGTATTCGACCACCCGAATGAGCGCCTTCCAGCGTCGGTGTGGCACACGACTTCCTGCGCCAAGGCGTAGCCGATGCGATGCATGGTCGAGCCCTTTCCTAAACGGAAGTAGCGTGGGTCATCCTTGAACAGCACGGGATAAAAATAATTGCTGAAAAACCCACTGGAGACCTGATCGGCGAAAGCCGCGCCGTAGCGCTTGCCGTATCCCGCGGCGCCTTGACCGTATTCCGGAAAGCTATCTTGTGCCTGACTGATCCCAGACTGCAATCCGACCAACGCAAATTGCGCGGGATCGAAGGCCGACTTGACGAACAAATGGAATTTTTCTTTTGGTACGAGCGGCGGAGCGTTGCCGCGATCGGTAACCGTAAATTGCGGTACGACTCCCAGCATTCGCTGGGATTGCTCTCTCTTCTCGATCTCCTGCTCAGTCTCTTGTCGTGTGTTCTTTTGCTGGCCTGCATCTTCCGTGGCGGCGTTCTGATCGGTAGGCGGTTGCACGGCGCTCCGATTTTGCGCCGCACACAAGCCTGCACCAAGCACAAGCAGGCAAAGGCAGGCGCTTCGCAGCGGAAGGAGGCTCATCTTTCTTTAGGATGGCGAATCAGTGCGGGAAGATGCCGACCGTAATTTTCCGGTCATTTTCATCCAACCGGTCCAGTGCAATTTCGATGTCTTTTTCGCGCTCAAATCGCGCGAACTTCTCGCCCCATTCGATCAGCAAAATGCTGTTCTCGGCGATCAGATCGTCCAATCCCAGCGTTTCGAGCTGGCGCGGCGTGTCCACCCGATAGAGATCAATATGGTAGAGCGTGGCCGCAGGGCCCCGGTATTCATGAATCAGAGTAAATGTAGGGCTGGTAACGTCTTCTTCTTCGGCGGCATGGAAGGCTGCGGCAATTCCCTTCACCAGAGTGGTTTTGCCAGCGCCTAAATCCCCGCGCAGCAGCACCAGCTTCGGCGGAGACAGCATCTCCGCGAGCTCACGCCCCAGCGCAATCGTCTCTTCAGCAGAATGCGTGGTGAACTCACGCGTGGTTTTTTGAACGGTGCTCATTGACTTCATCTTGCTCTTGCCTACCAATGATACCGTCAATTTGACCAACGATTCGTTAACGATGTCTCTGTGAACGCAACGGGAAGCTAAAACGTCCTTTTAGGTGGTGAGTCCAATCCCGAACGCAAGCCGAGGAAGCTGCGGTCTGACACCGCGTCCACCATCATGCGCAGTGCGCGATGGTCGTCGTCGCCCATGGCGATAAAACGGAATGGTTGCAGAGAGCCTTCGACCGCCCCCATGGGATGCAGCATTTCAGCCATCCCCCGCACCGGGCCAGCATCCGCGCTGAATGCAACTTCCACAAAGTCGCCCTGGCTAAGGGCCTTCGCCAGCCGCAACAGGCCGCCGGTAATGGATACGGTTTGTAATTTCGCTTTGGCGTGCCGTCCGTCTTCCAAAAGCACCATTGCCGGTACCGAACCGCGAAGGTGAACTCTGGGTGCTCGCCGCTGAGGATGTGGTTGGGGGAAGTGAGTCATAGGAAGAAAGTAATACGAGACTAGGTTTATGGGCAGATTACTGAAGCGCGTGTCCGGATTCTCGCTATTCCCTGATTACTATCCTCGAAATGCCTGCCCAGTAAGGGTTTAGGTGTGTTTACTGACTGGTTAATGTACTGATTCGAGCGGGAAATCACAGTCGCGTGATTGTGCCGCTGGCTGCCGTCTGCGTCCGGCGAATGGCTTCAGGAAGTCCTGCGAGCAGATCCGTGGCGACAAGGGAATGCTCGCCCATGCGTTCGCGCGCCACATCTCCGGCCAATCCATGCAGGTGGACGGCGATCACGACCGCTTGAAGAGGGCGCGAAGGATTTTGCGCGAGAAACCCGGCGACCATGCCGGTAAGAATATCGCCGGTGCCGCCGGTGGCCATTCCGGGATTTCCCGTCGTGTTTACCCAAACTTCGCCACCAGGCTCAGCGATTAACGTCCGGTCGCCTTTGAGCACGACGATTAATTCATGCTCGCGCGCGAACTTTCGCGCAATGTTCAGGCGGTCGCGCTGCACCTCCGCAGTGGAGCAACCAGCGAGGCGGGCCATTTCGCCGGGATGCGGCGTAATTACAATTGTGCGACCCTTGCCATTCAATTCCGCGGCACAGCCCTCGAAGGCGTTAAGGCCATCGGCGTCGAGAACCAGGGTAGTCTTATATTTCGCTACCGCTTTTCGCACCAACTCGGAAGTTTGCGGATGGCGAGAAATTCCCGGTCCAATGGCCAGCACCGTTTTCTTGTCCGCGAGTTCGTCCAATTTCCCGCTGGTAAAGGCCTCCAGAGCAATGCTGCCCGTTTCGGTTTCCGCCAGCGCCTCCGTCATGAGTTCAGGATGAAAGCTTGCCACGGTAGGCAGAACCGACTTCGCGGTTGCAACCGTTGCCAATCCCGCCCCAGAGCGCAAGACCGACATGCCAGCCATGGCGGTGGCCCCGGACTTCCCCGATGATCCCCCAACGACAAGTACGTGACCGTACATGCCTTTGTTCGAATCCCTCGGGCGGGGCAGCAGCAACGCGAAAATATCCTTCGCGGCAATCAAATTCAATTTCAGCACAGAAACAATCGCTTCGTCCGGCGATCCAATCGGCGCGATGATCGTTGGGCCGGAAGTAAGTTGGCCAAAAACATGCGCGGGACGCGGAGCGGTAAAGGTCACAATGGCATCGGCTTTTGCAATTAAGCCGTTCTGTTCTTTTGCGTCGGCGTCGGCGTCGGCTCCAGAAGGAATATCCACGGCAACCACAGGCGTAGAAGTCGCATTCATTAAAGCAATCGCATCCGCGTAAAGGCCACTTACCGGCGGACGAAAACCTGTGCCTAGAATGGCATCAATAAGAAGATCGGCCTCAAAATCTTGCTGGACATTCTGCAAATCAGTAGACGTTTTGATTTCACGGGCTTTCACCGGCAAACGCGAGAACATCGCCGCCGCATCACCGCGCAATTCTGTGGACGAAGCAAGCAGAATCACACTCACTTCCCTGCCCGCTTCGCGCAACTTGCGCGCGGCCACAAACCCATCGCCGCCGTTATTTCCCTTGCCGCAAATAACAGCGATGCGTTGCACTCGCGGAAATTCCTTCAAAACAAAATCCGCCACGGCCGAGCCCGCGTTCTCCATCAACGTAAGCGAAGGGCCCCCGTAGCGGTCGGTGCTCAGGCGGTCTATTTCGCGCATTTCGGCGGCGGTGACGATTTTCATTTTGCTTTTGATCTCAAAGATAGCCCTTAACTGAATAAACGATACGTCATTGGCACGTTGACGACGCTTCAGAGGGAATCAATCGAATCATTTTTTCGTTTTGCGCAAGACTCAGTTCATCAATGATCCAGGCTTTGTTATGTCTCTCGGCAGATACTTCGAGCCTAGCACTGCCCATAGAACCTTTGATGGGAATGGAAAAATTAGCCGAACCGTCATCATTGTTTTCTTCGATACTTCCCGACACGAACCATCCCACAGTAAAAGATTTTCCTACCACAGCAGCAACGCAAGAAGAATGTTGGGCCTGCGCCAAGCTCATTTTATAAACATCCGACTGACGCATCATGATCTCAACCGCAAATAATAAAGCTACGATAAATAACCCGAATGTTGTCACCCCAGCAATTGCTGTCCATATTTTCCCCGCCGCCGACATTCCCGATGGTAATTTTGAGGACAAATCAGTCTGCTGCGATGACTCCCCGCCAAATGCATAAACGACTCTAGGTCGCGCCAAGTACCAGGTCAACCATACAAAGGGAACGCATATACCGATGATCATCGGTATACCAAGTACGGCAGGTCTTGCGAAAATTAGTGTGAGTAAAAAGCCTATTGCACCCAAAATAATAGACAAACCGTGCAGAGATCGCCGTGCCCAATTTCGCAACCTCCAGAGACCAACCCCGATAAACGTATACGCGACATATGCCAGGAACCACAGAACGAGTAAGGAATATCCGACAACAGGACTTAGGGAAACCTGGCTTATAGGGGGAATAAGCGTGCTGACGGAAGCACGACCAACTGCGGATACCATGATTACGAAACATATGCTCCCTACGCAACCAATCCATAAAAAAGCTAAGGCCAGGAGCGTAATTCCAATTGGTCTTTCCCGTTTAGGAATCATTGAATAAGTTCCTCGCAGATGAAGAAGCTGCAAGGGGAGGAAAGGAGCAAAAATTTAATCCGCCATGGTCGGGGTTGACTTCTTCCCCGCCGCATTTGCGCCCTTCTGCACCAGGCTATGCTTGCGGCCGTATGTGAAGTAGATCACGAGTCCAATGACCAGCCAAACCAGCAAACGGAGCAGCGTAAGGTAAGAAAGCGAAACAATCAGCACTCCGCAAAAGATGATTGAGAGAATCGGAACCAGTGGCACCAAGGGCGTCTTAAAAGGGCGCTCCAGTTCGGGGTGTTTCCTTCGCAATACCCAAACACCGGCGCTTACAAGAACGAACGCCAACAGGGTTCCCACGCTGGTCATTTCGTCTAGAATGCTGAGCGGAAGCAGTGTGGCGAGAATCGCCACAAAAAATCCCACCACTATCGAACTGAGGTACGGGGTGCGAAAGCGGGGATGAATTTTGCTTGCCCACGGCCACAATAGTCCATCACGCGACATCGAGTAAAACACTCGAGACTGCCCCAGCAACATCACCAGCATGACAGTGGCGAGGCCGCCCAAAGCGCCCAGTTCCACCAGATAAGTGGCCCAGTGTTGTCCGGTGGCGCGAATGCCGACCACGACAGGGTCCGGCACCATCAACTGTTGGTAGGGAACGAGATGGGTCAATAATCCGGAGACCAGAATGTACAGAACCGTACAGATGACCAGCGAACCAAGAATGCCGATCGGCATATCTTTCTTGGGATTCTTTGCCTCCTGCGCCGCAGTGGAAACCGCGTCAAAGCCGATATAGGCGAAGAACACCACGCCTGCTCCGCGCAAGATTCCAGACCATCCAAACTCTCCGCGCACTCCAGTGTTCGGTGGAATGAAGGGATGCCAGTAATTCGTGTTCCACCCGTGGGACATCAAAAATGCTGTCGCCAGAGCGATGAAGATACAAACTACGCTCACCTTCATAATGACGATAGCAGTCGTAAAATTCGCCGACTCCTTGATGCCGATTACGAGGATGGTGGTAATAAACAGAATGATGAGGAAACCGATGTAGTCGTATTTGAGCTCTATGGCGTGCCCAAAAAGCATGAAATGCGATGTAGGCATCACGGGCAATTTCCAGCCCATGTCCTGGAAGAAGGCCCGCAAGTGGCCGCTCCATCCCACGGCGACCGTCGCGGCGCCAAATGCGTATTCAAGAATTAAATCCCAGCCGATGATCCAGGCAACAAACTCACCCAGGGTTGCATAGGAGTACGTATAGGCGCTTCCTGCGATAGGGATCATGGAAGCAAACTCTGCATAGCACAGCCCGGCAAACCCGCAAGCAATGCCTGCAAGTACAAACGAAATCAGAATCGCGGGCCCTGCGAACTGCGCCGCCGCCTGTCCGGTAATTACGAAAATCCCCGCTCCTATAATCGCGCCAATCCCCAAGGTAACGAGATTCAACGACCCCAGCGCGCGGCGCAGGCCATGTTCGCCGTCGCCTTCCGCTTCCTGCATCAGAACATTCAGGTCTTTTGTCGCGAACAATCTAAAACTCATCGCCCACCTTTTTCAGGTCAATCTTCACGTTCCACAGGTAATACACCGGAATTCCCAGCAGCACGATAATCAGCCCCGGCCAAGTGTACTGCGGTTTGTAGCGTAATAACACAATGTCAATGAATAAAGCCATCACAATATAGACCGCTGGCAACACGGGATAGCCGACTGCCCGGTACGGCCGCGCAGCAGTTGGCCGCGTCTTGCGCAGCACGAAAAGCCCAATGATAGTTAGGACGTAAAACACCAGCACCGCGAAGATGATGTAATCCAGCAACTGCCCGTAACTCCCCGAAAGACAAAGGAAACAAGTCCACACCATCTGCACCATTAAGGAAGCAACCGGAGTTTTGTATTTTGGATGCAGCTTGGCTACGTTGCGGAAGAACAAGCCGTCCTTGGCCATGGCGTAATAGACGCGCGCACCCGCGAGAATCAATCCGTTCACGCAGCCGAAGGTTGCGATCATAATGGCCACCGCCATCAGCGAACCGCCAAAGCCGCCAAACATTTGCGTCAATACTGCGGTGGCAACACGATCCTCGGTTGCGTATTTAATTCCTCGTTCCAAAATGGTGGCGCCATGCGGGCTGCCAGCCAGCGGCAAAACGTTCAAATAAATAAAATTGCAGGCGATGTAGAGGGCGATGACCGTTCCTGTTCCCAAAGCCAGAGAGAGAGGCAGGTTGCGGCTAGGATTTTTCACTTCGCCGGCGGTAAAGGTCACATTGTTCCAGGCATCGGCGGAAAACAGCGAGCCGACTTGCGCCACGGCAAGAATCGTAAGCACGCCTACCCAAGCTGTTGGGCCAGCAACCCCCACTTGCACCGCATGCCGTATGCTCCAACCTGCGTTGTGCCAAAAATTACCGTGGAAATTGGCGAGAAGGGCGGGAAGATTGCGCCCTACCAGCAAGCCAGCAATCACCAGTCCGAACAAGGCGGCGGCTTTGGTGAAGGTAAAAATATTCTGAATGAGCGCGCCCGTCTTGACGCCGTAAATATTCACAACCGACAGCAAAACAACCACGAGGACCGCAACGAGATTCTGCGTATTGAGGCCGACATCCATATTGCCCAGCACCATGGGACCAACCGAAATGGCGGGGACTTTCCAGAAGTGCAGAATCCAATGAGATGAAGATATCGAAGGAAAAAACACACCGAGGAACTTGCCAAATGCAACGCCTACGGCGGCAATCGTTCCGGTCTGGATGACCAGAAAAAGCGTCCAGCCATAAAGAAATCCCCATAGCGGCCCAAGCGCCTCGCGCAGGTAAACATATTGGCCGCCAGCTCGTGGCATCATCGCAGCAAGCTCTCCGTAACTGAGAGCAGCCACGATGGTCATAAAGCCGGTGACCAGCCAGGCACCGATCAGTAATGCCGGAGAATCCACCTGGCGGGAGATATCCGCGGACACAATAAAGATGCCGGAGCCAATCATCGAACCCATCACCAGCATAGTGGCGCTGGTCAGGCCCAGGCCTTTGACGAATTCGCTATCCTGGCGCGAAATGGCAGGTGATGCAGGGGGCTTAGCTTCAGTGCTCACGGATCTCCTGTTCAGGCAGGACTATGTTGCCAAGAGATTACCGCAAGTCTGGGCGAGGTTCTAGTGAGTATCTTTCTTACCGTATGCTCAAGGCGCAGCATAGTTACGGCGTCCCTTAAAGTAGGTCGCGCTAGCCGCTCAAACCGTATAATCGCGACGGCCGCCTGGAGGTGCTCATGCGCATCCGCACATCGATCATTCTTATTTTTCTGTTCCTGCTATCGCCACTCGCGTTTGCAAAAAAGAAGAAAAAGCACACCCTGCCGGACGCGGTGCTCAACGCCCGTACCGTCTACGTAGTCGTGGATTCTGAAGCGGGAGAGCCGGTAACGAATCCAACCGCCAATCGAACGGCCCTGGAGAATGTGGAAAAAGCCATCTCCACGTGGGGCAGGTTCCGGCTTTCCATGGAGTCTGAAACGGCAGACCTGGTGATCGCGGTACGCAAGGGGCATGCATTCGGTCCAACCATCCAAAATTCGCCCACCGACAACCGGCCCGTAATTTTTCAACCAAGCGATGGAGGTATTCGCATCGGGGGACAGCAAGGCCGTTTTCCCGGCACTACGGATTCCGGAATGCCCGATGACCGTGGCCCGCATCTCGGCAATAGCGGTGGTTCCGCGGATGATTCTTTGGCAGTGTATTTAGGGGGCGTCGAGGACCCGTTGGATAGCGTACCGGTTTGGAGGGACATGGAGAAGAATGCGCTCAATGCGCCTCAAGTTACCGCAGTCGAAAAATTCCGCAAAGCAATTGAGGAAGCCGAAAAGCAGCAGAAGCCGTGAGCCACGGTCAAATGCGCAGGAAAATGCGCTTTCGATAAAGCGGCGCAACCATTGCCATATTCAGCAGGACAATACATATTGCATAAGCCAGTGAGGCGTGTATTGGAGCTAACCAAGTGGCAAAAATGTAGCTATAGCCAAGAGCGTGCAAAGGAACCGGCCCGCTGCTTGTATGCGCTTGAATTGCGTCGAATGATGCAGTAATGATTGTAGAGAGGGCAAACGCAAAAATCGCATTTGTTCCTAAAACCAAAGCTGGATAGGCCCATGCGCGCCAGCGTCGAATATCGACGATCCAATAGCAGAGAGCGAATGCCATAAAACTGAAGCCGCTGCTGAAAAGCACGAACGTGCTTGTCCAGATTCTTTTGTTGATGGGTAAAAGGGGATTCAGCAACCATCCTGCCAGTAACAGCACAACTCCAACAGCCGCAAATTTTAAAATTCTCCGCGAAGCTGATTGCCGGCCTCGCAACCCTTCGCCCGCCAGGATTCCGATCAATAAGCTCGCGATGGCCGGCAATGTCGAAAGAAGGCCCTCTGGATCATAGGTCACCCCATCTCCGGGAGTTAGCCCATATGCCCACATGTGTTGCGTGCCAAAAATCAGCCGGTCAATATAAGCGCCAAGATTGCCCAACGAATCAATCCTTCCCGGACCGAAACCCGGCACTGGATAGAACTTGAGGATCGCCCAGTATCCGGCGAGTAATGCGACAATCACGCCAACAATAATTCCGATATTTGCTTTGGCTTCTCCCGTTCCCTTTTTTAAAGTCGCGAGATATAAAGCTCCGCCGCACAGATAACACAGTGCGATCCGTTGTAAGATTCCGGGAATCCTCAGCGTATGCAGATTGAAATAGGGGAATCCATTCAATATCAGACCCAGGACGCAAAGAAGAACACAGCGTTGAATCACATGCCACGCTATTCTGCCCTTGCTATCACCCCGTCTTGCCCGCGAAGCAACTGAGAGCACCATGGACACGCCGATGATGAAAAGAAATCCGGGGAAGATCATGTCGGTAGGCGTCCATCCGTTCCAAGCTGCGTGGAGCAGCGGCCGATAAACCGCCGCGTATGTGCCCGGATCCGTTACGAGGATCATGCCTGCGATAATCAGGCCGCGAAAGACATCGAGTGAAACAAGGCGCTCTCGTTGCACTGGAGAAGAAAGTGGGGATGCCTCAAAAACAGTTTCTCGCTTTGCAGAAGAAAAGATGGAGCCTGTCGGGATAAGCGGCATTTGATGGCCTCAAATCTTCAGCGTACGATTCTAGCCTAGAAAATCGATTTTGTTAAACATCAAATACAGCTTTTCCGGATAGTGCCAAACTCCCCGGAATGAACATTCATCTTCTTAAGGCCTCACATTTAGAATGGGTCACCATGCGAATTCTGATCTCCGCTGGCGAGGCTTCCGGTGAAATGTATGGCGCGCAATTGATTGAGGCGCTGCGCCGTCGCGAACCCTCGCTGAATTTTTTCGGCGTTGGCGGAGAACGCATGCGTGCCGCCGGCTGCGAAACCCTCGTGGATGCCAAGGACCTTTCCGTGGTCGGCATCACAGAAATTCTGGGCCACCTGCCAAAAATCTACGGCCTGTTTCGCAAGCTCATTCAGGAAGCGGACAAGCGCCGCCCTGATTTGGCGGTGGTAATCGATTCCCCGGCTTTTAACTGGCGCGTGGCACGCAAGATGCGCGAACGCGGCGTGCCCGTGGTGTATTACGTTTGCCCCCAATTTTGGGCCTGGCGGCAGGGACGGGTGAAACTGTTGCGCAAGTATGTCAACAAGGCGCTGGTCATCTTTCCCTTTGAAGAAAAGTTCTATCGCGACCGCGGCGTGGACGCGTCTTTTGTAGGCCACCCCTTAAGTGAACTTCCTCTCCCTGCGATCACGCGCGAGGAATATGCCAGGCAGCAGAAATTAGACCCGGCGAAACCTTGGATCACCATCATGCCGGGGAGCCGCCGCAAGGAAGTTCGCATGAATCTTCCCACCATTCTAGAAGCCGTGCGCATGCTGGGCGCGAGTTACGAATTTCTGCTTCCGGTCGCGCCCACACTCGATCGTAGTTTTATCACTGGCTTTCTCGGCGAGGCCCCCTATGTTCACTTAGTACCAGAGGCCCTTCCCGCGCTGCATCATTCGCGCGCCGGAATTGTCGCCAGCGGGACCGCAACGGTTGAAGCCGCCATGATGGGTTTGCCCTTCGTAATGGTGTATCGCGTCTCGAAACTCACTTATTTACTGGGCAAACCCAGGGTGAAGGTGCCGTTTTTTGCCATGGTCAACCTGATCGCCGAAGAAAAAATCGTCACGGAATTAGTGCAGGACGATTTTACCGCGCGGAATGTGGTGGAAAGAGTCCAGGAACTGGTCGTTGATGGCCCTA
>DASXFN010000051.1:0-6925 GCA_036489565.1 Terriglobales bacterium
GCCACGGAACTCCGGCCAGCCCGTGCCCACAACCAGCGCATCCACGCCTTCAGCAGCGGCGTAAGCTGACTCGCAATATTGCACCGTGCCGTTCAATTGCATCTTGGCTTCCGGAATGGCAACTGGATCGTAGGCCCTAACCCGCGCCCCTTTGGAAACCAGGTTCTGAGCTAAATGCAGCGACGAAGAACCGGCAACAGAATTCGTATTCGGCTTGAATGCCAGGCCCAAAATCCCCACGTCTTTGTTTTGTACCGAGTTCACTATGCTGGAAATTTTGTTGACCACATTCTCGGCCAGATTGTAGTTCACCTCGCGCGCCGCGCTCAGCACCTTCAGGTCCACGCCTTTGCTCCGCGCCAGGTTCACCAGGGAGTCCATGTCAGACTCGGCGAACAGGCCGCCCATACCGGCTCCCGGCTGTAGGCATCGCGGAGCAATTTTCTTGTCGAGACCCAAAGCCAACGAAAGATTCACCGCGTCCGCGTTTACTCGCTCGCACAAGTTGGCCAGCTCGTTGATGAAAGAAATCTTGGTGGCGACGAACGCCGTTGCCGCCTCGCGGGCCAGCTCCGCCGTCTCATGATTGGTGACGATCACCGGAATCCCGCGCATCACCAGCGGGTGGAAAATCTGCTTCACGGCGAGCACCGCATCGTTTGAAGGCGTCCCAATCAGGATGCGATCCGGCCAGTTGAAGTCCTCCACCGCGCATCCCGGAGTAATGAACATGGGCTGCGAAATAATCACCGTCTTCAGCCCAGCTGCTTTCAACTGCTGTTCAATCGCCGAGGCCGTTCCCACCGTCACCGGAGTCACGATGGACATTATCTGCGGCTTGGGCGCGATTTTGGCCATGCGCACGATCAAGTCGCCAAGATTTTCCGCATTGTCTTCAGCCAGAAAAACAAACTGGGCTTTTCGTGAAAATGATTCCAGGTCAGTCGAATACAGCAGCCGCCCCGAGCGCACATTGCGCTTGATCACTTCATGCAGGTTCTTCTCGAAAAAGGGCACGCGCCCCTGCGCCATTTCCACCATGCGGGAGCTGTCATTGTGGCAGCAGGTCACCGGAGTTCCGAAGTCGGCAAGGCAGGCTGAGATGACGGTCCCCAGGTATCCTGCGCCGTAAACCCCTATTTGCATGGTATCTCCCGCGAAATTGGCCAGATTTTAGCTGCCAAACGCCTCGCATCTGCAGCAATCCAATATCTTATGTACGCTGTGGAGTCGGTCCCGCGCAATGTACGGGAGACCGTTGTACTTCCGGACTGGCACGAACGTGCCACACGGGAATTGGTACATGACTATCGAGCTATTACCGTCTGGCTGTAAATTGATTGTTTTGGGAAGGGCACGACTTCAGTCGTGCCGCTGAACTGCAAAAATATTGTGGCTTTAGCCGCTGAGGTAACAGCGTTTATTGCATAGTTCGTGAGCTAGGCTTAACGGCGCAGTGCGTGGTCATTCACATTTGACTACGATTTTTAGTTCTGCCGTTTCGAATAATAGCCGGTGATACCGTAGATATTACGATTTACCGCTCTTTCGCAGCCACCATGCCTCGGCCCAACCGGACGCTGGCCAAATCCTTCCAGCGATACTGCGCCTCTTCGCGCACGAACACCAACTCCTCAATGCGGATGGAGCGATCTCCTTTAAACTGCGCCCAGCGCCGCTGCGACATCCGATAAGCATTCTGCGCCTGGTCTTCCGTGCCCATCTTTACGATGGTCATATGAGGCATGTAGGGCCACTCCTCGTCAAAACGGAGCCCGCCGATATTCAACTTGTCGTGCAGGTCGCGAATGCGGGAAGCAGCATGAACAACGCGGATAAAAACGGTAGGCGTGACAGGGATAAACGTCTCCACCTCGCCCAGGTTCACCTCGAAGGGTTCCACATGGGCGCAAACCTCTTCGAGCGTCTCTAATGCCGCAAGTTCGGAAGCCGGCAAATGGCGCGGAGGAAGCACAGTCACATGCGCCGCCAGATGGGCCAACTCCGGGTGCAGTTCTCCCCGAAGCTGTTCTACAAACTCCCCCACAGGATTGCGGACATACGCAACCAAAGCGTAGCGCGGTTCGAGCACGAGGAAATTATAACTGTTTCTGACCGCAGAAGATTGTGCGTCACAATCGAATGGTCTCGCGTGACGACCGCACGCAGCATCGTCGGCTATAATCGAAGTGCAATTGCGGTAGTGTTTCATGTCGGGGCGTAGCGCAGCCTGGTAGCGCACCTGCCTTGGGCGCAGGGGGTCGTAGGTTCAAATCCTATCGCCCCGACCAATTCCATAAATAAAGAAGACCCGCAGGACGACTCATGCTTATTTGTCGCGTCGCAAAAAAGCGGAGACAAGCAAGACTGGATCTACTGCAAAAACGTTGGGAAAGATTTTTTCCTCGAGGTCGCGCGCACGATAAATTGAGCTTCACGGTCGCGTTCGTCACCCCGTGAAAACGTTTATCGAGAACCATCTCGAACGCTTTAACTCGGTAGACTTGTTTTTCAGGTCCCGTACGGTCGCATACTGGAACTGCGCAAGATCTTTCGTAGTGGACCATCGGTGAACATCGATTCGCACTGCTTCCATGCCAAACTGGACGCGCACGGGTCCAATACGCTGAAAGCGAAATCTCGTTTCATCTTTCACAACCGACAAATCAGCAGTTCGCGCTCATATATCATCTCTTTGGGCAAGTGGTCATGCAGTTTGATGAAGAGTTTCTCATGGCCCATTACTTCCTCCCGCCAAGCGTCGCCATGGAACGCTTGTAATTGATCGAACTTTTCCTTTGGAAAACTCAGCCCGTTCCAATCCATATCTTCGTAACGTGGCATCCAGCCAATCGGCGTTTCGCGCCCCAGCGCACGTCCTCTGGTCCTGTCCACAATCCATTTCAGGACCCGCATATTCTGGCTATAACCCGGCCATAGAAATTGGCCTTCGGCGTCTTTGCGAAACCAATTCACATGGAAGATGCGCGGAGTGGTGTGTAATGAACGCTGCATCTTGATCCAGTGTCGAAAGTAATCGCCCATGTGATATCCGCAAAACGGCAACATCGCCATAGGATCTTGACGGACGTTACCAGTTGCTCCGTCAGACGCCGCGGTCGTTTCCGAACTCATGGTTGCGCCTGTGTAAACTCCCGCGCTCCAGTTAAAAGCCTGATAGACCAATGGGATCGTCATGGCGCGGCGTCCGCCAAAAACAATCGCGTGCAGCGGCACTCCCAGAGGATCTTCCCACGCTGGATCAATTGTCGGACATTGCGAGGCCGGAGCCGTGAATCGCGCATTGGGGTGTGCGGCCGTGGAACCTTTCTCCTTCCCGGTTTGCGGCGTCCATCTGTTTCCTCGCCAATCCAGGCATTCGGCGGGTGGTTCTTCCGTCATTCCCTCCCACCAAACTCCACCTTCAGGAGTAAGCGCTACATTCGTGAAGATCGTGTTTCGCGAAAGCGCCGCCATCGCGTTCGGGTTGGTTCGTACCGACGTTCCAGGCGCTACTCCAAAAAAGCCCGCTTCAGGATTGATAGCGCGCAGAGTACCATCTGCGGCGGGACGGATCCAGGCAATGTCGTCTCCAACTGTCCACACCTTCCATCCCTGAAATCCTTCGGGCGGGATAAGCATGGCGAAATTTGTCTTTCCACACGCACTCGGGAATGCAGCCGCTACATAAGTGGTTTCACCCGTTGGGTCTTGGACTCCTAGAATGAGCATGTGCTCTGCCATCCACCCTTCATCGCGAGCAATATTGGAAGCAATGCGCAGAGCAAAACACTTTTTACCCAGTAATGCGTTCCCTCCATACCCGGAGCCGTAAGACCATATTTCACGGCTTTCAGGAAAATGCACAATGTACTTTTCTTTGTTGCAAGGCCAAGGCACGTCTTTCTGCCCTGGCGACAGCGGCGCTCCCACGGAGTGCATCGCAGGCACTACCCGTTCCCCTTTGTCTATCTCCTCGATGATTCGTTTACCAATGCGGGTCATGATGCGCATGCTCAAAACTACGTAAGGAGAATCCGTAAGCTGGACACCAATCTTTGACATTGGCGATCCAACTGGACCCATACAGAAGGGAAGCACATACATTGTTCTCCCCTGCATTGAACCGCTAAACAAGGTTTTTAACCTTTTGCGCATTTCGTATGGGTTTTCCCAATTGTTGGTGGGGCCAGCGCTGTCTTTCGATAGAGAGCAGATAAATGTCCGGTTCTCCACCCGGGCCACATCGTCCGGATCCGAACGACTGTAATAGCAACCCGGCCAGAGATCCTGGTTGAGTTTGATGAATGTTCCACTCGTCACCATCTCACCACATAGTTGCTCATATTCTTCCTGGGAGCCATCCACCCAATGAATTGCAGAGGGGCGTGTCAACTCCGCCATTTTTTCCACCCAGCGTAATAGGTGGTCGTTTTTGGTAAGAGGAATAGCGGGATTACGCGAATTCATTTAGAAATATCTCCTTGCGAATACGGACACACATTAAACGTTAACTATGCAAGCGATCTTCGTTCTGAATTAAGCCTTGAACCTGTACAGTCGGGCTGGATTGTCCACCAGAATTCGATGAACCAGTCCAGAATCGGGCGCCCAATCGAAAAGCAAATCAAGAAGCTTGCCGTCATCTGGCATCAAGGACCCGTGCATTCCGGGATGCGGCCAGTCAGTGCCCCAAACGCACCGTTCCGGCGCGGCTGTAATCAGAGTCCTGGCCGGCTCCGCAATGTCCTCGTAAGGTGGCCCAAGTTTTGAGCAGCGGTAGCCGCAGAGTTTAACCCAGCACTTTCCGGAATCCAGAAGCCGTAAGAGCGCACGAAATTCCCTGCTCGCCACGCCTTTTTCGGAGGGGATTTTCCCCATGTGATCGATCACAATGTCCACCGGTAGAGACATTAGGGTTGGAGCCAAATGCGACAGCTTGCTGCCATCGACATAAAGCTGTAAATGCCAACCGAAGGGCGCGATGAGTTGCGCCACGGTCTTCAATTGGCTGATTGGCGTTCCATTCCTGGTAACAAGATTCACTCGTGCACCACACACGCCCTTCTCGTCCAAACTTCTCAGGTCGGTCTGAGTGAAATTCTCGTCAATTACAGCAATGGCGCGGGCTCGATGACGTCCGAATGTTTCCACAGCATGCAGCAGGCAAGAATGATTTGTTCCATAGGATGTCGGTTGCACAGCGACCATCCGATCCAGCCCCAATTTATTCGCGATGGCTGAATAGCATTCAACGTCCATTCCCAGCGATGGGGTATAGGCGCGGCTGGAACTGAGCGGAAAACGTTCTGGCGGCCCAAATATATGGAAATGACAATCAGTTGATCCTGCGGGGGCGCGCTTCAGTGGAGACGAGGCCGGTCGGGGTGTTTCTAAAACTGGTACCGTATTTTTCGAAGAAGTTGACACTAGCATTCCATCCAAAGCAACCGCCCTTCCATAAATAATCATGGTCTTCATAGAAATTATGATCCGCGTATCGGAATACATAGACTGATTTTGATGAATGTCCGCTTCACGTTTTCGATTCCGTATGCTGTGTGCCGAATTCGCGGAACGCGGCAAGATTGGGTGTGAAACCTAGACCTGGCGCTGCAGGAAGTTCTGCCGAGCCGTCCCGAATACATAAAACATCGCTTAACAACTCTTCACGCAAAGGATTGGGATTGATATCTACTTTTACAAGCCCCGGCCCGCGAACTGTGGCAAGCAGGTGCAGTGACGCAATCAGGCCCACTCCTCCCGCGGAATGGTGAGGACAGAATGCCCGATCCGCCGCTATGATTGCTCGCCCGACAGCCAAGGTACCGGAGAATCCGCCCCACTTGCACATGTTGGGCTGAAACACTGAGAGATATCCATCCGCAATCAATTTTTGAAAAGTCAGTACCCCGCGTAAGTTTTCTCCTGCGGCCAATGGAGCGTCTGAAGCCGCCTTGACCTGCGCCCATTCCCAGGAAGGCCGATCCGCAGCCAACGCTTCCTCGATCCAGGAAAGTGGCAACTCGCTCAGAAGTCCAGCGATTCGGCATGCGGAAGTGATGTCCCAGGCTTGGTCCGCATCCGCCATGAGCCATTCGTCCGTTGCGAGTTTTTCTGCTACACGCTCCAGTGTTGCGACATCCTGTCCGTCTCCGCAGCCGATCTTAATCTTGAAAGCTCGAAAACCCTTGCGCCTCGCATCCCGCACAAGCTCAAGAGAGCACGATCCCGCATGAATCCCGCTTGCGTAAACACGAACCGGCGAACCATCATTGCCTCCCAGGTATTTCCACAGCGGCACGTCGGCTCGCCGAGCGGCCAAATCATTCATGGCGATATCAAGCCCCGCTAGGGCTGCGGCGAAGGCACCCGGTTCACCGGTCCGCAGACATTGAATGTGCAAAGCACGGTCCGCGTCCGCCCAAAAGACAGATGGGGAAGCGTTGGAATCGCAACCTAAAAGCCTGTCCGCCAGGACGGTATCCAGCAGACAGGCCCGATATTCAGCGCCTAGGCATGGAGAATCCCCCCATACCTCGCCCCAACCAAATGCTCCGTCGGAGTCTTCAATCCTGACAAGCACCGTGGCTGGATCGGGCATTGTGGGGGAGGACGTTTTAATCGTCGTTGCAATCGGCGCACGATAAACAAAAGTCTCAACTCGTGTGATTCGTGCCAAGACCGCCTCCAGTTTCCCATCGCGACGGGAGCGGTCACGATTGAAAGTGCCATTTGGAAATCTGACGCTACTGCTTGCGATGCAACCAACCCCCCGGCGAAAAACTCAGAATGAGCTAAGAGGGGAAGGAGGTTCATTGTTCCGATATATGATACTCATATCTATAATCGGAACACAATCAAATTGAAGCGGGCATGCTTCAGCATTGAAACTAAGTTTCTGGGATCTATTTGTAGATAATGG
>DASXFN010000062.1:0-4102 GCA_036489565.1 Terriglobales bacterium
GGCCAGTCGCGGGCACCGTCGTCTGCGCACCGCCGGGCGTCACCTCCACCACGCGGTTGCTCAAGGTGTCCGCAATGTACACGTCGCCCGCGCCGTCGCCCGCCACACCAGTGGGATTATTCAGGCCAGTCGCGGGCACCGTCGTTTGCGCGCCGCCGGGCGTCACCTCCACCACGCGGTTGTTGTTGGTGTCCGCAATGTACACGTCGCCCACGCTGTCCACCGCCACGCCAGTGGGAATATTCAGGCCGGTCGCAGGCACGGTCGTCTGCGTGCCGTCGGGCGTCACCTCCACCACGCGGTTGTTGCCATAGTCCGCAATGTACACGTCGCCCGCGCCATCCACCGCTACGCCAGTCGGATAATTCAGGCCAGTTGCAGGCACGGTCTGGCCATTGAAGGCGACGCTCTGCGCCTGCGCCGCAGGGATGCACCCCACCGCCAGCACGGTGAGGACCGCCAGCAAGGAAACTTGCGGGCAAATGGAGCGAGAGAACTTGCAGGAAAACAGGGAAGGCTGCGCAGCCGACCGGCCGCGCAAATACAGGGGGGACATGAGAAAACCTCGCAGAAAAACTGGCCGCAAATCCGATCTAGGGAAATCCGATCCAGTGAAACATAGGCCCCTGCCGGCCGCACACCTGCATTCAGCGCCGAGGCAACGCGAATCAATTTATATGTTGTGACTGAGGCAATTGTATGACGCAAATCCGCAAATCTGCGAAAAAATAGCTGCCATAATCCAGACGGTAATCCAGAGAGGTTCACTGCGGAATACATCCAATTTCAAATTGGGAAGAAATTGTAAAATCAGGACCGATCTAAATAGAGTGCCAACGCCTGACTCGAGAAGGGACTATACGGTCGGCACTATGTAGCTGAGGCTCTGCATCGCCGTGCTAAACCTCAGAAATCGGCGGACGGAAAGTGCGCCGGTGGATTGCGGAAGAAACACTTGAGGTTGGCGCATGTGCTTGCATCGAAGTATGCGAATCACTAGCCGCTCTACCGGCGCATCGAGATATATGCCCCAAAGCGTCAACCTAAAATCTACATCGCCCCAACGAAAAACTTCAGATAACACGATGGCATCGTGAAGATTTGTTTAACTTGCACCCGTCCTGTGGGAGAGACGGAAGCTTCGCTCGTCGGGAAAAACGCTGTGCGTTCAACTGGTACAAAAAGAGCCGGGCACTCCAAAGGGATGCTCAATGAAACTCCTGCTCCTTCTCTGGAAGAAGCGATCCGGCGCCTCGGGCGCACCTCTCGTAGCACCGTGAATTATCTGCCGCCATCCTCGCTCGGAACAGAGAGCAGCGCGCAGAGTACTTGGCTGCGATTACCTCGCTGGTCGACGAGTTGCTCGATAGCCCGACAATTACGCTACAAGATGTTTTGGATGCGATAGGCAAGCCCAAGCTCAAGTTTAAGAAGATGCTTCCCGACCTTTATCGGCGCGTCATGGAAAAGTGTAAGGCGTGTCTTGTAGGGACGAGAGCGCTGCAACTTCAGAAGGCCGAAAGTGAAGTCAGACGTGCACGAGATGAACTTCGTGCCCGAGGTGTCGAACCGGCGCTTGGTGAGGTAATGAATCTCCTTGCTGAAGGTCCCTACCTCTGGAATTAAAAATGTTTCGGCAATCCTGAAAAGATTGGAAAAAGAAGACAATGCAGTGAAATTGTTAGCTCGAAGCAACGCGGCTTAAACCCCTAGGCGAAGAAATAGAGATTTCTCGTTGCTTGCTGAAGCATAATTTGGCCAAGTGGCCAAATTATGCTTCAAACGACAGCTTTGTCTCCAACCAAACCCTCAGATGCGCATTGGCATAATGATGTAGCGATAGCGGAAATCATCCTTGGCGTCTTCCGGGCGAACTTGGCCAGCCGTCTGGGCGTCTTTGAACTCCAGGCGCACCTCGCTGACATCTCCGACTGCCTTCAAAAAATCGACCATGTAGGTGGAGTTGAACCCGATGACGAGTGGATCCATGTTGTAAGGTGTTTCGATGGTGTCTTCAGATTCGCCGGCTTCGGTGGAGGAGGAAGAAATTTTCATCTCGTTCTGTTCCAGCCGCACCTTGACCGCACCCGAGCGTTCATCCGCGAATTGCGCAACACGCTGAATGGATGCCAGCAGGTCGGTTGTACGCACAATCACGAAGCGATTGTTGTCGCGCGGTAGAACCGCCTCGTAATTCGGGAACTGTCCAGTAAGTTTACGCGAAGTGAGAACGCGATTTCCAACCTGGAAGTAGAGCGTCTGTTCGTCATCAGAAAAGTCAATGAATTCTTCTTCAGTGTTTGCCAACAGCGATTGCAGCTCCGACAATGCCTTGCGCGGAATGAGAAGTTTTTTCTCTCCGCTTACCGCGAGAGTTTCGTTTGTCTTTTCGATGTGCGCGAGACGATGACCGTCGGTCGCCACCATTGTCAGACTGCCGGCTTTCACCAGCAATAAGGCACCGTTCAGCGTATAGCGTGATTCTTCATTGGCAACCGAGAAGATGGTTTTGCCGATCATATTGCGCAGCACTGAAGCCGGTAGACGAATAGCACCGGCTGTCGGGAATGGCAGCACCTGCGGAAAATTCGCGCGCGCCATGCCCACCATTTTCGTGTTGGAGCGGCCGAGGCGAATCTGCACCCAATGATTTTCCATCAGCTTGATGCTGATTTCGCCATCCGGCAGGAGCTTGATGTAGTCGAATAACTTCCGCGCTGGAATGGTGCACGAACCTGGCTTCTTGACCTTCGCAGCGCAGGAAGTGCGGATACTTTGATCGAGATCGGTGGCTGTGATCGTCAGTCGATCCTGATCCGCTTCCAGCAAGAAGTTCGACAAGATCGGAATCGTCGTCTTGCGTTCGACAACGCCTTGAGTGGCTGTTAATTCGCGCAGCAACAGCTGCCGATTTACGCTGATTTCCATCGCAGTACTCTCGACCACTGGCTTCTCCGGCTGGACTTCCAGACTTGGCATTCAGAACGTCTCTCTTTTCAACCTTATATACCACGGGAGCATCCCGCTGCGAACCCACTGTTGAGGTTGCCTTCATTGTAGAGAACAAATCCAGGGTTCGGCGTGGAAATCCGCTGCGGAAAATAGGGTACAGACGATGAAAATAAGGCGCTGGAGCGGTTGTTTGAAGGGCGCGGGGTTTGGTATTTTTTGGTGGCTTGTTTGGAGGCTGTCGCGAGGTCGTGTTTCCGTACTACTGGAAGAGCTAAATAGAAATACAAAGACAGTAGTAGTAGCAGATGGCGGTGGAAATTAGGATAATCAGGTCTTCGGCAATGAAACATGGGATGTGGGCCATGTCTCGATTTCTAAAACTGGACACAGAGAAAAGGTAAAACTGGGAAAAGCGATGCCCGACCAGGGTTGCAGGCGGGTTTGGCTGCCTCGATCTCCACACTCTCCACAGAGAAGCTGCCAGCCCATGTTTATTTCTCGCACCGTATGTGCAAAGCTCATCCCTGCGCAGTGATCATAGGCCTTTCCGGCGGTTGAAGGATGCACAAGCGTCACTTTTCCGGGTGTAGGCCCAACTCCCTTGCGATGTCTCCATTCTTCAGTTTTTCAATTGCCTCGCTAAGGGTCATCGAAGAGGGAGTTTCCTTGTAATCACTGGTCGTCTCGTCTTCCTGCTCGTTGATGCTTTTGAAAATCAACATGTGACCCTGGATATGCACGTGTGTTTCCGTGGTTTCCCAATGACCGGGACCCACCTGCGAGCGAACGATACGGAACGTTCCTCCTTTATCCATTTTTCCGAAGAGTCCCCAGCCAATTTCCACTGTCTGAATCAACGTCCCACTCAGCACCTTTACGCGTTTTTGGGCCGCATCGACCACGGCGTCGCCGGCCATCGCAGCGAAGATACGAGAGGCGAAGGTGGGCGGCTGGAAGGCTGGGTTGGGCTTGAACGCCAGATGGATTTCACCGTTGGATTCCCCCGTATACGTCCAAATAAAGGCATTCGGCAGCATCTTCATCAGAGAGACGGATTGCTGATCGTCGTGGGCGCTGTTCTTGCGCTGTCTTGCAACCACCGAAGGATCAGTGAGGATACTTTCCATCCTGGTGTTGTCCTGCGCCTGCT
>DASXFN010000070.1:0-25508 GCA_036489565.1 Terriglobales bacterium
CTGATGAAAGGCGGCGACTTCGTCCTCAACCCCGGCCCTGGCTTCATCATGATGACCGTCCTCACGCTTACCGCGGGCAGCATCTTCATCATGTGGCTGGGCGAGCAGATCACGGAGCGCGGCATTGGGAATGGCATGTCCATCCTGATTTTCGCCAATATTGTAGTCGGACTTCCGCGTGGCATTGAAGACATGCTCGACAAGGCCAAGAATGACGCCTGGGGCGCATTCACCTTCCCCGCCATGATTCTGCTGGTCGTATTCATGGTCGCGGTGGTGGCCTTCATCGTGTACGTGGAGCGCAGTGAGCGGCGCATTCCGGTGCAGTACGCCCAACGCGTTATTGGACGCAAGGTGATGGGCGGGCAGTCCACGCACTTGCCGCTGCGGGTCAACGCTGGCGGTGTTATGCCGGTCATCTTTGCTTCTTCCATCCTCACCATGCCGCAGATGCTGGCCTCGGGTCTGCAGCAGAACCGCTATTTCGGCGGCTTGATCCGCGACATGGGATGGGGAGAACCGCTTTATACCGTGCTCTACGCCGCGGGCATTATCTTCTTCGCTTACTTCTACGTTTCCATCATCTTCAATCCCAATGAAGTGGCGGACAATATGCGGAAGTATGGCGGATTTATTCCCGGCATCCGTCCTGGCAAGCGCACTGCGGACCATATCAACGAGATTCTCACCCGCATTACTTTGGTCGGCGCTCTGTACCTTATTCTCATCTCGTTCATTCCGGAATGGATGATCTCCGGCATTCACTTGAACCATCTGTGGGGCCCGGTGGGAAGGTTTTTCGAGCAACTGCCGCCCTGGGTCACCAACGGATTGGGAGTGAACTTTTACTTTGGCGGAACATCGCTGCTGATTGTGATTGGCGTCGCCATGGACACGGTCACCCAGGTGGAAGCGCAATTGATCATGCGCCATTATGACGGCTTCAGCCCGCGCAGCGGGCGTGTCCGCGGACGGCGAAACTGGTCGTAGGCACCCCTTCCGGCGGATTCCGGCGCGCGCCGGCCGGGCCGGAATGTGAGGAACGGAATGGCGTCAGGTTCATCGCGCAACATCGGAGCGATTGTTTTGTTCGGGCCTCCGGGCGCGGGCAAGGGTACGCAAGCCAAACGGATTGCTTCGTACTTTGGGACGCCGCAGATCTCTACCGGAGATATTCTGCGGGAAAGCTTTCGCCACGGCAGCGAATTGGGAGTGGAAGCCCACTCTTATATGTCGCGCGGAGAGTTGGCTCCGGACGCTCTGGTGTGCGGATTGGTTCAGCAGCGGTTGCGCCAGCCGGATTGCCAACGCGGCTTTATTTTGGACGGGTTTCCCAGAACTCCGGCACAGGCCGGATGGCTGGATGCATTGCTGGAAGATAAGATCTTTGAAAACTTGCGGCCGGACGCGGCCCTGCCGATTGTGATCCAGATTGACGTGGATTATACTGAATTGTTGCGTCGGCTCACCGGACGTAGGACTTGTCCTTCCTGTGGACGGATCTACAACGTCCATCTTCAACCGCCCCGCGTGGATGAACTGTGCGACGTGGACGGTTCCAAGCTGGTAATCCGTAACGATGACCGCGAGGACGTAATAACCGCGCGTTTAAAGGCCTACGACCAGCAAACGCGGCCGGTGGCTACTTATTACAAGAGTAAAGGGAAGCTGTACGTGGTGGATGGGGAACGGCCGGTGGACCAGGTGACGCGCGACGTATTCGCGATCATCATCCATCCTCCAGATACGCGGACCATGCCTTGGGGACTTTGAGATCGGATGGCGATTGTGTGCAAGTCGGCGACGGAGATTGAAAAGATGCGGCGGAGCGGCCGCATTGTGCGCGAAGTGCTGGATCACTTGCGCACGGTGGTCGCCCCCGGCGTCAGCACCATGGATTTGGAGCGGGCCGCCGAGCAGAAGATTAAAGATTTGGGCGCGAAGCCGGCGTTCAAGGGATATTACGATTATCCCTGCGTGCTCTGCACTTCGATCAATGAAGAGATTGTGCACGGCATCCCTTCTCCTAAGCGGGTTTTGAAGGCCGGCGATATCGTTTCGATTGATTGCGGAGTAGTGCTGGACGGCTATTACGGAGACGCAGCCATCACGGTGCCGGTGGATAGCAAACTTTCGCCGGAGCTGCAAAAGCTGCTGGAAGTGACCGAAGCCTCGCTGTACAAGGGCATTGAGCAGGCGCGGATTGGCAATGCGGTTGGAGACGTGGGCGCCGCCGTGCAGCAGCACGTGGAAGCTAATGGCTTCAGCGTAGTAAGAGAATTTGTTGGACACGGCATCGGCACCCGGTTGCATGAAGAACCGCAGGTCCCCAACTTTGGCATGAAAGGCTATGGGCCAAAGTTGAAAGAAGGCATGGTCCTTGCGATTGAGCCGATGGTGAACTCGGGCAAAGCCGGCACGCGGGTTCTGGACGACAAATGGACTGCAGTTACCGTGGACGGCAGCTACAGCGCACACTTTGAACACTGCGTAGCCGTCACCAAAGATGGTCCGGTAATTTTGACGCAATAAACCGGTCGGTGGTCTTTGGTCGTAGGTCTTTGGCCAACGACCAACAGCCGACGACCAACGACATTTTGATCAGGGAGCGAATGAGCAAAGAAGACGCGATTGAGGTCATGGCAACGGTCGTAGAACCGCTGCCAAACGCTATGTTCCGGGTGGAACTAGAAAGCAAGCACCAGGTACTGGCGCACGTTTCCGGAAAAATGCGCAAGAATTTCATTCGCATTCTTCCCGGAGACAAAGTCGCGGTGGAGCTTTCGCCCTACGACCTGAATCGCGGACGAATTGTTTATCGCTACAAATGACGCTGTTTGCAAGGCCGTCTGAGCCTTGCAACGTCATCCTGAGCGAAGGCGAAGGATCTTTTAACAAGATAGGAACAATGCATTATGAAGGTCAGAGCATCGGTAAAGAAAATTTGCGATAAGTGCAAGGTCATCCACCGCAAGGGCGTGGTACGGGTGATCTGCCAAAACTCGAAGCACAAACAGCGTCAGGGATAGCAGAGGACAAATATGGCTCGTATTGCAGGCGTCGATCTTCCCCGTAATAAGCGGACGAATGTCGCGCTCACCTATATCTATGGCATCGGTACTTCGCGTTCGGCGCGCATCTTGGACAAAGCCAACGTGGATCCCATGAAGAAGATCCAGGACCTGAGCGAAGAGGAAGTGAACCGTGTCCGCCAGGTCATTGAAGCGGAAGGCTTGGTCGAAGGCGACCTGCGCAAGGAAGTTTCGATGAACATCAAGCGGCTCATCGAAATTGGCTCCTATCGCGGCTACCGGCACCGCCGCAATCTGCCCGTCCGCGGACAGCGCACGCACACCAATGCCCGCACCCGCAAGGGTCCGCGCAAGGGAACAGTGACCAATAAGAAGAAGGCCGCGTCGAAAACATAGAATCTGTCGTTGGTCATTGGTCGTTGGCCTTAAGCGAATGGCCAAAGACCAACGGCCGACGACCAAGGACAGAGTTTTTATGGCAAAACCACTAGCAGCACCGGGCGGCGCGGCCGCTCCGGAGAAAAAAGGCAAGAAGAAGACCTTCAAGAAGAAGGAACGCAAACACGTTCCATTCGGGATCGTCCACATTCAGGCCTCATTCAACAACACGATTGTCACCATCGCCGATCCCGCCGGGAATGTGCTCTCCTGGAAGAGCTCCGGTTCGCTGGGTTTCCGCGGATCGCGCAAAGGCACGCCATTTGCCGCGCAGCAGGCCGCGACCAACGCCGCTAACCTGGCGCGTGATCACGGTGTGCGCACCGTCGAAGTGAGGGTCAGCGGTCCGGGCTCTGGGCGTGAATCGGCCATCCGTGCATTGGCCGCCGCGGGAATTGAAGTCCGCTCGATCCGTGATTCGACCCCGATTCCGCACAACGGCTGCCGTCCGCCGAAGCGCCGTAGAGTGTAGAAAACCGTCGTTGGTCATTGGTCGTTCGCTATTGGCCAACGACCAAGAGCCAACGACCAAAGACTGAAACACTGATTTTTGCCCAGGAAGAAGGGTGAAGCCAAACCCGTAAACTGGACATCTACTAAGGAGAAGAAATTTGGCCCGTTATACCGATCCCGTCTGCCGTCTATGCCGCCGCGAGGGCATGAAGCTGTTCCTCAAAGGCACCAAATGCTTCAGCGATAAATGTCCCATTGAGAAGCGCAACTTCGCCCCTGGCCAGCATGGCAAGGACCGCAAAACCAAAATCGTGGGCTATGGCCTGCAACTGCGCGAAAAGCAGAAAGCCAAGCGCATGTACTTCACCCAGGAAGGCCAGTTCCGCAGCTACTTCGAAAAGGCCGCGCGTTCCAAGGGCGTCACCGGCGAAATTCTGCTGCAACAGTTGGAGCGCCGCCTCGACAGCGTTGTGCACCGTTTGGGCTTCGGCATCTCGCGCCGCCAATCGCGCCAGTTGGTGCGCCACGGACACATCCAGGTGAACGGCAAGAAGGTCAACATTCCTTCTTATCAGGTCAGCGTCGGTGAAGAGATTGCCATTCGCGACGGCAGCCGCAATCTGCCGATTCTCGAATCATCCAAGGAATTCGCCAGCCATCAGAACGCGCCGAACTGGCTGGAAATTGACCGGGACAATTTTAAAGGCCGCGTGCTGGCATTGCCAAAACGCGAAGACATTCAGCTGCCGGTCAACGAACAGCTGATCGTCGAACTGTACAGCAAGTAATTTTGTCGTTGGCTGTTGGTCTTTGGTCGTTGGCAAAATGCTAACTGTCAGGGGCCGACGGCCAACAACCAAAGACCAACGATGCTTTTTAGGTCCATTTCGTGCCAGAACAGCCTGTGATTCACATTTGACTGGAACCCCGGACCGGTCCCAGAAGTGAATTCTGAGCCAAACGGCCGAAGGAGAAACAAATGCTTTGGAGAGGTTTTCAAAAACCGAAACGTCTTGCAGTTGACACTTCCTCTTTAACCGACAAGTACGGCATTTTCTGGGCCCAGCCCTTTGAACGCGGCTTCGGTACAACCGTGGGCAACGCGCTTCGCCGCGTGCTGCTCTCTTCCATTGAAGGCGCTGCCGTGACCGCCGTTAAAATCGAAGGCGTCCTGCACGAATTCCAGTCCATTCCCGGCGTGGTCGAAGACGCTACCGACATCATCCTGAACATGAAGCAGGTCCCGTTCAAGTTGAGCGGTGACGCGCCCAAGGCGATCTACCTGCGCGCTGATCAGCCCGGAGTCGTTACCAGCGGCATGATCGAAGCGGATGGCGACGTCGAAATCCTCGACAAAGACGTTTACATTGCCACCGTCAGCGAAGGCGGCAAGCTCGATATGGAAATGCGCTTAAAGCGCGGTCGCGGATACGTCTCCGCCGACAAGAATTTCGACGAAGACCTGGGCATCGGCTTCATCCCCATTGACTCCGTCCATTCGCCGGTCCGCAAAGTAAACTACACGGTCGAAGCGGCCCGTCTCGGACAGATCACCGACTACGACAAGCTGACCATCGAAGTCTGGACCAACGGCTCCATTCTTCCCGCTGATTCCATCGGCCTTGCGGCGAAGCTGCTCAAAGACCACATGAACATCTTCATCAACTTCGAGGAAGATATCGAAACCTCCTCGTCGTCGGAAGAGCGCAAGCCTGAAATCAAGAACGAGAACCTGAACCGTTCCGTCGAAGAGCTTGAGCTTTCCGTGCGCAGCTATAACTGCCTGAAGAATGCGAACATTCAAACCATCGGAGAGCTCGTCCAGAAGACCGAAGCCGAAATGCTCAAGACCAAAAATTTTGGCCGCAAGTCGCTGAACGAGATCAAAGAGATTCTTTCTTCGATGGGGCTGAGCCTGGGCATGAAGATCGATGAGCACGGTAATGCCGTGCCCGGACCGACCTCCAACCAGATTCTGCCGGCGTCAGCCTACGGGCCGGACGATAACTTCTAGTTGCCAGTGATCAAGCGGCCGGTGGTTTAGCAAAACCAATCACCGGCCACAAAATAACTGACAACCGACAACAGGCAACTGAGAACTGACTAAGGACAATTTCCATGCGTCACAAAGTAGCTGGATACAAACTAGGACGTACCACCGCCCACCGCCGCTCGCTGCTGCGGAACATGACCACCTCTCTGATTATGGAAGAGCGGCTCGAAACCACCGTGACCAAGGCCAAGGCGCTTCGTCCCACGGTCGAGAAGATGATCACACTCGGCAAGCGCGGCGACCTTGCCGCCCGCCGTCAGGCGTCTTCTTTCATCAAGGGCCGTGAAGCGCTCACCAAGCTGTTCGATACCATCGGGCCGCGATTTGGCGACCGCGATGGCGGCTACTCGCGCATCGTCCGCACCGGATGGCGCAAGGGCGATGGCGCCGAAACCGCTTTCATCGAGCTTTTGGGCAGCGAAAAAATGCAGGAAGAAAAGCGCGAGAAGCGCGCAGAAACCCGCTCCAAACGCGCCGCCGAAGCCAAGAAGGCCATGGATGAAGCGGAAGCGCAGCAAAACAAAGAAGGCGAAAGCGAAGCCGAGAAATAAAGGCTTGGCTTTGAAATATTAAAGGCACGGCGTAAGCCGTGCCTTTTGTTTTTCGCGCATTCGTACATGGCCCTCCGCAACTGACTGGGGTAATCTTGTTGGCTTGGCAATGCCCCACTAGACTTGCCAGCATGGGGTTTTCCCGCATACAAATCTATATCGCCGCGGGCGCGGGCTTGCTGGTACTGTTCATTTTCTTTGGATATTTGAGCTGGCTCAACAGTCAGCCCCCCGTGCTTTCCCGCTCGGCGGAAACCGATCCACTCTCCGGGATACCCAACTCCATCTCGCTCAATCCCCTCCGAGACCGCTCTTCCGAACACGCCGCCACCGAATTCATTCGCGGCCTGCGCGATGGCAAATGCGATGAGCAGCTTGCCAGCTGGAAAAAAGACTATCGCAAAAAGTACGAGGCTTTCGTCTGCGGCTCTGAGGCCCAGCATCCCCTGGTCGCCTGGAAGCTGGCCAACTGGACTGACGACCCGCCGCGGCGTTACCTGGAGTATCGCGCCAAGCGTTTAAGCGCTCCGGGCGAGGGCGACTCCTCCACAGGCCTGTTTACCCTGACGCTGGAAAACCAGTCCGGCGAATGGACTGTCATCAAATACGCTCCGCTGTATTAAGCCTCAGGCAGTAGTCCTCGCTAGTGTCCGCCACTCGTTCCCGTAGAAGCTGCCCGTGTCGCCAGTTCCTTGATGTCCGCCATAAGACCGGTGGCGGCCTTCTCAAAGTTCTTTTCACGATTACCGGCTAGGTTGGCGCTCACAACGGTTTCGTTAAAGGACCAAAGCACCACATGGGTCGCACGGTCCATGATCACCAATCGAAAAATCGGCGTGCACGAGCCTATTTCGAAGACCAAATCCGCGTCCTGCGGACCAGGTACAAGCTCATATCGTCCCCACTCCTTCATCCCCACATAAAGCTGGTCGTAACAACGCTCATCTCCTCCGTTAACCAGGGGGTTGGGATACAAACTGCTCTCGCTCACGGCATTCGCGATAAATATTTTTTTCGCGGTGGCGATCTCAGGCGGTGCCGGCGCGGCGGGTGGCAGGTTCGAAGTCTGTCCGAACAACGCCGGAGTAGATATGAGAGCGAGAACTGCGATGAGCGAAACAACTCCTGTTCTATTTCTTCGCATAAAAAATCTCCTTACAGCCTTTGTAAGCCAATCCGTTAACTATGGTTTTACCCGCGGTAAATGTAACCCAGATGTTCCAAGAACGTTTTGATGTGTCCTGTAAAAGTTCTTGATGTTTTGTCAATTTCGCTCAAATCCGCGAAGCGTCAATCCTACGAGGTTTCCCTGCGTGATAAAACATCCTCATGCAGCCCCGGGAACAAGTCGCCTCAGATGCCGGCCGGCGCAACGTCTTTGCCTTCGGTCTCACATCGCTTTTCAACGACGTGGCCACCGAAATGGCCTATTGGGTGCTGCCCGCGTTTCTGGTTTCCATTGGTGCTGGGCCGGCGCAACTAGGCGTCATTGAAGGCATCGCTGAAAGCGTCGCATCTTTCGTTCAGCTATTCGCCGGATACCTCACCGACCGCATTTCCCGACGCAAGCCGATTGTGGTGGGCGGCTATTTTGTCGCCAACGCAGTAAAGCCGTTGCTGGCGCTGGTCACATCCTGGGGACAAGTGCTGGCTATCCGTTTCGCCGACCGTTTCTCCAAAGGGATTCGCAGCGTTCCCCGCGATGTCATGGTCGCCGAATCCACGCAAAAGCTGGGCTCCGCTTATGGACTCATTCAGTCTCTGGATTCCGCCGGCGCCGTGCTCGGGCCGCTCATCGCGCTTGTACTCTTGCCGCTCTATGGATTGCGCCTGGTTTTCCTGGCTGCGGCGGTCCCGGGATTTCTCTGCGTGGCTGCGGCCTTGTTTGGCATCCGGGAAGTAAAAAAACCAGCTGCGCTGCCGCCGCAAACGGCCACGCAAGGAACAAAGGAAACCGGGACGAAATTTTCCCTGTTTTCTCTACCGCGTGCCTTTTATTTTTTGGTGTTTATCGTCACCCTGTTCTCCCTGGGCAATTCCAGCGACATGTTCCTGGTCCTTCGGGCAGGGAACATCGGCATTCCCGCCACACGCGCTCCACTGCTGGGACTAATATTCAACGTGACGTACACGCTGTTCTCCTGGCCCGCGGGCATCCTTAGCGATCGGCTTTCGCCTCGCAGCATCGCCGCTTCCGGCTACCTGGTTTTTGCCGCCGTCTATTTCGTCTTTGGACTCGCCCCTTCGCAGTTGGCCATCTGGATCGCGATGGGCTCCTACGGACTGTTCTATGCGCTTACCAATCCAGTGCTCAAATCACTCGTGGTGGCTTCAGTGCCCAAAGAAATCCGCGGACGCGCTCTGGGAATTTATGCCTTCGTCACCAGCAGCGCCATACTTTTGGCGAGCATTCTTACCGGAGAACTGTGGAAGTATTTTGGTGCGCGCCTGCCCTTCTTCCTCTCGGCGGCGCTGGCACTCACTTCAGCGGCATTATTAATTTTGTCGGGGATAAAGCCGATGCGGTCTAAACCGGCTCTCGACGGAAGCGGAACCACAAGAATAACCCAATAACAACCTGCGCCGTTAACGCCGCAGAACTGTCCAGCAACACATCGTGAATCGTCCCAGTGCGTGATGGTAAAAACGTCTGGTGCCATTCATCCATGCTGGCCACGAATGCGGACATCAGGAAGGCAATCCCCGCCCATCGCGCGGTCCAATGGCGCACGCTTGGCAACGTCTCCCGCCAGGCGCGAAAGAGCAGCAGGCTCAGAATAAAATATCCCACAAAGTGCCCGGCCTTTCGCAGATAAGCATGAAATGGCGCAAACGTTTTAAGGCTGATTCCGAACAGAAAATGCAGAAGCGGATAAAGATAATGGCTGGTATTGTCGGAAGACAAATAGTTCGTGGATTCAACCACGATGATGCCAATCCACAACCCCGCGGCAATCCAAACCTTCAGCACGTGCCGTTGATGGGACTGCAAGGATGGTCCTTTTGCCACCGCGGAAGAAACATTGCTATTCAATCGGTTGTTTACTCCCGCGCGTAGTTGGGTGCTTCCCGTGTAATCACAACATCGTGTACATGGCTCTCGCGTAGGCCCGCCGTGCTGATGCGTACAAAGCGCGTTTTTTGCAGAAGATCAGGAATCGTCGCACAACCGCAATATCCCATGCCCGACTTCAATCCGCCCACCATCTGGTTCAGGATCATGGAAACCGATCCGCGATAAGGCACGCGCCCTTCAATTCCTTCCGGAACAAGCTTCGCCACGCGGTTTGACTCCTCTCCCGATCCGGAGATGACCGTGGAAGAGTCGTCAGGGTTCTGGAAATAACGCTCGCCGGAGCCCGAAGCCATGGCCCCAATGGATCCCATGCCGCGGTATGACTTAAATGTGCGACCCTGGTAAAGGATCAATTCGCCGGGGCTCTCGTCCGTCCCAGCGAACAGCGATCCGATCATCACTGCGCTCGCGCCCGCCGCCAGCGCCTTGGTAATGTCGCCAGAAAATTTTATGCCGCCATCGGCGATGATCGGCACGTTCGCGTCTTTCGTCGCCCGGTAGGCTTCCGCGATGGCCGTCATCTGCGGCACGCCCACGCCGGTCACAATGCGCGTGGTGCAAATGGAGCCGGGACCAATCCCAACCTTAATGGCATCCGCACCGCAGCGCGCCAATTCACACGCGCCGTCAAAAGTAGCGACGTTGCCGGCAATCAAATCTACCTCTGGCAGCTTCGCTTTGATGGCCTTGATCGCCTCCAGAACGCGGTCATGGTGGCCGTGCGCGCTGTCAATCGCCAGTAGGTCAACTTTGTTTTTCACCATCTCCTGTGCGCGTTCCAGGAAATCGCCGGTAGCGCCAACCGCCGCTCCCACCCGCAGCCGGCCATGCGAATCTTTCGCCGCATTCGGATACTTCAACTTTTTCTGGATGTCTTTGACCGTGATCAGGCCCTTCAGAACGTACTTGTCATCCACCACCAGCAACTTTTCCACGCGATGCTCGTGCAGGATTTTCTCCGCTTCCGTCAGCGTCGTCCCCACCGGAACGGTGATGAGCTTTTCTTTCGTCATCACGCTGCTGATGGGCACATCAAAGCGGCTTTCAAAGCGCAGGTCGCGGTTGGTGAGAATGCCCACCAGCTTCCCATTCTTGGTGATCGGCACCCCGGAAATTTTGTACTTGCGCATGACCTCCAGCGCATCTGAAACTTTCGCGTCCGGCGACATGGTCACCGGGTCCACAATCATGCCACTCTCCGAGCGCTTTACTTTGTCTACTTCCTCCGACTGCTGATCAATGCTCAGGTTTCGATGAATGATCCCCAACCCGCCCTGTTGCGCCAGCGCAATAGCCATGTGGGATTCAGTCACCGTGTCCATGGCGGCGCTGATGACGGGGATATTCAACCGAATGTTGCGCGTGAGTTGGGTTTGCGTATCGGCGTATGCCGGAATCACGCCCGAGTGCGCGGGCAGCAGTAACACGTCGTCAAATGTGAGAGCTTCAGGGACAGGGAAGTGAATCATATGAGTTGGATGATCTATTCTAGAGATGGATGCGGGCGGAGGCAAATGGGAGTGTGCACCGAACAGCCGCGCACGTAAGCACTGCGTATGGAACCACTGCCAACGTGGCGGCGGACGCCCTCGTCCGCCGGGTCGAGCCTAGCTCGACGGGATTTGATTTTGATCTGCTGTCAAAACCAATCCTCGCGGGAACCTATCTCGCGGAACAAGATTGGTGTTTCTTGGGATGCGCGAACGCTCCCGCTTTTAACACCAAAATACGCGCCACGCGAACGCTCAGAAGTAACCAGTGGCACACTCTAAAGTGTTCGCCACGATCCAAAATTCAGATTTTCTGACCGCCCGATTCATCCTAAGATTGTTCTCGCCGGACATGGGAGCGAAAGCTCCCCTTAGAGCCTGCTCCTTACCCCGGAAAGGCTCCAAAGGACAAATGAAGTGGCGGTCATGTCCGGCGAATCCATCATCGCAAACATGATGCTGAAAGCAGAATGGCTCGCTAGTGGGGGGCGCGGTTACGAAGGCAACCCGCGAACGCACTGACGGTAATCTCGCTTTAGTTTGCTGGCTCGGTTGAACCGAGCCTTAACGCTCTGTTCTTGAAAATCGAACGCAGAAGTTGCGAAAGCCAGGAAAGGAAAGAAGTTTTGGAGCGGGAGACGGGATTTGAACCCGCGACTTCGACCTTGGCAAGGTCGCACTCTACCACTGAGTTACTCCCGCTCAGAGCAATTAACTATAAGAGGAATCAATTATAACAGCGGTTTTCACGGCGCAAAAGCCGCCCGTTTGTTAACTTATTTCAGCGCCCGGTCCACTGCGGATCTTTTTCGGCGTCTACAATCTGCCCGTCGCGCATATGAATCATGCGGTCGCCATAGCTGGCTGCCGCCGGATTGTGGGTGATCATCAGCACCGTCTGCCCCAATTCCTGGTTTGACTGCCGCAGCATATTCAGCACGATTTCGGAATTTTCCGAATCAAGATTTCCCGTCGGCTCATCCGCCAGCACGATGGCAGGCTTATTGATCAACGCCCGCGCCAGCGCCACTCGCTGCTGCTCTCCGCCTGACATTTCCGACGGGCGATGCCCCAGCCGCTTCGTCAACCCAAGCAGTTCCAGAATTTTCTCCAGATATTTTTTGTCGAAACTCCCGTTCGTTCCGGCAATATCGAGCGCCACATAAATATTCGATCGCGCATCGAGCGTCGGCAGCAAATTGAATTTCTGGAATACAAAGCCAATCTTCCGCTTGCGCATGCGCGTGCGCTCCGCGTCTGAAAGCTTGGAAAAATCGTCGCCGTCAATCATCACGCGCCCTGAGGTCGCCCGCGTAAGCCCGCCAATCAGATAAAACAGCGTGGATTTCCCGCTGCCCGAAGGGCCCACGACGCTTAGAAACTCACCTTTTTGCGCGCTGAAGGAGATCCCGCGCAGCGCCGGTACATCGATCTTTCCAATACGATAAGTTTTGCGGAGGTCCTGCGCCTCGATGAAAGCAGCCATCTTTACGATATTACACCAGCGATATTAGGCCCGACGAGCGGCGGCTCCAACCATTGCTCAGGCAACGCTGCTTCGTGCCGCAATTCGTTCTGCTTGCGGCTGCATGCGCTTGGGGCCGCGCTTGCGAACCAGCAACACACGAACGCGCTCCAGTAATTCCGCCGGCGCGTACATTCCCTTGGGCAGGAAAACGTCCGCCTGCGTTTCGCGGTCGCAGATCCTGATCCGGCCTGACAACAAAATCGCCGGCGTCTGCGGGGAAATGGCTTTCACCGCCTCAATCAATTTGCTGCCGTCAATTCCCGGCATAATCAAGTCCGTCAGCAGCAAGTCAATGCCGCCCTCCTGAAAGCGGCGCAGCGCCTCTTCTCCGCTGGTGCTGGTAACGACGCGATAACCGCGGGTTTCCAGCATTACTTTACGGATGGAAAGCGCCTGCTCGTTGTCATCCACGCAAAGAATAGTTCTTTTGGGTTTCATTTTTCAGGAGAGCAAACTGAACTGCGACAACAAATCTTTGTTAATAAGGACGAGAAGCATCGTAACGGGAGTTGCGTGCCCGTGTAAAGTGACAGGAATGTAAATGGGAAGTTCGCGCCATTGCAAAACTCGCGACCTTGCTCTCGCATGCGATTCTCTTGATCAATCGCATCCCGGAACAATCAAATAAATTCTCTTCCGCATTTCGTTCCACAACATTTCCTCACGCGCGGATTAACTACTCCGTCATCGTGTGTCGGAGCAAAGCGGGAAAAAGAAAACGCCATCCATCATTTGACGGAGATTTTCACGGCGCGTATCCTCAACTAATGCGCCGTAATTCCACGCTGGCCCTTTGTTGTTGTTGCCGCATGTAACTGCCGGTGTGTGGGTAGCGCAAGCGATTTTTTCACGGCCCACCCGGTGAATCAGGGTGGCTTCGTTTTTTGCGACGTCCATCCGTACAGTTCAGCCGTGCCGGCCCCAGGCTTTCGCAAACAAATTCAAATCATCCCGCTTGAGGGATGGAATGGAGAAACAGAATGAGCACTCTCACCCAGGAAATACGCACTCCCCGCATCAACGATGTTGCCCCTGACTTCACTGCCGAAAGCACGCAGGGCACTATCCATTTCCATGACTGGATCGGCAACGGCTGGGCCGTATTATTTTCCCATCCCAAGGATTTCACTCCTGTCTGCACCACCGAACTTGGCGCCATGGCCGGTCTCCAGCCTGAATTCGCCAAGCGCAACACGAAGATCCTAGCCGTCAGCGTGGATCCCGTCAGCAGCCACACCAAATGGGCCGTGGACATTGAAGAGACCCAAGGCCACAAGGTGAACTATCCTATGATCGGCGATCCCGAACTCAAAGTCGCCAAGCTCTACGGCATGCTGCCCGCCGACAGCGGAGAAACTTCCGAAGGCCGCACCGCCAACGACAACGCCACCGTGCGCACCGTCTTCATCGTCGGCCCCGACAAAAAAATCAAGCTGCAGCTCGCCTACCCCATGAGCACCGGCCGCAACTTCGCCGAAATCCTGCGCGTCCTCGACTCGCTCCAGTTGACCGCCAAACACCGCGTCTCAACTCCGGCGGACTGGAAGCCCGGCGACGATGTAATCCTGGGCGGCTCGGTCTCCAACGAAGAAGCCCAAAAGCTCTATCCCAGTGGATGGAAGTCGCCAAAGCCGTACATACGCATCGTCCCGCAACCGAAATAAGGTTGTTGAACATAACGCTTTTGAAAGTACAGAAGAATCGCTACATGGATCTGGCAGGATCATTCGCTTTTGGGGATGATCCTGCATAGTCTGGGTCTTGCGTCAGCCTTGTGCTTGGAATGCCATGAATTCCGGGGATTCATCCAGCCGCATCCGCGAGAAACACGGCTTGAGCAGAGCACAATGGGTGAGCTCTACGAATATAGGCTCTGACTACGATAGTTTGACGGCGGCAAAAAGCGAGTTCAGTCCTTCTGCCATGGTTGGGTGCGTAAAAATGGCGTCACGCAATGCAGTGTAAGCAAGGCCTGCCAGCATTGCGGTTTGCACAACTGCCATCACTTCTCCGGCCTCTGGCCCGACCATGGTAAAGCCAACAATTTTCCCATCCGAGCTGATGATTGCCTTCATGAAGCCGTTGGTTTCATCGAGAGTTCGCGTGCGCAGAACAGCAATCATGGGCAACTTCGCAACATGGACTGCCATTCCTTTTTTCCGCGCTTCCATTTCGGTGAGACCGATATGTGCCACTTGTGGATCCGTAAAAAGACACGAAGGAACAACTCTGCCGAGCGTGCTGCGGTTTTTTCCTGCCAGGTTGTCGCGAATAACGCGAAAATCATCGAACGAAATGTGAGTAAACTGTGGACTGCCCGCGCATTCTCCAATCGCCCAAATGTTCGCCGCGGTCGTTTCGAGCCGATCATTCACTTTGATATATCCCCGTTCGTCCAGGGCAACTCCGACCGGTTCCAATCCAATTCCCGCAGTATTCGGAATACGTCCTGTCGCGACCAGAATGTCGCTGCCTGCCAATTTCTTTTTACCTGCGGGCGTTCTTATGATGACGCTCACTTCTGCTCCGGAACGTCCCGATACTTCGAGAACTTCCGCGGAAACGATCACTTCGATTCCTTCCTTGGCGAACGTCCGCATGATTTCAGCGGCAACATCAGAATCTGCGTTCGGAAGAAGTTGGGCAGTTTGCTGCAGGACCGTCACCTTGCTGCCGAAACGGCGGTAGGCCTGCGCGAATTCAAGTCCAACATAGCCGCCGCCAATCACAATTAAATGGCTTGGCAAACGATCCAACTCAAGCAGTTCGATATTGGTGAGGGGCGCAGACACAGCCAGTCCGGGAATCGTTGGAATGGCCGCATGCGTGCCCAGATTTAGAAATATCCGCTCGCCGACCAAAGTCCGCGAACCACCGTCGTTTAGTTTTACTTCGATCGTGTTCGCAGCAGAGAACCGCGCTTCGCCCATAATGAGCTCGGCTCCGGTGGCTTTGTAACGATCCAGATGCATGGCGACCAAACCTTGTACCATCTCGCGCTTTCGCTTGCGGACAGCTGCCATGTCGCTTGGTCCGGCGCTCGTCCGCACGCCAAACTTTTCGCCGTTATGGACAAGCTCCGCAACCTTCGCGCTCCAGATCTCATTCTTGCTGGGAAGGCAGTTGATGTTCGGGCAGGAGCCGCCAATCCAGCGGCGCTCAATCACCGCCGTCTTTTGACCCGACGCGGCAAGATGCCAGGTAAGGAACTTCCCGCCTTCACCGCTTCCGATAATCACATTGGCGTAGTTTTCTTTCATCGATTTATCTGACAAACATCTTAACGCGCTCGTGTGAGGAATTCGGGACAAGGAGAGTTTTTGTCTGCAATGACCCAAACATATAAGTTACCGGGAAAAAAGCGTGGGGTTAAGTTTGCCGACCACGAATATCACCGGCGAAACGTTTTCGATCCGCTCCACGCGGTGGTTGAAAACCACCACCTTCGACTGAAAAGCACCAGCCAGAGGAGTTTCTGGGAGGCTTTTGTTTTGCGAGCAAGCACTGTATTTCATTCCATCTAAATGGGTTATGGAAATATCGGGTTCTCTAAAGGCTTTGGCACGCGGCTTGCTTTTACCTATCTGCATTTGCCCTTTTGTTCGGAGGTGAGTAGTGATGAAAAGCAAACTTATCGCGGCGCTTGTGATATCGACTTCCGCGCTGTTTGCGTCCGCGAGCGTTCAGGCGCAGGATGCTCCGCCAGATGCGGATGCTTCAATACAACAGAACGCACCGCAGGAAAATGGCGCGGGGCAATATGGCCCGCAGCAGAACGCTCCGCAACCCGGCGTTGCGCCACAACAGCAACAGGATGGGCCGCAGCAGCAAGGAACCGACAGCGCAGCCGGCGTGGCGCGCATCAGCTTGATTCACGGCGCGGTTTCCACCCAGCGCGGCGATTCCAGCGACTGGGCTTCGGCGGTGTTGAATGCTCCCATTGTCAGCGGTGACAAGGTTTCCACGGGAGACAATTCGCGCGCTGAAGTCCAGCTCGACTACGCCAACATCCTTCGCCTGAGCAATAACTCGCAGGCCACGGTTCCCACGCTCACGCGCAATCAAATCCAGGTGCAGGTTGCGCAGGGCATCGTGAACTATGACGTTTTCAAGGACACGGAAGCCTCCGCGGAAATTGACACGCCCAATGTTGCCATTCATCCGGCCAATCGCGATGGCAGCTTCCGCATTGAAGTGCGCCCCGACGGCGACACCGAAATCATCGTGCGCAAGGGCGAAGCGGACATTTCCACTCCCCAAGGCAGCACGCATCTACAACAAGGACAGGATGCGATTATTCGTGGCACTTCGACCGACGCGCAATATAAAACTTCCGATGCGCCTCCCAAAGATGAATGGGACCGCTGGAACAATGACCGCGATCACACCATCCAAAGCGCGCAGTCGTGGAGCCATACCGACCGCTACTACACAGGCAGCGAAGATCTCGACGCTTACGGGCATTGGGGAAATATTCCGGACTATGGTCCGGTTTGGTATCCCTCGGTCAGCGTAGGCTGGGCGCCGTATCGCGCCGGACGCTGGGTGTATGAACCCTATTGGGGTTGGACGTGGGTTTCCTCCGAGCCATGGGGATGGGCGCCTTACCACTACGGACGCTGGTTCCAGTCCGGTGGCGCATGGGCATGGTGGCCTGGGCCGGTTGGAGTCGGCTATGGCTACGGGTATCCTTATCGGCCTATCTGGGCGCCTGCTTACGTCTCCTTCTTCGGATTCGGCGGAGGGGCTGGATTCGGGTTTGGATTTGGTTCGGTGGGGTGGCTTCCCATTGGACCTTGCGATCCATTCTTCCCGTGGTGGGGCGGATATCGCGGACGCTTTACGTTTGTGGATATCCATCATTACGACAATTACGGACGCTATGGCGGATTTAGGCCGCTGCATGGAGGAGAGCGCTTCTCCAACCTGCGGCTGGCGGCGACCAATGAACGTTTCCGCCGCTCCATCTCGGTGGTAGATGCGCACCACTTTGGTACGGGAGGAGCCCGGGCACAAGCATTAGGACGCGGCCAATTCGAACACGCCCGCATGATGGGCGGAAATGTTCCGGTGGTGCCGGGACGCGAAAGCTTGCATGCGTCTAACCGCGCGGCGAATCCTTCAACGATTCATAACGGAGCGGCGCAGCATTTCTTCGGAAGGCAACCAAGCGCGCACACGGAATCGTTTGCGCGGCAGTCCGAGCAAGTGCGACAAAACATACAGCACGATAGCCACTTCACACCGCAAAACGGCTCACGTGGAGCCGTCAATCGTGGATTTGCCGGTAACAACGCCGGCAACAACAATGTTCCTCGGCCAGGTAACTCCAATGCGAGCGTTGGGAACCGTTCTTCTTCTGGCGGCACGGGTTTTGGCGGCGCGAACAACATCGCCCGTCCAAATACTTCCGTACAGGCCAACCACGGTGCGGAAAACGCGCGGGGCGGAGCGGCAAATCCCGGATGGCGGTCTTTCGGATCGAATCCTGCGAATGGCGCAAACCGCTCCAGCGGATCGAACGTGCCGGCCAATGGGAATAGCTCGTTCAACCATGCGCAGAGCCCGCAGAACGGTTCGAGCATGAGGAATAATGTTCCTCGTCCTTCGAACAGCACTGCGCCACAAAACTCCGATCGCGGAGGATGGCAACGCTTTACTCCGCAAGCACATTCCTCCAATATGCCGCAGTCGTCCGGGCGTTCAATGGACAACCGTTCGTACGGTTCCTACGGCAACCGCTCTTATAACGACCGGTCTTATAACGGCCAGTCTAACGGCGGAAGTTATCCGCGGTCTGAAGGCGCATATTCCGGCAGGTCCGGATACTCTGGCGAATCGCGGGGTTATTCACGGCCTCCTTTGAATATGCGGCAGCCGGTGGTCACGCAGCGTTCGGAGCCAGCTCGTTCCGGCGGTGGCGGCAGTTATGGCGGCGGCGGTTACCACGGCAGCAGTGGCGGCGGTGGCGGTTACCACGGAGGAGGCGGAGGTGGTGGGTATCACGGCGGCGGTGGTGGTGGAGGCGGATCACATAGCGGAGGAGGCGGTGGAGGTCATTCAGGTGGTGGACACCGCTAAAGAAAAAAGCAGGCCGGAGATCATTCTTCGGTCTGCTTTATTTTGTGCGGCATTTCCCTGCCCAGTTTTTTTGGGGACTAGTTTCTAATGCGCTGACTTTTCCCGTGGAATAATCCGCGTGCTTCTGGTGACTTTTCCATCTGCCTCAGTGCCGCCAATCAGCACCAAACCTTGCTCCGTGGGAATCAAAACGTGATTGTCCATGGTGACCTGGGGCACGTTCGGATTGACCACTTCCCAGGCTTTCGATTTTAAATTCAAAGCAAAGCTCATGGGCGAAGGTTGCGGAATTTTTCCATCCGCGCCTTCTCCTTTGTAGTTGGTAACAACAGGAGTGCCACCCAGGAAGTAAATCTTGTTGTCCCGCTGCCATCCACCTGCGGCAATATTGAATCCGGGCTGGCCGGGATGAGGCGGCAGCTTGCTCCAGGAAATTTTCAGCGGATTCTTCCGATCAATTTTCCCGATCCAGCAAGCGTTGGAAATATCCCCGGTAGCAGAGGTGGCCCCATCCACGACAACAATGGTGTCATCCAGAATAGCTCCGGCCTGGCCAAAGACGGGCGCGCCGGGCGTGGGAGTGGCGCTTTGCCAGGTATTGTTGCTCAAGTCGTACATTTGAACATCATTGATTGGACCGGAGCGCGAGCGTCCTCCAATCACATAAATGTAGCGTTCGCGATAACTGCCGATCACGGCATTGGCGACTCCCACCGGCAGGTCGGCGCCGCGCAACCACTCTTCCGCGTCCTGCGCGTAGATGTTTAAATCGGGAACTGGCGTCACTCCCCCCTGGGCGTCAACCACGGCCCCGCCTGCTAAATAAACGCGGCCATTTTCAGCTGCGGCCATGGCGGCAATTCGACCCGTGGTTCCGGGCACGCCGTGAATCGGAGCCCACCCTCCCGTGTCATTGTCGAAAATGTATGCGGCATTGCTCACGGCATCCCAGCTTCGCTTTTCGCCAATGCCCATGAGCGAGAAAATGTAGAGGTCGCCGTGGACCTTCATGCTGGCAATAGCATTGTTGGAGACGGCTGTCGGCAAAGGTTCAAGCGTGGGAACAGCGGCAGCAAGCAAAATGCCGGAAAGCGCCAGGACGCAAACAAGAGAGGCGGACTGATTCATCTTCATCTCGTCCAATATAAGGTTTTTTGGCCGCTAAACAAAATGCAAGATTCTCGGGACCGCAGACAAGAGGTCCGGCGCCAGTGGTGGAAACTCATTGGCCGGCCGATGTGCTTCTGGCTGCGGGGTTTGCGATCAGTGTTTCGATGGTGGCGAACAATTCAGTCGTTCGAATCGGTTTGGAAAGGTAGCTGTCCATGCCAGCTTCGAGGCAGCGCTCGCGGTCGCCTTTGAGGGCATGGGCCGTCATAGCCACTATGGGAAGATGCGCTCCGGTGATTTTTTCGCGGGCACGGATTGCGGCGGTCGCGGTCAGACCGTCCATGCGAGGCATTTGAATGTCCATTAAAACGATTTCAAAATCCGCCTTTTCGAGCTCTTCGAGCGCGGCTTGTCCGTCCATGGCCACCGTGACGGCAAACCCTTTTCTTTCCAGAAGGCGTAAAGCCAGTGTGCGATTCACGGCATTGTCTTCGACCAGCAGCACTCGAGGCTGGTCTTGGCGTTTCTGCCCGGCGAAAGCGGCGCTTACATCCGCCGCGCTAATTGCGTTTTCGACGGCGGGGACCGCGGCGGTCTCCAGCTTGAGTTCCACGGTAAAGTGGAAGGTGCTTCCTTTTCCGGTTTGGCTTTCAAACCAGATGGTGCCTCCCATTTTTTCGGCAAGACGTTTGGAAATCGTCAGCCCCAACCCAGTGCCTCCGTAGTTCCGGCTCATGGAACCGTCTTCCTGGGTAAATGGCTCGAAGATTTTCTCCCGCATCTCTTCGGGGATGCCCCGGCCGGAGTCACGAATGGTGAAGTGCAGCCAGATGTATCCGTCTTTTTCCTTTTGCACATTTTCTTTGTGCACATGCAGGGAAATTTCTCCCCGCTCCGTGAACTTCAACGCATTGCCCACCAGATTTACCAGTACCTGGCGAATGCGACCCGGATCGCCGACCACTTTTTCGGGAAGCTCCGATGGAACGAAATGAACCAGGTTTAGGTCTTTCTGCTTCGCTCGCAGCGCGAAGGCGTTCATGGTGTCACCCAGATTTTTCCGCAGGTCGAAGGGAATAGATTCAACGGCGAAGCGGCCGGCTTCGATTTTTGAGAAGTCGAGGATGTCGTTGATGATGGCAAGCAGCGACTCAGCCGAGAGCTTGACCAGGCCGAGGTTGTCGCGCTGCTCAGCAGTGAGTTCAGTATCGAGCACCAACTCCGTCATTCCCAGAATGCCGTTCATAGGAGTGCGGATTTCATGGCTGATGGTGGCCATGAACTCTCCCTTGGCGCGGGATGCAGCTTCGGAGATTTCCTTGGCTTCTTTCAGTTCCGCTTCGGCTTGTTTGCGTGCGGTAATGTCAATCAGTGTGCCTTCAAGCGCGGTGTCATCTTCGGCGGATTCCACCAGGGTAATGTTCTGCAATACCCAGACAGGCGTGCCGTCTTTTCTGCGGAGGCGGGTTTCCGCGTTGGTAATAAATTTGTCCCTTTTTATTCTTTCGATGAGTTCGTCGCGCTCCTGAAGATCGAAATAAAGCTGCTGCGCATTTTGCGAGCGAAAATCCATGCGCGATTCGTAACCGAAAATTCGCGCCCCGGCTTCATTGATTTCCAGCACCCTTCCGGACAAGGTAGTGCGGAAGACGCCTACTGGACTTCTTTCAAACAACAACCGGTAACGCCGTTCATGCACTACCAACTCGAGGCGCTGGACGAACAGACGCTGTTTGAGTAGAAGTGTGGCCAACGCGGCCGCGCAGAATACCAGCAGCGCAGCCAAAATGGCGATAATGACCAGGAGATGGTCGTGTCCCGTCAGCATTTGCGCACTGTTCATCAGATTCGGCATTCAGCGTTCTGAGGCACAAGCGGAACTGCCCAGAACAGTCCGACAATCCGCGCCCCCGCCAGCCGCAGATTCTCTGCATATCTATCGTCCTAAAGGGGTTGGGACTTTAATCGGCAGCGACGAGTATGTGACTTTGGACAATGTGATCAATGCGTCCCTCTCCGCTCTCGCTTCCCTTGTTCGGATTCGTGAGGATGATTTAGACTTTGTCAGCGGGTGAAGGAGTTCCCCTTAACCGCTGTCCTTGCCAGGGCAGATGATGACTCCTGACGAGAGTTCCAGTCTCGGGAGTCGTTACTTGACGGCCCTCTCCGATAAGCAACCGTCCTTCGCTCAAGGGCGTTCGTTGACATCGGGGACACTCTCACAATCGCTGGATTCTAGCCGCTGTCTTGCCTACGCAGACAGCAAGAAGCCATGCACTGAATGACGAAATCTATGATCGGAATCGATTTTGGCACGACCAACAGCGCGGTTGCCCTGGCTGATGAAGATGGCCGGGTCACCACTGCGCGCTATTCGTACGGCCAAAGCGAACTGGAAACATTTCGATCGATCCTGTTCTTTACGCCTCCGCAAAAGGGTACGCGGCGCGAATTGGCCGCATACGCCGGCCCTGAAGCCATTGACCGCTACCTTGCAGCGGAGGATGGCGGACGCCTGATTCAATCCATCAAATCTTATCTGGCGAACTCCAGCCTGAAATCAACCAGCCTCTTCGGACGGAGCTACCGTTTTGAAGAATTGGTGGGTTATCTTCTACGCTCTCTGACGACGGCCGCGCGTAAGTCAGATGTTCCGATTGGAACTTCCGCGGTCGTAGGACGCCCGGTCCGATTTGTCGGCGCGGCATCGGAAGCGGACGACCGCTATGCGGTCGAACGGCTTACACAGGCACTGGCCATGGCCGGAATCACGGAAGTGCATTTTGAACTTGAGCCTGTGGCCGCGGCGTATTCCTACGAAAGCAGGCTGAAGAAAGACGAACTGCTGTTGGTCGGCGATTTCGGGGGCGGCACGACGGACTTCACAATCATTCGAGTAGGCCCGGGTGCGCGCAAGAGGGAGAACTCCCAGGAACGAATACTGGCAAATGCTGGAGTCGGCATCGCCGGCGACAATTTCGACGCGAAGTTGGTGAGGCACCTTGTTGCTCCGCTTTTAGGACGCGGCTCCGAATGGCGTTTGATTGACAAGACCGGTCCGATACCGAACTGGCCTTTCGCAAAGCTTGAGCGCTGGCATCACCTGTCGTTTTTGAAATCCCACGAGAATATGGAAGCGTTGCGGTCGCTCCGCGCTCGTGCGCTTGAGCCGGAAAAACTTGAAATGTTTCTCCTTTTGGTAACGGAGGACCTTGGGTTCCAGTTGCATAGTGCTGTGCAGCTGGCAAAGTACGAACTTTCGGGCCAGCCGGACGCTGTGTTTTCTTTTCAGGTCCCGGGGATTCATATCTCGCAGAGAGTCACCCGCGCGGAGTTCGAGGAATGGATTTCCGAAGACCTTCATACTATCGCAAAGTGCGTTGACCAGATGCTCGAGAGCAGCGGCGTTGCAGCGGCGAAAATCGACAGAGTGTTTCTTACCGGGGGCAGTTCCTTCGTTCCCGCGGTTCGATGCATCTTCGAGCAGCGATTTGGAAGAGACAAGCTGGTTGGAGGCTCCGAGTTTACGTCGGTAGCCAAGGGATTAGCTCTGCGAGCGCGCGATCTGTCACGCTGAACGCCGGGATGAGGCCCACGTATCGTGAGGCCGAGTTCGCGCTCAGTCAAAGCAGCGAAGATTCCCGCAGCCTGAAGGCGAAAGCTTTGAGTTTTTATTTGGTGCCGGGAGGGGGGGTCGAACCCCCATGACCCGAAGGTCGGCGGATTTTGAGTCCGCTGCGTCTGCCAGTTCCGCCATCCCGGCAATGGATGGATCGTTTCCGTGGAAATTTAGCTTAATTGACCATCCGTGGCTTTGCAACCGAGCCTTGCGATTGCCGCGTTCTGAAGTTGATGAAGATTTGCCAGTACGGCGGAAACTTGCGCGTTTTTGCGATCATTTTCCTTCGAACCCATTCCAACCTGCGGGATTTCCCCGTCATCTGAAAAGTAAAGTTTCTTACAGCATTAGCCCTGAGCGCGGAGGAATCCAGATGTACCGGTCGAGTAGTGTCCCTAATCGCTTCCAGGATGTCGAGACTATGATTCGCGGCCTTACGCAAGACCTTTCCATGGCTTTCAACACTGGAAATTATGATCAGGTGGCGGCGTTATTTTCACCGGATGGCATCTCCATGATTCCCAATCGCTCAATTGCGGAAGGGACCAAGGTCATTGAGCAGGCGAGCCGAAGCCTCGGGGAAGCAGGGTTGGAGGATCTCCGCTTCGAAACGGTTCGGATAACCCATTCAGGAGATATTGCGGTTGAGACCGGACGCTACTCCGTAGTGAAGCGGCAAAGCAATGGAACCATGCTCGCCGACCGTGGTAAGTATGTGCACACCTGGCGACGGCTGGGTGCGTGGCTGATTATGGTCGAATGCTGGAACAGCGACCTTCCCGCAACTCGCTAGAGTTGGCGGCAACGATTCCGCCCGAGAATGAAACTACAATCGCCAATTAATCCCATTTTGTTTTGTCCTGTGCGCGAATTCACGCCGAGTTTTGCACAGTCATGGCCAAGCGTCGGCGCAGAATTGACCTTGCGCAGACAATTCAGTGACAAATCTTCACAATCCGGCGCATAACTTTTCTAACTATGCCGGGCTTTGGTTTTGATCTTGCCCTTCGTCATGGGGCGCGGCAGTGGCTGTGTCCAGCCTGATATCAAAACGAGGTAAATTCTATGTCGAAGCAATTTGCACTCTCTCGGTGGGGGTGGGTAGCGGCGTTTGCTCTGCTCATCTTTACTACATCCGCTTTCGCGCAGCACTTCACACGAACTGACCTTACCGCCGACTCCGCCAGCACATCCATGACGGCGAAAAACACCGACGGTAATTTGATAAATCCCTGGGGATTGTCGCGCAGCTCCGGATCACCGTGGTGGGCCGCCGACAACGGTACTGGCATAGCCACACTTTATAACGGAGGCGGCGTGGCACAAGCGCTCGTAGTCAAGATTCCGCTTCCGAAGAATGGAACGGGAACGGCGGCGCCAACCGGTACGGTGTTCAACTACAGCACAGGATTTCAGGTTGCCGCGGGAAAACCAGCTGTCTTCATGTTCGTGACTGAAGATGGAACAATTTCCGGATGGAACCCGGGAGTCAATCCCACGAATGCCGTGTTGGCGATAGATCGTTCGCGAAGAGCCGTTTATAAAGGATGCACTTTGGCAACCACGAGCGCGGGCACATTTCTCTATGCGACCAACTTCAAGACAGGTCAAGTGGAGGTTTTCGACTCGTCCTGGCATCCAGTGCATTTGAATTGGTGGGCATTCCGCGATCCTAGAGTTCCGCCCAACTACGGAGCATTCAATGTTCAAAATGTGGGCGGAAATCTTGTTGTGACGTTCGCCAAGCAGAAGAGAGGAACTATTGATGAAGTTGACGGGTCGGGATTGGGCTTCGTTTCTATTTTCGATCCGCACGGACGACTGGTGCAGCGTCTTGAGCATGGATGGTTTTTGAATGCGCCGTGGGGAGTTGTACTGACGCCTTCCGACTTTGGAGTATTTAGCCACCGCCTGCTGATTGGTAATTTTGGAGACGGAACCATTCACGCCTTCGATTTAATGACAGGCAAATTTGAGGGGACGGTTGAAGATTCCACCAGCCAGCCGCTGACCATTGACCGCCTGTGGTCGCTCAGTTTTGGGAACGACGCTTCGGCCGGGCAAGCCAACACACTCT
>DASXFN010000013.1:0-5135 GCA_036489565.1 Terriglobales bacterium
GATGAGGAAAGAGGTGGTCTACGATAACAGCAGAATTTCCACTTTGACCGATATCACACCTTCGCTTTATTACCTGCTGGGCCATCGGCCGGTGGTCGCGAATCCCATGTTCGGACGCCCCCTGTTTATGCAGACGAAAGAGGAGTTGCAGTCGTACAAACGGGATGATGTGTTTTTTGCCTCTGATGCGCGTGCTGTTTTTGGCCTCCTCGAAGACCATGGGCGTTTCTTCTATGCGACGTATGACACCCCTTACCCCGGATATGACCCCCCAGTCACGAGCATGTTATTCGATCTATCCAATGATCCGAAAGCGGTGCACAACATTGTTACCGATAGTCTAAAGAAGCAGTATGACCGGGAAGTCATTGAACATTTGCATGCCATCGGGGACTTTTATGGTTATAAGCCCGGAGTCGGATCATTGCTTGCTTCCACACCCTAAGACCCGCCACCGTTCAACCTTTTCTGCCTGCATTCTAAAGAGACTACGATTTTTAGCTGCCTGTAGGGATTGCTGCCGGCAACGGATCAATCGGCGGCGCCATCTTACGCCTTTACCCGCATTAGATCAGTATTCCGAAATCACCGCTCCAATCAGTCGAGGGGGGGAATTATGGGAAGCTTGAATTTACTTCAGTCATTGCACGAAAATCTGTCCGGACGGGCGCAGGTGAAGAGTGTGTTCGGCGAACCGATCATCGCCGCTGACAAAACGGTTATTCCCGTCGCGCGCGTGGCCTATGGATTCGGGGCGGGCGCGGGTACTGGAGGTGTTGGCGATAAGAGCGCCAAGGGAGAAGGCGGCGGTGGTGGAGGCGGCATGCGGGCGACGCCTATTGGCATATTCGTTGTCGGCCCTCAAGAGAGCCGATTCGTGCCCATCCACAATCAGAGAAAGATGGTTGGTGTGCTCCTTGTGGGTGCCTTCCTGGGGATGATTTTCTCGCGGCGCAGACGCTAAAAGATCGTCGCCACCTCAATCAAAGCTGCTCAAAATATCAAAGCTTCTCAAAATAACGTCAACTGGGTTTCTGATGTGACCGGTTGCCGGATCTCGCGTCCGCGACGCGTCCCCTCTAGCCCATACTTCTTCCTGAGCTTCTCCATCAACTCAGAAATTCGTTTGCCGTAAGTCTTCGGCAAGAATGCAGTCTTGCTATATCGTTCCCGGTAATTGGCCGCGAGATGGGGAAACTCTTTTTCGAGAAAAGGCATAAATACCGCGGCGGAACAAGGCTTCAGGTAAAGAGGATTGGCATTGATATGGATAGGCCCGATTTCCGCTACGGCGCGGACCAGCACTTCCAGGTCGCGCGGATTGTCGGTGATTCCCGGCAGTATCGGCGCGCAATTTACGCTGACCCTGATGCCTGCATTGTGCAACTGCCGCACCGCGTCGAGCCGCAGATCAGGACGCGGCGCTCTGGGCTCGAGAATCCGCGCCAGGTCAGTGTTCATGGTGGTGATAGTCAGGGTCACGCCAAAACGATTGTGTTCGGCCACCGCTTTCAGAAGATCGAGATCACGAAGAATCAAATTGGACTTGCTGATAATTCCCAGCGAGAAATTTTGCCGCTTGGCAAAAACCTCCAGAATTCCGCGCGTTATTTCGTAGCGGCGCTCCGCCGGTTGGTATGGATCAGTGGCGCTGCCAATCGCGATGGACTCGTCGAGCTTGACCTGCCGCAGTTCCTGACGCAGTAAATCCGCCGCATGTTGCTTTACATAAATCTGCTGCTCGAATGCGATGCCATCGCGCATCTCCATGAATTCGTGGGTATAGCGCGCATAACAATATTTGCAGCCGAATTCGCAGCCACGGTAGGGATTGATCGTCCAGGAAAAAGGCATTCGGCTTTTGGTTACACAACGATTGAGCAAGGAGCGAACCGGCAGCGTGAAGTACTCAACTTTGTGTCCTTCGCGAAGGGACTCCCCTTGTGAGGCCAGCCTGGCGATGCCAATGAGTCTGGGCTCAAGGTCGGGAAGAAGAGGAAGAGACGCCATATTTTTATTCGCCTTATGTTCGCCATACTATGCCTGGGAATTGATCGCGTCAACGAGGAAAAAATAGGGGGATAAGGGGTAATCGCATCTTGCAGCCGGTTCTTGCGAATGCGGGGTCAACAAGATAGGCTTGTGGTTCATTTAAGATGCTTTCGTGGCGAGGAGAACTCTTGTGCAAATGAAACTGAGTACGCGGACGGTGGACGGAATCCTGGTGGTGGATTGCAGCGGGCGCATCATTTTTGGAGAGGAATCGGCCAGCCTTCGCGACACGCTGCGCGATCTGATTCCGCAGAACAAAAAAATTATTCTTAATCTCAGCGGCGTCAACTACATTGACAGCGGCGGCCTGGGAACTCTGGTGGCCCTTTATACGAGTGCTCGCAGCAGCGGAGGCTCCATTAAGCTGGCGAACCTTACGCAGCGCGTCGGCGATCTTTTGCAGGTGACGAAGCTACTTACGGTATTTGATGTTTATGACAGCGAAGAACGCGCGCTCGAATCGTTCCGCACCGCGGCGTAAAACAACGCGGTCTGGCGCAGCCGCATCCGGCAAGGCGTCGGTCGCGAAGCGTCAAGCCCCGGCCTCCACGATGCGCGAGCGGATTGTCGTTGCAATCCTAAAGATTCCTCGCGGGTATGTCTCAACCTATGGAGCCGTGGGGCGGGCGGCTGGATATGCTCATGCAGCCCGGCAAGTGGTCGGTGTATTGCATCGCTCCGGAGGACTGCCGTGGCATCGCGTGCTCGGCGCCGGAGGAGCGATCAAGCTGCAAGGCGATTATGCGGTTGAACAGCGGTTGCGTTTAGAAGCGGAAGGCGTGACCTTTCGCGGGCGGCGGGTGAATATAGCGCGGCACGAATTCAAATTTCGCACGAAAGCCTGATCCCAGAAAAATCTGCATTAGCGACATCTCAGCTGCCACCCTATCGGGTGGTCTCCCAGTTTTTTAAGCGTACCCCTTTAAAGTAAACTTCGATCACGTATGAAACTGCTGGTCATATCTCCGGAGCCACTCTCGGACTTGTCGGCGTAGGCAGCATTGGCAGCGAAGTAGCGAAGTCCGCTGCCGCATTGGGCATGGATGTAATTGCGACGCGTCAAGACCCGCGCAAGGCGATGCCGGAAGGCGTGCGCAAAGTGTTCGCCACGAATGAACTCACACAAATGCTCGCCGAATCGGATTACGTCGTGCTTGCCGCTCCCGTCACCGCTTCTACACAAAAGATTATTAATGAGAAATGCCTGGCCGCAATGAAGCCAAACGCTTGCTTAATCAACGTTGGACGAGGCGTGTTGGTGGATGAAACTGCATTGGTGAATGCGCTCCGAAGCAAAAAGATTGCCGCAGCCGCGCTGGACGTATTCGAAAAGGAACCGTTGCCGCAGGATTCTCCGCTGTGGGACATGGAGAATGTTTTGATCACCCCGCACACCGCTGGACTTACGGACAAGCTGTGGGAGCGACAATATGCAATCTTCTCGGAAAATTTGAAAAGATTTATGAACGGCCAGCCTTTGCTGGCCGTGGTGGACAAACAGAAAGGTTATTAATTCAAGAGGACTTTTTCTTCGGGACCTTCGCGCCTTTTTTGCGGGCCTCTGAAAGACCAATTGCAATCGCCTGTTTGCGGCTTTTCACTTTGCCCCCCTTGCCGCCTTTGCCGGAGCGAAGCGTCCCCTTCTTTTTTCTGTGCATTGCGCTTTTGACACGTTTGCCCGCGGCTTTCCCGTATTTTCGCCCAGATGATTTTTTTGATGAACGTTTTTTTGCAGCCATCCTATCCTCCTGTTCCCGTTCATTAGAGAGTAAAGCGTGAAACGGGGTTGCGTGCCGCCGGTGAGAGATGTTGACCGGCAAAAGCGCATCCATCATTTACAAATGGAAAACCTTTCACGATAATGCAATTCCGATGACGAAAGGACTGTTTGTGCGCAAACAAAAATTGCTGTGTCGAATGGGATTAGTTCTGGCAGTTTTTTTGGGGAGCGTTTGCATTTCGCAACCTGCATTTTCCCAGAACAATGCCAGCATGCACTGGGTGGGAACGTGGGCGGCGAGTCCCGCTCTGGGGAATTCCCGGGCGCCAAGAGTCGCGAACCAGACGTTGCGTGAAATTATCCATACGACGATTGGCGGCACAAAAGTTCGCATTCGCGTATCGAATCTTTTCGGTACGACCTCATTAACCATCGGTGCCGCGCACGTCGCAGTGCGTGATGCTGGCAGCGGCATTGTGGCCGCGACTGACCACGCGCTCACATTCAGCGGCCAGCCTTCCATTGCGATTCCTCCTGGCGCTGTTGTATTGAGCGATGCGGTGGACATGGAAGTGCCGGAGCACACGGACCTGGCGGTCAGTATCTTTGTGCCCGGTGCGATGACGGAGATGACTGGCCATTGGTCGGCGCAGCAAACATCCTACATCTCAGCGGCGGGGAATTTTGTGGCCGCGCCCACGCTTACCAACCCTACTGAAGTTGGCTCGTGGATATTGCTTTCCGCGGTGGAAGTCTTCGCGCCCGAAGCCGACTATGCCATCGCCGCGCTGGGTGACTCGATCACCGATGGTGCTTGGTCCACGTTAAACGTGAATCATCGCTGGCCTGATTTTCTGGAAGCGCGCCTGGCGGCCACCGGAAGACATATTGCGGTTCTTAATGAAGGCATTGGCGGAAACCGCATTCTCCATGACGGCTATGGAGAAGGTACGCCCTACGGCCCCAGCGCACTGGAGAGATTCGACCGCGATGTTCTCTCCGCGCCCGGAGTCAAGTATCTGATCGTGATGGAAGGAATCAATGACATTGGCCATGCTCAGGCATCCGACGGGCCGGGCCATGAAGTGGTGAGCTCGGCGGAGATAATCGCCGGGCTGCAGCAGATTATTGAGCGTGCTCACGAAAAAAGTTTGACGGTCATTGGCTGCACGCTGACGCCCTTCGCGGTTGCGAAGATCCCGGGCTATTACTCGCCAGAAAAAGATGCGAAGCGACATGCCGTGAATGACTGGATCCGCAACAGCGGAAAATTTGATGCGGTCGTGGATTTTGACAAGGCCACGCAAGACCCACAGCATCCATCTCAGTTCTTGCCCGCTTATGACAGCGGCGATCATCTCCA
>DASXFN010000088.1:0-26512 GCA_036489565.1 Terriglobales bacterium
GAGTCGTGGTATTCCAATTGATGGCATCGGACATGAAACTCACGTCCACGTCGATTTCCCGACCGTCCAGGCGGTGGCCGACGCTATCCGCACGCTTCACAAATCGTTTCCGCGCCTCCACCAGCAGGTCACGGAAATGGACGTCAGCGTGTACAGCGCCAGCGACAATACCTCCAACTTCGGAGCCAATGGTGGTACCGTTCCGCCGGCCATCATTGCGCAACAAGGTTGGCTCTATTACCACTACTTCCAAGCCTTCCGTAGCCTTCGGGGCATCCTTGATGGGGTTACGATCTGGGGCATGGCCGACGACAACACCTGGCTCGACAGCTTCCCGATCAACCGACTCGACCTGCCGCTTCCGTTCGATACGAACTTGCAGGCGAAGCCGGCTTATTGGGGAATCATCGATCGGCCACGCGAATTGCCTGGCTTTGGTCTGAACTTCCACATCACCGCGAAGACCGGACCGAAGAATGCCCGCGTATGGACCATTACAGCGGACAATCCAAGTTCAGGCACGGCCTATACCGTGCAGATCAATTCGTTTACGATCCAACAGCTACGGGATAGCTTTGATAATCGTGGCCGGAATAAACATGATCAGCCATGCAGTCCGGTAGTTACATCGCCTTCATCATTCCCATTGGTGATCGGCGACATAGCGCCGGGCGGCTCGGCCAGTACTACGGTAAAGCTGGACTTCAGTACGTGTCGAAGTGATGCTCCGTTCGGCGTAGTGATTCCCTGGAGCCAAGCGATTGGCGCCGACACGGGTCAGTTCGCTCGGGTCGTTTCTTTTGACGGCTTCGATCGTGATCAGGATCGGGATCATGACCGGAACCGCTACGACGACCGAGACGGAGGCCGACACTAACCGTTTGGTAGTCGGTGCTTAAAACACGTCATAATTTCTGTTCTAAAAAACAGAAAAATATCCGGCCGCTTGGAAAACAATCCAAGCGGCCGGTGATATTCTAGGGTGCCGGAATTCTTCGGCGTTAAGCAGTGCACTCTTTAGGAAAAAACCTCTTACATAATGGGACATCCCTCGCTTGATTTGAGCTCGAAAATTGCTGTAGTCACCGGAGGAACTTCCGGAATTGGTTTAACTCTGGCCAAGGGGTTGGCTTTGGCTGGCGCGGACGTGGTTCCGACTGGACGCCGCGTAGAACTTGTGAAGTCCGCAGCCAACGAAATCCAGAAAATGGGACGCAAGAGTCTGGTGCAAGCCTCCGACGTGACTGATCGGAAAAGTATGGACGCACTTTTGAATGCGGTCTGCAAGGAGTTTGGAAGAGTCGATATTCTGATAAATTCCGCGGGAACGACCAAACGTACCCCCACGCTCGACCTTCCAGAAGATGAATGGAACAACATTCTGGAAACCAACCTGACGGGGACATTGCGCGCTTGCCAGATATTCGGGCGCAGAATGATCGAGCAAAAGTATGGACGGATCATTAATATCGCCTCGCTTTCTTCGTTTGTAGCGCTCTATGAGGTTGCGGCCTATGGCGCAAGTAAAGCCGCCGTCGGCGCGCTCACCAAGTCGTTGGCGATCGAATGGGCCCAATACGGTGTATGCGTGAACGCCATTGCACCGGGCGTGTACAAAACGGAACTGAATACGCATTTGCTAGAGGGCACGGCGCGTGGAAAAGAATTCCTGATGCGCACTCCGATGAAGCGTTTTGGAAAGCTCGATGAGTTGGTTGGCGCGGCCGTTTTTCTAGCTTCAGACGCGGCAAGTTTTGTTACTGGACATTTGCTTGCCGTAGATGGCGGATTTCTGGCCAGCGGAGTCAACCAATAATTTGCCTAGCACCGGGGTGCTGGCCTGACGATAGGTTTTCATCAATCATTTTAATTTTTGACGAATGTGATTGTTTGGGGGGACACATGAGACGAAATACGGCCATCTTTTTCGCGGTCGCGTGCTTGGTTTTTTGCCAGTCCGTGATTGCCCAACAAGCGGCGCAACCAACCAGCCAACAACCGGTGACGGGAGCTGTCTATCAGAATCCTCAACTCCCCACGGCGCAGCGTGTAGACGATCTCATTTCGCACATGACGCTGGACGAAAAAATTTCGCAGCTTACCCATACTGCCGATGCAATCCCGCGGCTGGGCGTGCCGCAATATGACTGGTGGAATGAAGGTCTGCATGGCGTGGCAAGAGCCGGCTATGCAACGGTGTTTCCGCAGGCGATTGGCATGGCTGCGACTTTTGATGAACCTCTCATGCACAAGATAGCCAGCGCCATCAGCACGGAGTTTCGCGCGAAATACTACGCGAACATGCGTCCTGATGGTTCGACGGAGTGGTATTACGGATTGACAGTTTGGTCTCCGAACATCAACATTTTTCGCGATCCACGTTGGGGACGTGGGCAGGAGACCTACGGAGAAGATCCGTTCCTCACCTCGCGCCTTGGTGTTGCGTTTGTGGAAGGATTGCAGGGAAATGATCCAAAATATTTGAAGACGGTCGCCACGCCCAAGCATTTTGGCGTGCATAGCGGGCCGGAGCCGACGCGGCACACAGTGGATGTGAAGGCGTCGCGGCACGATATGGAAGACACGTATTTTCCCGCATTCCGCGCAACGGTAATGGAAGGCAAAGCGGAATCGGTGATGTGCGCCTACAACTCAATTAACGGCGAGCCCGCTTGCGCGAACAAAGATCTATTGCAGCAGCATCTGCGCGGAGCGTGGAAATTTAATGGTTATGTGGTTTCCGACTGCGGCGCGGTAACCGATGTTTTTGAGGGGCACCACTTTACCAAAACCATGGAGGAAGGCTCCGCGGCGGCGTTCAAAACCGGGACGGATTTGATCTGTTCCTATCCGCCCGATCATGCGGGCTTTGAGCGTGACGCCTTATCGAAGGCGGTGCACGAAGGATTTTTATCTGAATCGGATTTGGACCACTCGTTGCAGCGATTGTTTACCGCTCGCTTCAAGCTGGGGATGTTCGATCCGCAATCAATGGTGCCTTACTCTTCCATCAAGCCGGAAGAGAATGACAGTGAGGAGCATCGTCAACTTGCGCTGCAAACCGCTCGGGAATCTATTGTCCTGCTAAAGAATAAAGGCGACCTGCTTCCGCTCAAGAAGGCCTACGGAACGATTGCCGTGATCGGTCCGAATGCCGACAGCGTGGACGCACTGGTGGGGAACTACAACGGCACGCCGTCGAAACCCGTGACCATTGTTGACGGAATTCGGAAGCGCTTCCCGCAATCGAAGGTTGTGTACGTGGAAGGCACAGGGCTGGTTGGTCCTGTGACCAAAGCAATCCCTTCCGATGTTTTATATACCGACGATTCGCGCACGGAGCATGGTTTAACGGGAGACTACTTCGCGAATCGTGATTTGCAGGGCCCCGCGGTACTTTCCCGCACCGACAGCAATGTGGATTTCGCCTGGAGCAACAAAGGAGTGACGCCTAAGCTCTCGCAGAATTATTCGGTCCGCTGGACGGGAGTTCTCGTCCCGGCGGCGGATGGGAATTATGTGGTCGGCTTTACCGGGCAGGACGGCTACCGGCTCTGGCTGGATGGAAAATTGCTGGTCGAAGACTGGACGCTCCATCATCCGCCCTCGACGAACACGGCCCTGGTAAGCCTGAAAAAAGGGCAAGCGTATTCGATCAAGATTGAATACTTCCAGTCCATTCGTTTTTCTGAGGCGCATTTGGTGTGGAATATTCCGGGCCACGATGAGCAGGACGCCGTGGATGCGGCCCGGAAAGCTGATCTCGTTATCGCCGTAGTTGGCCTTTCAGCGCACGTGGAAGGCGAAGAGATGCGAGTGCATGCGGACGGTTTCGCGGGCGGCGACCGCACCAAGATTGAATTGCCAGCGCCGCAGAAAAACCTGCTTGAGCAAGTAGCCGCAGCGGGCAAACCGACAATTCTCTTGCTGGTGAATGGCAGCGCTCTGGCCGTGAACTGGGCTGACGAAAATCTTCCCGCGATTGTGGAGGCCTGGTATCCAGGAGAAGAAGGTGGAACAGCTGTGGCCGAAGCGCTGGCCGGCGATTTCAGCCCCAGCGGCCGTTTGCCGGTGACGTTTTATAAATCGGAGAACCAGCTTCCGGCCTTTGAAGATTATTCCATGGCTAACCGCACGTATCGTTACTTCACCGGAGAGCCGCTCTATCCGTTTGGTTATGGGCTGAGTTACACATCGTTTGGGTACAGCAATCCGCATGTGGAGAATGGCAACGTGATTTCCGCGGACGTAACCAATACCGGCATGATGGCGGGAGATGAGGTCGTGCAACTTTATCTCACGCATGAGGGGATTGCAGGCGCGCCATTGCGCTCGCTGGAGGGCTTTCAGCACGTGCACCTGGAGCCTGGTCAAAAGCAGACCGTCACCTTCACGCTGAACGATCGGCAGCTGAGCGTTGTAACCGAAGCAGGGAACCGGCAAGTAACGCCGGGGAACGTGGATGTGTGGATTGGTGGCGGCCAGCCATCAACCCGCTCCGGCTTGGAGAAAGCGGCTGGCGTGGAAACGCACTTCGCGATTGACAAGGAAGAGACGCTGCCGGAGTAAGAGATTTTCGCTGTAAGATAGAGGACAGTTACAGAGATCTGAAACGATCGGCCCGGCACAAGATCAGACCGCTTAGGGTCAATCGTTCTATGTAATTGGTTCATGCAAGAGAGGGCGGTTAGCTCAGTTGGTTAGAGCGTCTCGCTTACACCGAGAAGGCCGCAGGTTCGAGTCCTGCACTGCCCACCAAAACAAGAAAATTATCTAGCTTGCGCTCCATTAAGAGCCAGTCCGTTCTTGGCATGGGTTACGTTTAAGGCTTGTTACTCGTATTGTTCGTGAAGCTCAAGGGCAATTTTCTCTACAAGGGCTCCGAATTTATTTCTGTTGGTTACCCGGTGAAGCTTCTCGGCATAACTGCTCCTGTGTCTTTTCACCGGATGCGTCGTCCATTTTCCGGCTCCGGGCAATAAAGAACTACGCATAAATGGGGCGGCTGGGACGCCAGAAACCGGAACAAAAATCCGTTACTATGTGCGCAAGCGTACATCGTCGAATGTGCGGATGAAGTAACGTTGTTACATGTCTGCCCTCCCCACCCCCAATCCGCAGAACACGAAGGGTTCACCGTATTGTTCTGACCCAGATTGTGCGTCCTGTAGGGATCTTCGGAGAACACAAGATCTGGTAAAGACGGGCCAACCTTTAAGCGCTATGAAATTGTCGAACAAGCCGAAAAATACTGACTGAATAATCTGCTGAATCCCTACCGTCAGCCCTGCTTGGTGTGCCATATTGCTGCGGGCCTACCTAACACTTTCATGAGTATAGTTATTAAATTTGCGATATTGGAAAGACAGTTCGGGGATTTCAGAGTGGTTTACAGGGCGGTCCGTTATTCTGAAACCGTGTGTTCTTCGCTGCCCTGGGCGCGAAGCACGCGATCCACGGAATAAGGCGCGCGCCGGTTGGGCTCGTGATAGTAGCGGACCTGCATCTCTCCCAGAAGGCCAATTGCCAGCAGGTTAAATCCCGCGAGCAAAAGGACAGCGGCGAAAATCATCAAGGGGCCGTGTTGGGCCATGATACTCGCGTGGTAAAGGAATTTTTCGGCGAACAGCCAGAGAGTTACGCCCGATCCGGCGAAGATGCTGAACATTCCCAGCGTGCCGAAAAAGTGCAGCGGCCTTCCCAGATAACGCAGCAAAAAGCGAATGGTGATGAGATCGAAGAACACGCGGAACGTACGCGAAATACCGTAGTGGGAAACTCCGCGTTCGCGATTCACATTCTTGATGGGCACTTCGCAAATAGAAGCGCCATGCCATGAGGCCAGCGCCGGAATGAAACGGTGCAACTCGCCGTAAAGCGGAATCTGTTCCAGAATTTCGCGGCGATAAGCTTTAAAAGTGGTGCCGAAATCGTGAATGTCTACACCGCTGAATTTCGCCATCAGCCAATTCGCGCAGCGGGAAGGAATACGGCGCAGCCAGAGATTATCAATGCGGTGCTTACGCCAGCCGCTGACAATGTCATAACCTTCCGCGATTTTTTCCAGAAATAGAGGAATGTCCGCGGGGTCGTGTTGGAGGTCTCCATCCATGGCGATGATGTAGGTGCCGCGGGCATGATGAAATCCGGCAGCCAGCGCCGATGTCTGGCCAAAATTCCGGCGCAGACGGACGACCGTTACCCGGCTATCCACGGCGGCTATTTCGCGGAGCAAGTTGAAGGTGCGGTCCTGCGAGCCATCATCCACCAGTACGATTTCAAACGACTCCCCGTGCGCTTCCATGACCGCCTTCAGGCGATCATAAAGATCGGTGACGTTCTCCTGCTCGTTGTGCAGGGGAACCACGATGGAATATTGGGGCATTACTGACATTATAAAGGGTGAATCGTTATTCCAAGCTACTGTTGTTCGATTCCAGGGATTACTCTTGGGACTCTCTTTTTGTGGGGGGCGTGCAAGACATCGGCGGACGCGGGGCATCCGCCGATAAGTGCTTAGTGGGGCCAGTTTTGAAATCACATCCACTCGACTTGCCTTAACCCACGCGGACAGGAGTGTCCGCGCCACACTGGCTAGTCGTAATATTCCAGACCCAGGTGCGTGATCATTTCCTCGCCTTTTAAGTGGCGGAGGGTATTTTTCAGCTTCATGGATTGGATGAAGAGATCGTGTTCGGGGTAGAGGCCGGGAGCGGTCATGGGAGACTTGAAAAAGAAGCTCAGCCACTCCTGAATGCCTTTGCCACGCAATTCAGAGCTGCGTTTTGCCAGGTCGAGAAACAAAACCAAGTCGAGGACGATCGGGGCGGCTAAGATGGAGTCACGGCAAAGGAAATCAACCTTGATCTGCATGGGATAGCCGAGCCATCCGAAGATATCAATGTTGTCCCAACCTTCTTTGTTATCACCGCGTGGCGGGTAATAGTTAATGCGAACCTTGTGGTAAAAATTCCCGTATAGTTCGGGGTAAAGATCCGGCTGCAGGATGTGTTCGAGGACTGACAGCTTGGATTCTTCCTTGGTCTTAAATGAACCGGGATCGTCGAGAACTTCGCCATCGCGATTGCCCAGGATGTTTGTGGAGAACCATCCATTCAGCCCTAGCAGGCGGGCTTTGAAACCGGGAGCCAGAATGGTCTTCATCAAGGTCTGTCCGGTCTTGAAATCTTTGCCGCAGATCGGCGCTTCGTTTTTGCGCGAGAGTTCCTGCATCACCGGCAAATCCACGGTCAGATTCGGCGCGCCGTTCGCGAATGGCACCCCTTCCATTAAGGACGCATAGGCATAAATCATGGAAGGAGCAATATTCTCGTCATTTTCGCGCAGCGCCTTCTCAAAACTTTTTAGCGACTGGTGCGCGGCGCTGGGCTTAATAAATGTTTCGGTTGACCCGCACCAGATGGTCACAAGGCGGGTGGCGCCGGAAGTTTTGCCAAAGTTGCGGATATCGTCGCGCACCTGTTCGGCAAGGTCCATCTTCGTTTTGCCCTTCTTCACGTTGGGGCCGTCAATCTTCTTGACGTAGTTGCGGTCGAAGACAGCTTTCTGCGGCTTAATGGAACTCAGGAAGGGCTTGATTTTGTCGAGCATCTCACGCTCAAGGACGCCGGCCTTGGTGGCGGCGGAGTACATATCATCTTCGAAGATGTCCCAACCGGTGAAAACCAAGTCGTTCAACGTCGCCAGCGGCACGAATTCTTTTACCTTGGGAGAGCGGGCGTCGGTGCGTTTGCCTAAACGGATCGTCCCCATTTGGGTGACCGAGCCGATGGGCTTAGCCAGTCCCTTGCGAACGGCTTCCACGCCAGCAACAAATGTGGTGGCCACGGCGCCCATGCCGGGAATCATGATGCCCAGCTTGCCCTTCGCCGGCTGAATATCACTGCCGTTGTGCTTTCCCGCTTCTTTCTTCACACCCTTACGTTGCGTCGCCATGGTCTGCCGCTTCCTGATTAGAATTTTGCGATTGAAATAAACGGTTATGTTCTCGTATTGAGGGATGAATTGCAACCCAGTCGGGCTGAATGAGCAGGATCACGCCTCAATGGTAAAAACAAGCATTAGTTGGGACGAGCATTGGGTGGAATGAGGACGCGGTACGCTATTCCGCCGTGCGCATGCGGTTCTGCCAGTGCGACCACACGAACCAGATGAATCCGATGCCGAGCGCAGCAATTATGACAATATCGAACTTGTGGAGATACTTGCCCAGTTCACGCCAGTGCTCACCCATTTTCATGCCGAAATATGCCAGCGCCAGGCACCAGGGCCATGATCCCAGAAATGTATAAATATGAAAACGGCCTCGCGGCATGCGGGCGATTCCCGCAGGCAAGGCGATGAAGGTCCGGATAACGGGCAACATGCGAGCGATGAGGACGGCGAGATATCCCCATCGGAGAAAAAAACGGTCCGCCCAATCTAGTTCCCGGTGCGATAAGAGAATCCATCGGCCATAGCGCTCGACGAGGGGACGGCCTCCGTAACAACCGATCTCATAGGCGACCAACGATCCCAGATTGCAGCCAATCGCTCCCGCGGTTGCGACCCAGAACAACTTCATGGTCCCGGTAAAAACCAGGTACCCGGCAAAGGGCATGATGAGTTCCGAAGGCAGGGGAATGCAGGCTGACTCGATGCCCATAAGGATGGCGACGCCAGCGTAGCCGGTGGCTTTTACCAGCGAAGCGATGAATACAAACAGAACTGCTAGGATTTTTTCAGTCATGAATGAGTGCGAAGATTTTAACGGCTGTTGGGTAGCTTGTTTGCGTCTTATTTCAGACGCTACGCTCCCAGCCTAACGCGAGAGTACTAGAAGCTGCCGTCCTGAGTAAATGTGAAACCTGGCAATGAGGCTCCATCGGCGTTTTTCGTGACTTTGATGCGGACGGTGGGTGCGTCCGGCGCGGTAATCCCGGCGGGGCGCAACACGGCATATTTTGTAAAAACTTCATCGTAGACCTTGGTCACGAGATAATCCTGACCATCGGCGTCACTGCGCCAGACTTGCCCCAGTAGAATTGTTTTTACAGCCACGTGTCCCCCGTTGTTTTGCCAGTTCAGACTACCTAGCTCGCCTGCTGCCGTCAATGATACGGAGCATTACCAAAGGGAATTTAATGGCGGCGTCGGAGCTCGGGCTAAGCATCTGGTACCATGATTTTTCGTTTCCAAAAAGTCGCCGGAGACCGCGATTTACCGGAATAAAGGGAAGTTTTCATGCCACGCGGCACGATCGTTCGCCAACCCGCAAAAACCGGACGTCACGAAGGTGTGCGCAAGTCCGGTCAAATACAGAAAAAGAGCCAGAATAATAACCCGATAGCCGGATCCCGATCTGGAAAGCCACGGGTGGGAATGGATGCCCCCGTCGATGCTAGCCGCGCGTCAAGTCCGGCAGCTCGAAAATCGGCTAAGAGTTCCAATCGCTACAATCCTATCGCGCCGGAACGTGTTGCTGAAATTCTCAAACGGCTCAACGCACTATATCCGGATGTGACTTGCGCGCTTATTCATAAGAACGCTTGGGAATTACTGGTGGCTACGATTCTTTCCGCGCAATCCACGGACGTGAACGTAAATAAAGTTACACCGATCATATTCAAGAAATATCCTACTGTGCAGGATTTTGCAGCGCTCAGTCCTGAAGAGTTGGAGCCCGATATCCGCTCGACGGGATTTTTTCGTAACAAGTCGAAGTCCGTAGTGGGCGCGGCGAAGATGCTTGTTCAGGATTTCGGGGGGGAAGTTCCCACCGACATTAATCAACTACTTACGCTGCCCGGCGTGGCCCGGAAAACAGCGAATGTCGTGCTCGGCAGCTGGTTCAAGATGGCTGAGGGCGTTGTCGTGGATACGCATGTAACGCGCATCTCCCGGCGACTGGAACTCACCGAGCAGGAAGATCCGAAAAAGATCGAGCAGGATTTAATGCAAATTATTCCTCGCGACCGATGGATACTATTCTCCCATCAAATTATTTGGCACGGACGCAAATTGTGTGTTGCCCGCAAACCCAAGTGCGCCGAGTGCCTGCTGGAAAATATTTGCCATGCGGCTGATAAGACCTGGAGCACGGTGGACATTCACAAGGATGCGAGGCCGTTGTAGCTTGCCCACTATGCGTATTTTTCTTCTCTTTATTATCGTCATTCTTATGAGCACAATTTCTTCTGCGCAGACAATCTCCGCACCCACGGCTATTACTGATCCCAAGCAGATTGTTTCCAAATCCAACGTTGCTGTGGAGCGCAATTTTGAGATCGAAAAACTCTACATGACGCGTACCGTCGACGGCACCGCATGGTCGCCTGATGGAAAAACCATTGCTTTTATTTCCAACATCAGCGGAAGAAACAATATTTGGTGGGTTCCGTCGGAAGGCGGGTGGCCGACGCAACTCACCGTGAGCGATCAACGCCAGGCGCGCCCTGCGTGGTCGCCCGATGGAAAATGGATTGCCTACATGTCGGACTATGATGGCGACGAGCAGTGGGACATTTTTCTGGTGTCGCCGAAAAGCGGCGAGGTGCGGAATGTGACCAACACTCGCGAGATTGCGGAGGAAGACCCGGCATGGTCTCCCGATGGGCGTTATCTGGCTTATATGGTGAAGCCGAAAACTTCTTCGGTATTTGAAATCGACGTGTTCGATACGGTGCTGCGCGATGTGAAGCACATAACGACTGGCACGCCCAACGACAAAATGAATGTGCGGCCCATCTGGTCGCACGACGGCAAGTGGATCGCCTATACGCAGGAGCAGGCCAAAGGGACCGACTCGAATATTTTTGTAGCGGAAGTCGCTACCGGGAAGAGCACCTTGCTCACTCCGCATGAAGGAGAGCAAATTTTCAGAATAAGCGATTTTTCTCCTGACGGCGCATCGCTACTGCTTACTTCAAATGCGGTCAATGGATACGAAAACGCGGGTATTCTCAATATCGCCAGCAAGAACATCACATGGTTGACCAAAGAGAAATGGGAGATTTCCGCCGGGCACTTTTCACCTGACGGCAAGTCGGTTACCTGGACGGCGAATGTAGATGGCAACACCGACATCTTTATCCACGATCTTTCCAGCGGCAAAACCACACCGTTGCCGTTACCCAGGGGAGTGAATGAGCTTGGCGGAGCGGAGTCGGCATTCACGCGCGACGGCTCGCGATTGCTTTATTACCACAACGGCGCAAAGGCCCCTAACGATGCGTGGGTGTACACGCTCGCGACCGGCAAATCTCATCAGGTAACGAGTTCTCTGGTGGGCGGCGTGCAGCCGGACGAAATGGTCGAGCCTTTTCTCGTGCACTATCCCAGCCGCGATGGCAAATGGACTATCTCTGCGTTCGTCTATGTGCCTTTTAACTTGCCGCGTCAGGCGATTAGTCCGGCCATTGTCTATGTGCATGGCGGCCCGGCATCGCAAACGGTGAACTCATTCAATCGCCTGATTCAATACATGGCGAACCAGGGATATATTGTGATCGCGCCCAACTATCGCGGTTCCACCGGATACGGGAAAGAATTCCAGCACGCCAACCTCTTTGATATGGGTGGTGGTGATTTGCAGGATGTTCTCGCCGCCGCCGACTGGATCAAGCAGACAGGCTACGTGGACCCCAAAAAGCTGATCCTGATGGGCGGGAGCTATGGCGGCTATCTCACCATGATGGGAGTGACTAAGGCGCCGGATGTCTGGGCTGCGGGAGTGCCGATTGTTCCTTTTGTGAATTGGTTCACTGAGATTGAGCATGAAGACCCGGTGTTGCAGCAGTCGGACATCGCGACCATGGGCGATCCCAAGACGAACAAGGCGTTGTTTGAAGATCGCTCGCCGATTTTCTTCGCGGATAAGATCAAAGCGCCGCTCTTCATTCTGGCCGGCGGGAATGATCCGCGTTGTCCCGAAGAGGAATCACAGCAAGTTGTCGACGCTGTGAAAAAGAACGGCGGGAAAGCTGAACTAAAGGTTTACAAAAACGAAGGCCACGGCTTCGCTCGAGTGGAAAATCAGGTTGATGCCTACCGGAGAGTGACTGGATTTTTGAAGGACACTGTTCCGCCCGCCGATTGCGGGTGTTCGCTTAACCCATAAATAGTGGACAAAGGCGTGATTCTTCCCTGACACCGTTCTGCTTCGGGTAAATCTCAGACGGGGTAAACGGTAAAAACCCGTGTCCGCCTTTGTCCAGCGAGAATCAGGTTAAGCGCAGAGGACGAAAATTAATATCGGGACCACCCTGTAAAATTCAAAAGTTCAGCCCTTATTGCAGCCTTTAGATAGATCAGCTTACAAGGAGATCATACTGGTCAGCTAGGCAAAATCTTCCTTAAAATTACAGTATCTCCCGTATGTCAAAAGAGATTTCAATCACGTATCACTAAGTTAACCCCAACGCGAAGGAGACGGAAGGCAGGCACCGGTAATCACTCCCCTTTTGATCCGGTACCTGCCCCTCCTGATTTTCCAAGCTTTTCCTTTTCAGTTTTCCCTAAAAAATCGAACGAAGGTACAGATTCAGGAAGGGTCTATTTTGGAAGGGTTTTGGAAAGGTTTTTCGGTTAAATGTGCGCCGCGGACGCGGCAATGACGAGTTGCGCATGAAGGGGAAGAGGTTCCGCATGGGGGTCCAACGGTCGGACAAGAATGCCGAGAACCGGATCCAATACCAATGTCATGCTTTGGCAGCAGTGCCCGCATAGCCAAAAGTGGCAGACTTTGCGGACAATCGTCGCACGCCGGGAATGGCCCTTGGCCTCAAAAGATACGGCCGGGAGATCAAAGCGAAAAATGCGTCCATGACGCAGATATCGAAGCGGCATGCCACATTGCGGATTTGAGCATTTTGAAATCATGATTGATCTCGCGTATACGGCACCCAGGGAATGTTGCGGCTCCAACAAAAAAGGCCGATATAAACAATGACAATGAAAGGGAACTTAGTAATAAAAACAACGCACTCGTTATATCGCACGAATTAACAATGGTTCTCCATCGGGTGGTTACTGTATTTTCGTCTAATAAAAGTCTAGTTGGGCTTTCTCGCCTCCGACCGCGTTGTCGCAAAGCTTTTGATTGCAGCGTAATCTGCATCAAAGATTTTTGTATTCGACCAAGTTTCGCAATTCAGGAATGAAAGGTTTCCACAATTGTCCGTACAAACGCCTATTGTCTGGCCCGGATCCCCGTACCCGCTTGGGGCTACATGGGATGGGGAGGGAGTAAATTTTGCGATTTTTTCCGAACATGCGGAACGGATTGAACTCTGTCTGTTTGACGCTTCCGGACGGCGGGAATTGCACAGGATCCCTTTACGCGAGCAGACCGATCAGGTTTGGCATTGCTACCTTCCAGAGGCCCGTCCCGGTCTTTTATACGGGTATCGCGCCTATGGGCCATACGATCCCGCCAAGGGCTTTCGTTTCAATCATCACAAACTGCTGCTCGATCCTTACGCGAAACAAATCCAGGGAAAACTCGAATGGAGCGATTCGCATTTCGGGTACCGGATAGGCGGAGCGAAAGAAGACTTGTCGTTCGACCGGCGTGACAATGCCGCCGGAGTTTCCAAGGGAATGGTGATTGATTCCGCTTTCACCTGGGGCTCGGACCGTGCGCCGAAGATACCTTGGCACGAGAGCGTGATTTACGAGGTGCACGTCAAAGGATTCACCATCCGCCATCCCGAAGTCCCTCCTGCTCTTAGGGGCACTTATGCAGGCCTGGCCACCGCGCCGGTAATTGACTACTTCACCCGATTGGGAATTACCGCCGTCGAACTGATGCCGGTGCACAGCTTCATAGATGACCGCAGGCTGGTGGAACGAGGACTGCGCAATTATTGGGGATACAATTCCATCGGCTTTTTTGCGCCCGAGCACCGCTATTCCGCGACCGGACACGCCAATGAATTCAAAACGATGGTAAAGACCCTACATTCCGCCGGCATCGAGGTCATTCTTGACGTGGTCTACAACCATACGGCGGAAGGCAATCAACTGGGCCCGACTTTATCTTTTCGTGGGATTGATAATCCTGTCTATTACCGGCTCATGGGCGACAATCCGCGTTATTACATGGACTACACGGGCACGGGCAACACCCTGAATATGCGGCATCCGCGGGTGCTCCAGCTGATTATGGACAGCTTGCGCTACTGGGTGCTGGACATGCACGTGGATGGCTTCCGCTTCGATCTGGCGGCCACGCTGGCGCGCGAGCTGCATGAGGTGGATAAGCTGGGCGCATTTCTCGACATCATCCATCAGGACCCTGTGCTCTCGCAGGTCAAACTGATCGCTGAACCCTGGGACCTGGGCGAAGGTGGATATCAGGTGGGAAAATTCCCCGTGGGATGGGCGGAATGGAATGACCGCTACCGCGACGCCGTGCGCTCTTATTGGAAAGGCGATGGCGGGCTGATCGGGGAATTGGCGTACCGCATAACTGGCTCCAGCGATTTGTACGCGCGAAGCGGACGCCGTCCGTATGCCAGCATTAATTTTGTGACTGCGCACGATGGCTTCACCTTGCAGGACCTTGTGAGCTACAACCAAAAACATAACGAGGCGAATGGAGAGGACAATCGCGACGGCACTGACAACAACCGAAGTTGGAATTGTGGAGCGGAAGGGCCGACAGATGATCCTCAAATCCTGGCATTGCGCGCTCAGCAAAAGCGCAATTTGCTAGCTACGTTATTTCTTTCACAGGGCGTGCCCATGATGCTGGCAGGAGACGCGATCGGTCACACGCAAAATGGGAATAACAACGCCTATTGTCAAGACAATGATATTAGCTGGATCAACTGGGACCCGAAGGTCGCCGATACGGAACTCTTGGAATTTGCCCGGCAGGTGATTGCGATCCGCAAAAAACATCCTGTTTTTCATCGCCGTAACTTCTTTCAAGGGCGCGCCATAAAGGGAGCTGAGATCAAGGACATTCTGTGGCTACGTCCGGATGGGAAAGAGATGACGGACGAGGAATGGAACCGGGAATCGGCGCATTGCCTGGGAGTGTCTTTTGCGGGCGAGGGCCTGGAGGATGTGGATGAAAGAGGAAAGCGGGTGAAGGACCAGAATTTCCTGCTGCTTCTCAACGCCCACTTCGAGGAGGTTTCGTTTGCCGTCCCGCTTCCTTCCTCGGGAAAAGAGTGGATTATGCTGCTTGACACCGCGCAATTCAATATTTCGAATGGCAACGGAAATAATCACGTCGTCCCGGACCATTATCCTCTGAAAGGACGCTCGCTTTGTCTGCTGATGCAACGTCAGGAACGGCGCGCCTCCGGCTCCCCGGAATATTTAAAAGAGCGTGAGGAAGTCATGAATGAGGCATAGGCACGACATGCCCTTCGGGGCACAACTGCTTGATGACGGTCGCGTGCGCTTTCGCCTTTGGGCCCCCAAAGCGGAAAAGGTTCGTTTGTGCCTCGAAGGGCGAAGAACGAGTTTGTCGCTAGTCAAACACGACAATGGCTGGTTTGAATTCACCGCTGAAAACGTACCAGCCGGAGCGCGCTATAAATTCCAGATCGATGACGGGCAAACGGTATCTGACCCGGCCTCCAGATTTCAGCCGGAAGATGTGCACGGGCCGAGCGAAGTTGTAAATCCGGGCGCGTTTGAATGGGAAGATGATGATTGGAGCGGACGGAATTGGAACGAAGCGGTCATTTACGAATTGCATGTCGGAACATTTACTCCTGAGGGCACCTTTGCCGGAGTGGAACGAAAACTGGACTACCTGCGCGATTTGGGAGTGACTGCTGTGGAGCTGATGCCGCTGTCTGATTTTCCCGGAAAACGAAACTGGGGATACGACGGCGTGCTACCGTTTGCGCCCGAAAGTTCTTATGGCAGGCCGGAAGACCTAAAGCGGCTAGTGCAGGCTGCGCATTCGAAAGGACTAATGATCTTTCTGGATGTGGTTTACAACCACTTCGGGCCTGAGGGAAATTATCTTCGCCTGTACGCTCCGGAGTTTTTTACCGACCGTCATTGCACACCGTGGGGTGACGGCATTAATTTTGACGGGCCGCGCAGCCGCGTGGTGCGCGACTATTTCATTCATAACGCAATTTACTGGCTGGAAGAATACCGCTTTGATGGGCTCCGCCTCGATGCCGTGCATGCCATTGCGGATGATTCAAAACCAGACATCCTTGAGGAGTTGGCGCGGGCCGTACGATGCCGGTTTGAAGGCAAACGGCAAGTGCATCTGATATTGGAAAATGAAGCAAATGCGGCGAAGTATCTGGAACGCGAAGCGAACTCGCGCCCTATGCTCTATGACGCGCAGTGGGATGATGATATCCACCACGCGGTGCACGTTTTGTTGACTGGTGAAACGGACGGATACTACAGTGACTACGCGCAAAATCCAGTTGCGCAACTGGGAAGATGCTTGGCGGAAGGATTTGCTTTTCAGAATGACCCCTCGGAGTATCGTAACGGAGCGAGGCGCGGGGAACATAGCAAGCACCTTCCGCCGGGAGCGTTCGTTTCGTTCTTGCAGAACCATGATCAGGTGGGAAACCGGGCGTTCGGAGACCGGATTGTTGAAAGCGCACCGCAGGCACGAATTAAAGCGGCCATGGCAATTCTGTTGCTCGCGCCGCAGCCTCCGTTGCTTTTCATGGGGGAAGAATTCGGGGCGCGAACGCCATTTTTGTTCTTCTGCGACTTTCAAGGGGAACTGGCAACCGCTATTACCGAAGGACGGCGCGGCGAGTTCCAGCGGTTTGCGAAATTTTCCAATTCTGAAGTCCGCGCGAAGATTCCCGATCCCAACTCAGAAAGCACATTCACACGCTCCAAACTAGATTGGACGGAGCTGAGGCAGCCAGAACCTAAATCATGGCTACGTTTTTATCGGGAGATGCTGGCTCTACGACGGCGGACCATCATTCCTTTACTGGCTGAATTGATTCCCGGAAAAGGCATTTTCCATACTCTCGAACGTTCGGGATTGGCCGTGGAATGGCGGCTAAACAGTGGCGGAACTCTGAATCTGGTTGTCAATCTTGGAGACAGTAAAATTTCGGTGGAACTTACCTCCGCAAGCCAGATCCTCTATTCATCTTCTACACTACCTTCGACAGCAGACAGGCTTATTCTAGAACCATGGAGCGTTTGCTGGAGACTGGAAGCATGAACGCAAGCGAGGCGAACTCGGTACGCATACCACTTGCGACCTATCGCATGCAGTTTCATCATGCATTCACTTTTGCCCAGGCGACGGAGATCGTGCCTTACCTGGCCGCGCTTGGGATCACTCACTGTTATGCGTCGCCATACTTGCGGGCGCGTCCCGGCAGCATGCATGGCTACGACATCATTGACCATAACAATCTGAATCCGGAGATTGGTACAGAGCAGGAATTTGATGGATTCGTTGACGCGCTGCATAAACGTGGCATGGGGCAAATTCTGGATATTGTTCCTAACCACATGGGCGTGATGGGCAGCGACAATGCCTGGTGGCTCGACGTATTGGAAAACGGCGAGTCGTCTCCCTACGCGGAATTTTTTGATATCGACTGGCAGCCGGTGAAAGATGAATTGCAGGAGAAAGTCCTGGTCCCGGTGCTGGGCGATCAGTACGGAAATGTTCTGGAGCGGGGAGAATTGGTCCTGCGGTTCGACCAGGAGCGGGGAGAGTTCAGCATTTTCTATGAGCAGAACCGGTTGCCCATCAATCCGAAGGAGTATCCGCGGATTCTCAGCCTGGGCATTGAGCGCCTGCAGCAAACGCTCGTCCCCCAGGATGAAAACTTGCTCGAGTTGCAAAGCCTGATTGCCGCTTTCCGCCATTTGCCCGGAAGAATTGAGGCGGATCCCGAGAAGCGGGAAGAGCGCATCCGGGACAAAACCATCCACAAACGACGGCTTTCGGCGCTAAGTGCGCAGTCCCCGGCCATAAGAGATTTTATTGAGGAAAACGTCGCGAAGATCAACGGAACCCCAGGCGATTCGCGCAGCTTCGACGAATTGCATGAATTAATCAAGGGGCAAGCCTACCGCGTGGCTTATTGGCGCGTTGCCGCCGATGATATTAACTACCGGCGTTTCTTTGACATTAACGACCTCGCGGGCTTGCGCATGGAAAATGCGGCGGTGTTCGAAGCGACGCACCACTTTATCTTTGAGTTACTTCAGCAAGGAAAAATTGATGGTTTGCGCATTGACCATCCTGACGGGCTTTACGATCCTTTGCATTATTTCTACCGCTTGCAATGTGGGACCGCGCGCGTGCCGGAACAGAACTCTGCTAAGAAACATTTTTATGTGGCGGTCGAGAAAATTCTGACAGGAAAAGAACGATTGCCGGAAACTTGGCCCGTGAACGGCACAACGGGATATGACTTCACCAATCTGGTGAATGGATTATTTGTTGACTCCGATTCGTTGATGCGGATGGAACGAATTTACCGCGTATTTACCGGGCAACGCGTGGTATTCCCTCAACTGGCTTATCAGTGTAAAAAATTTGTAATGCACGGAGCGCTGGCAAGTGAACTAAACGTACTTGCGAACCTGTTGAGCCGCATCGCGCTTTCTGACCGGCACACCTGCGATTTCACGCTCAATAACTTGCGCGACGCACTCAGTGAAGTGATTGCCCGCTTTCCCGTTTATCGTACTTATATAACCTGTTCGCAGGTCTCTGATGGCGACCGTGCGCGCATCCAGCAAGCCGTGCGCGCCGCGATTCGAAACAGTACCGCTGCGGACACCAGCGTCTTCGATTTCGTCCAAAGAGTGTTGCTCACGGACGCGGGAGAAGGGCACGTTGAATCGTACAAACGGGCGGTCACTCGTTTTGCCATGAAGTTTCAACAGTTCACCAGCGTGGTGATGGCAAAGGGCATGGAAGACACGGCGTTCTATCGCTACAACCGATTTGTTTCCTTGAACGAGGTCGGCGGTGATCCCAGCAAGTTCGGCACCAGTCCCGACGAATTCCATGCACGGATGCAGGAACAGACGGCCTTATGGCCCCATACCATGCTGGCGACCTCCACGCACGATACCAAGCGCTCGGAGGATGTGCGGGCCCGGCTCGATGTGCTTTCGGAAATTCCCGGGCTATGGCGGAAGAATGTTCGGCATTGGCGAGAAATCAATCGAGATAAGAAGCGCCAAATCGAAGGGGAGGAAGCGCCTTCGCGCAACGATGAATACCTGCTCTACCAAACGTTGCTGGGCGCATGGCCGTTAGAACTCGAGTCGCAAAAGTTCCTCGCGGAATTCTGCAAGCGCATCCAGGACTACATGCTTAAAGCCGTCCGCGAAGCGAAGAACAACACCAGCTGGGCGAACCAGAACCTTGAGTATGAAGAATCCATTTTGCAATTTGTAAAAGGCTTACTGCAGCCCTCGGAAAAAAATGCGTTTTTAAGCGAGATGTTGTCATTGCAAACGCTAGTTGCTCGGGTTGGAATGTTCAACAGCCTCTCGCAAACGCTGCTCAAATTGACTGCTCCGGGCGTGCCGGATATTTATCAGGGAATGGAACTTTGGGATTTCAGCTTAGTGGATCCCGATAACCGTCGCGCGGTGGATTATGCAATCCGGAAACGACTGCTAGCGGAAATGCAGGAATGGAAATGCGAGGAACTGCCGCGGAAGCTTCAAGAACTTCAGGATGATATGAATATGAAAGATGGGCGCATCAAGCTCTTCTTGACGTGGAAAACTTTGCGTTCGCGGCAAGAGCATTCCGACCTCTTCCAATTGGGCGACTATCTGCCCTTGAGGGTGCGCGGCGAGAAGGCAAAACATTTACTGGCTTTTGCGCGTTGCCATGGTGGCCGGATGGCTGTGGTTGCCGTGCCTCGCCTTTGCGCGCAACTTTTAGGAGAGAGCGGAGGGAATCCTGCTGATCCGTCCATATGGAATGACACCTCAATCGAGATTCCTGCTGGCGGAAGCGCCGCGCTGCAAAATATGTTCACGCGCAAAAAGCCGCCGATTCCTAAGCCGGGGGAAGCTGCCTGGCTGCCTGTCGCGAGTGTATTGGGGAATTTTCCTGTCGGCTTGCTGATTGGTTGAGCAGTTTTTCTGTAATCGGAAAATGGAAGGGCGGAAAATTACGAAGTAGCCTGCTTGTAGGGAAAGAATGTGCCCCCGTCCAATACTTTGTTCACTGCTTCAACCAGATCTCGGGCTGCATTGCCCTTGTTCACGGCGCCGCGGATTGCCCTGGTATCGAAACCTTTGATCATCTCTTCGGAAAGGTGCAGCGAGAACAATATGACTGGGATTTCCGGTTGGGATTGAGAAATCTTTCGCGAAGCGTCCAATCCGTTCATTACGGGCATGGTGATGTCCATGATAATGACGTCGGGTTGGGACATGCGCGCTTTTTCTACGGCTTCCTGTCCATTGATCGCTTCCTCGCAAATGGTCCAGTTAGGGACGGCTTCCAGCAAATTGCGAATGCCTAAGCGCATGACCTCATGATCGTCGGCCACAAGAATACGTACTTGATCGAGTGCGGTAGGGGGAATCACTTTTCGGTTTCAATCGCCTCAACTTCTATAAATACGAATCGAATTGTACACGGAAAAGACTCGGGGAAATATGGCCCGATTGTGGTTCTTTCTAGCACCATAGTGGTAAGGGACTGAGTAGATGGGTTTTATTTGGGGCCGGGTTGTCTACCTTGCCGCGACTTGGTGCAAGCCGACAAAAGCGCGTCCGGTAATTCGGAAGAATAAGTGCGACCAGATGCAGACTCGCCGGCAAAATACCGACGATGGATTTGTCCGCCCTCAACCTGCAGACACAGCTTCCGGAGCCATGCTGAAGATTGAGGGCGGTTTCCACCGCACCTAGTGAACGGCTTAGATGTAACCCAATCCGAGCAGGTTGGAGCGCATATCAGTGATCGCAGATTTTTGTACATGCACTTTTGTGCTCAATCAATCCTCCTACGGGTTTTACTTGATGACTCCTAGGAGTGAAGGCTGGAATTGAGTTCCAGACCGCAGAACGGTTCGCTTTCTGTGTTTTTGAGGACTCTTAATTCCGCTCCACTTCGGCAGGAATACTCTTCAGGTCGCCACGTAAAGGCAAGCAGCAGCAAGGAATACCGCAACGTGCTGCGCGAACTACAGATTCAGCCTGATCGTCAAATGGATGTCACACGTCTATCCTTCAGTCTGAAGGCAGTATTTGTATCGAGTTATATAAGGAGGCTGCAGATGCTCTATTGGGCATTAGTTTTCTTGGTTGTGGCGATCATTGCGGGAGTTCTTGGCTTCGGTGGCATCGCAGTCGCCGCTGCGGGAATCGCGAAGCTCCTGTTCTACATCTTCGTGGTCATTTTCCTGGTAACTCTTGTAATGGGCCTGGGGAGACGCGGAAGAAGCGGTATCTAACCGGGAGAAAGAATCGTCAGTACCCACCATACCATCAGGGAAGGTGGGTATTTTTATGCCATAAAGAAAAACAGGTGAATTGAAAATGCAATCAAGACAGGAATCTCGAACGGCGCGAATTTGGATTATTGCTGTGCTCATCGCGTTCGCAATTCTCGCGATCTGTGTCGCAGCCTATTACTACACATTTCACGGTTATAAAAAACAACGCCCTGCCGTGGCCCCGGCGGCGACGATTGTTCTTTTGGAAGCAAATAAAATGGGACTTCCCGCAGGAAGTCCCGACATCAGAGAACGAACTATTGCTGGGGCGTAGCGCTGCCAGACCCCGTGGACATGTTGCCTTTCATATTGCAGCTATCTGAAATCATGTCCACTTTGGTGACATTAAAGCTGTTTCCCGAGGCCATGCCCGTCGAGGTCTGCGCTCCGGCGGAAGCCGCCCATGTTCCCTGAAGGGCAACCATGTGACCAACGTGGGCCGATACGTCTTGTCCACTCAGCGGCACAGATTTTCCCTTCTTCGTTTCCAATACGTACTGTCCGTTCTGCTGCGCCACGCAGCCCTTGATTTTCTTTTCTGAGTGCTTGGCGCCGCTCATGCCGGTATCATTGCTGGGCGTTTGCTGCACGCTGGGAGACTCGTTCTGCGTGCCTTGCGACCCAGGGGTCGTCTGGGGGCTATTTGTTTGTGCAAATGTAGCCAGGGCGAACAGCAGTACCGTGGCAAAGGGAAGCATGATTTTTTTCATTTTAAATCTCCTGTTGAAATGTCAACTCTTCACAACCTAAAAAAGTTCAGGGGTCACGAAACAACTTGGCCAAGCTGCAAGTCACTCGACGAAGTGGAGTTGAGGTTTTGCTTTTTTTGCAATACCGTTTGGATTGCAACGAGTAAATCCTCGCGCCGTCCTGCCTTATCGCAGAATGCATCTACGACACTCGCTGTACCGTTAGGCACGACGGCGCAACCGGAAAACATGATCACCGGCATGGAAGGCCAGCGTTGTTTGATAGATTTAGCAACCGCGCCACCGTCCATTTCCGGCATTTCATAATCCACAATTACCGCGTCCGCCGAACGGGTCGCCAGAATACGCAACCCATCAACTCCACGCGATGCGGTTAAAACGCGATATCCCAATTCTTCGTAAATTTCTTTGTAGACGCCAAGCCCCGGTTCATAGTCGTCAATCCAAACAAGCGTGGGAGGACGAGATGTGGCATTGCCAGTGCTCTGCCAGCAGGGTCTGGCCTGGCACGCGATCAGAGGCGGTTGCTTGCCTGAATTTGGCACTTGGCAAGCGTATGTGGTCTCCAAACGGTGCGCAATTGGTGCGAGTCTGTATCAGTCCGAATAAGGTGCTGTATTACGCAGTAAGTAAAAAGGAGCGGTTTTCGATGGAAAAAACGGTGTGTTTGGGCCAAAATGGTATTAGCTTCCGCGACCCTGCACATGTAGAGTTGCGAGGTGGAACTCTTATAGCAAATATAGTTATTTTCCCAGGAGACCAATGTACCCAGAAATCACGGTAGTTCCTATGCGCGAAGAATTGACGCGGCTCGGGGTTCAGGAATTGCGTACTAAACAGGATGTGGATCGCGTCCTTGAAGCGGAGCAGTCGGGGACGGCCATGGTGGTGGTCAACTCAATTTGCGGGTGCGCCGCGGGGCGCATGCGTCCCGCCATTCGCGCCGCTTTGCAGAACGCCAACCGTCCCCAGCAGATGTTTACGGTTTTTGCCGGCCAGGATGTCGAGGCCACAGAACGCGCCCGCGGCTACTTTACTGGGTATCCGCCCTCATCGCCCTCCATTGCGTTGTTTCGCGATGGCAAACTGGTGCATATGATCCAGCGCAGCGATATCGAACACCGGGAAGCAGCCGACATTGCCAACGAACTGAAGCGCGCTTTCGACAAGTATTGCGCTTTGTCCGCAGTTTAAATTCGGGTTGCCGGGCGGGGCGTTCTGTCTCCGCCCGGCAAACCATGCATTTTCCCGCATTCATCGGTGCTAAACTTTTGAGCTATGAAGCTCCTTCCAGTATTTTTTCTTGCGTCCACTGTGGCTCTCATGATTCCCGCCGCCTCCGCGCAGCATAAAGAAACAAATAAATCACCGGAAAAAGCGGCGGTCTCCGCCAATCTGGAAGTGGCTCCGGATCTGGCACAGAAACTTGCCCGTTTTAAAACGGTGCAGATGCCTTTCCATTCGGCGGAGCTTACGGAGCAAGAAAAGAAGTTGGTGGATAAGCTGGTGGATGCTACGCGCTATTTGGAAGACATTTATTGGCGCCAGAGCGATCCGGAAGGATTAAAGCTCTACCTGTCGCTTGCGGGCAGTACGAACCCCAAGGACATCGAGCTGCGACGGTATTTGCGGATCAACGGTTCGCGCTTCGATTTAATTGACGAAAACCAACCCTTCGTCGGTACAGCTCCCATGCCTCCGGGGCACGGATTCTATCCGCAAGGAATCACCCGCGAGCAGATTGAGCAGTACATAAAACAGCATCCGGAGAAGAAAGCCGAAATCTATAACGGACAAAGTATGGTGCACGTCACGGGGGATTCAATGACCGCTGGATGGCTTAGCGGCATGCCCTATCACGTGGCTTTCCGCGAATTTCTCGAACCTGCGGCCAAAGACCTGCGCGAAGCCGCAGCCTTGAGCAGCGATCCTGCCTTCGCCAAATTTCTTCGTATGCGCGCGGACGCTTTGTTGAATGACGACTACTTCCAAAGCGATCTGGCATGGCTTGATTTGAAGGACCCGAAGTTCGATGTCATTTTTGCGCCTTATGAAACTTATCTCGACGATCTGCTGGGGGTGAAGACTTCCTACGGCGTTGCGGTGCTGGTTCGCAATGAGGAAGAAAGCAAGAAGCTCGACGTGTTCAAAAAGTATGTTGGCGACATTCAGGATGCTCTGCCACTGCCCACCGAAGATCGCCCTTCCAAGCACGGTCTGGAAACTCCGATGGAAGTGATGGATGCCCCCTATCGCGGGGGAGATCTGCGGCACGGATATCAGGCGGTCGCCGACAATCTTCCCAATGATCCTCGAGTCCATGAGCAGAAGGGGAGCAAGAAAATATTCTTTAAAAACTTCATGGATGCCCGGGTGGATTACGTCATTCTGCCGCTGGCGAAATATGTCATGCTCCCCGATCAGGCGGAAAAAGTTTCGGGCGAGGGCTATTTGCTGACCACCATCATGCATGAAATTTCCCACGGGCTAGGGCCGGCTTTCGCTCGTACTTCATCGGGGAAGGTGGATGTGCGCGAAGCGATTGGGCCAATCTATGGCGGGCTGGAAGAGGCGAAAGCCGATGTGGTCGGAATGTTCGGGCTTAATTGGCTTGTGAATCACGGTGTTTTGCCCAAGGAAAAACTGGAAGAATATTACGCTTCGTATGTTGCGGGAAACTTCCGCACCATCCGCTTCGGAACGGGCGAGGCCCACGGGCAGGCTGAGATGATGGAGTTCAATTATCTTTGCGAACACGGTGCGATCACTTACGAAGCTTCGGGGAAATATAAAGTGCAGTTTGAGAAGATGCCGGATGCGATTACTTCTTTGGCGAAGGAATTATTGGAGATCGAAGCCACGGGCGATCGGGGCCGGGCCGAGGCCTGGTTTAAGAAATATGATGTGATGTCTCCTGAACTGACGGCAGCGTTGAAGACTGCGTCGTCGGTTCCGGTGGATATTGATCCGGTATTCTCGTTCAAAGATGATTTGAAATAGCCGCTCAACGTGATGTAGTGCGAGCGTCCCGCTCGTGCAGGATCATCCGCGAATTAAGAGCTATACAAAATCTACTTGCGCAGGGCGGGGAATAATTCCAGCCTTGTGACCCATATCCAGCAGGCGTCTTATTGCTTCGCGTCCATCGGGGCCATAGTCGAGCGTGCGTTCATTCACGTACATTCCCACGAAGCGGTCGGCTAATTGGGTATCCAGATCGCGGGCGAACTGCATTGCGTAAGCTAATGCTTCTTCACGATGATCCAGCGCGTACTGAATGCTTTCCTTGATGGTATTGGAAACGCTTGCCATGAGTTCTGGCCCCAGATCGCGACGGATCGCGTTTCCACCTAAAGGCAGGGGTAGGCCAGTCACTTTTTGCCACCATTTACCCAGGTCAATAATTCGGTGCAGGCCAGCTTTGTCGAATGTCAATTGGCCTTCGTGGATGATCAGTCCAGCCTCGTAATTTCCCGCAATGACCTCAGGAATAATTTGATCAAAAGGAACAACCGCGGTTTCAATTCCTGGAGCAAACAGGTTTAAGGCGAGGAACGCCGTGGTCATGGTTCCCGGAACCGCAATGCGTACTTGCTTGATGTCACTCTGCGAAATCGCTCGCTTGGCTACGATCATGGGGCCGTAACCATCGCCGACGCTGCCGCCGCTGGGCAGCAGTGCATATTTGTCTTGTATGTACGGATACGCGTGAAAAGAAATCGCTGTTACGTCGTACACGCCTTCCAGGGCTTTGCGATTCAGGGTTTCGATGTCAGTCAATGTATGGCTGAAGCGCAGGCCCGCCGAGCGGACCTTGTTGGTGGCCAAAGCATAAAACATGAAAGCATCATCGGAATCGGGGCTGTGGGCGACGGTAATTTCACGAGGCGAGGCGCTGCTGGACATGGATTGTTCCACTTCTCCGGTGGCAATAGGTGTAGGCACGATTAGAGGCAATCCCTTGGCTAGGCGTTAGCCTTCCTGAAATGTTTCCATCCGGAAGCGATTCCCGAAGCCAGCAGGACCTTAATAATTTCCGCGAAGATAAACCAGTACAGGCCGAATTGCAGGGCAAGTTTGAAGGAGTGCGTATAGACGGAAAGCCACCCAATGCCGCCGGTGAATAATACAATCTCTCCGAGCACGCTGCCGATTGCCGCGCGAGTAAAGCTCTTGCGCCCGCGTTCCATGATCCATCCTGCGGCAAATGCAACGAACGGGTAGGCCATGAGATATCCGCCGGTGGGACCGAGAATTTGGGCCAGGCCGCCAACTCCGGCGATGCTGAATACAGGCAGGCCGGATGCACCTTCCACCAGGAACAGCATTAAGGCTGCAAATCCCCGG
>DASXFN010000094.1:0-7956 GCA_036489565.1 Terriglobales bacterium
GCCGGTAGCGTCGGATTTCCACGACCAGCGAAATCACAAACACGATCACCGCCGCGGCAATCGCTACCGGCAAAGCTACATCGCGATAAGCCGCTGTCATGTTCGCATGGACACCCAGAATCAATCCGCGAATCAGAGTTCCAATAATGCCCAGTAGCAGGCCCAGGGCGAACGAAAGCACCGTCAGCAGAAAAGTCACCGCCATAGTCTTGACCGGCACCAAATACCAGTGCGGGGCGCGTAGGGATGTGTTCGTGGCAGCCATACTCAGAAAGCACTCTACTCTCACTATACTATTTTCCGCGCGGGGCGCGTGCTTACCTGCTGCGCTACAATGATGTTTATGTCGCAAGTTGCGTCCGCGATTACGCGGCCCCCGGCTGAGGTTGTCCGTCTCACTCCCGTCTCGCAGGCGCCCAACGGCGTTTGTTATGCAGTTTCCGGCGATGTCACCATTTCTTCCGTTGATCTGGAACGCATGGTCGCCACGGTCCCTCGAGCCATCGCCACCGCATTGCAGCGCAAGGCCTATTATTTTGTTCCGCTTACTGTGAATCAGGGAGACGAAACCGTCATCGCCGACCGCTACGATGTCGCGCTTAGCGACAACGCCGTCTGCCATCGCAATCTTGATCTTGGCGACTCGCAGTGCGTCTTCATCTCCACGCGCTTGATGGACGATAAATTTTCCGTTGCCTTTGAGTTCTACATCAACGTCGGACATGCTCTGGTGGAACGCGCCGGAGTCTCGCGCGAATTTTCTGATCTGGTGTGGAAGCAGGTGGAAGGAAATGTGCGTGGTGAAACTTCGCTCGACGCCTGGGAATCGCGCAAACTCGCCACCACGCAAGGGCCCGAAACCGAAAAGCACAAGAACGAATACTTTGCCGCCACTTTTTCCGATGCGATTTCCATCTATCTGCTCTCACTCTTTCTTGACGTGGATTATTACGACCTGCGTGAACGGGATTATCCTCTGCTCGCCCCGGCGCAAATGGCTGATCGCCTGCGCAAAGTCGCTGAGCTGTTCCCTGCAAATCCTGGATTTGAATTTTCCATCCTCTACAAGCGCCGCGCGTAGATTCATCGGCTCGCGTAGCCACGCGCTCTCAAATTTTTAAGATTGTGTAGCACCGGGTCTCTGATCTGGCGATGGCGGATCAAAGACCCGCCATCAATCAGCCGGAACAGTATGTCAGCTTGTGAAATCCCCGCCCTGTCGCAAAAAGCGCGACAAGGGCCACGCACCCTCGGTCATTGGTTTGATCGTGGGTTTGATCGGTCGCATATAATGATTCAGTTGGCAGCTGGGCCGGACGGCCGCTCTTGTTCGTGAAGGATGAGGGAGGAAAGTCCGAACTCCACAGAGCAGTGTGCCGGATAACGTCCGGGAGGGTGGATTCAAGTCCGCTCGACGGAAAGTGCCACAGAAAATATACCGCCCTGGCGGCAACGCCGGGGTAAGGGTGAAAAGGTGCGGTAAGAGCGCACCGCCGCGGCAGTAATGCAGCGGGCAGGGCAAACCCCACACGGAGCAAGACCAAATAGGAAGGAAGACGCGGCTTCGGCCACGGCACGTGCCTGCTCGGTGCGTCAAACCTTCGGGTAGGTCGCTAGAGGCGCGCAGCAATGCGCGTCCCAGAGGAATGGTCGTCCTGCGGGAGCAATCCCGCAGACAAAATTCGGCTTACAGGCCCGGCTGCTAATTTTTCCATTTTTGGTTCTGAGCGTTACTGGATTACAGCCCTTCTAAGAATCCTGCCACGAAGTAGCAGACAGATGCTTACTCGCCAGCGGCGTAGTTCTTTTTGAGGATGGCGGCGAGAATCACCAGGAATGCGAAGAGGCGAACGATATAGATTGCTGGACTGCCTTCATTGGGTTTGGCCACAAGTAGCAGGGCGGTTCGGTTTACGCCCTCAATGAGGAAGGCCACGGCGAACGCCAGGAACAAAGAATCGCGAGTGCGCCTCCAGAACTTCAGGAAGAATGCGCCCGCAGTCAGCGAGGAAGTCGCGATGACACCCAGCAAAAATCCTTCCACCATCTACTCATCCTCCCAAATCAAGCCATAAAGCAGAACCAGCATGGCCCCCGCCGCGCTGCCTAGACGCCAGGGATAGAAGTTGATATTAGGGAAAACGACCAGATCCAGAAAAACAAACACGTGAGAAATCGAGAGCCCAAAGAAGCATAGGCTGCTCCACAGCAGCAATCTTTTCCTCCCCTGCAAGTAGCCGCGCATGAGTAGAACTCCACAGGCGAGTGTGATAAGCGCGCCGAGAATGTAAACGCTGGGAGCCATTATTCTTTGTCCTTGTCGCTTTTGTCTTTTTCCTTCGTGAAACGGAAAGCGCGGGCAAAGTCGCGCAGGGCCGAGGAAGCCTGGGCATGAATCATGGTGGAGATACGCACCAGTTCATGCCGGTAGGTCCTGTCCACGGCTTGCATCAATCTGTTTTGCTCGTCCGAGTGAACGGCATAAACATACCGGCCTGATTGATTGGGAACGTCTGAGATGAGTTCCCGTTGCGCCAAATCTTCCAGGATTGCCTGGGCCATATCCGTACGAACATACAGAGCTTTGGCCATGTCGTCCACCGACCACTCGCGGGGCCGGCTGGTCCATAGCAAAAGCAACGCCTCCAGTTGAGGGACGCTGTCAATCCGGCGGAGGATAAATTCATCCACCTCTCGTTGTGCAGGTATGTCTTCCATCGCGTGCTGACTGCTGAACTGGCGCTAAACATGCAGATCGCTTGTACCGTCGCGTATCGAGCCATGCACGACGTGAGATCCGGCGAATTCACAATGATCCGGACGAGTGCTTCGAGCATACCACTCCAGCGCGACGATTTGAACAATAGGAAATCATTTTTGATTGCGGACTAAAATTTCGAAAAAATGCCGATTCATCGGGAAAAATTTATTTCTGTTAAGATTTTTATTCGCGGCGAATTCCAAAAAACGCTCCGCGATCATTTTCCCGAGCAGTCTCAAGGAGACCACTTATGTCAGCCCCTAGCCGCCGTCCAGAAATTCGCCGCCGCCGTACAAGAAAAGAAAAAATCCTGAAGCTGCGCAATCGGCTCGCCAAGGCAACGTCTTCCGCGGACCGGGAGAAAATTGAGGCGCAACTGCACCGCCAGGCTTTGGTCTCGCCCGGAACTCCACTCGTTAAGAAAGCTTAATTTTCGGCCTGATTTTTGCGGCTAAGAGTTCAACACCAACTGCGTGGCTTGCTGCGGCTTTGATTTTCCGCCGCGACGATTGGCGATTTCCCGATAAGCATCCAGCACGGACAGCGCCGAGGCTTCCCAGGAAAATTTTTGCACCTGCTCGTAGCCGCGCTCTTTAAGCTTGGCCCGCAGGTTCTGGTCCAGAAGCACGCGCTGCAAAGCGCGCCGCATTTCAAATACATTTTCCGGATTCACCAGCACCGCCGCATTTCCCACTACCTCCGGCAGGGAAGAAGTGTTGGAGGTCAGCACCGGCGTGCCGTGTGCCATTGCCTCGAGCGGCGGCAGTCCAAAGCCTTCATACAGAGACGGAAAAATGAAGACTTTTGCCGCATCGTAAAAGATGCGCAGCGTGTCAATGGGGACAAAGCCGAGAAAGCGAACGTCGTTCTGCACGCCGCTGCGGATGACCGTGCGGCGCAGGTCGGGATGCTTGGAGAGTTCATCTCCAATGATGATCAGCTTGAGGTCGGGATATTGCTCGGCTTTGGCCAATTCGGTTTTCAGCGCCGAGAATGCCTCTATAATCCGCACTACATTTTTCTGGGGGCTGATTTTTCCCGCGTAGAGCAGGAAGGGATAATTCACCTGGTAGCGTTCGGCGATCAACTGGCGGTCGCTTTCGGTCGCATGGCCGTGCAGGAACCGCTCGTCAATGGCGTTGTAGATTACCTGGATTTGGCTATTGGGCACAGAGAAAAGCTTTTCGATTTCGATTTTGGTGAAACTGGAGACGGCGAAAATCCGCGAAGCATTGTTCAGAACGCGCCGCGTTAAATGAAAGTGCATCAGGCGTTTTGCTCCGGAACGATCGCGGGCGCGATATAAGTGTTCGAGCACGTCATGCACAGTCATGACGTAGGGACATGCCAAATTGCGGGGAAGCCAGAACAGATGCGGGATGTGCACCAGATCGCAGTTCAAGCCCTTCACGAGCTTGCGGCATTCCAAATATCCTTTAACGGTCGTGTCATGTTCAAGCAGAGGAACGGAATGGAAGTTCGCGGGAAGGGAACCAATCTCTGAAATTCTTTCCGGCGCGCCAATCAGGTGGTAACTGTTTTCCTGATCGAGGCGTCCGAGGGCGCGGACGATATTGCGCGTGTAAGTGCCAATGCCGAACTCGGTGATTCGTCGCAGGTCAATGGCAATGTTCACGGGAGAATTTAATCACAACGGCTGAGCTTTCGGCCATGCGGCGCGGTACGCATCGCTAAGGCCGAATTTTCCGGTGCGGACGCCGCAGGCCAGCCTTAAAGCAAACCCAATTTGGAACTATGCCCTTACTTCAGCTTCGGCTTTGGCGCGACGCTCCGCATAAAGTGGAAAGCCCTCCGCCAGTTCAAGCACCTGGCGGCGGATTTTTTGCAGCACGGCTGAATCGCTGCGCTGGTTCAGCGCCTCGCTGATCCACTGGCCGACCTGACGCATTTCAGCTTCTTTCATTCCTCGCGTGGTCAGCGCGGGGCTTCCAATGCGGATGCCGCTCGGCTTCATGGGCGGATTGGTGTCGAAAGGAATCGCATTTTTGTTTACCGTGATGCCAGCTTCGCCCAGGGCTTTTTCGGCTTCGCTGCCCAGCATGCCTTTGGAGAACACGTCCACCAGCATGAGGTGCGTGTCGGTGCCTCCGGAGATGATGCGGAAGCCTTCCTTGGCCAGCGTTTCCGCCAGTACCTTGGCGTTGGCAACTACCTGCCGCGCGTACTCGCGGAACTCGGGCTGCATGGCTTCCAGGAAGCAGATAGCTTTGGCGGCGATGATGTGCACCAGCGGCCCACCCTGAATTCCGGGGAAGACGACTTTATCAATGGCGGCGGCAAATTCCGACTTGGAAAGAACCATTCCGGCGCGAGGGCCGCGCAATGTTTTGTGCGTTGTAGAGGTGACGATGTGCGCATGGGGTACCGGCGAAGGATGTACGCCGCCGGCGACCAGTCCGGAGAAATGCGCCATATCCACAAGATAGAGCGCTCCAACTTTGTCGGCGATCTGGCGCATGCGCGCAAAATCAATAATGCGGGGATACGCGCTTCCTCCCCCAATAATCAGCTTGGGGCGTTCCTTCTCGGCAATCTTTTCCAGGTCGTCGTAGTCAATCGTTTCTGTTTCCTTGGTGACGCCATACGGGACCACTTTGTAGGTCTTGCCGGAAAAATTCAGATGATGACCGTGGGTTAGATGGCCGCCGTGCGCGAGATTCAGGCCGAGGATGGTATCTCCCGGTTGCAGCACGGAAAAATATGCTGCCATGTTCGCCTGCGAACCCGAATGCGGCTGCACGTTCGCGTGCTCGGCGCCGAATAACTGCTTGGCGCGGTCGCGGGCCAGCGTCTCTACAACGTCGGCATATTCGCATCCACCGTAGTAGCGCTTTCCCGGATAGCCTTCGGCATACTTATTGGTAAATACGGAGCCGGCGGCCTCAAGCACGGCCTCGCTGACAAAATTTTCCGAAGCAATCAGCTCCAGGCCCTCGTGCTGGCGGCGAGCTTCATTGTCAATGGCCAAGGCGATATCGGGGTCAACTTCGTGAATGGGGCGCGACATTTTGTTATTTTTCATTGAGGCTCCGGCGGGAATTGCCCATTCAGTATAACGATTTTGAGCGGATTTCGGCAGTCAATGTCTGCGGCAATTCCTGCCCGCTTCCGATTCTCGGTCGTCTTCGCGGTCATCGGCCTGGAATATTGCAAACATCACGAAATGAGCAGAACCAGCTTTGCCATGCAACTATAAAGCTGCGTGTGGCTAAATAGAGGGCATTGTTGGAATGAGGGTTTGAAGAGGAGCAGGCATGTACATTCCAAAGGCGAACGAAGAAACGCGAATTCCGGTTCTGTACGACCTCATTGAGGCTCAACCATTTTGCTCTCTGGTCACAATGGGATCTTCGGGCTTGTTTGCCACGCATCTTCCCATGGTGCTGGAGAGGGCGCAGGAGAAAGAGGGCCAGCTTCTCGGGCGATTGAAGGGGCACGTATCGCGAGCAAACCGGCAATGGCGCGATTTTTCTCCTGAGATTGAAGCGCTGGCAATCTTCTCGGGCCCGCAACATTACATCAGTCCATCGTGGTATCCGGAGAAACGTGAAACGGGGAAGGTGGTGCCCACCTGGAACTATGCTGTTGTCCACGCATACGGACATTTGAAAGTGATCGAGGACACCGATTGGCTGCTGGCCCATCTGGAGAGCCTGGTCAACATTCATGAGGCTTCGTTTCCTACGCCTTGGAAAATAAGTGATGCACCCGCGGAATATATCGAATCGCTCACAAAGGGCATTGTTGGACTGGAGTTGTCTATTCAGCGGCTGGAGGGAAAGTGGAAGGCCAGCCAGAACCATTCCGCAGCGCACAGGGAGAGCGTCGTGAAAGGCCTGGAGGATTTGAACACGGCGGAGAGCCAAGCGATGAAGGCGCTTATGCTTGACACGCTGCTCGACACTCGGAAGAAGCCTGGATCTGACTTGCCGTGATGGAGGATTGCCGCCCTGAAAGCGAAATCTTGGTAACATCTCGAAAGATGAAGAAGCCCCAACGTAAAAGTGGCCGTGATTCGGCGAAACATAATTCGGCAAAACGTGAATCAGCGAAGCATGAATCAGGAACGCATGATTCAAGAAAGCACGATTCACGAAAGCGCGAGCCGCGAAAGCAGGATCAGCGAAAGTATGATCCGCGCGAGCATGGCAGAAGAAAATCGGAGCGGCGGCCGCCCCGATTTTCCCGTGAGGTAGCCGTACTCTTCCAGGATGATGCCGTTCTGGCCATCAACAAGCCTGCCGGACTGCTGGCCGTTCCGGTCGAGGGTTCTGATACGCCGTCTGCTTTGGCGCTTCTTATCGCGGAGCTGAAGCCGCAGCGACGGCGCGCCTACGTTGTGCACCGCATTGACCGCTTTACCTCGGGCGTTTTGCTTTTTGCGAAAAGCCAAATGGACCGCGAAGCTCTCATCCGTCAGTTTCTCGCACACACTCCGGTGAGGGAATATCTGGCCGTAGTGCGCGGGCATCCGTCAGCCAAAGAAGGGACGCTCGTCCACTACTTTCGGCGGGAGGGACAGTTTCAAAAATTGAGCAATGAGAGAGACCGCAAAGCGACGCGCGCGGAACTTCGTTATAGGGTCGAACGCTCGCTTCGTGACGCGTCGCTCGTCCGCGTAACGCTGGTGACGGGATTGCAGAACCAAATCCGCGTGCAATTTTTAGCGCTCGGGCACCCGGTCATCGGCGACAGAAAATATCACGCCAAGGAAGCGTCAGAGTCACGCATTGCCCGCGTTGCCTTGCACGCGGCACGTCTGCAATTCACTCATCCCCGCTCGGGCGAGAATGTTTCGATAGACTGCGAGATGCCGCCCGACTTCCACTCTCTCATTCAGTCACTGGAGCCGGTCTATCGCCCACGGCGGTAATCTTCACAAAACTTTACGTGCTGAAGCGCCGCGCAACGGAACATACTGCCGGGTCACGTGTTTCATTGTTGCAGATATAAGACTCAGATATCGCATAAAAAGGCGGAATCCATGCGCAACTTCAAACCTCTGGCCCTTGCGCGCGCTTCACAAATTTACGCCGTACCACGTTGGGTAAGCTGGCTTGGATTGGCTTCATTGCTTTTATTGACCGGATGCGCGCGGCTCCAGGTCAAGATGGGCATGAAAGTTCCACTCGCACAGATTCCGGTGGCATCCATGGATGTCAGTTTGCCAAAAG
>DASXFN010000007.1:0-12262 GCA_036489565.1 Terriglobales bacterium
GGACGACCACGAAGCCGTACGCAAAGGAATCCGCAGCCTCCTTACTAGCCAAGACGGATGGGAAGTGCTGGCGGAAGCCGTGGACGGGCGAGACGCGGTGGGCAAAGCCTCTCTGCTGCGGCCGGACGTTATTCTCCTCGATGTCGGCATGCCTCACATGAATGGATTTGAAGCCGCCCAAAAGATATTAAGAGCTTCTCCGGATTCTAAAGTCGTGATGGTCACCGTCAATGCCGATAAACATACCGCGCGGGAAGCAAAACACATCGGCGCGCGTGGCTTCATCTCTAAAATTGATGTGGTCCGCGATCTTGTGCAGGCGATTGAAACCGTCCACGAGGGCGGCAAATTCTTTCCCTTGTTGAATCCCGACCAGGTGTAGTCGTTCCAGCATAACGTCCGGGAAAACCCGCGTATCGCATCTTCCGAGTACCAGCAAACTTTCCGCCTATCAAAACTTTCGACGCGATAAACCATTCAGGCTGGTTCCACCTCTCGTCCACCACGCGCTTCCACGATAGAATAACTTCCGTGCCGGGATGGCGGAATTGGCAGACGCGCTGGACTTAGGATCCAGTGCCCTAAAGGCGTGCAGGTTCAAGTCCTGTTCCCGGCACCAGTGCTCGTTTCCAGAAAGTAATCAGCAATGGAAGCGCGGGCGTCCCGCCCGTGTAAATGCTGAAACGCTTATCGCATGCTGCGAACCGTTCGCGGAATAACGCAGCTTTAGTTCTTCGCGGAAATTTTCTCAAAAACCTTCCGCACCACGCGATCACATCTCACGCCCATGAACGGAAATGCCTTTGCGCGGCCCGCGCCGGCGCGGGCAAATAGTTCCTTGCGCAGAAGAATGCGCGCGCGGTGCAGGCGAATCTTGACGTTTTCTTCGCTCAAATTTAGGGCGGTCGCGGTGTCGGCGGTGCTCATTTCTTCAATGTCGCGCATCATAATCACGGTGCGGTAGTTTTCGGGGAGGGCCAGAATTCCTTCTTCCAAAAGATGTCCCATCTCCGCGCTGGAGGCCTGTTGTTCCGGACTCGCGGCCGGGGAAGTCAGTACAATTTCCTCCTCTTGTGGGATCATCGCTTCCAACTCCTGTAGTCGGTTCCTTTTCTGTATCCGCGCCAAAGATTCATGTACCGCTATTTTCGTGAGCCACGCCGAGAATCGTGAGCGCCCGGCAAACTGATTGAGGTGCTCGTAAGCCCGAACGTACGCGTCCTGCATTACATCTTCCGCCTCGCCATCATTGCGCAGAATGGCGCGCGCCACGCGATACAGGCGCTGGTTATAGCGGCGCATAATGATTTCGTACAGCTCGGTTTCGCCAGCTAAAACGCGGGCAACAATATCTTCATCCAGCCAGCCTTCCGCATTTGCACGCTCAACAACGGCTGTAGCATTCATACAGGCGCCCCTCAATATTGTGTAGAGCGTCCAGCGATCGGATTGGTTACGCCTGAATTGCCCGGTTTCTCTGCTCTCCGCCCGCTTCTTCAAACACGAAAGGCCTGGCATTTTATGCCGGGCCTTCTTCTTGCATATTTCCCAATAATGCAGAGCAGGTACTACCCTCGGCGGGACATTTTCCAATCCATCAGCAAATGGGCTTTACTGCACGAGCGTCATTTGCTGATAAAGCGCCAAACCTGCGATGACCAGGATCAGCAATCCGGAGAGGGAACCAACCCCCCACAGCAACGGATTGATGCGGTCCATTCTGCGCATGATGCTCATCTGTTCCTGTTGCATGTGAGCGTCAGATTCGCTCAGGCACAGTTGAGAATCTTCATGCATGGTGAGAGTGCTGCGATAGATAAGGAGAGCGATCAAGAGAGCCGTGGTAGCTCCCCAAACGATTAGTAGCCAAAAGACCATGGGAGTCATAGGCCACCTCAATTCTTGATATCGGGTCGTCCCGCTACACCGGGAAGCAGGAGGCGCTGCCCACAATCCGGCTTCAGGACTGGCCCCAAGAGCATTATAGTCCCGTTGGCAAGGCCTGAGCCGTTGATTGAACAAACTGGATAGAACGAATGGGCCACCAGAATCAGGTGCGACTTTATGGCAAGCGCGTCATCTAAAGCCATTAAGGAGTGCCAATACCTGCAATTGAGGATTTGGGCGGCTCTGCTATAATGACTTTAGCCTTTTTAATCCAAGGAGATACGCAATGGCGACAACCACCACCCCGCAAGTTGAAAATACTGAGACCAAAGTAGCTCCAATCAGCTTGACGCCGAGCGCGGTTTCCAAAGTTAAGCAGATCATGGCCCAGCAGACTCCGGTTCCCGCGGGCTTGCGCGTAGGCGTTGTCGGCGGCGGCTGTTCTGGATTTTCCTACTCGATGCAATTCGACAATGCTCCCGGCATGATGGACAAAGTCTTCACCATGGGTGACTTGAAGGTGTTCGTGGACGCGACCTCCGTCATGTACCTGAATGGATGCGTTGTGGACTATGTTGAAACCATCGAAGGCGCGGGCTTCAAATTCGAGAACCCGAATGTGAAGAGCACCTGCGGCTGCGGTTCATCGTTCAACGTGTAAATAGATTTAAGCGGGCGAAATTATTAAACCCCATCGTAAATCCGATGGGGTTTTTCATTTTTCAAGACTCCATAAATGGATGTCTTTGTTTAAAAGCCGTCGTCCTACTGCTGCGCTCCCGAATTCATCCCCGGATTCTGCGGTTGCATGGGCTGCATACCGGTTCCTGTATTCCCCTGATTCCCAAATCCCGGGGTCGGGCTGTTCTGAACGCCCGCACCGTTGGCGCCACCAATTGCCTGCCCAATTCCTTGTCCCATCAATGACGGCTGATAGGGGCCCGTGATTAATGAGCGATCGTTCGTGGGATCGTAAACAAAGAGCCACTCGTTGTAGTGTTGTTTGTTATTAAACATTCGGATGGTTTTGTCTTTGCTGACGCTGGCCACTCCCATGATCGGTCCGCCGCCGAATACTTGCCCTCCAGGTCCTCCTGAATTTGGGGAAGAACCATTGGGTGACGATGAGTCGGAAGATTGACCGCCGTTCGCGCTCTCGCCGGAAGAATTATCGCCATTGGCGTTTGTTCCCGAGTTGTCGGGTGTTCCGGAATTGTCTCCCTGGGTCGTCGGGCCAGAACTTGTGCTGCCGCTTATTGGAACTCCGGCAGGCATTCCTGGCTGACCAGCGCCGGCTGCTGCCGCGGGATTGCCTCCGCCACCGCTAAAGCCCGCGCCACCCATCAGCATTTGCACGTCGCCCATGTGCAGCAGGCGAAAATCTTTGCCTGTGATGGGGTCTTTATAGGCCTTGCGCAGGAAACGAACATCGTTGGTGTCTTCGAGGTCGGAAATGCTGGTGGGGTAGCGTCCAAATTTCTTCACATAGTGGCGGATGGCTCGCGCATACTGCGCTCCGCGATGGATCATCTCTTCTTCACGGTCGCGCTTCACCTGCATTTCCATCCTGGGCAAAGCTGCCAGCGCAGCCACCGCCAGCAGGGCGATGAACAACATCATCATCAGTAGAATGTAGCCGGATTGCCGTCCGCTTCTACCGCGCATGTTTTTGCCGCGGCTGTTTTTAACGAGACCAGGTTGGCGAAACTGTTTCATTGCGAAAATCTATCCCTGTGTCAGCGGAATGCTCTGGCGGTTGTTGTTTAGCACGTCTTCAATTTCCACGGCGTTCAGGGAAATATGAAGGACCTTGTAACGGCGATCCACGATTTGCCCCTCGCCAGCGATAAAGATGTCCTCACCTTCGGAAAGGAAAATCTTTTTAGCTTCGCCGGGCCGGCTGGCAAAGCCGAAAAATTTCAGGTCAATCGGCGGCGGCGGTGGTGGCCCCGGAGGCGGCAGGTTCTGCGCTTGTTGTTGTACCGGATTCACGATGGGCTTGGGAATCTCAACGTAGGTCTGGAAAATATTGCGTCCGCTTCCCGAATATTTCGTGTCTTCGGTGCTCTTGAGCCAGTCCAGCCGCAACCGCGGATCCAGGGAGCGCGCCTCGGTCGCCGAATTTTTCTTGCTGGAACCGCTCTTCGCGCGCGTGACGGGATGCACGCCTTCTTCGGTGGGTTCATCGGGGGTCCGTGCCGTGGGCGTGCTTCCACCCGGCGCGCCTGAGCTCAAGAGCCAGCTCCCCAGCAGCAACACCGCGATGGCAAGCAACACGATGGCCGTGACCAGTTTTGCCCGATTTTCCGCGCCGACTTTCATTGCCATTTTCTAGCTGCCAGTTCTCAAATAAGTTTCCAGGCTCAGGCGGAGTTGCACCGTCCCTTGTTGCGAGCTATCCAGGTTCAATCCGTCCACAATGAAAAACAATTTGTTCCGCTCGAGCGCATTGATAAAACGCACCAGCTGCGAGTAGCCGCCCGAAAAATCTGCTTCGATCATCACCGGCGCGAGGCCGGGAAGCTGTTCGTCTTTTGGGGAGTATTTCACCATGCTCATCTTCACTCCTGATTCGGAAGCGACTTTGCCCAAAGCCTCGGAAATGTCGGAATCCTGCTCCGGCAACCGTTGCTGATAGAAGTCGTGGATCTGCTCCTGCGCGGAGTCGATCTTTTTGTCCATGCCCCGCAACGGCTCTACCTGCTTGGTTTTGAGCCGCAGCTCTTTCCAAAGGTCCTCAATTTGCGCGCGTCGCGATTGCTGCGATCCCACCAGCGGCGAAAAAAGTATCCCCACGGCAGCAACATCAATTGCAATCATCCCCGCCACCACGGCTATGAGCTTGTTCTTAGTGCTCTTCAGGTCAGGCATTAAGGAGCTCCTCCATGGCTGCCCACCGCCGCTGGCGCATATAAGGCGCTGATGTGAAATTGCACCATGTCCTGCGGAGACTTCGAGTTCTGGTCTGACTGCTGTTCGGAGTCGATCTGCGTCTGGCGGAAGCGGGGAGACGATTCCATTTTCCGCACCAGCTCCAGTGCTCCATCGCGCGAGTCGCCGGCAACCATAAGCTCAATTTTCAGTTGTTTGTCCGGCGTTATCTCTGGCTTGATGGAAACCACATGTAGGCGCGCCGGCATGACCCGCTCGAGTTCCTCGAACAGTTGCGTCCAGGAGAGCGCCTTGCGCTCAAAAAGATCGTTCAGAAAAGCCGATTGATCGCGAGTCGCTTGATTTTGGGGCGCGTTCAGCGTTGCCTGCGCCTTGCTGCGCTCCAGGTTCCGGCTTGCAATCTGCTGCTCGGTCTTATCAATCAGCGCCCGGTCCTGGCGTGCCGCCAGCCATCCGGCGACCGTGAAGTAAAGCAACACCAGCGTAACCAGCCCTAACGCAACCAGGCTGCCGCCCCAGCGCCTCCAGAAGAGTCGCGCGTCCTCGTACGGCTGGGTTGCGAGATTGATGTTTAAGCGCATATTTCAGATCGGTCTCTAGCCCAGCAACGCTCCTACTACCCCGGCCATCCGCCACTTCGGCACGGCTCCCATATTGCCGGAAAGCTGTGATGAAGCCACTAATTCCTGTACCTCGGCCCCTGTCTGCGCGCGCAACGCTGGCGCCGCGCCTCCGGTCTCTGGAAGTCCCGCGACGAAAATTTGCTGAATGTTCAAATGGTAGGTGTCCTCGAAAAATACCACTGAGGGATAGATGTCTTCCGCCAGTTGCTCCCCAGTGATGGTGATGCCGCGAGGATTTTCCAGGGTCCGGATCAGCAAAAGCTGCTGCTGATCGAGGATGGCCACGCCCGTGGTGTTGGCGTCTACTTTAACAATAAGCGTGGGCCGGTCGGCGTTCACTGCTCCCAGGGCCGCCAGCATGGAAGGCATTACCACGCCTGGGCTGTATCCCAGTTCGCGAAACAGGCTTTCATATTCCTGAATGACGCTGGTGAGGGCCACCGCTGCAACCACCCGCACCCCGCCGTTGGCCGTGTGCGCATGATAGGAAACTTTGGCCTCGTCAATGTTGAAGGGCAGAGACTTCTTCAAGCGGAAGCGCACCACTCCTTCCGCTTCCTCGCGGTTAGTTGGCAAAGTATCGAAGTCAAGCCAGGCCACGCGCGAAGAGGCGTCGGGCAAAATCGCAATCACGTCGCGGGAGCGCCCACCGACGCTTTCCAGTGAAGCTTGCAGCGCGCGCGAGAGTGCGTCCCGCTGCTTCAGGTTCGCCTCCATCATGTCCGGCACGACCACGCCGGGCGAAAGTTCTTGCGACGCGCAAGCCTCGACCGTAGGCGCGGCTTCGGAGACACGCCCGGCAAGCACGCGGTCAGCGGCGATTTCGCAGGCGATTCTTGGCTTGGATGACAAACTCAAATTCGGTTTTCAACTTTCTCAGCGGCGTTGGACGGCTGCAATCGCCCGCTGCAAATATTAATCTGTAAATCGTAATCCGCGAATCTGCGAACCGTGATTCGCAAATCGTCACTGCAAAGACAATTTTACAAGCCCGCAACCCGGCGCAAAAACACTCTCATAAGTCTATAAGAAGCAGTGCGGATTTTTCCTCGCGCTTAGCGCATGGCCTCAATGAACGTGACTTTGTTGATTTCCTTCAGAGTGGTCAATCCCGTCCTGACCTTGTCGAGCGCGGACTCGCGCAGAAAGCGCATTCCTTCCTCCCGCGCCGCGCGCCGGATTTCCGAAGTCGGCTTCTTGGCCAGAATCATTTCGCGGATGCGGTCACTCAGGTCGAGCAGTTCATGGATGGCCGTCCGTCCCCGGAACCCCGTGCCCGCGCATTCAATGCAACCCTGCCCTTCATAGAAAGGGACCTGCGACCACTGTTGCGGGTCCAGGCCGCTGGCCACTAATACCTCGGGAGCATAATGCACAGCGGTGCGGCAGTTCTCGCAAATCAGGCGGACCAACCGCTGTGCCAGAATGCAGTTCAACGCGGAAACAAAGTTGTAAGGCTCGACTCCCATGTTGAGGAAGCGTCCAATTACGTCCACGACATTATTGGCGTGCACGGTGGTAAATACCAGGTGGCCGGTCAGCGCCGACTGAATGGCGATCTGCGCGGTCTCCGCGTCGCGGATTTCGCCGACCATGATTTTGTCCGGGTCGTGGCGCAGAATGGAGCGCAGGCCGCGAGCAAAGGTCAGGCCTTTTTTTTCATTCACCGGAATCTGCGTGATACCGCGAATCTGATACTCCACCGGATCTTCAATGGTGATGATCTTGTCTTCTTCGGTCTTGATCTCGTTCACGGCGGCATAGAGTGTGGTGGTCTTGCCGCTGCCCGTTGGCCCAGTGACCAATACCATGCCGTAGGGTTCTTTGATGTAGCGCCGGAAGCGTTGCAGGTCGTCTTCGTCAAAGCCAACCACATCGAGGACCAGCTTATGGAACTTCTCGCTCATCGACTCTTTGTCGAGAACGCGAAGCACGGCGTCCTCGCCGTGGATGGAGGGCATGATGGAAACGCGGAAATCAATGGGCCGCTCCGGCGTTCCGTATTTCACGCGGAAGCGTCCATCCTGCGGCACGCGCCGCTCGGAGATGTCCAACTCGCTCATGACTTTTATGCGCGAGATGATGGTGGAGTGATGGTCTTTGGCGATCGGCGGCATGGCCTGCGTCAGCACGCCGTCAATACGGAACTTGATGCTCACCGAATCGTCGCGGGTTTCGATGTGAATGTCGGAGGCGCGCCGCTGCAGTGCGGTAAAAATCGTAGTGTCCACCAGGCGGATGATGGGGCTGATGTCGCCTTGCGATGTCAGCTTATCGATGGAAATGCTTTCATCCGTGTTGCCGTCTTCGTCGTGGAGCACATCCAGCGTGAAACCTTCGCTGGCGTCTTCGAGCACGCGCTTGGACTGCTCGGTTTTTTTCAGGATCTCGCTGATCTGCGCCAGCGTGGCCACTTTGGTAAGGATGCGCTTGCCCAGCAGGATGCCGATTTCGTCGATCATCATCAACTGGCTGGGGTCGGCGATAGCGATGGCGAGCCGTCCGTCCCTGGTTTCTTCCAGCGGAATGAAGTTGTAGCGGAACATCAGGTGCACGGGAATCGTCTTGAACAGATCGTGCTGCAGTTGGAAGTTGTGCAAATCAATGAACTCGCAGCGGTAGCGGCGCGCTATGTCCTGCGCCTTTTCCTGCTCGCTGGGAACCACGGCCGGGGCCGCCGGAAGTGCGTTGGCTCCGTTGATCACCGCCGATTTATTTTCAGTCATGCCCGCCATGCGTTTTTTCCTATCTTCGTCTTCGCCAACCAAGTCTTTACCAATTAATGGATGTTCGACCCCAGCGTGAATATCGGCAGATACAAAGAAATCAGTACTCCGCCCACGAAAACCGCCATGATGATAAGGATCATAGGCTCAATCAGGGCCATGGCCGCGCCCAGCGCGGTCTGCACATCTTCTTCGTAAAATTCAGCCACCGAATTCAGCATGGCCGGCAACGCGCCGGTCGATTCGCCGACCTCAATCATCTCCACCGAAAGGTCGGGGAACAAGTGCTGTGCTTCCAGGCTCTTGGCCAAAGGCTGACCTTCCCGCACTTGGATGGTCGAGGCCGCGATCCCATTCAGAATGCTCCGGCTGCTCACCGAGGCCCCGGCGGTTTCGAGTGAGGGCACCAGCGGCAGGCCGCCGGCCAGCAACGTGGAGAGCATGCGAGAAAAATTCGCCACCTGATATTTAAGCCAGATATCGCCCAGCAACGGCAGGGAGAGGATGGCACGATCCACCTTGGCCGCTCCTTTGTCCGTGCGTCGCCATTGCCAGAAAACCAGCGCAGCAATCACCAGAACCAACAACGCCAGCGGACCATATTTTTGCGCGTGGTTTCCCATTGCTAGCATGAACAGGGTAATCGCCGGCAATTGCGCATGCAGGGAATCGAACAGCGCCGCGAACTGCGGCACCACGTAGGTGATGAGGAAAATAATCATGCAGATCACGACCGACACCAGCAATGCCGGATACACCAGTGAAACCGCCAGTTTCTTCTTGAACGTCAAAGCCAGCCGTTGAAAGGCGATATAGCGCGACAAAACCTCTTCCATGTTGCCGCTTTTTTCGCCCGCCAGCAGCGTGGTGGTATAAATCTTCGGGAAAATTCTCTGCGCGGTGAAAGCGTCAGAGAGCATCTCCCCGCCTTTGATCCGCTCCCGGACATTTTCCAGCACGCCGCGCATTTTTGGGTCTTTTTGACGTTTGATCAGCAGATCCAGCGAGTGCAGGACGGGCAGCCCTGCTTTGATAAGAGTCAAAAATTGCTGATTAAAAATTACAAATTGACTCTGCCGGACCGTGCGTTTAGTAGGAAGTTGCAGCCGTCCACCCGCGATCACGCCGCGCGGCTTTACCGAATAGACCAGATAACCCTGCTGGGAAAAGCGTTCGCGCACTTCGCTTTCGGAATATCCGTGCTCCACCTGCTGCTGCATGTGGCCGCGCTCATCCGCGATTTTGACTACAAACTCCGCCATGGGTCGAAAATGAACCTTTTCCAGATCTAAAATCTTGCTTGCATTGCGCACTCGCGCGACGTTTTCCACCCGAGTCTAGCATTGAAAATACGAGCTTTTGATTAAATCCCGATTCAGAGTGTTTACTCCGGAATTCTGCCAATCGCCGCCCAGAAATCAGTATAACCCCAACGTCATCAACTAATTACAGTATTAAGGACGTGCCCTTCCGTGTTACTCCGCGAGTTCCTGTTCCGTCACTTCCACTCCTGCTGGCGGCGTGAAGTGGAAGTTCTTGTCCTCAATTTCGAGGTTTTCTTTCTGGTCCTGAAATCTGTATTCGGTGATGCTGCCGTCCTCCTGATTCAATACGATGCGGGCGATTTCGTGATCGGGTGTAACCTCCAGCAATATATCGTTTACCTGGCCCGCAAGACCTTTGGGAACACCGCGTAAAACTACGTCTCCGGGGGTCATGGGAGTTTTGTCCACGGCCAGCGATAATCCTTGTAATTCCTTTTCCAGCTTTGTTTTACCGAGAAGCAGCCCCAGCGGCGAGCGCAAATCGTCCAGGTTTTTTACCGGCGTATGTCGCGCCTGCCGGTCGCTGGGAACGTAAAACCATGCTGTCTTGCCATCGCTCAAAAACAGCTTCTCCTTGGGAGAACGGTATTCCCAGCGCATCTTGCCCGGTTTTTTCAACCATAGCGTGCCGGACTCGGTGCGTTCCACTCCAACACCTTCGTACAGTTCAGTGAATTGAGCTTTTAGCGTACGGAGATGGTCGTAATGCGCGTCCACGGCCTGTGCGATCTCATGCACCTTCGGGGTTGAGTCAGCCCATGCACGAATGTTTGTCCACCAGATACCGCCCGTGACAAGTGCTATAAGCAAGATTGAGGAGCCCGGAATGGGGAAGCCCCACCTGTCGCTGGCCAATTTCATTTTTCGCGCCATGAATTTCAACATGAGTAGTTCATGATACCGCCTTCCAATTGCAACCATGTCATTGCGTGATAGGCGAGCGACTTTACGACAGTGGACTACTTGGATGCGGCTGCCGGAAACCATGCTCCTGTACGAAGCGATAGATCACAAACTGGGAAGTGCCGTTCAATTTCTCCAGCCAGTCCTGGCCGCGCAGGGACGCTTCCAGCAGGGGATTGTGGTAAATGACAAAACAGTTTCGAGGATCTGCTTCAAGCGATACTTCAAGGTTGCGCAATGTCCGGGCAAGAGCTTCTTCGGGAAGCGGGTTGAACAGATACAGAACCATCGGGCGCAAGGGAAATTCGAATTCTGACGCGTCCGCGCAAAAGGATTGAAGGAGAAAACATTTCTGCTTCTCGCTTTTGTACGCTGCAATATTTTCGTGCGCGGCGCGATGCAGGGACGGCAACAACTCAACTCCCATAATTTCATTGAAGGGATAATCGGACGCCATCAGGAGAGTGCGGCCCTTACCCGATCCCAAATCAATAAAGACAAAATCCTGCGGATCAATTGCGGCGGCATGAATCAGCGCCTCCAGAATTTCGTGAAATAATGCTGGCTCGGTTGGTTGATAGGGAGAGTGCAGCAGTCCCAGCAGCCGGTCGCGCCATCCTACGGTTGCGCTGGTTGTATTCACGCGATAGTCCCAGTCATATTCCGCGTCACCGTAGCGCTGCCTCCGCCGCTCCGGCAACGAATCCACGGCGAACTCCCACAAGAGGCTTCCTAAGGAAACGAACGCGCGCAGCGATCCGGTTTGTGACCGCTTCTGGTTCCACCAGATGGATAGATGTGCGCTCAGGCGGCCCACATCATTTGCTTCGCGCATCTTTTTCCCACGCGGCAAGTCTCCGCCTGATATCTCTTTCGTCATCTTTGGTTGTCCACTTTCTGTTCAGCTCTTCGTTTCAATTCGGCTGCAACAACTCCTATTTCGATCACTCAGGGAATCGTAATGCACGGAACCTTAGATTCAACTGGCCGCAGGTAAACCAACCTCGTATCATCACCTCGGCATCTAGACAGCAGTTCAATATTACGGCGAGGCGTTTTCTCAGCCGGGATCGAGGGGCGTATGAGAATGAGGAAAAGATCTTTTGGCGTTTTGATTCTTACCCTGGCCATGGTGCTTCCAGCTTTGGCCCAATATGGAGGCCGCGGACGACGGCTTTCCCCGAGCGACCAGCAACGCTTTGACAGCTATTACTCCCGATGGGTCCAGTACAAACAGCAGAACAACGGAGACCAGATACGCAGCATGGAAAAGCGTATGGACGACGTGAAGGCCCAATACGGAATTCCTGGGAATGTTCCTTACTTCCGCGTCGCCTCCCATGGAAGCGAACGTGACTGGCAAGGCGGATATCACTGGCGCTCGATGCTTTCTCCGAGTGACCAGCAGCGCTTTGACAGCTATTACTCCCGCTGGAGGAATTATCAGCGTACCAATAATCGCGACCAGATGGTCAGCATGCAGCGTCGCATGGACGACTTGAAGGGGCGCTACAACATCGGCCCTGAAGTTCCCAACGACCGCATCGCCTCTCCGGGCACGCGGTAGATTTTTCCATCAACTGAATGGGAGGCTTGAATGCCTCCCATTTTTAGCGCGCTTTTAAAGTGGGCATTTCTCGCTTGCTTAATGCTACTTGCCAAAGCTGATGTTCTGCTAGGCTATGGCCATGCGCCCCCAACCTCTTATTTGTGTTACGGATGTCGAAGCCAGCAGCCAGTGGTATCAGCGATTATTGGGTTGCCGCGGTGCGCACGGCGGCAAGCATTATGAGCAATTGGTAAAAGATGGCTCTCTCGTTTTGCAATTGCACAGCTTCGAAGTCGAGCACCATCACGGCGCGATCGGCAATCGTGCCGACAAGCCGTACGGCAACGGAGTGTTGCT
>DASXFN010000030.1:0-57108 GCA_036489565.1 Terriglobales bacterium
AATTAGTGCATCAACGTCGCCTCTGGTGAAATGCTTCTGATAGGCGGGCACCATGGCCTCCATCATCGCGTCCCAGGGCATATCCTTCATCATGCCGTCCACACGCTGATTGGTCTGCGCCTCAAAATTCGCGGGCAGCCTGTCCTGGTTTTTCATGTACTCGTCGTGCACCATCTGATGCATGGGCCGGGACATCGCGTCGGCCATCTTACTCATCATGTCGTGAGAGTGAATGGCCTGTAGATATCTTTCCACGTCTTCCTTCGATGCCGGAGAATCCGCAGTGGTCTGGGCCACGCAACTCAATCCGAATGCGCAACAAACAATGGCAGCAACCAAAAAGCGCTTCATAAAACCAACCTCCAATATCGAGCGGATTGGCTCATGGTATCCCATCCGCCGAGCTTGATCTAGCCGCGTTATTCCCTTCTTTACGACGTTATCGATGGCGTCATCCTGTTTTTATGATGTCATCCTGAGCGAAGTGGCCCTTCGCGAAGCGAAAGGCCACGAAGTCGAAGGACCCCTACCATTGCCTAATATCAAATGACGTAAATCGAACCATCAAGCGACGACTCACCGCGAAAATGCCAACTCCGGCACTCCCGCCAGTTCCTTAAATTCCTTCTCCGTCAACTTCAGCGATCCAGCGCGCATGTTTTCTTCCACATGCTTCACCGACGACGTCCCTGGAATCGGCAGCATCATCGGAGACCGCTGCAAAAGCCATGCGAGCGCCACCTGCATGGGCGTGACTTCATGCGCCTCGGCAATCCGCTGCGCCGTCTCCTTGGCTACCTGTCCCCCTCCCAGCGGGAACCAGGGAATAAACGCAATTTTGTTCTGCTCACAATAATCCACCACATAGTCCCACTCGCGGTCGGCGAAGCTGTAACGGTTCTGCACGGAAACAATCTTAGCAACCTTGCGCGCGCGCTCAATGTGCTCCTGAGTCACATTGGAAAGGCCAATCAGGCGAATCTTGCCCTGCGACTGCAACTCCGCCAGCGCTCCAACGGACGCTTCGATAGAAACCATCGGATCCGGAGTATGCAGTTGATAAAGATCAATGCGCTCCACCCGCAACTTCTTCAAGCTGCCTTCGACGGCCTTGCGCAAATGCTCGGGCGTGGCATTGTGTCCCCAGAAGCCCGGCCCGGAGCGCACCCATCCACCTTTGGTAGCAATCACCAGGTCCTTGGGATAAGGCCACAAAGCCTGGGCGATGAGTTCTTCGCTCACGTCCGGCCCGTAAGAGTCGGCGGTATCAATGAAATTGACGCCCAACTCAACCGCCCGCGCCAGCACAGCCAACGCGCCGGCTTTGTCCTTGGGAGGTCCCCAGATTCCGTCTCCGGTAATGCGCATCGCCCCATAACCCAGTCGCCGGACGGTCAATTCGCCACCCAGTGTTATCGTTCCCGCCGAATTCGCATTGCCGTTGTCGCTCACAGATCTCTCCCCTCAGGATTCATATCAAAAATCACTGTTAGTGGATGCTAAATGGATAGAAAGGGCTGGCTTTAGTTTCTAAAGTCCGGACTGCGGGTCGGATTTACTTTCCCGCATCTTCCACCACTTTCCGCAGCGCCCGGTTGATCCGCGTCTGGTAGCCACGCCCCTGCTTCTTAAACCAGGCCAGCACATCCGCATCCAGCCGGAGCGTCACCGGCTTCTTGATCGGCTTATACATCTCCCCAAATTCTGCCGCCGAGCTATGCCAGCGCCTCCGCTCGCCCGCCGATGCCTTCAGGTTTATACTTTTCTTGCCAGCCTTGCGTTTGCCTGTAACTTTCGCTTTGCGTTTCATTTGCGCAGTATATACGCATCTTCTAATACATACAATCCTGCCGGTACAAAATGTTCCACGTGGAACACCTGTGGATTTCTCGGCCCAAACTTCCCGCGGATACCCACGCGTCTCTCAAGGCAATGATGTATCGTGGTGGCTGTGAATTTTAGAGGGGGAGCGCCGCAAGCATGAAGCTGATTCGATTTGGAGAGCCGGGCAAGGAAAAACCCGGCGTGTTGTTGAACGATGGCAGCCGGATTGACGTCTCCGGCGTATTTTCAGACTACGACGAAGCATTCTTTGAAAAAGGAGGCCTCGTGGCGCTGCGCAGCTGGCTGGAGAGCAATGCTCGGGGTGCTCCGCACGTAGCCGCGTCGCTCCGACTGGGGCCGCCCATTCGCCGTCCCAGCAAAATCGTCTGCATAGGACTGAATTTTCGCGATCATGCCGCTGAGACCAAGGCCGAGCCTCCCAAAGAGCCAGTCATTTTTTTCAAGGCGACTACGTCTTTAGTGGGGCCGAACGACTCGCTCCTCATCCCCAGGAATGCGAAAAAAGTGGATTGGGAGGTGGAGTTGGCCGTGGTGATTGGCAAGCGGGCATTGTATGTCCCTAAAGACCGCGCGCTTGATTACGTGGCCGGATACGCGCTGCACAACGACTATTCCGAACGCAGCTTTCAGTTGGAGCGTGGAGGTCAATGGGTAAAAGGTAAGAGCGCTGACACTTTCGCGCCGCTCGGCCCTTTTCTTGCTACCCAGGATGAAGTCCCCAACCCTGGTAACTTGCGCATGTGGCTCAAAGTGAACGGGGAGACTCGGCAGAATAGCTCGACGGCGAACATGATTTTTGATGTGGCTACGCTGGTCTCCTACGTCAGTGAGTTCATGACGCTGTTGCCCGGTGACGTGATCAGCACGGGAACGCCGGCGGGCGTAGGGCTGGGAATGAATCCACCTAAATACCTGCAAGCCGGAGACATAGTGGAACTCGGCGTGGAAGGCTTGGGCGAATCACGGCAGCAGGTTGTGAATAGCCCGCTGCAATAACAATCGCAATAACAATAACGATGAACATTGATGCGCACCAGCACTTCTGGATTTATGACCCGTCAGAGTATGGCTGGATTGATGATTCGATGCCGGCATTGCGCCGCGATTTTTTGCCGCACGATCTGAAGCCAGAGTTGGAGCGCAATGATTTTCAAGGATGCGTTGCCGTGCAGGCGCGCCAAACGTTGGATGAAACCCAATGGCTGCTCGGCCTGGCGGAACAAAATCCATTCATTGTGGGCGTGGTGGGATGGGTGGATTTGCGCTCGCCCCAATTGCGCGACGATTTAGCCGCACTGGCCAAAAATCCTAGGCTGGTTGGCCTGCGCCACGTCGTGCAAGGCGAACCTGATGACCGCTTTTTGTTGCAGCCTGATTTCCTCAGAGGTATCGCCGCGCTTGAAGAATTTGATCTTGCTTACGACATCCTGATTTATCCCAAACATCTTCCCGTTGCTGTGGAGTTCGTCAGCCGGTTTCCCCGGCACAGATTTGTGCTGGACCATCTGGCCAAGCCCTTCATCAAGCAAGGTTTGCTGCAGCCGTGGGCCGCGCAAATGAAACAACTCGCAAGTTTTCCCAATGTCTTTTGCAAACTTTCAGGGCTAGTGACCGAAGCGGATCGGGAACATTGGACGCCGGAGCACCTGACTCCGTATCTGGATGTCGCATTCGACTGCTTTGGGGTTGAAAGGCTCATGATCGGCTCCGACTGGCCGGTGTGCACGTTAGCGGCCAGCTATACGCGGACGATGGACGTGGTGAAGAACTACCTGAAGAATTATCCGGCGGACGCCCGCGCGGCGGTTCTGGGAGGCAATGCAGCGAAATTCTGGAAATTAAATCCCCCTGCTTAGTGCCCACGAACCTTTGTCCGGTGTTTTACAATGCCTATTCCAGATTCCTTCAGGAAAGAGCTGCGCTCTGGCAAACGACAAGAATCCTCCATCAAACTTTCGCCTGGACGGCAAGACAGCCGTGGTGACCGGCGGAGGCAGCGGCATTGGGCGCGCCATCGCGTTGAAGTTCGCAGCAAACGGCGCGACGATATGCATCCTCGACATCAATAAAGAAGACGGCGAAAAGGTCCGCGAGGAGATCGCGCAGGCAGGCGGCGACGCTAGCGTTCATCCCTGCGACGTAACCAGCCAGTCCGATGTGAAATCAAAATTCGAGGAAATCTTCCGCCACCGAGGCGTAGATATTCTTATTAACAACGCTGGCGTCTCGCATATTGGGACCGTGGAGAGCACAACCGAAGCCGAGTTCGACCGAATTTTTCAAGTCAATGTGAAGGGCTTTTATAATTGTTTGCAAACTTGCGTTTCTCACATGAAGGAGCACGGTGGCGGGGTGATATTGAATATGGCGTCCATCGCCGGTTCTACGGGCATTGCGGAACGGTTTGCTTATTCGATGAGCAAGGGCGCGGTGCTCGCCATGACGTACTCGGTGGCCAAGGATTATTTGCCGCACAAAATCCGTTGCAATTGCATTTCGCCGGCCCGCGTGCACACGCCATTCGTGGATGGCTTCCTCCAGAAAAATTATCCTGGGCGGGAAAAAGAAATGTTTGATCGGCTGTCGCAAACACAACCGATCGGGCGTATGGGCGAGCCTGACGAGGTCGCCTCGCTAGCTCTTTTTCTCTGTTCCGATGAAGCGTCTTTTATTACCGGCGTGGACTATCCGCTGGATGGAGGGTTTTGCAACCTGCGATAGGCTCCGCATTAAGGGCAAAATTTTTGTGAATGGATAGGTTCGTTTTGCGTTGCATGGGTCTTCGCTTCGCTCAGGATGACAAGCTTTTGGTCGAAGGTTAGGCCGTTAATTGTTGGAGATTGGCGATTGATTTTATGGATTTGCAATTGAAAGACAAAGTGATATTGGTCACCGGCGGAGCCAAAGGAATTGGCGCGGCCATCGTGAAAGCTTGTGCCGCTGAGGGCGCAATTCCCGTAATCGTGGACCGGGACATTGACGCCGGCAATCAGCTTCATTTGGCTTTGCGAGTGGAGGGCACGGCGAATGAATTCATTGCCGCCGAACTGGCGCAGGCCGAGGCCTGCGCGGCCACCATACTACAGGTTGCCAAGGACTTTGGACGCATTGACGCACTGGTGAATAACGCCGGAGTGAACGACAAAGTTGGGCTTGAACATGGAAGCCCGCGACGATTTGTGGAATCCCTCGAAGTGAATCTGATGCCGTACTACAACATGGCGCACTACGCTCTATCCCATTTGAAGGCGTCGCACGGATGCATCGTGAATATCGCGTCCAAAACGGCGGTCACCGGGCAGGGCGGCACCTCGGGATACGTCGCCGCCAAAGGTGGAATTCTCGGCCTGACGCGGGAGTGGGCCGCGGAACTCTTGCCCGCTGGAATCCGCGTGAATGCCATTATTCCCGCCGAGGTAATGACGCCCATGTACCGCGAGTGGGTGGACACGTTCACCAATCCTGAAGAAAAATTGGCGATGATCCAAGCCAATATTCCTTTGGGAAAACGCATGACCACTCCCGAAGAAATCGCGTCCACGGTGGTCTTCCTGCTCTCAGCGAAGTCAGGACACACCACGGGACAGCACATTTTCGTGGACGGCGGCTACACGCACCTGGACCGCGCTTTGACATAGAATTATTTGAGATCACAATGGCCCATCGTTATTGCCTTACTTTGGATTTGAAGAACGACCCCGCGCTGATTGCCGAATACGCGCGCTATCACCAGAAAATATGGCCAGAGATCACGCAGAGCATCCGGGATTCCGGCGTGGAAAGCATGGAAATTTATTTGCATGGCACGCGCATGTTTATGATGATGGATGTTAGCGAGGGATTTTCCTTTGAGAAAAAAGCCGAGTTGGACCGGAGCAATCCTAAAGTGCACGAGTGGGAAAAGCTCATGTGGAAGTTCCAGCAACCCTTGCCAGAAGCAAAGCCGGGAGAGAAATGGCTGTTGATGGAAAAAATTTTCGAATTAGAACGCTAGTTTTCTGCCTGGCTCTTTTTTCGTGTGCGCTCTGCCTTCCTGCTTGTGTGTTTGCGTCGAACACACAAGAACTCCAGTCGGTCGATTTACGACGCGACCTGTGCGACCCGGCACAGGTGGAAATCAACAGGCCACTGGCGGGGATTGAATTTTTTTCCGAGGACAAGCTGCTGGTGTACACGGTTTGCCAAATTTCGGGCAAACCGACGCTTTCGACCAGGGGAGATTTCAAGCCGAGCGATAGCAAGGACTTGCGCGCAGCAATTGTTGACCTTGCCACCGGGAAAGTGGAAAAGCGCTTTGATTGGCCGACCCAGGGAGATACCTCGTCGGTCAGCGTCACCAACAAAGGGAATCTTCTGGTGGAACGCTCCAATTTTCTGACGACCTATGACCAGCACGGAAAAAGAATCGCCGACCTGGAGTTGAAGACAGTCAATTTTCATGATCCGGTCATGATGATTCCCGCCCATGCTGTGGGCACGATCACGGTGACCGAACCTGCCATGACCGTGTCGGGGGTGCTGATCATGGGCACGCTAGTTCTTGACGAAGACACCTTGCAACCCCTGTTCCGCTGGCGGACGAAAAATGAGCCCGGGGATCGCGTGATTGCTGCTTCCCCTTCCATGGCTGCTGCCTGGCAGGACGTGCGTGGCGAAAAGCGCGTGGTGATTCGTGAACCTGGGGATACAGTCTGGAAGACGGTCTGGTCAGGGCCGAGCTCTTTTATGATTGGCCCGCAATTTCTGGATGCCTCCCACTTTATGATGGCGACGGACCAAGAACTTTTGGTTTTCAACGAAAAGGGCGATGTGGAGGCACGCACCAGCCTGAAGGCACAGCAATACGCTGTCGCCAAAGATGGAAAACATATGGTTGCCGCTTACACGGAGGACTCGCCCTCCGCGGCCTTCGCGCCATCCATTCGCATTGACGTCTTCGGCGCTTCCTTTCACCGCACGGCGACGCTCGCGAATTTTGCCAACGATGCGCCTGACTTTCGCGTGGCGCTGTCTCCGGATGGAGACAAACTAGCGATCCTGGGCCACCTGCACATAAAAGTGCTTGGCATTACCGAATGATTGCGCGAGCACGATTAGCGAAGCGGTTTGCATTTTCCACCTCGTCAGGTATTCTCTCCCGGTGAAACTCTCGGTCGTCATCATCACTTACAACGAAGAAGAAAATATTCAGCGGACGCTGGAGAGCGTCCAATCGTTGGTGGAGGGCGGCAGAGGCGAGATCATCGTAGTGGATTCCGGCTCGACCGATGGGACGGTGGAGATTGCGCAATCGTTCAAAGCGAAAACCTTCGAGGAGCCATGGAAGGGGTTCGCCGCACAGAAAAATTCAGCCATCCAGAAAGCGGCGGGCGATTGGATTTTGAGTTTGGACGCGGATGAAGCGCTGGATTCGGATTTGCAAAAGACGCTTACAGAGTTGTGGGAGGCGCTCACACTTTACGAGCAACTCCACGGCGAAGGTGCGAATACCGTCATGCTGAACGACGCTCGCGCGGAGATTGCGAAATATGTGGATGGCAACACGGACGGAGAACTCGTTGGCTTCTGGGTGAAGCGCAAGAATTTCTTTTTAGGTCGTTGGATGAAGCACGGCGGATACTGGCCCGACCCGAAGCTCAGGTTTTTTAAAAAGGGCGCGGGAGCTTTTGAAGACCGGGCCGTGCACGAAGATCTTAAAGTCCAGGGGAGCACGGGGAAAATTAAGCACGGCGCTTTGTTGCATTACGCTTATCCCACGCTTTCCTCCTACATAGAGCATATGAACCGCTATTCTTCGCTGGGTGCCGAGATGGCGGTGGCTAGAGGACGGCGGGGATTTGGTGTGTTCGATATTATTTTGCGACCGCTCTGGACGATCCTCTACAACTACTGGCTACGCCTCGGTTTTCTTGACGGGCGCGAAGGGATCCTCCTGCATCATTTCCATGCCATGTATGTCTCTTTGAAATATGCCAAGGTGTGGGAGCTGACGCGTAAACGGGAAGACTGATTGTTGCGTTTAATATTTCTGCCGGTCTTAACCGTGCACCTCTAAAGCCGGGGCTTGTTGAGAGTCCATCGGCAGGACTGAAGTCGTGCCCTTCCCAAAATCAATTTGCAGAGCTTTTATTCTTGTCATGCTGAGCGGAGCAGTTTTGCAAAGCAAGACTGCGAAGTCGAAGCATCCCTGCCATTGGCAGGCTATAGTACTTTTTGTAGGGATTCTTCGACTCCACATTCGTTCACTTTCGTGCACGAATGTTCCGCTCAGAATGACATTGTTTTTAGAGATTTTTACTGGAATTATTCTAGAGAGAGCGACAGAGACCCGCGTTGCCCGAGTTTTTCCAGGATCATCGGGCCCAATTGTGAAACGCTGCCCGCGCCTAATGTCAGAATCATGTCGCCTTCCTGGGCGAGGTTGGAAACTGAATTTGCTGCATCTTCGAAAGCTGAAATGTGCAGAGCCTTGACCCGTCCCTGATCCGAAATTTTGTCAGCAAGCGCTTCGCCAGTGATTCCTTCGATGGGTTTCTCGCTGGCTGGATAGATATCTAACACCAGCAGGGAATCGGCGTCGGAGAATGAAGTGACGAACTCCTCCATCAGATCACGGGTGCGCGTATAGCGGTGCGGCTGGAACACGACGTGAACTTTCTTGAATCCGCACTCGCGGGCCGCAGCCAGAGTGGCGCGAATTTCGGTGGGGTGGTGGCCGTAATCGTCAATCACGCTGACTCCGGCGGCTTTGCCGCGCAGTTGGAAACGACGGTCCACGCCGCGGAAGCTCTCCAGCGCGGCACGAATACGTTCCACGGGAATATCGAGGCCAACTCCAACCGCGATGGCGGCGGTGGCGTTCAGAATATTGTGCGCGCCGGGGACGCCGAGCCGGAACTCGCCTAAATCGCGGCCCCGGTAGCTGATGTGAAACGGCGAGATAGGACGGTTCTGTACCGGGTCGAATGCCGCTTTGCCGTGCTTGATCCAAAAATCAGAGCCGCGGCGCGTGCCATAGCTCACCACGCGACGCTGTACCTGAGGAAGAATCCGGCGCAGCATGGGATCGTCATTGCAGGCCACGATCATTCCATAAAAAGGTACGCGATCCATGAAGTCGAGGAAGGCGCGTTTGACGTCGGCCATGTTGCGATAGCAATCCATGTGCTCGCGGTCAATGTTGGTGACGACGGAAAGTATGGGAGAAAGTTTCAGGAACGAACGGTCGCTTTCGTCGGCTTCGGCGACAAGATAATGGGACTTGCCCAGCCGCGCGTTCGAGCCGAGCGCGTCCACGCGCCCACCAACAACGACGGTTGGATCAAGATCGCCGGCGGCGAGGACGGCAGCGACCATGGAAGTGGTCGTCGTTTTGCCGTGCATTCCGGCAACGGCGATCCCGTACTTCAGGCGCATGAGTTCGGCCAGCATTTCCGCGCGAGGAATCACGGGGATGTGCAGCTTGCGGGCTTCAGCGACTTCAGGATTTTCAGAGGCGATGGCGGAGCTGGTGACGACGACGTCGGCGCCTACCGCGTTTTCCGCTTTGTGGCCTTCCAGAATTACCGCGCCCATTTGCGCCAGACGTTGCGTGATGGTGGAGTTTTTTAGATCAGAGCCGGAAATTTTGTAGCCAAGGTTCAGCAGCACCTCGGCGATTCCACTCATGCCGATGCCGCCAATTCCTACAAAGTGAACGCGCTGGAGTTTAGCGAACATGCAATCAATAAGGTACACCGGGCGTGAGGAAAAAACCCCTTACGACGGTACTATGCCAGCTAATCGCGCGGCCATGGAAGCGATTTCCTGGGCGGCGTCGGGATGTGCGAGCTTTCGCGCTGCCTGCGCCATGTTGTCGAGCAGCCCCCGGTCGGAGAAAAGTGAGGTGACCGCTTCCGCGAGCGAAGCTGGCGTCAGGCTGGATTGCTCGAGCATTAGGGCCGCCCCGGCGCGTACCAAGGCTTCGGCATTGCGTTTCTGGTGATCGTCGGCGGCGCCGGGGAACGGCACGAAAATGGCTGGCTTGGCCGCTGCCGTGATCTCAGCAACGGTGCTGGCCCCGGAGCGGCAGAGTATAAGGTCGGCGTGCGCGAAGCAGGCGGGCATGTCGTCAATAAAACGGTGGGCCTCGATTGTTCCGCCGAGCGTTGCGTATGCGTCTTTGGCCGCCTGGTAATCGCGTTCGCCTGTCTGGTGGATGATGTGAATTCCGGGAATGCGCTCGCGCAACGTGGGAACGGCTTCCATGACCGCCTGATTGATGGCGTGCGCTCCCTGGCTTCCGCCAAAAACCAGCAGGGTTGGTGCGGAGCCGGGGACTTTGGGCGGGAGATTCAGAAATGCCTCACGAACCGGAACTCCGGTAACTTTCGCCCGGCGGAAGAATTTCTTGGTCTGTTCAAAATGCACCGCCGCGGCTGAGACAAACCGGGCGACCATGCGGTTGGCGAATCCGGGGACGACATTGGGTTCGAACGCTAGCGTAGGAATTCTTTTTATGACGGCGGCGAGCATTGCCGGGCCGGAGGCGTATCCACCTACGCCGATCACGATGTCAGGCTTGAATTCTGAGAGTATGCGGTGGGCGTGAAGGACGGCGCGGGGCAAGTCCAAAAAAGTTTTCAGGCGCGTAGCGATGCTGACGTTTTTGAGCGCTCCGACTTGGACGAGCTTAAGGGGGAAGCCAGCGGCGGGGACGAGGCGGTTCTCAATCCCGCGAGCGGTGCCGATGAATAGCACCTCGGCGTTGTATCGTTTTTGCAACTCCTGCGCGATGGCGAGGGCGGGGATCACATGACCTCCGGTGCCTCCGCCCGCAAGAATTGCCCTCATGCAACGACTATAAACTGGAAGTCCTGCTGGAAGATGGGCCGGAGTTAACGCTTTGGTTGCGGGCGACGCGCGCGCGAGTTTTTCCCGACGCTATTCGACTTGTTTGGTGATGTTCAGCAGTACGCCCACCGAAGCCAGCGTTAAAAATAAAGACGACCCGCCGTAGGAGATGAACGGCAGCGGGATGCCTTTGGTGGGCATGAGTCCGAGCACGACACTGATGTTGATGCAGGCCTGCACGACCACCATGCTGGTGATCCCGACGACCAGAAAGCGGCCAAACATGTCCTGCGTGCGCAGCGCGGTGCGCACCCCTCGCCAGAGAAAAATCGCAAACAGGGCCACAATGATCACCGCGCCTACTAAGCCCAGTTCTTCGGAGATGACGGAAAAGATGAAGTCGGTGTGCGGCTCGGGAAGATAGAAGAGCTTCTGTTTTCCCTCCATCAATCCGGTTCCGGTGATTCCGCCGGTACTGACTGCGATGAGGGATTGAATGATGTGGAAGCCTTTGCCCTGGGGATCAGAATAAGGATTTAAAAAGGCCAGAATGCGAGCGCGGCGGTAGGCCACGTGAAAAATCAGAAAATAGAGCGGCAGGAGCGACGCCAGCAGGCCGTAGCCCAGATATTTCATCTGCAACCCGGCAACATAAAGGATGCACACGGTAATGGCGGCGCAGGCGATGGCCGTGCCCAGGTCCGGCTGGAAGACGATGAGGCCGAGAAACATGCAAGTGGGAATAATTGCCGGCAGAACGGTGTTCCGCCAGTCGTCCATGGATTTGGCGCGTCCCTCGAGGAAAAATGCAAGGAACAGAATGAGCACCGGTTTGGCGAGTTCCGAGGGCTGAAAAGAAAATGCTCCCCAATGAATCCAGCGATGAGTGTTGTGGGAGCGGTCAAGAAAGAAAACCAGGATGAGAAGCAGAGTGGTAATGCCTACCAGGCTGAAGACGAATCCGGGGTGCTTGAGGCGGCGATAGTCCACGCGCATGGCAACGAACATGGCCGTGATTCCGGCCACTGCCCAAACTAACTGGCGAAACAGGAAAAAGTAGCCGCTGCCGTAGCGCTCTTTGGCCATGACCGCCGAGGCGCTGAATACCATGACGAGGCCGATGAAGACGAGCAGCAGCGTGACCGTGAAAAGCCATCCGTCAACGCTGACTCGCTTGGCCATGGGAAGAATTCATTTCACCACGGAGACGCGAGGCCCGGAGAATTTTTGTTGTGGATTTTGTTGAGTGGGATGACTGTCTTGGTACGTTTTGTTCGCGCATTAATTTTCTGACCTGACGGGCATCGCCGTAAGAGGCTGATAAGTAGGGATGCTTCGACTTCGCATTACTTCGCTTCGCGAAGGAATGCTTCGCTCAGCATGACAGTGGACGAAAAGTTAGACGTTAGCTATTCCAGAGACTTTACAGTCTCTTTGAATGTCCGGCCGCGATGCTCGTAGTTCTGAAACTGGTCGAAGCTGGCGCAGGCCGGGGCTAGCAGCACCACGTCGCCGGGTTGGGCGGCGTCGTGGGCTTTGCGGATGGCGGCGTCCAGTGTTCCGGCAGATAGGATGTCGGTGGTTCCGTTGATGTGCGACTCGATCTTTTCCGCTGCTGCGCCAATCGTGTACACGCGCTTTACCCTCTGCCGCAGCAGATCGTTTAATAGGGTGTAATCACTGCCTTTGTCTTTGCCGCCGAGAATCAGGTGAATATTGGCGGGAAACGATTCCAGGGCTTTGATCGTGGCGTCCACATTGGTAGCTTTGGAGTCGTTGTAATAATTCACGCCGCGGATGGTGGCTACATATTCCAGGCGATGCTCGACGGCCTTGAAGTTGCGCACGGCCTCGCGCACCTTGGCCAGATCGCATCCCATGAGCAGTCCCGCGCAAACGGCAGCGAGGACGTTTTCCACGTTGTGATTGCCCTTGAGAGGGATTTCCGACAAAGGCAACACCTCGTGCTGGCTCGTCAGATCGCGAAAAATGATGGCATCTTCGACGACACACGCGCCGTGCGGCACTTCATTTTTACGGCTGAACCAAGACACTTGGGCCTGCGTCCGTTTTGCGAAGCTGACGCAGGTTTCATCGTCGGCATTTAATACGGTGAAGTCGCCGGCCTGCTGGTTCTCGAAAATGCGCGCCTTGGCGTTGGCGTAGGCGTCGAATGTGCGGTGCCGGTCGAGATGGTCAGGGGTCACGTTCAGCACAACGGCAACTTTAGGATGGAAAGTCTGGATGGTTTCCAGTTGAAAGCTGGAGACCTCCAGCACAATCGCGGTTTCCGCTGTGGATTGTTCGATTAGCGAAACTGCCGGCGTTCCAATGTTGCCGCCTACCAATGTGGGCATCCCACTCGCTTTCAGGATTTCTCCCGTTAGCGTTGTGGTTGTGGTCTTTCCATTCGACCCGGTAATGGCGACGATGTTTTTGGGCAGGAATTGGGCGGCGAGTTCAATTTCTCCAATCACCGGTTCGCCCAGTCCGCGGGCCTGCACAAGCGGGGGCGCGTCCACGGGCACGCCGGGGCTGACGACGATCAAGTCCTGCCCGCGAAATGTCCGTTCGCCGTGAGCGCCGGTTTCCACCGCAATGCCGTGGTCGAGCAGCAAGGGAATTTCTTTGCCGAGCTGGTCTTTATTCTTGGAATCGGAAACTGTGACCTGCGCGCCTTGGGACTTCAGGAACAGAGCCGAAGCCACGCCCGATTTCCCCAGGCCGACGACGAGCACGCGTTTATTCTTGAGATCCACGAGTTAAAAATACCACGGAGGCACTGAGGCGCTGAGAAATTCAAAATTCAAGAGGATTGTTTAGGCTTGCTCAACTGCCAGATCGCCAAATGCCAATTGCCAAATGCCAAATGCCAATTGCTAATTGCCAAATGCAGAATTGCAGGGATCCTTCGCTGCGCTCAGGATGACAAGGTTAGTGAAGCCAGCGGCGAAAGTTGCCCGTTGAAAAGATGTTCTCCGTGTCTCGGTGCCTCCGTGGTTGGCTCACAAGCCTAGCGCAGCTTCAACGTCGTCAGCGCGAAGAGCGCGAAGATCAGGGACGCGATCCAGAAGCGCACAATCACTTTGGATTCCGACCATCCCAGCAATTCGAAGTGGTGGTGGATGGGCGCCATTTTGAAGATGCGTTTCTTGCGCAGCTTGTAGGATCCGACCTGGAGGATGACGGAAAGAGCTTCGATCACGAAGATTCCGCCGATAAAAGGAAGCAGCAGCTCTTGCTTAATGAGCACGGCCACCGTGCCGATCGCGCCGCCGAGGGCCAGCGATCCTACGTCTCCCATAAAGACTTCAGCAGGGTGGGCGTTGTACCAGAGGAATCCGATGGAAGCGCCGACCATGGCCCCGCAGAAAATTGTCAGCTCGCCAATCTGCGGCATCCGCTCAAGTTCCAGATAGGCCGCGAACGTGGCGTGGCCGCTGAGGTAAGTGAGGATAGCCAGCGCGCCGGCGGCAATCACGGTGCATCCAATGGCCAAGCCATCCAGGCCGTCGGTAAGGTTCACGGCGTTGCTGGAAAAAACAATTACCAACGCAACAAAGACCACAAATGGCAAAAACGCCAACGGCCACAGATGAGGATGTTGTTCAAGGCTGCTAATCACCAGGTCCGGACGGTATTGTTTGAAGAACGGGACCATCAGTTTGGTCGAATACATGCCCCGGGTCTCCATGGCAATCAGGGCAAAAGCTATTCCAAATCCCGTAAGGAACTGATAAAGCAACTTGGCCTTTGCTGTAAGCCCAAGGTTGCGGCGATGCACCACCTTCAAATAATCATCTGTGAATCCGATGGCGGCAAAAGCGCATGTGGAGACCACCGCAATCCATACGAAGCGGTTGCTCAAATCGGCCCATAGTAAGGTGGGAACGACGATTGAAATTACGATGAGCAGGCCGCCCATGGTAGGCGTGCCGGCTTTTTTCTGGTGCGCCTTCGGGCCTTCTTCGCGAATGTATTGTCCAATTTGAAATTCGCGCAGGCGGTTAATGACCAGCGGGCCGACAATGAGTCCGGTAAAAAGAGCGGTGAGGCTGGCGAAGGCAGTGCGAAATGTGAGATAGCGAAAGATGCGGAAGGGCGGGAAATAATGGAAGAGCTTCAGGTACAGCAGCCAGTAGAGCAATCCGCCTCCGTATTAATCGTCCGTCGTTGGTCGTCGGTCCTTGGTCTCTGGTTGTTAGACCCTTCGACTACCGTCCAACAACCGCCTTCCATGCTTCCAGCGCTTTTTCCAGCTTCACACCGCGCGACGCTTTCAGCAGCACAACATCGCCCTCGCGTGTTTCGCTGGCCAGCCATTCGCCGGCTTCCTGCGGCGTGGCTACAAACTTTGCGTCCACCCCCGCCTGCTTCGCGGAAGCAACCATCGTCTCTGCAAGACCACGCACGCCAATCAGCGCATCGACTTTCTTTTCCGCGATGTGCTTTCCTGACTCGCGGTGCATCTGCGCCGCCGCCGGGCCCAGTTCAAGCATTTCGCCAGCTACCACAATCCTGCGCTGGGCCGGCATTGCGGCCAGCGCATTCACCATGGCTTCCAGCGCCTTCGGATTTGAATTGTAGCAATCATTAATCACGGTGATGTTACCCACCTTGACGACCTGCCCCCGTTTGTCCGCGGGACTAAGCGAGGCCAAAGCATTCACTGCCTCCGTAGGACTCATTCCCCGGTCAAGCGCTACCGCGACCGCCGCCAAAGCATTGTGGATATTGTGCGCCCCAACCAGTGGCAACACCGCGCGCTGGCGGAAGCCCTCCGCGATGACTTCAAAAGCCGAGCCCAGGCCGCCGTCAGAGCCAATATTTTCCGCGCGGACGTCTGCCGACAGAGCCAATCCATAGGTCAGTACTTTTCCTTTGAAGTCGCGGCCAAATTGCGAAACGTATTCGTCGTCGGCATTGAGTACGGCGGTGCCGTGCGTGGGAAGGGAAGCGATCAGCTCATATTTCGCGCGAGCAATATCAGCGATGGAAGCGAAAAATTCCAGATGCACAGGAGCGACGTTGGTGACCACGCCAATTTCCGGCTCCGCAATCTTTGCCAGCGCGGCAATCTCTCCCGCGTGCGACATCCCCATTTCAATGACGGCAATTTCGTGTTCGGGCTCCAGCTTGAGAAGCATGAGCGGGAGTCCGAAATGATTATTAAAATTTCCCTCTGACTTGAGCACGCGAAAGCGCTTGCTCAGCACGTGCGCGAGGGCTTCTTTGGTGGTGGTCTTGCCTGCCGACCCGGTCACTCCTACGACCGGCTTTCCCCAAAGCCTGCGGACTGCAAGCGCCAATCGCTGAAGGGAGAAAAGAGTGTCATCCACGGCCAGCAGTTGATTTTTATCGGTATAGCGCGGCAGGGAATCCTTGCGCACGACCGCCGCCACGGCGCCTTTTTGCAGCGCTTGCTCAACGAAATCATGCCCGTCGAAGCGGTCGCCCTTGACGGCGAAAAAGAGCTGGCCCGCCTCAATGGTGCGCGAATCAATGGAATAAGCCGTCGCCACGGCGTCGCGGTCGAACTCGCCAGTTGCCGAAAGGAATTCGGCGATGCGGGAAAGAGGAAGCCTCATAATTTTATGCTTGGTTTACGCCTGGAACTTCACAATCATACCCTGCATTTTGCAGCGCCCGCCGCGCGGCATCCAGATCGTCAAACGGCACGGGGCCGGTGCGCAGAATCTGCGTTTTCTCATGGCCTTTTCCGGCAAGCAATACAATGTCGCCCGCCTCCGCCTGCTGAATTGCCAATGGAATGGCACTTGCGCGGTCGGGTTCTACCTTATATTGCACCCCTGACCGCTGCACTCCCACCAGCGCGTCATTAATGATGGCAAGCGGATCTTCGCTGCGTGGATTGTCGGAAGTCAGCACGACAAAGTCGCTGCCTTTTCCCGCAGCCTCTCCCATCAGCGGACGCTTGGCGCGATCCCGGTCTCCTCCGCAGCCGAATAACGTGATGACGCGTCCTTTGCCGCCCGCTTGCTGAACAAATTCCCGTGCTAGTGCAGTAAGGTTGCGCAGCGCGTCATCGGTGTGCGCATAGTCCACGACGACGGTGAATGGCTGCTTGCAATCCACACGTTCAAATCGTCCAGGGACGCGGGCAAGGGAAGTGACGCCTTTGGAGATTGCCTCCGGCTTGCATCCTCGGGCATACGCCGCGCCCACCGCCGCCAGAATGTTATAGACATTCACCTTGCCGATGAGCGGAGAAAACAGAGGGACAGTCTCACTCGGCGTTACCAGATCAAAGCGTGTGCCCTGCGGCGTGATTTGAATTTCCTTCGCATAAAAATCTCCGCTCGCCCATCCGTAAGTGAATACCTGGGAACCTTTCTTCTTGGAGAAAGTCGCGAGTCGCTGGCCGAATTCATCGTCGCCGTTAATGACGGCCATGCGTGGAGGCTCGGTGCCGCAGCCGGAAAACAGAATTTGTTTGGCAGCGAAGTACTCGTCCATGGTGTGGTGATAGTCGAGATGATCGCGGGTGAGGTTGGTGAAAATCGCCACATCAAACGGAATTCCGAAAACCCGCTCCTGTGCCAGCGCGTGCGACGAAACTTCCATAACAGCCTCGCTCGCCCCCTGCGAAACCGCTTCCGCAAAAATCTGGTTGAGTTCCAGCGCCTCGGGCGTGGTGTGGGGAGCAGGCAAAACTTTTCCTGCTACATGATATTCAATCGTCCCCACCAGCGCCGATTTGTGTCCTGCCGCCGCGAGAATTGATTCCACGATAAACGCCGTCGTGCTCTTGCCGTTAGTTCCGGTTACGCCTGTGACGGCCAGTCGCTCTGCTGGATGACGATAGAAATTCGCGCTCAGGCGCGCCAGCGCGCGGCGTCCGTGCACGACCTGAGCCCAGGCAACATTCGCGCGCGGCTTTTCCGCGGCTGAGTCGCTGACAATCGCGACGGCTCCCGCAGCTATCGCCTGGTCAATGAATTTGTTTCCATCACTCGTTTCGCCACGCATGGCCACGAACGCGCAGCCTGGCTTGACCTTGCGCGAGTCGTACTCGATCCCGAGGACCTGCGGATTGCCGCTCTGGGTAAGGACTTCCGCTCCGTCGAGTAGTTCGAGGAAGGTCATGAAGGTGGATTATAGAGCAGCAATTCGACGAGATATTTTAGCGTCCAAAGCGGACCACGATTCTGGACCCTGCCGCAACTCGCGACCCCGCGACCGGAGCCTGATCACGGGCAACGCCGCTGCCTTCGGCGTCCAGATCGAGTCCGCTGCCCTCTGCTACTTCAATCGACGAGCGCACGCTTTTGCCAATAAACGACGGAACCACAATTCCTCCCTCGGCAACGTCGAGCACTACGGTCGCTGAGGAATCAATCGGCGCAGGTTTTGCGGAGGACTGCTGTGCGGCAGATTCCTTGCCTGACGTTTTTGACGCACTCGGCGATGCACTTTGCATTTCCGGCCACGACTCACGCTGCGTGAGCGATGCAGGCACTAAGTTGTCGTTGGAGGCCTGTGCAGCAGTGGCGGCTGGATGAATCTCGCCCGCCGGTTTGGATTGGAGTGTATCCGAGGTATTGGCATCCGCGACTTCCACGCTATCGCCCAGATGGTCGGGCGAACCCTCTTCCAGGTCCTTATCTTTAACGCGCTTTTCCGCCAGAAGAAGCTGGCGGCTCTGCGGCAGTTCAACGTCGTGCGGCACGTGCAGGTACTCAAGGGTCTGCTGTGCGATGCTCTGAAAAACCGGCGCCGCGATCTGACCGCCCTGGTGTGGACCCTGCGCTGAATCGAAAATGACGGCCACTACAATGGCAGGATTATTCACCGGGGCGAAGCCGGCGAATGATCCCCAATATTTTGTGTGCGAATAGGCTTTGGTCTCCGGATCAATCTTTTGCGCGGTGCCGGTTTTGCCCGCCGCGGTGTAGCCTTCGAGCACGGCCTTTCTTCCCGTGCCGTGCAATATCACGCCCTGCATCATCTGTTTCATCTCCGCCGCGGTAAAGGGCGAAACTACGCGGCGTTCATCCGTAGGATGGAAGGCCACGGTTTGCACCGGCGACTGCGGCGCGTTGGTGTTCATCACAATGTGCGGCATGACGTGGACGCCGTCGTCCGCAATGGTTGAGATAAGAGCGGAAAGCTGGATGGCTGAAATCCCAATCCCCTGCCCCATCGAGGTGGAGGCCAGAGAAACGCGAGACCACCGATTCACCGGTCTCAACAGGCCGCGCGTTTCATGGGGCAATTCAATTCCGGTTGGATCGCCGAAACCGAACGCGCGAATATATTGATAGAAACGCTGGTCGCCTAGCCGCAGCGCGATCTTAATGGATCCTACGTCGCTCGATTCGGCCAGAATGCCGGAGACCGGCAACAATCCATGCGGTTCGCTGTCATGGATTCGCACGCCGTCAATCACGATGGAACCCATTTGGCAATCAAAAATCTCGTTGGGAGTCGTCAGCTTCTGGTCGAGTGCTGCCGCAATGGTCACCAGCTTAAACGTCGAGCCGGGTTCATAAATGTCACTGACCGCATGGTCCTTCAGGTTTTGCGGTTTGATCGCTCTTGAAACATTCGGGTTAAACGTGGGGCTATTGGCGAGTGCCAGAATCTCGCCGGTATGTGGATTTTCCACGATCACCGTGCCTGAAAGAGCGTGGGTTTTTTCCATGGCGGCGTCGAGTGCCTGCTCAGCGATGTACTGGATCTGCTGATCAATGGTCAGAACAATGTTCTGCCCCGGCTCTGGCTGCTTCTCCACGCTGCCAAACCACTGGCGTCGGGCATCTACTGAAATCAGCATGCGGCCCGGCTTGCCTTGCAGCTCGTCGTTGTACTCGCGCTCAATCCCGCTCAGGCCCTCATCGTCCATGCCCACGTATCCCAGGACTTGCGCCGCCAGCTCGCGCTTGGGATAGAAGCGTTTGGATTCTTTTTGAAAGTGGATGCCGCGCAGATTCAGGCTGCGGATGCGGTCCGCCATCTCCGCGTCGGCTTTGCGCTTGATCCAGCAAAAGCTCTTGCTGGCCTCGCACTTTGCCAGAATCTCCCGCGGGTCCTCGCGTGTGATTCGCGCGATCAGCGAAATCGTGTTAGGGAGGTCCGGGATCTCCGTGGGTACCGCGAACACGGAATCCACCGCAATGGACATGGCCAACTCGCGGCCCGCGCGGTCGTAAATGACGCCCCTGCGCGCCGCGACCTCCACGGTGCGCTGCTGCTGGTGTTGCGCACGCTGTTCAAATTCGCCGTAGCAGAAAATTTGCAGGTAAACAAGCCGGATGCAGATGACACAGCACCAAAAAAGAAAAATGCCGCCAAGAAGATAGAGTCGAAGGTTGGTGTTATTGCGGGCTGTGCTTGCGGCCACCGTATTTCCTCAGATCGTTTTTGGGTGGCGCAGCGCTTTCGCGCTGCGGTAAAGACTCAGAAAAATTTGGCGGCTTGCTCGTGCCGAGTCAGCCGCCGCTAAACCGATTGCCCGTCCTTCCACCCAAACGGGCAGAGGAACTTTACGTTGCCGCTAACGCCTGGGCAGAATTTCCGGGTCCGTCACGCTCGCCATGACCGGTCCGTCCGTATCTGCGACCGGAGCATCCATGCGAATCACCTGTCCGGCTTGCAACGGCTGCATTCCCAGCTTTCGCGCCAGCACGTCAATGCGTTCCGGATCGCGCAGCGATGCTTGTTCCAGCCGCAGCGCATGATTGATCTCCAACAATCCATCGCGCTGGCTGCGGACCGCTTCGATCCTGTAGCCGTATTCGATGGCCTTGAAGTGCTGCCACGTAAACGTCATGACCAGCAGAAACAGGCAGCCGAGAGCGATGGCGAACTGCGTCATTTCGCGGCTGCGGCGGGGGTCCTCCACTTTTACCAGGCGGGAATTATCAATGGCTTTGGTGAAGTAAACTTCCGGTGTTCCCGTCCAGCAGGACTTGCGCCTGCCGGCATGTGTCACCACTCTTGCGCTTGCCGCTGCTGCCATTAAGCCACCCCAACTAAATTCGATTCGAGCATTGCCATTTCACACTCCGCCAGCAAATACCAGTAGGCCAGTTTTTCTTTGCGGGTGCGTTCCTCGGCGCGGGCTTGCGTCCGCTCGACGGTGTTGATGAGTTCGTTAATCAAATTGCCTGTGTACATTTTTTATTTCCTCCAGGCCTACCACAGCCCGGATACTGCGAATTCTGTTTTGTTGTCTTTGTTGCTTTGTCGTTCTTGTTGCATCTAAACTTTTTCCGCCGCGCGCATTTTTGCGCTGCGTGCCCGCGGATTGCGATCAATCTCTTCTTCGCTGCCGGTCAGCGGCTTCTTCACCAGCAAGTGATACTGCCCCTGCTTCGCTCCCTCGCGCATCGCATCTTTCACAATGCGATCTTCCAGCGAGTGAAAGCTGATAACTACTAACCTTCCGCCCGGTTTCAGCGCCTGCGGGGCGAATTTCATCAGCTCCCGCAGATCGTCCAGTTCACGGTTTACGAAGATTCGGAGAGCTTGAAAAGTCCTGGTCGCTGGATGAATCCTGTCGTGCTTATGGTGACCCAGTTTCATTGACCGGGCCGCGGCTGATACTACGGCTGCGAGTTGCGCAGTCGTCTGTATCGGCCGCGACCGGACAATGGCTCTGGCGATTCTCCGCGACCTCCTTTCCTCACCGAATTCGTAAATCACATCGGCCAGCTCTCGCTCGTCGATGTGGTTTACCACTTGTTCGGCGGTCTGCCCGGACTGCGTATTCATCCGCATATCCAAAGGGCCTTCCGCCTGAAAGCTAAAGCCTCGCGCTGCGCTGTTCAGTTGCAGGCTACTTACGCCGAGATCAGCCAGGATTCCGTCCGCAACCGCGGAAGGGAACCGCTCCCCGATTTCAGCGAACGAGCCGTGCAGTAAAGTTATTTCCGGCGAATCCTCAACCGAAGTTAACTTCTCCCGCGCGATTTCCAGCGCCGCTGGATCTTTATCGAAGCCAATCAAATGACCCTGTGCGCCGAGGCGTTTTGCGATTTCCAAACTGTGCCCGCCTAGGCCCACCGTTGCGTCGATATAAGTCCCGCCACGCCGGGCGGCTAAAAAGTCGATCGCTTCATTTAAAAGAACCGGGACATGCCCCGCTCGGCCACGCCCAACCCCCTCGGGGGTATTTGTCAAACCCTCGTCGCCCACTAGATGCCCAATTCGTCGAGTGTCTTCTCATCCTCAGGCGTAAACTTCTCTTCCTCGATTTCCTTACGGAACGCTTCGAGGTTGCGTACTTCCAAATACGTTAAGTTGCCGGTTACGGCCACTTCGCCCTTGATCACCGCCGCATCGCGCAACATCTGCGGCATCAGCAGACGACCCTGGCCGTCCATTTCCACTTGCTGTCCCCAATAGTTCACGCGGTTCAAAAACTTCTTCTTCGTAGGATTGAAGGTGGAGAGCCCCGCCAACTTCTGCTCGATCCGCTCCCATTCCTCGAAGGGATACACTTGTGCAACCTTGCCATCCAGGCTGGTGATATAGAATTGCGTCCCGTATTTCTCGTCGATCACGCGCTTGAACTCCGCGGGGACCTTGAGCCGTCCTTTTTCGTCCACGCGAGTTGGGTGATTGCCGCGAAACATGGTTTTTTCCGTTTACCGGGCCTCGGGGCCTGGTGGCTGCGACCGCTACAACAAGGGAGGTAAAAACGGCGAAAAGCTGGTTCGATTCTGGTTCTGGGCTTGTTTTGGGGGTGTCAGTCTTAATTTCCACTGGCGCCTCAGTTTGCTATCGTTTTGCCCACGACCTCTACTGTCTCGACCACTTTCTACCACTTTTGTCCACATCTTACGCCTAAACTCTTTGCTGTCAATAGGAAAGTTTCAGGTTGAGACAGGGGTAGAGGGTCGTTAGGGCAAAGTACTATCAATTGTGGTTTTTCGAATCAGCTACCACAAGGGGTATGGTTTAGGAGTGTGGTTCAATTTCCCGCAAGCATGTGACTTTTAAGGAAGATAACCCGATTTCAGGGCCTCTGTGGAAAACCAAAAAGCGAACAAAAAGCGATATTGCTCTAAATCCTCAAAAATGGGGCAAAAATGAAGCTAAATGCGTTTCTGGCCAAGAGCACTTTGATTGGCGCGCTCGGTGGCCTGCTCTTTGGCTTCGATACAGCAGTCATTTCCGGCACAACTGACGCTCTTACCCATTATTACGGACTCTCGCCTCGGCTCTTAGGCGTTACCGTCACAAGCGCTTTGCTGGGAACCATTATGGGAGCAGTTTTCGCCGGACTCCCAGGAGAACGGCTCGGTCGGCGAGATAGTCTAAAGCTCACCGGAATTTTGTATCTGCTCTCCGCGCTGGGCTGCGCATTCGCCTGGAACTGGGGATCTCTCGTTGTCTTCCGCGTCATTGGAGGCCTCGGCATCGGTGCGTCTTCGGTGTTAGGTCCCATGTACATCGCGGAAATTGCTCCTGCCAAATTGCGCGGAAGGCTAGTCGGCGCTTTTCAGATCAACATCGTCTTTGGCATCCTCGTCGCCTATTTTTCCAATTACCTGATTAGCAGATCGGGGTTCGGATTCAACGAATGGCGATGGGAGTTTGGTGTTGCGGCAATTCCGGCCGCATTATTTCTCGGCTTACTATTTGCCATTCCGCGAAGCCCACGTTGGCTGGTGAAAACTGGTCGGCTGGAAGAAGCGCGAAGCGTTCTGCAAAAGATCGGCGAAGAAAATTTCGATCAGGAGGTGCAGGACATCGCGAACTCCATTCATCTGGAACGCAATCAACCGCAGGAGCCGCTGTTTTCGCGGAAGTATGCCTTCCCCATTTTCCTGGCGGTAAGCATTGGGATGTTCAATCAACTCGCCGGCATCAACGCCATTCTGTATTACCTGAACGACATTTTTGCCTTTGCCGGATACAGCAAGCTCTCAGGAAATCTCCAGGCTGTGGCCATCGGCGCGACCAATCTGATCTTTACGTTGATTGCAATGTCCGTGATTGACAGGATCGGACGCAAAACGCTCCTCTTGATTGGCGCAGCCGGGACCGCTGTTTGTCTGGCCTGCGTCGCCGCAATTTTCTTTACCCGCCACAATCAGAGTTATCTACTCCTAATATTGGTTGCGTATATCGCCTTCTTCGCATTTTCCCAGGGAGCGGTCATCTGGGTCTATCTGGCGGAGGTTTTCCCCACCGCCGTGCGCGCCAAGGGGCAAAGCCTCGGCAGCTTTTCTCATTGGTTCATGAATGGAGCCATCTCGCTAGTCTTTCCCATCCTCGCGGCGTCATCCGGCGCGTATCCATTTGTCTTCTTCGCCGCCATGACCGTGCTCCAATTCTTTGTGGTCCTGTTCTTCTATCCCGAAACCAAAGGCATCACGCTCGAAGACATGCAAAAGAAACTCGGTATCGCTTAGTCGGTGTGCTTAGAAGGAATACAGAAAATCAATTCTGGAAATGTTTTTATAATGCTCGTTTGCAAATAGATCGTCTGTAAATAAGCCTTTTGCGAATAGGCCTTTTGTGAAATGGATATTGGGAAGGACACGACTTCCAGTCAAGATTATATACTTCACAAAAGCTGCAAAGGAGATATAAATGTTCCCTGAGCCGCTTAAGCCTATCTCGAAACCTAAAATAAAACGGCTCGATTGGTGGATGCTATGACTGCGATTTCCGCCTTCTTATGCGGTGACGGTTTAGTGATGGCCGCTGATACCGAGGAAACCTACCCTGAAAACAAAGTATATACGTTCAAATTATTTCCAGTTGAGCGCGAGGGGAAACGGTTGTGTATTGCAGGAGCTGGCATCGGGTACCTGATTGACTATGCGAAAGATGAAATTGTGTCAGCGCTAAATGGAATTACAGATATCGCCGATTTTGAAAAGCAGCTTCGCAGAATCATGCGGGGATTATATGAGACCGATTTTAGGCTCTATCCTGTCGACAATGAGTCGGAACGCCGGATTCAGCTTTTAGTAGGAGTGCAATTTGTGCATCAATCGAATCCCTCTACTTGGTTGGTGCCCGCATTGTTTGAATGTCAATCCAATCTAGTAACTAGCCCCAGAAATCCGGCGCAGAGGGCACGGATATTGGGGGTTGGAGAAGTACTACAAGAGACCGCTAGACAATTTTCCAATTGGGGTCTGAATGTGGAACTAGCGGAGCGCGTCTCTTTTTACCTCATGTACGAAGCGAAGCGTCGTCTTGCCGGAGTAGGCGGGAAAACGCACATTTTCACGATGCGAAGCAACGGCACTTTTGACTATTACCGTGGAAAGCATATCGAAGAGCAGGAGGCAGTTCTCACAGGTTTTAATGGAATTACGCAACTGCTTCTGCTTGCACTAGAGCCATCCGTCACCGAAAGCAAAGCAGATGACTTTATAAAGACCGCACGGAAGTGGCTCAAAGATGCAAGGCGATACATCATAAAGATTGAAAAAGACAAAATACCAAACCCAGCATTAATAACAATTCAAAATTCCGAGATATCGAAATTGATGCGGCGTATCCGCTCCCCTAAGCCGTTAACTTCTCAAAAGTCAGCAGTGGAGCCGTAACCATATGGCGCAAAGTGTCCAAGAACAGAATGCATTCTTTCGACGATTGAATCGGAACGTCATTTCATCGAGATAGGTTGAGCCGCTGAGGCACAGCCTTAGCCCCCATGTCCGTGATACCTGATAAGGCACTCTCGCGCTGGCCGCCCCTTGTGAAAGGATTTACACTTGGCGATACGCCGCCTCGTTCAATGAAGGTCCGAGAGTCTTGGAGGATTCCATGAAGAAAGTTTTCAGCCTACTTTGCGCGCTCGCGTTTGTCGCGTGCGCCTTTGCCCAGGATGCGAACACCGCTCCTGCCGCTCCGCAAGATACGACTGTACAGCCTAGCAGCACAAATGTTGCGCCCATGGAACAGACTCCTGTTTTCCGCGTGAAAGTAGTTTCGCGGACCACCAAAGCTGTGAATTACCGACATCGCGGCGGCTCGACCACTGTGGACATGAAGGGCACCAGCTTGATGCCGGAAGTCACGGGCCGCGCCAAGGTGGACGGCAAAGAAGGCCGACTCGCCGTCAACGTAGAGGTTCAGCATCTTTCGCCGGCACGAAAATTCGGCGGCCAGTACCTTACCTATGTTCTTTGGGCCGTCACTACCGAAGGCCGCGCAGTCAACCTGGGAGAAATCGTTCCTGACAATTCCGGCAAAAGCAAAATTGACGTCACCACCGACCTGCAGGCTTTCGGTTTGATCATCACCGCCGAGCCTTATTTCGCCGTGACCCGCCCCAGCGATCTGGTCGTCGCGGAAAACATTATTCTGCAAAATACCAAAGGCTTTGAGGAGCCGATCGACGCCCGATACGATACGCTCGAAGGCTCTGAATATGCGATCGACGTTCCCGTTGATCAGCTACCTTCCGCAACGGCCGCGCCCAACACTCCACTTGATCTGCTTGAAGCGCGCAACGCCGTCGCCATCGCTAAAGCCGCTGGAGCCGACCAATACGCCCCTGACAGCCTGAGCAAATCGCAGGAGTTTCTGACTCGCGCGGAAGATTACTTGAAGCGCAAGCAGGGCCGGACGCCCATCGGCACGGCATCGCGCGGCGCCACGCAGATGGCGGAAGATGCCCGCGTAATTACACTGAAGAAAAAAGAAGCCGACCGCATTGCGGCGGAAAAGCAAGCCATGCTCGAGAAGCAGCAGAAAGCCGAAGCCGATGCCCGCGCCGCCGCCGAAGCGCAGGCCAAGGCTGAAGCCCAGGCCCAGGAAGATGCCCGCCGCCGCGCCCAGGCGGAAGCTGATCGGCAGACGGCGTTAGCTGCCCAGGCCGAAGCCGAAAAGCAGCAGGCCCAGGCCGATGCAGCTCGCACAGCAGCATTAGCGCAGCAACAACAGGCCCAAGCGGACGCCGAGAAAGCCCGCCAGGCAGAAGCTGAAGCCGACCGGTTGCGCCAGGAAGCAGACGCACAACGGCAGGAAGCCGTCCGCCAAAAAGAAGAAATGCGCGCGCGTTTGTTGAATGCGCTGAACCAGGTGCTTGAAACCAAAGACACCGAGCGCGGGCTCGTCGTCAATATGCCCGACGTCCTCTTCGATACAGGCCAATACACGCTGAAGCCGGCGGCACGAGAACGCTTAGCAAGAATTTCCGGAATCATCGGTGCGTATCCGGACCTCAAGCTCCAGATCGAAGGCTATACCGACAGCATTGGCAGCGATGAATACAATCAACGCCTCTCGGAAAAGCGCGCCGGGTCGGTGCGGGATTACCTCGTGAACTCCGGCGTTTCCATCAATAACGTGATGGCACAAGGTATGGGGAAAAGCGATCCTATCGCCGACAATAAAACCGCGGCGGGAAGAAAGCTGAATCGCCGCGTCGAGATGATCGTCTCCGGAGAATCCATCGGCACAGGCACGGCGGGCGTAGGGGGAGATTCCAGCGCGACGCCACCGGCAATGACGCCACCGGCAACGGCGCCCGTTCCGCCAACCACCGCTCCGGCAACGCCGCAGTAGTTTGGAGCTGTCAAGCGGATTACTACCGCCGCAATCGCTCCGTGCCCCATGTCTCGCCGTTTTTGCGAGACGTGGGAATTTATTCAGCTCAGCGTCCTACTTCCTGCACAACCAACCGTCTGCGGTCAGCCAATTCATAATCACCGACTGCCACTCATCGCGCGGGATCAAAATTAAACCGTGTTGCCCCTTTTCGAATATGCGCATTGCAACCGGCACACCCGCGTGTCGCAGCGCTTCAAAGAAGACGATGCTATTGTCCACGTCCACCAACCGATCGTCGGCAGCCTGAAGAATCAGTGTCGGAGGCGTGTCCTTAGTCACCTGCAGTTCGTTCGAGAACAGGCGGACCTGCTCTTCCGACGGGTTCTCGCCCAGCAGCGCCTTCCGCGAATCCATGTGCGTGATCTTCGCTTCCATGCTGATCACCGGGTAAACCACAATCAGAAAGTCGGGACGCAGATTGATCTGTTCGGGATTGTCCACATAAGGCTTGTTGAAGTGCGTTGCCAGAGTCGAGGCCACATGTCCCCCGGCGGAGAATCCGATGGCTCCCACCCGCGACGGATCCAGGTTCCATTCCTTCGCATGCAGGCGCACAAACCGCATTGCCTGCTGTGCGTCCTGCAGCGGCCCAATGGATTTGTCTTCCATTCTCTTGTCGCTCGGAAGCCGGTACTTCACCACAAACGCGGCGATGCCATGGTCTATAAAAAATTGTGCCTGCTGCGTTCCCTCATACGTGAAGGTAAGTCCGGCATAACCACCGCCAGGAAAAATCACAATGCTCGAGCCCGTGGCCCTGTCTTTGGCCGGTAGATACACCTGAATTTGCGGACGGGACACGTTTTTTATAAATCCGTGGTCGGCGCCGGTCTCTTCGTCCGGGCCGGGCTTTGAATTCGGAATCGCGGCGTCGCCGTAGAGCGGGAAGCTCTGCATCTTCGGCGGAAAGGCATCGCGCATATCGAAAGGCGCATTGGTAGCCTTTTGCGGTGGCGCGGATGCTCCGTGCTCCTGGGCACTGACGCTGACCGCAATGGAACAAGCCATGCCGAAAAACAGGACTGCTCTCAAAAATTTCATCATGGTGTTTATTCTCTCACTCACACTTGGCGTCGCACTCGATAATCAGAGCAGTTCCTCTGAACCGGAGCAGATTATCGTGCCGCGATGATCTGAGAAAGATGATCCGCGAAGTGGAGGGACCTTGCGTTTCGTAAGAGACGCGTGTGCTCAATTCTAGATTTCATGCGGTTGCCCCACCCTTCTCGCGTTTTTTGCGAGAGGGTGGGAACAGCCGCCCGCGTCATCTTCTCCTCGTTATTTGTTTCGCTATTCGCCAGCCCGCTGGCGGGATGATTTGTTTCGACTTGTTATCCCGTTCGGATCGTGCAGAGTTGTTCCGCGAAATGACGCCGAGCGCCGCACCTGGAGCAACTCCAATCGGGGCGCAGGAAGTTCCTTAAACGCAAGGCATTGTTCTGCCCTAAAAAAACTCCGGATTCCTGATCGGGCCATCTCAGATAATTCCTCTCAGCGGAATTCAACAAGGCATAGAAGCCAATTTGGAAGGTATTGCTGTTACTAAATAAAGGACAACAGCTGAATTACATCTGCACTGTTTACTTTTTCCACAATTGCCCGCTGCGCCGATCCAAGTTATGCTGCCAAGGAGTCTTCGTTCTGCCTAGTTCCTAAGATCATGGCCAAACTCTTCGAATCGCCCCGCTATATTGCTGTTGAAGGTCCTATTCGGGTCGGCAAAAGCACGCTGGCGCGGATTTTGGCCGAGCGACTCAACGCTCAGCGCGTGATGGAGGCGGAAGACAATCCCTTTTTGCCGGCATTTTATGAAGGCGAAGCAGGCGCGGCATTCCAGGCACAGTTTGCTTTCCTGATCCGGCGGTTTGAGCAGCTTCGCGCGCTTGACTTGGGGCCAAGTTCGCAAAAAGTAGTGATTTCAGACTTTATCTTTGAAAAAGATAAGCTCTTTGCCTATTTGAATCTCGCCGACCATGAGCTTGAGACCTACAACCGCTACTACAATTATTTTCGCGAACAGCTTCCTACGCCGGATTTAGTCATTTATTTGCAGGCCACCCCAGAAGTGTTGAAGAAGCGGCTGAAAAAGAAGAATGCGCCCGGCGAGAAGGCGATCAACGAAGATTACCTCCAAGAAATTGTCCGCGCTTATGAGCACTTCTTCTTTCATTACACATCTTCGGACCTGCTGATTGTGAACACCTCGGAAATTGACTTCGTCGAGCGCAACGAGGATTTGCAGGAGTTGTTGAAGAAGGTCTCCGCGCCCATCAAAGGGACGCAGTACTTTCTGCCCCTGGGGGGCGAAGAAGCGGCCAGCGCATAGGAGCCGTCCTGTGCTTAGGAAGATCACGCTACTCCGTGAACGAGTCAACGATTGGACGAGCTATCCCTTTTCTGTCCCACCAATCGCAAAGCTAGAAGAATTGGTATTCCACTCACGGATTTGCTTCTTCGCGGGCGAAAACGGAACAGGAAAGTCCACTCTGCTGGAAGCAATTGCCGCCCATTATGGGTTTGGACCCGAGGGCGGCAATCGAAACTTTTCTAGCGACACGACGGAAAGCAATCATTCTATTGATCCGCTAGTAAAGGCGGTGCGTCTTTCGTTTGATAAGAGAACAGGCCAAGGGTTCTTTTTACGAGCAGAGAGCTTTTTCAACACGGCCTCACACATTGATTCACTCGGTGTGAATGAGTTCTATGGAAGCAGTAGTCTTCATGCCCGTTCGCACGGAGAAAGCTTCTTTACATTGTTGGAGCTCAAATTTCAGCGGAATGGCTTGTTTCTTCTCGACGAGCCGGAATCCGCACTCTCACCGCAGCGGCAACTTGCCTTTCTGGTTCTCATTCATGACGTGCTCCAAAAATATAAGGACGCACAGTTCATCATTTCGACTCATTCGCCCTTATTGCTTGGATATCCAAAAGCGCAGATTTTTTCTTTCGACGACGGTGTGATTCATGAAATCGAATATGAAGACACGGCTCCCTTGCAGATCGTGAAGCGCTTTTTGAATGATCGCGAAAAGTTTCTGGAAGAATTGCTGAAGGAATCTCCATCACTTTTTGACGAGACTTGATTCGCTTGCAAATCTGTGTTCATGTTATTACAATTGTAATAACATCCGGGACATCACATGGTTGAGCTTAAAATCCGCAAATTCGGTAACTCTCTTGGCGTGGTTCTGCCTAAGGAAGTCATTCAGCGCTTGCAGGCAGGTGACGGCGAAAAACTCTTTTTAATCGAGGCTGCCGATGGCGATTACCGTCTTACCCCTTATGACCCGGCATTCGAAAAGAAGATGGAAAAGGCGGAAGAAATCATGTCCCGTTACCGCAATACTCTGCACGCTCTGGCCAAGTGAATTTATGCGTGAGCGGTCATGAAGGCCTTTGAATGAACCTCCGCTGGATAGGAACACGCGAGGTCCTTGCCATTCATGGCCGTCTGTTGGCCATCCATGGAGGAGCGGCGGGGTTGCGCGATATGTCCCTTCTGGAGTCTGCACTGGCGCGTCCCCGCCAGCATTTTTCCTATGCAAAATCGGCCAACATCATTGACATGGCTGCGCTGTACACGGCAGGCATTGTCCGCAACCATCCTTTCATGGATGGCAACAAGAGAGTGGGATTCGTGGTCGGAGTGCTTTTTCTGGAATTGAATGGCTTCAACTTTACAGCCAGCGAACCCGATGCGACCCAGGCAGTGATGGCGCTAGCAGATGGAAGCATGGATGAAGCGAGTTACGGCAAGTGGCTGCGGAAAAATGCGCGGCAAAAAAGGAAATAGCGGATTGCAACTACGATATTCAAACCGATAGAATGGTTTGTGCATACGGGCTCTATCCGCCAAGGCGGAGGGGCACTGGAGGACATTGTGAGTCTTACCCCGATTGGCGCTCCACGCCAGAAGATCACCACCGCATCCCTGCAAGAAAAGAAACTTCGGCACGAACCCATTACCTGCCTGACTGCCTACGACTACGCCACTGCGCGTCTTGTGGACGAAGCTGGCATTGACATCGTGCTAGTGGGTGACTCACTGGCCATGACCATGCTCGGCCACGAGAACACGCTGTCTGTCACCGTGGATGAGATGCTGCACCACCTGAAGGCCGTGCGGCGCGGAGTGAAGAACGCTCTGCTGGCCGTGGACATGCCTTTTGGGGCTTTTCATGTGAACTCGGAGGCGAGCGTGGCCAATGCCATTCGCTTTGTGAAGGAAGGCGGGGCCGAAGTTGTAAAGATTGAAGGCGGCGAAAAGCGCGCTGACTTAATTCGCCGCGTGATTGACGCCGAAATCCCGGTCGCCGGACATATTGGACTCACCCCGCAATCGGTGAATGCGATGGGCGGCTACAAGGTGCAAGGCAAGTCGTTGAACGGCGTTGAAGAACTCATGCGCGACGCCGTTGCGTTGGATCATGCAGGAGTGGCCTTTCTCGTCCTTGAAGGCATCCCGCGAGAAGTTGCCGCGATGATTACGCAGGAGGTCCGCACGCCGACCATCGGAATCGGCGCGGGCCCGGAGTGCGATGGCCAGGTGCTGGTTTTCCACGACCTGCTCAATCTCAGCTTTCATGCTCCGGCGAAATTCGTGCGCCATTATGGGGACGCGGCGGCGGAAATCACGCAAGCCGTACGGGCTTTCCACGCGGACGTCACGGCGCGGCAATATCCGTCTGACGAGGAGTCGTATCATCTGTCCAAGGAAACCGCGCGGGCGTTGGAAACGGTGCTGGAGCGCAAGCGAGCCTTGCGGCGATAAATTTTCCCTATTGTCATTCTGAGGAGTGAAGCGGATTTATAGCCTGCCCTGAGCAAAGTCGAAGGGAAGAATCCCTATGCCAGCATAAATTCCAGGGTAGGGATGCTTCGACTTCGTGGGAGATGCGCTTCGCTTACTCCTACTCCGCTCAGCATGACAGGTTTGAGGGTTATGACAGCGTGATGTTTTTTTCGCTGGCCAATAAATCGGAATGAAGATTCTAGAAACTGCAAACGAGATGCGCGCCGCCAGCCGAGCGGCGAAAGGCGGGAACCGACTGGGTTTTGTGCCCACCATGGGCGCGCTGCATGAAGGGCATCTGTCGCTGGTGCGCGCGGCAAAGCGTCAAACGGATGTCGTGGCCGCGTCGATCTTTGTGAACCCCACGCAGTTCGGCCCCAGCGAAGATTTCGCCAAGTATCCACGGACATTTGAACGCGATTGCGAATTGCTGAAAAACGAAGGTGTTGATCTTCTCTTCGTTCCCGCCGCGGAAGAAATGTATCCCAAAGGAGCCGTGACGTGGGTCACGGTCGAAGGGCTGAGCGATAAACTCTGCGGCCGCTCGCGTCCCGGCCATTTTCGCGGAGTCACCACGGTCGTCTCCAAACTGTTCCACATCGTCGAGCCTGACGTAGCATTCTTCGGCCAAAAGGACGCTGTGCAACTCACCGTCATTCGTCGCATGGTGCGCGACTTGAACATGCCAGTGGAAATTATTGGCTGCCCGATTGTCCGCGAGCCCGATGGACTGGCAATGAGCTCGCGTAATGCGTATCTGAGTGGCGAAGAAAGAAAATCGGCTGCGGTATTGAGCCGTACCCTGCTGGGGATTGAGCAACGCTTTGATCAAGGCGAACGGGAGAGCACAAAGCTTTTATCTGCGGGAATGGAAATCTTCAAGCAGGAACCCGGCGCAAGGTTGGACTATCTGGAAATCGTTAGTAGGGAAGCGCTCGATGCGTTACCGGCAATCAACGGAGAAGCATTAGTTGCCATCGCGGCTTATGTAGGAACAACGCGGCTTATCGACAACATCACGCTGCGAACTACTAATTAAGCTCCAACTGAATTCAGAATCTTTTTCCCCGAGACAAATGGGCTTCCCGCAACAATAAAACGGAGCGGATGGTCCACAGCCTTCGTGATTCCAATGCGATTTGTGATTTGTACCTTCGGCGCAGGAAATCCATCGTCCGCAATCAGCAAATCCGACTTCCGGCTGGTGAAATCCTTTCCGTTGTCTCTTATTCGGGTAATTCCGAAGGCCTCCGCCAATCGGCCAGGGCCGCTCGTCAATTTGGGCAGGTCGCGGGGACTCTTTACTTCGACATCCCGAGCCAACGCCATCTCTTCGATTCCCAGCAGCGGTTCCACCGCGCGAAACAAAATCCCTCCCGCCGTGCCGTCGGGCAGGCAGGAAACATTCAGGCAGTAATGATTGCCATAAATGAAATAGACATACACATAGCCGGGAGGGCCGAACAGGACGGCATTGCGTGCGGTGCGTCCCGCGTATGAATGAGCGGCGGGATCATCGGCTCCGAGGTAAGCTTCCACTTCCACGATCCGCCCGACAAGAAGTTTCCGGCCTTCTTTACGAACCAGAACCTTCCCCAATAATTCAGGGCTAACCACGCGCGGATCGCGATTGAAGAAGCTGCGCGTAAGGGGTTCGTAACGTGTAGCGCCGGGTCTTTGACCCGGCGAGCGTCGCGAAAGCGCCGCGGCAGGGAGCTGCAATGTAGAAGTCTTGGTTGCGGAATTCATCGGGATAATTGCGAACGAATGTGTAGCGCCGGATCTTCGGTACGGCGTCGCCGGGTCCGAGACCCGGCGCTACATAAGCAACTACGCCGCGCCTTTCATGGCCGTCTTCAGATACTCCAGTACTTCCCCGGAATGGCCTTCCGGCTTCACTTTGCGGAAGACGTGAACAATCTTTCCGTCGGGGCCAATTACAAATGTTGTCCGCGCCACGCCTTTCACCTTTTTGCCATACATGTTCTTGTCCACGATCACGTCAAAGGCATTGCAGATCCTTTTGTCGGCGTCGGCTAGCAAAGGGAATGGAAGGCTGAACTTCTCCTCGAATTTTTTCTGGGCTTTGGAAGTGTCCGGCGAGATTCCTAGCAACACGGCGCCGGTTTTCTGAATCTGCTTATAAGAGTCGCGAAATTCGCAGGCCTCGATCGTGCAGCCGGGAGTGTCGGCGCGGGGATAGAAAAAGAGCACGACATATTTCCCCCGATAAGCTTTCAGCGCGATTTCTTCACCATTCTGGTCGGGTAAAGTGAACTCAGGGGCTTTATCATTAATGTCCATGGCCGTGTCTCCTCGCTTCGATTCGTTATACCGACGGTTATATAGCATGACGCGCAGGTTCGTCATCTTCACGGTCGTTTTATTGACCTCAGCGCAACTTTCGCTGGCACAATTTTCCGCAGCGCCATCCAACAGCCAAAAGCGGGACGCGGGCCCGCGCGCCCTGGCGATTCTAGAACTTTCGCCCAACGGGACTGGCCATCTGGTGCCGGTGGCTATCATGATCGGAGACGACTTCTTCGACGCGAGTGCGTACAAAGCCAATCCCGTGCCCATGGCGCTTGATTCAGGCACGGTGTACGAAGCGGTGCAAACCGGAGTTTCTCAGGGGCTGTTCACCATAACGACCGCTGCGCAAACCGGGATTTATTGGACTGGAAGAGGCAAGTGGCAGGATTCCGCCGAGGTTGCGGCTGCCGCAGCGGCAAAGAAAAAGCGGGTAGCGGCAGCGGAGAAACCGCCCACATTGTCCGATCCGGATTCCGGCCCTCCGAAGTTGTTGCGCCGTTCGCCTGAAGGCAAGCCGTCGTCTCCCGCCGCCGAAGCACCCAAGACCAATGCCCCTCCGCCAGCAGCACCGGCACCGTCACAAAGCTCTGCACCTACGGCCTCGAAATCCGCGCCCGTGCCACCAGCGCCTTCGGAATCGAAGCCAGCGCAAACGACGCCAGCGACGCCCGCTCCTGCAACGTCAACTTCAGCCAAAGCGGAGGCTCCTGCTGCACCTCCGGCCCCAGCGGCCGCGCCGGTGCCGGTTACGCCTGATCCTTCGGAAGTCTCCGATGAAGATGACCCAAACCGTCCGCAGCTTGCGCGCGGAAAACCGTCTGCATCGCGAAAGACTCAAGCTCGCGCGTCAAGTTCAGCGTCGAATGCAGGCTCGAATCCAAAGACCGCCGCTTCCGCCAAGCACGGAGCCGCGCCTTCCAGTCAAAAATCTTCTTCAACATCGGAAGGGCCGTCTGTTCCGGATTCCGTCCAGGAAATTCCCGCTATCTCGGATGCTTCAGGTCCCGAGCCAAGCTCCTACGCTTTCCCCTTAAAACACGGAGAAGCCGACCAATTTCGTAAGAAGCTGCTGGCGCAGGCGACACAGTTGGTCCACGCGAAGATGAAGCAGAAATTGCCCGAGGAACCCGCTCATCACACGACCCGCGTTTCTGCGAAAAGTAAATCCACGGCGCACTTGCCGGAACCAACTTTTCAAAATGTAAAGTTGCAGGTCTTCGATCTTTCGAGCAGCAACCAGGCGCTTATGGTCTTGCAAGCGACCGCTCAAGTCGCTGGCCTTCCCGAGCCGCAGCAGATCACAATCGTTGCCCGGCAGGATTTATACGGAGAACTGCACGACGCGCTTGCCAACATAACCGACGAAAAACATTTGGATGTTATTCCGCGAATGGATTTGATTGATGTCGTGGATGCCGATGGCGACGGGCGCGGTGAGCTGCTTTTCCGCGAGACCTCCGATGAAGGTCGCTCCTACTCGATCTACCGCGTGATCGGAGACCAACTCTACCAGCTATACAAGAGCACGCCACAGTAGCGCGATGGTCTTAGCGCACGGAGCAAGATATCCTAATTAGGCAGCTTCATCTTGTCGCGCTGTGCTGCCAATTCCCTTTGCAGCGGCCCATTCACCAGTGATACTGGAACATCAACGTCCCCGACCTTGAACTCGGTGGGGTCAAAGGTCGCATATCCGTCCTTATCGCCAATGTGCCCGGAGATTGTGATCCAGACATCTTTGCCCGCGATGGTTGTAAGAAATTTCCCGTGGACCACGTCGCCGTCAAAGCTGACCTGCTGGTCTTTAATCGCTGGCATGGAACCGAGATCGCTGTTCGGCGAAAGTTGCCCCCCGGCTGAACCGGGAATTGCGCCGGCCGCCTGGGCGATCGCAGCGCTCAGTTCCTCCGGTGAAATCTGCGTGCCTTGTTGTTGGGATTGGTTTTGCTGAGGTTGATTTTGCTGGGCCTGCTGAGACTGAACTTTTTGAGAAGCTCTTTGCGTTGTGCTGAATCCCGAGGGTTGTGGCGCTCCAGCTTGTTGTACTGCCTGTGAGTTCTGCAAATCGGTAGAAGTCCCGGCGTTGGGCTGCGATGATCGTCCGGCTTGAGGAAGCTGGCCGGAGGAAGGCTGGCTATTGGAAAATGCCGAAGAGGATGTTTGCGTGGGCGCAACCGCCGCTGGCTTTCTCAGCACCAATATGAGTGCCGCGAACGCGACCACTAGCGTCGCAACACTGATGATGCGGTCAATCTTCCAGTTCTTCACAGACACCTCCGGCAGCAGCTTCAATGGTATATGGCGATGGTTGGGAATTCAGGTGACGAAAGGCACAGAGGCAGTGGTTACTGGATGGAGATTACAGGTGTGTTTGCAAGATGAGTTTGCGAGGAGAGCGGCGGCGCTTACACCGCCCGGAACTGTACAGAAACGATTTCAACCGTGTGCTGCCGAAACAATCGGTTATTGCTGTTTGGCGGCGCGTGCTGCTCGCGCTGCGTCTCCCAGGGACGTCTGGTCTCCGTCAACACTTGATACATCTGATGACGGAGGAATCAACGTAGAACCCTTTATCTCCGCATTTTGCACCGGAACTGGCGCGACCATCGATTGTGACGAAACGGGCGCGACGGGTTGGCTCGTGGGCTGAGGCTGAGGTTGTGCTGGAATGGGCTGCGCCGCTGGAGCTGGAGGCACGATCTTCCCATTCTGTGCCCAGTCCGCCAGAATCAACTGACAGGCGTCTTTCGTGGCGTTGGAGACTGTGTGCGTGGCATTTGCTCCGAGCACATCTCCCATGCGATTCGCGACCTGGATTTGGCTGTTGGAGCGAAGCAATCCGCGATTTTGCTTCGATTCTCTGTCAAGCATAACGGTGTAATCAGCAGCCGTCTGATTAATTGTGATAATGACTCCAGCACAATTCTTCTGGAGGTCCTTGGTTACTTCCATGCTTTCGTCATGCGCCCCAATGGTGCTGTCGGCGCGGCCGGTACGAAACCAGCGATTGCCGCCCCCACTAGCGTTGGTGGAGACATTTTCCGTGCCTTTGCCGCTTACGAACACGCGCGGCTTGTTCTGAGCTACAGCGACCGAGCACATGCCGAGCGCGCAAATGAGAAGTGTTATTTTCATCCCGCAATTCTCAGGTTTGCTGCGCGGACGCGCAATTTACCAAAGTAATGAAAGGTCTTCTGCGAAATTGCAGCTAGTTGGACAGGCGCTTGGCGCCGAAGCACCGGCGCTTTATACCTTCAGCCTTCCAGCTTCTTCTCCAGCAACTCATTAATCAGCCTGGGATTCCCCTGCCCTTTGGAAGCCTTCATTAACTGGCCGACAAAGAAACCAATTACCGTCTTCTTGCCCGCGCGGTACTGTTCCACCTGCTTGGGATTGGCCGCGATAAGTTCGTCGGCGATCTTTTCCAGCGCGGACGTGTCCGTGGACTGCCGCGGCCGCCCTTCCTCTTCATAAACAGCAGGGAAGTCCTTTTCGCGCTGAAAGCAAAGATCGTAGAGGTCCTTCAGCATCTTTCCGGAGATCGCGCCGCTTTCCACTAAATCCGCCGACATGGCAACGCCCTGCATGGAAATTGGCGATTGCTCGATCTCCAGCGCTTTTGCTTTCAGCCGTCCCGCCAATTCGCTTTGCACCAGGTTGGCCACACGCTTGGGATTTTTTGCCGCCTTCGCGGCCGCCTCGAACTGGTCGGCAAGTGCCTTGCTCGCGGTAAGAATTTGCGCGTCATATTCGGTAATGCCGTAGTCGGCGACCATGCGCTTGCGCCGTGATTCTGGAAGCTCCGGCAACGTTTCGGCAATTCGTACTTGCCATTTTTCGTCCACCACCAGCGGCAAAAGATCAGGCTCCGGAAAATACCGGTAATCGTGCGCCTGCTCTTTGGAGCGCATGCTGTAGGTCTTGCCCTCGCCGGCGTTGTAAAGGCGCGTCTCCTGCGTGATTTTTCCGCCCGATTCCACCACGTCAATCTGGCGGCCAATTTCGTAGATCAACGCTTCACGGATGAACCGGAAAGAATTTACGTTCTTAATCTCCGCCTTGGTCCCCAACTGTTTTTGCCCTCGCGGCCGCACGCTCACGTTCGCGTCGCAGCGCAGTGAGCCCTCTTCCATATTGCAATCACTGACTCCGGTGTAAAGGATGATCTCCTTGAGGCGCGTGAGATATTCATAGGCCTCATCGGGTGAGGCGATTTCCGGCTCGCTGACAATCTCGATGAGCGGCGTGCCGCTGCGGTTCAGGTCAATGCCGGTCTTGTCGAGCGCGTCGGGGAAGCCGTCATGCAAGCTTTTGCCAGCGTCTTCTTCCATGTGCAGCCGGGTAATTCCAATTTTTTTTGTTTTTATTCCACCCGCGACCGGGATTTCAATCTCCCCGAACTCCGCGATCGGCTTATCGAACTGAGAAATCTGGTAGCCCTTGGGAAGATCAGGATAAAAATAATTTTTGCGGGCGAAAATGGAAGTCTCATTGACGCGGCATTTCAACGCCATGGCCGCCAGCACCGCGAATTCCACCGCTCTGCGATTCAACACCGGCAACGCCCCTGGAAGTCCCAGACACACCGGGCAAACATTCGTATTCGGCGGTGCACCGAATTTTGTGGAACACGAACAGAAAATCTTGCTTTCGGTCAGCAGTTGGACGTGCACTTCGAGCCCGATGACCGGCTCGTATTTTTCACGGACCGCTACGGAAACTTCCGGCGTGGTGGCCATTCCAGAATTATAGATTAGGTTTCCTGCTGGATCTGTGGCCCGCGCTTTAGGGTGTGGGCTGGATTCGGTCAATGTGGATCAGGTTTGTGTCCAACTCAAGCCGGCCTACGATCTGGACTTTGCGGCCATCATATGGCCCCGCTTTATTCCCATCATCCAATCGATACGATGAACCATCCGGCCCTTGAAGAAAATAACCATCGTGGCCTTTCGCCACCGTTCCGGTGAAAGTCTCAACTTTTGGCAATGCGGAATTCGCGGCTTGTTGGCTTTGCGCGGCGGGTTTCGGTTGCCCAGCGGAATCTTCGCTTTCCGCTTGCGAAATCGGGATTGCAGAAAGCAAATTCATCGCGGGAGGAATTTCGTGAATTGCCGGGTCTTGAATCGCGGGTGCTGGTATGGACGGATCTATGCTTTGGGTGTCCTGGGCACAGACTGGCATGGAGATGAGAAGCGCCACACCGAGAGCAAGGACGAAATTCGCGAAAATCCGCAGCATGCGTTTCATTTGGAATCACAAATGAAACACTGGGCTGCTCACAGGAAATCTTATTTCTAAGAGCCGTAGGGGAATCCCGTAGTGCCCTTAATTGCCACGGGAGCAAGTGAAAGCGATTCGGCCAATGACCAACGACCAAGAGCCAAAGACCAATCAAGATGCAAAATCAAATTTTGAATATGAGAGTCATTGCTACGCGACGGCTGCGCTCGCAATGGAAGGCGCCAGGGCCGCGACTTTTCCATTGCCCTGGGCAATTGCGGAATCGAGCGCCGCTTCTGCCCGATTGATGACTTCTGTGACGATGTCCACGGCGTCGAAGTTCGCGCGTACCACAGCTTCGGCAATTCCGGCGTGAAAGGGAAGAGCGACGTCTTTACCCGGAATGCGGATTTCTTCGATCAACTTGCGCAGTTTTTCGGCGGCCAGGAAAGCTTCTTTTTCCCCGGTCTCGCCCAATACCAGCGCAACCGATGCCGCCCCGTAGCGAAATGCCTGATCGTTTTGCCGGATGCTCGAAGCGAATGTCTTTCCAATCTGCTCCATAAAGGCTTCCACGCCTTTTTCCCCGAACTCCTTTAACAACACGGGGATTTTTCCAAACTGCAGCAGCATCACCGTCAGCGGCTTGGCGTTCTGCGTAGAGCGCCGCGTTTCTGACATCAGCAAGTCAAGATAAGAAGCGCGTTTCAGCAAGCCTGAGTTCTCGTCCGTCACCGAAAGGTTTTTCACCAAGCGCCGCAAGCCGGCATTGTTCAAGGCAATGACAATCTGTTCCGCAATCGTCTTGAGGACAACAATGTCGCTCGATCGCCATCCCCGCGTGGTGTTGTGAGCGAGCAGGAGCAATCCCAGATGGTCTTGTCCGTCGGTCAGCGGCAAAGCCAGCACGGAACCCAGATTCATGAGCGCCGCGATTTCGCGCACCGGCTGCAACTCCTGCGCGGTGAGTGCGTCGGTCAAGGTCAGCGTGCCGCGTTGTATGGCCACGTCCTGCGCCGTGGCAACTACCTTCGCCAGGGCGGCGGGCTCAAAGGCTTTGGTTCCCTCGGCGCAAAATTCTTTCGTGCTGGTGGTGCTTTGTCCGGGCTTGCGCATGGCCACAATGCACCGGCTCACTTTCCACTCGCCGCCAATTTCATTGACCGCCGCGGTCATGACCGCGTCCGCATTGTTTTGCCGGTACAGCTTGCGTGTAATCTCCGACACACGCGTCAAGCTGCTTACATCAGCAGCTTCCGTTGCTTGAGTTGCGGCTGTCGCTACCGGCGGCGCCACGCTCTTCGGCGCAGGCGGCGCCGCGCTTGAAGTCTTCGGATTCAACCCGGCTGACAAATACAGCCGTTGCAAGTCCTGGTTCTTTTCTTCCTCGCCGGGAAACAGCTCCTGAATGCGCTGCAACCGTTCAATGGCTTTTGACCGCATCCCGTACTGCACCAGAATTTCTGCCTGCAAAATGAGATCCTGCAATGCCGCGCCGCCCAGCATCGGCTCTCCCGATTTCGTGGGCTCCTCGCGTACTGTGCTGGCGTTGGAGAAACGCGCCGCGATTTCCTTATAGCGGCCGTCATCAATTTTTCCCCGCAGCGATTCCAATCTTTTCTGATGGCCGTTCTCGTAGGGATCTACCTCCGCCGCGCGGTCCAGGGATTCTCCCGCCTTCTCGAAATTCCCCGACTCATAATGCAAATCGAAGAGCTTGAGCAGCGTCTGGCAATAATCCGATTCCCGGTTTGAGCCGTTGAAAAGCTCGCTCATGAACTCGAGCATTTCCGGCGTGGCCCGATGTTTGTTGGAGAGGTCCTGCATCATGGCCAGAAAACTGCGCCGCTCTCCTCGCCGGCGTTGGAACTGTTCCAGTTTGCGCGCCAGCGCGACAGCCTGCGAGTCCTGTTCGCCTTCGAGAAGCAGTCCAATCAAATCCGAGATCTCATTCACTCGCGAAGGATTCTGTTCGAACAGTTGCCATAGCAGAGGCTCCGCTTCCGCCAGCCGGTTCGCCGCCAGCAGTGCTTTAGCGTACACGTCATTAATTTCGGGCGGAGCGCCGCCCGCCTGTACGTGAGCTTCTAAAACGAATATCGCCGCGCCAACTTGCCCTTGGTCCAGCAGACTCCGGCCATACTCCAGCGCGACATTCAAATCGCTGGAATCTTCCGTGTAAGCCCGTTCAATCCACGGCGCCGGATTGCCTCCCGAAGCTTTCGTGAGTTCCGCGACTTTCTGGAAAGCCGCCGCGGCCGCCTGGCTTTCGCCAACTTCCGAGCACAGTTCTCCCAGACGTACCAGGTTTGCTTCGCTGGTGTCTAAATCAGTGATTTTGCGCATTACCCCGAGCGCGTCTGGCTTCCTGTTTTGCTGCGCCAGTTCGTCGAGCGCGTTCTCGTAGGTCTCAAGCGCCAGCTTGCGGTTGGAATTTTCCAGCAGCTCGCCGAATCGCACCTTCTGCTCCCAGGTGGGATTTACAAATCGTGCGAGTTTTTTATAGGTGATGCTGGCGTGGGTGGCGTCCCCGGCAGCCATTTGGTGCTCGAAGAGTTCGCCCAAAAAGCGCACGGCCTCAGGCGTCCGTTGCAACGAAAGGCAAAGATCGGCTGCCATCTGCCGTATGGTGTCATTGTCTGGGTCGCCCGCAAGTGCCTGCAAATACTCATTAAGCGCGTCGGCGGGCTTGCCTTTTTGCAGCAGCTTTTCCGCTCGTTCCAAATGTTTTGCGATCTCGGCCCGATCTATGCGCTTTGTTTCCATGGGAACTGGCAGGCGGAGTAGCCCGACTTCCGATTTTAGGGTGCGTGGTAACCTCCAGCAACGAACGAAGGGCGTTCGCGGGTTACGAAAGTCATAAGCGCTTGTTTACGATCATTCGAAATCAGAACAAAGCGGGCATTCGCTGCTGCTCACGTACCTCTGAATTTCTCTGAACCTCGCAATGCAAACAAAACCGCGTCCTATTAGTATGTAGTATGGAAACTGCGACCAGAACTACCAGTTACAAATCAATACCTTGATGAAGACTGTTTCCACCTTCTACGTCGAGAATTTCGGATGCCGCGCGACCCAGGCAGACGGTGCGGCCATTGAGCGCCAGTTTCAGGAGCGAGGCTTCGTTCGCGCCGATGTTTCTACGGAAGCGGAATTTGTTGTCTTGAACACCTGCACCGTCACGGCCGCCGCCGATCAGGATGCGCGCGCCGCCATTCGCCGGGTGCACCGGAAAAACCCCAATGCTCAGATCGTCGTCACCGGGTGCTACGCGCAACGGGCTCCGGAGGAAATTGCTGCGCTTCCCGGAGTCGCCCTAGTCATCGGGAATTCGCACAAGCATCGGCTCGCGGAACTTGTAACGCCCGATCCGCCACCCCGCTTGCCTGAAATGGAGCGAGCTGCGGCTTTTCCCCAGCGCGCTGCGGCATTGAATCCGTCCTTCCTTCCAATCTCTACCCTCACATCCGCGGACCAAAAATCCGGCGACCAGATTTTTGTCTCCGATATCTTTGCCCACACGGAACTTCTCGCCGCTCCCGTTTTTGAAGCGGCGAACGAACGCACTCGCCCTAATCTGAAAGTGCAGGACGGATGTGGCAACCGTTGTTCTTTCTGCGTCATTCCTTCAGTGCGAGGCAACAGCCGGTCATTACCTAGAGATCGGATACTCGAGGAAGTGAATGCATTGGTAAACGCGGGATACCGCGAAGTCGTGATCTCGGGAATCAACCTTGGCCGATGGGGCCGCGATCTTGCGCAGATGGGTGATTTTTACCAACCAATGGAGCGACGAGCGTCGGGCGATCTCTCGCGGAACTCATCTCAAGACAAGTTTGAAGACCTGGTCCGCTCGATCCTCGAAGAGACACCGCTCGAAAAACTGCGCATCTCGTCAGTCGAGCCAATGGATTGGTCGGACGAACTTATCCATCTAATGGCGTCATCTCCGCGCATCGCCAAACACGCGCACGTGCCCATGCAGTCAGGCAGTGACACCGTATTGCGCCGTATGCACCGCAAATATCGCCCCTGGCACTATCGCGAGAAGATCGAAAAAATCCGCGCCGCTATGCCTACAGCGGCGATTGGCGCCGACGTCATGGTTGGATTCCCCGGAGAAAGCGAAGCCGAGTTTTCCGAAACTCGCCGCATGGTGGAGGACTTGCCTTTTACCTATTTGCACGTGTTCACCTATTCCGCTCGCCCCGGCACGGCCGCTGCCGTCCTGCCGAACCAGGTCCCAGCCGCGGTGGCCCGCGAACGCAATCGAATTCTGCGTGAGTTGGCCGGGGGAAAAAAGCTGGCGTTCATGCGGAAGTTTCTCGGTAGCCCCGTCGCCGCCATCACCCTCAATGGGCACGACGATAATCACACCGAGTCCCTTACCGACAATTATCTCAAGCTCCGCCTCGAGGGTAGCCATCCCGCTAATCGCTGGATTTCCGCGACAATAAAGCACGTGGAAGATGGGATGATGGTCGGCTCCCTAACGCAATAGACGCTGCTGCGGATCAGAACTCCCTACCCAACAAGCGCTACGGCCTGACTGCGATGATGTCGGGTAAGCACACCGTGGGCAGCGGATTGCCCACCGAATCCAGGCACAAATTCCGCTGGAATGTGACCTGTTGGATATCCACTCCGGCGTTTGTGTCAATCGCATGTACCTGGTCATCGCTCGCGCCCACATAAAGCAGTCCACCATCCGGTGTAAGCGCGGCCGCCAGCGGAGTTGCGCCTCCTGACAAAGCAATCGCGGAAGATGCATGCGTGGTCAAATCAAATGTCAGGATCACTGAAAGATTACTGGTAACGATGTAAACCTTGCTCCCATCCGAGGAAACTAAAAGTTGCTTGGGAACAAAGCTGCCTCGGCCCAGGTTGAAAAATCCCGAGAACGTCGCCGCCCCCGGATTGCTGACCACGTCCAATGGGCAAGATGCCATAAGCGAGGGAACATTTACCTGCGAGGCGATCAAATCAATTCCCGGAGAATCCACCGCCACCAGATTTTGTATCTGATCAAAGCCTAAGGTGCTGGGAACCCTTTGCACCTCTTGCGCCAGATTCAGCGGCTGAAGGAACTGCGAAGCTGCCGAGGTCGTTACCGTCTGCGCGGGCACAGACGCACCCGAGCAAGTTAGCCAAGGCGTGACCGAAGCGCCGGTGGCGATATACGCAAATCCACCCTCAGGCAGAAATGCGACTCCATTCGCCGCCGCTCCTAAGGGAACAATCTGCAACGCATCCTGCGTCGAGATTATGTATAAGTTGCTCCCAGCCACCACAAAAGCTTTGAGGCTATCCGGAGAAAACGCGGCGGCAGTGGCCCCGACGATGGAAAAAGGCGTGCTGGTATTTGCCAAGACATTGAACAAATAGACCTGATTCACGGCATCCGCCGTGTCGGAGACGATCACCAGATTTCCATTCGGCGAGACCGCCAGCACCTTCCCCGGCGCGGAAGGAAACTGTGTGACCCCTCCGGCAGACGCAAGCACCATCAGGCCTTTGGTGCTCTGCTGCGAAAAATCAGTGCCCAGAAATGCCGAGCCGGTGGTAGTTCCCAGAGGAACGACCAGTGAATTGGGAGTGGCCGTTAAGTTCGCCGCAGTATTCGCGGTGTTCGCCGGTGAAGAAGCGCCGCCCGAGGTGTTGATCGCCACAATCGTGCTGACACAACCGGGCAAGTTGGCGCATCCATCGCTCGTCACCAAAACCGTGTGGCTCGGCGTCGTGCTCGTTTGGCCCGTGACCACTCTAATGACGTTTGCCGGATAGACCGGCTGGCTGGGTTGAAAGCCCGCATTGCAACTAGGTGGAGTGCAGGAGGCAATGACCGTTCCCCCTCCTGGCAGCGGCGTTCCGATTGTTGCTGTGTTGTTTAACCCCGTGGCGTTCACGCTGGACGCGTTCGATGAACTCCAGGTGAGCGGCACGCCGGTGATGTTGTTCCCGGCTGTATCCATGGTTGTGGCAATGGCGGAAATGGATGTGCCCTGGGGTACTGTCAGGTCGGTGTTGCTGCTGCCATTGGCGGTGAGCGAAATGGATGCTACGGGGCAAACCGTGACCGGCGTAGCAATGCTGTTGGTGGATGCCGCGCTGGCGGAAATCGTGGTCAACCCAATTGTGCTTGCGGTCGCCTGCGCCTGATTTAAAGCCAGGCCGGGAGCAGTTGTGGAGAGATCAACCACGGAGGCATTCGCGGCGCTCCACAAAAAAGGGCCGAGACTGGAAGTGATGTCAGTTCCCTGGCTGAATCCGTTCGCCTGGAAAATAAATGTGTGCCCCTTGGAAATGCAGTTGGCAACCAGCGGGTTTTGCGAAGGGGCCGCGCTGATCACAACTTTGTCCACGTGTTGGTGCACGTAAACGGTAGTGGAAGGGCTGCTTACTCCTTGGGCGACCGCGGTAATCTGCGCCACTCCGGTCTGTCCCGGAGTACAAATCTGAGGATTGCTCAATGAATTCCATGTGCCAGCGCATGCCAGGCCGCTGCTGGCCACCGTAACCACAGCACTATTGCTGGAAACGAACTGTACTGGAGTGGTGATTGCCGCTCCGCTCGCATCCTCAGGGATCGTAGAAAAAACGACTGTCTTGCCTAACTCCAGCGAAGTCTTGGGGGAAGGAGCCAACAAAATGATGGCTGGTGTTGGATTCGCCACCACCTGATTCCCGGCATTCCCTCCGCCACAGGCAGAGAGCCCAAAAATCAAGCAATAAACCGCAATTGCCAAAGCATGGAAACGCAACCTACCCATTGAACCTCCCCGCCCAGTCTTAATAGTCGTGGGCGAGATAACTTCAGATCGAAAACAGCCAGTGTAGTGGTAATTCTGCATTCTGAGCAAGTTGAGCCGTCTAGCAGGCGTGAGCGAAGCGGGAGCCTGCTGGCGAAATCCTGAGTTCGCGCACTTTGCGAACGAAGGATCCCGTAACTGAGCCTGCTGGCGAAATTCCGAGCCAAGCCGAGGGATCCTGCGAGCATCTCTACTGTATAGAACTCAAAACTTGTATGCTGAACGATTCTCAATGGTTCGATGCGCCATAATGGGGTTGACGTTCGTGAAAATGTATTGCTATATTTGAAAGGTTCCGCGAGTTCATCCTGGCTGGCCTGTACGTGGTGGAAGTTGTTTGCGCGGCGGTTTGAGCGTAATGCCCCCAAAGAACGCAGCTGATTGGTTAAGATGTAATATAAGTTTTCGGAGCATGTAGTTCCAGCTAGTGGTTCCGAAGGCTTCCTCGCTGAAAGTACCCTGCGATTCCCTTCCGTCCTATTGAGCTTCGCGTTTGTGTGCGGAGATCGTGGAAGGATATGCCGGGTCGGGCGGGCGAAACGGAGCGCCTCTGGATGTTTCAGGCTTGGCGCCACCGTCGTCAGCAGTCCGAAAGTTAACCGAAATCTTCCGCTGCGCGGTTGCGGCGGAAATCATGGTTGGCCCCTGGGCCCTCCAGCCCCTGAGAATCAGGGATGAGACAGCATGTGTGGTTTTGCCGTGTGCATAAACGTGCGGCGAAAATTGCGCGGCTGAAGGAGCGGTACTGTAAACATGCCTACCTTCAATCAATTAGTGCGTGATGGCCGTAAGCGGCCCCGTTACAAGACGGCGAGTCCTGCGTTGCAGGGATGTCCGCAGAAGCGCGGCGTCTGCACCCGTGTTTACACCCAGACGCCTAAAAAGCCGAACTCGGCGCTGCGCAAAGTCGCCCGCGTGCGCCTGACCAACGGGATTGAAGTCACCACCTACATCCCTGGTGTCGGCCATAACTTGCAGGAGCACTCGATTGTGCTCATCCGCGGAGGCCGCGTGAAGGACCTTCCCGGAGTGCGGTATCACGTAATCCGCGGCACATTGGATTCAGTAGGAGTGGCCAACCGTAAGCAGGGCCGCTCGAAATACGGCGCGAAGCGCCCCAAGGCTTAAACGTATGCCAAGAAAAGGTTATATCGCGAAGCGGACCGTGGAGCCGGATGCCGTCTATCAGTCAGACCTGGTGACGAAGTTCATCAACTCCATGATGTGGCAGGGCAAGAAGAGCACTGCGGAAAATATTTTCTACACGGCGGTCAAGAACCTCGAGCAGAAGGGCGGAGACGAAGGCCTGAAGCTGTTCAAGAAGGCCGTCGAAAACGCCAAGCCGCTGCTGGAAGTGAAGACCCGGCGCGTGGGCGGCGCGAACTATCAGGTGCCGATCGAAGTCAATGCCGACCGCCGCACTTCGCTGGCGATCCGCTGGCTGGTCACCTACTCCCGCGGACGCGGCGAGAGGGGCATGATTGACAAGCTGTCGAATGAATTGCTCGACGCCGCCAACGGCAAGGGCGCGGCCATCAAGAAAAAAGAAGACGTGCACCGCATGGCGGAAGCCAATAAGGCTTTCGCGCATTACCGGTGGTAGGATTTTTGGTTTAGAGACAGAATTTTGAGTCCCGGAAAGTAGAAGAGTCGTGCCCAGAACAGTTCCATTAGAGCGTTGCAGAAACATCGGCATCATGGCCCACATTGATGCTGGTAAGACCACTACGACGGAGCGCATCCTGTTTTATACCGGACGGACGCACCGCATCGGAGAGGTCCACGAAGGCACTGCGACCATGGACTGGATGGAGCAGGAGCAGGAGCGCGGCATCACCATCACCTCCGCCGCCACCACCTGTACCTGGCGCGACATTCGCATCAACATTATTGATACGCCCGGCCACGTGGATTTCACCGCCGAGGTCGAGCGCTCGCTGCGCGTGCTCGATGGTGCGGTCGCCGTGTTTGACGCGGTGCATGGCGTGCAGCCGCAGTCGGAAAAAGTCTGGCGGCAGGCCGATAAGTACGGAGTTCCCAGAATTTGTTTCATCAACAAGATTGACAAGATGGGTGCTGATTTCGAGCACGCCGTTGACACCCTCCGCAAGCGCCTGAATGCAAAGCCCATCGCCATCCAGATTCCCATTGGACAAGAAGCCAAGTTTGTCGGCGTCGTGGACCTGATCGCCATGAAGGCCATCGTCTGGAAAGACGAGACCATGGGCGCGGAGTACATAACGGAAGAAATTCCGGAAAATTTGAAGAAAAAGGCGGAAGCCTTCCACGCGCAACTGGTCGAGACCATCGCCGAAAATGATGACGAGATCCTGCACAAGTTCCTTGAAGGCGAGCCGATTTCCGCCGACGAGCTGAAAGCGTCACTGCGTAAATCAACCATTGCGTTGAAAGTATTTCCGGTGGTTGTGGGTACTTCGTTCAAAAATAAAGGCGTGCAACCGCTGCTCGACGCGGTGGTTGACTACTTGCCTTCGCCGCTCGACACGCCGGAAACCAAAGGCACGAACCCCGACAAGAAAGATGAAATCATTGTCCGCAAGGCCGACGACAAAGAACCTTTTTCCGCGCTGGCGTTCAAGATCATGGCTGATCCGTTTGTTGGCCAGTTGATCTTCATCCGTGTGTACTCGGGGCATCTTAAGTCAGGTGATTCCGTCCTGAATCCCCGCACCACCAAGACCGAGCGCATCGGACGCTTGCTCAAGATGCACGCGAACAAGCGGGAAGACATCAGCGAAATTCTCGCCGGCGATATTTGCGCGGCAGTGGGATTAAAGAACGTTTCTACCGGAGACACCATCTGCGATGAGGATCATCCCATCGCGCTGGAATCCATTACCTTCGCGGTCCCCGTCATTTCCGTAGCGGTTGAGCCCAAGACAAAAGCCGACCAGGAAAAAATGGGACTGGCGTTGGCCAAGCTGGCGCAGGAAGACCCGACCTTTAAAGTCCACACCGATCCCGACAGTGGACAGACCATCATCAGCGGCATGGGCGAGTTGCATTTGGAAATCATCGTGGACCGCATGATGCGCGAGTACAAAGTCGAGGCCAACGTCGGCAAGCCGCAGGTGGCCTATCGCGAGACCATTCGCAAGCACGCGGAGGCGGAAGGCAAATACATTCGCCAGACCGGCGGACGCGGCCAGTACGGACACGCCAAGATTTATCTCGATCCGCAACCTGCGGGAACCGGTTACGAATTCGTCAACGACATCGTGGGCGGTTCGGTGCCCAAGGAATTCATCAAGCCGATTGACCAGGGAATTAAAGAAGCGCTCGAAGGCGGAATCCTCGCCGGATATCCCATGGTGGACGTGAAGGCCACGCTCTACGACGGCAGCTATCACGATGTGGATTCGAACGAAATGGCATTCAAGATCGCCGGTTCCATGGCGTTCAAAGAAGCCGCGCGCAAGGCGTCGCCCGTTTTACTCGAGCCGGTGATGGCGGTCGAAGTTGTGACCCCGGAAGATTACGCGGGAGCGATCATGGGCGACCTGAGTTCACGTCGCGGACGCATTGAAGGCATGGAGCACCGCGCGGGTTCGCAGGTGATCAAAGCCATCGTTCCGCTGGCGGAAATGTTTGGCTACGCGACGCACATGCGTTCGTCCACGCAGGGCCGCGCGGAATACTCGATGCACTTTGCCCGCTACGAGGAGGCCCCGCGCTCGGTCGCGGAGGAAATCATCGCACGGGTGCAAGGCGCGGCGAAGTAGGTTTTGTATCGGATAAATTTGTATCAGGGCATGGCTTTAGCCATGCCGAATTGGTGAACCAGGTTCGGGGCTTTAGCCCCTGAGGAATAGCAAAAATGGCGAAAGAGAAATTTGAGCGTAATAAGCCGCACGTGAACGTAGGGACGATCGGTCACATTGACCACGGGAAGACAACGCTGACGGCGGCGATCACCAAGGTTTTGTCGAAGCACAACCCGAAGATCCAGTTCCGCAGCTTTGATTCGATCGATAATGCTCCGGAAGAAAAAGCCCGCGGCATAACCATTGCCACGGCGCACGTGGAGTATGAGACGGCGAACCGTCACTACGCGCACGTGGACTGCCCCGGCCACGCGGACTACATCAAGAACATGATCACCGGCGCGGCGCAGATGGATGGCGCGATTCTGGTGGTAGCGGCGACCGATGGTCCAATGCCGCAGACGCGTGAGCACGTTCTTTTGGCCCGCCAGGTAGGCGTGCCTTACATCGTTGTGGCGCTGAACAAATGCGACGCGGTGGATGATGCGGAGTTGCTTGATCTCGTGGAACTCGAAGTCAGAGAACTGCTGAAGACGTATCAGTTTCCGGGCGATGACGTTCCGGTGGTGCGCTTGTCCGCTTTAGGGGCTTTGAATGGCGAAGCCAAGTGGGAGAAGCAGGTTGACGAGTTGATGGAGGCGGTGGACAAGAGCATACCGCAGCCGCAGCGCGACCTGGACAAGCCCTTCCTGATGCCGATTGAAGATATCTTCTCGATCTCAGGGCGCGGCACGGTTGTGACTGGAAGAATTGAACGTGGCAAGGTGAAGGTGGGCGAGGAAGTGGAAATCGTCGGCTTCCGCGACACGCGCAAGACGGTTGTCACCGGCGTGGAAATGTTCAAGAAGCAGTTGGACGAAGGCCTGGCGGGCGACAACGCGGGACTTCTTCTACGCGGCATTGCGAAGGAAGATGTCGAACGCGGCATGGTATTGGCCAAGGGCGGTTCCATTACGCCGCATACCAAGTTCAAGGCGGAAGTTTACATCCTGACCAAAGAAGAAGGAGGACGGCATACGCCCTTCTTCAAGGGATACCGTCCGCAATTTTATCTGCGAACGACGGATGTGACGGGCGTGGCGGAACTTCCTGCGGGCACGGAGATGGTGATGCCGGGAGACAATGTAAGTCTGGAGATTGAACTGATCACGCCGGTAGCGATGGAGAAGGGCCTGCGCTTCGCCATCCGCGAAGGCGGGCATACGGTCGGCGCGGGAACGATCGCGGAGATTATTAAATAGGGAAAATCGCGGATTGCGGCATTCCGCATGTTCTTTCCTTCCGGAGAAGCCGGAAGGGGCAAGGAAAAAGAAAAGTGATAGGAAACGAGAAAATTCGCATTCGGTTGAAGGCTTACGACTACCGCATCCTCGATCAATCGACGGGTGAGATTGTCGAAACCGCGCGGCGCACGGGAGCGCAGATCGCGGGGCCGATTCCACTGCCCACGATGAAGAACAAGTACACGGTACTGCGTTCGCCGCACGTGGACAAGAAATCGCGCGAGCAGTTTGAGATCCGCACGCACAAGCGGTTACTCGACATTCTCGATCCGACGCCACAAACAGTGGACGCGCTGATGAAGCTCGACCTTCCCGCGGGTGTGGACGTAGAGATCAAGGCATTCGGGAAAGAGCACAAATAGATCGCGTTCTGCGGGCCTGGGCGCAGCGGGAGTCCGCAGCGATCATCCTGAGCGGAGCGAAGGATCCCCAGCCAATAGCTGACAAGCCAAGCTGGCAGAAACGGAAAAAGAAAAGACATGGCAAAAGTAGCGGGAATTCTGGGCAAAAAAGTCGGTATGACGCAACTCTTCGATTCGAAGGGCGATGTGCGTCCGGCAACCGTGTTGCAGGCTGGCCCCTGCGTGATTACGCAGCATAAGACGGAAACCAAAGATAAATACGTTTCCGCGCAGCTGGGGCTGGTGGAGTTCATGAAGGAGTCCAAGCTAACTAAGCCGATGCGCGGACACTTGGGCAAGAACAACCTGCCGCCGGTGCGCTTTGTGCGCGAAGTTCCCGTGGAAGTTGAAGCCCCGGGCGAGGGTAACGGCGACGGCGTGAAGGCCGGAACGCGCATCCTGGTGGACATTTTTGAAGGCGAACGATTTGTGGACATTGTCGGGACCAGCAAGGGCAAAGGTTTTCAGGGCGTGGTGAAGCGCCACAATTTTGCCGGCGGCCCCAAGTCTCACGGTTCGATGTTTCAGATCACTGGTTCGATCGGGTCTTCCGCATTTCCTTCCCGCGTTTTTAAAGGCATGCGCATGTCGGGGCATATGGGCAATGCGCGGGTGACCACGCGCAACCTGCGGATTCTGGGCGTGGACAAGGACGAAAATCTGCTGGTGGTCGAAGGCAGTGTGCCCGGTCCGAATGGCGGCTATCTGGTGATTATGAAGGCCAAGCATCCGCCGCGCGAGCGCCGTGGATTTGCGGGATCGGCAACAGTGGATCCTTTGAAGGCGGCGAAGCGCGCGGCTAAGAAGGGTTAAGTGGCGAAGGGCTAATTTTTAAAGAACGCGGACAAGAGTGTCCGCGCCACACGGAAATATATGGCGACGATTGACATACATAATTTGAGTGGAGCGAAGGTCGGAACCTTCGAACTCGCCGATGAAATCTTCGGCGCGGTCAATGAAGACCTGCTCTGGGAAGCGGTGAACCACTATCGCGCCGCCCAGCGCGCCGGCACTCATGCTACCAAGAACAAGAAGCTGGTTTCCGGCGCCGGCAAAAAACTTTGGAAGCAGAAGGGCACGGGCCGGGCCCGCGTCGGCTCCATCCGCTCGCCACTGTGGCGGCATGGCGGCACGGTGCATGGACCGCAACCTCGCTCCTACGATTTCACTTTCCCGCGCAAGAAGCTTTTGGGCGCATTGCGCTCGGCGCTCGCGGCGAAGTTTGCTGACGGCAAACTGATCGTGGTCAACGCGTTTGATGTCAAAGAACCAAAGACCAAAGAATTCCGCGGCGCGCTCGACAAGCTGAAAGTCAATAGCACCGTGGTCCTGATTGAGGAAGCCAGCAACGCCAACCGCAATCTGGAACTCAGCGCGCGCAATATTGACGGGCTCGAGCTGGTGCGGGGCAACGAAGTGCATCCCTTCCACCTGCTGCGCTACAACCATGCGATCTTCGCGCAGCCGGCGCTGGAAAAGTTGCAAGTGTCATTGCAGAATTCGGTTACCAAGCGCAAGCGCAAGGCGTCTGCCGGAGATGGCGAAGGCGGCAAGAAGGCCAGCCGCGCTCCCCGAAAACGCGCGCGTCATGAAAAAGCGGCGGAGGTGGCGTAATGAAATCTTCTTATCAGATCATTCGCAAGCCAGTGATCACCGAAAAGGGCCTGGCGATCAAGGAAAACCAGAACACGCTGGTCTTCCAGGTTGCGCCGAAGGCCACTAAGACAGAGATCAAAGAAGCGGTGCAAGGGATCTTCAAGGTGAAAGTGCAGTCCATTCGCACGGCGAATTATCCGGGCAAAGAGCGGCGCAGGGGGAAATTCGCCGGCTACCGTCCGGACTGGAAGAAAGCTTACGTGCGACTGAAGGCCGGCGAAAAAATGCCGGAGTACGCGCAGAATTTGTAAGAACCGTCGTTGGCCTTTGATTTTAACCAACGACCAATGGCCAACGACCAAAGACGAATTTGAGTTTCAGCTAAAGAGTTTTTATGCCAATTAAGACTTACAGACCGACGACCCAGACGCTGCGCTACCGCACGACCATCGTCAACGACGACATCACGACGAACAAGCCGTACAAGAAGCTGGTCGAGCCCAAGCAGCGGACCGGCGGCCGCCGCAACTCCGGCGACATTACCAGCTGGCACCGTGGCGGCGGACACAAGCGCAAGCTGCGCATCGTGGACTTCAAGCGCGACAAGACCGGCATTCCGGCGACCGTGGTTTCCATTGAGTACGACCCGAACCGCTCGCCGCGCATTGCGCTGCTGGCCTATGCCGACGGCGAAAAGCGCTACATTATTCAGCCGGATGGCTTGAAGGTCGGACAAAAAATCGTAAGTGGCCCCGAGGCCGACATCCTGGTGGGCAACGCGCTTCCTTTGAAGAACATTCCTCCAGGCACGACCATCCACAACATCGAGTTGAAACCGGGCAAGGGCGCGCAGATGGTGCGCTCGGCCGGAGGCTCCGCGCAGCTGGTTGCGAAAGAGGGCGACTATGCGCTGGTCAAGCTGCCTTCCGGTGAGACGCGTAAAGTTTCGCATGATTGCATGGCCACGATTGGCCAGGTGGGAAATACTGACCACGAAAATATCACCATCGGAAAAGCGGGACGCTCGCGCTGGCTGGGTATTAAGCCCACCAATCGTGGCGTGGTCATGAACCCGGTGGACCATCCGCATGGCGGCGGTGAAGGCAAGACCTCCGGCGGCAGGCATCCAGTCACGCCGTGGGGGCAGCCGACCCGCGGATATAAGACACGCAACAACAAGCGCACGGACGCGTTTATCGTGAGCCGTCGCGGTAAGAAATAGGACTTAACTTATGGCGCGTTCCACGAAAAAAGGGCCTTTTGTTGACGGCCACCTGCAGCAGCGAGTTGAGGGAATGAACTCGCGCAACGAGAAGAAAGTTCTGCGTACCTGGTCGCGGCGGTCAACGGTCACGCCGGACTTTGTCGGGCATACCATCGCGGTGCATAACGGGAGGAAGTTTATCCCGGTGTACGTCACCGAAAACATGGTCGGCCACAAGCTCGGCGAGTTCAGCTTTACCCGCCAGTTCAAGGGCCACTCCATGAGGGCGGCGACCGAAACTGCGGCACGGCCGGCGGGAGTTCCCGGAGGTCCGGGAGCAGCGGCGCCGAAGGCGTAGACGAGAGAGTGTAGCGATTCAGTTACGCGGTTTTTGTAAAAGATGTTTTCGTGAAACTTAAGGAAACGAAATGGAATTTCGAGCACAAGCACGGTTCATGCGCGTGTCGCCCCAGAAGGCGCGGCTGGTGCTGAACCTGATCAAAGGCAAGCGGGCGGAAGACGCCCTCAACACGCTGATGTTTACCAAGAAGCGCGTGGCCCCGACGGTGGAGAAGCTGCTGCGTTCGGCGATTGAAAACGCCAACTACGTGAGCACGGAAAAAGGCCTCGACGTGGATGTGGATAGCCTCTACGTCAAAAATGCGGTGGCCAACGATGGTCCGCGCATGAAGCGTATCCGTCCTGCTCCCATGGGCCGCGCCTTCCGCTATGTGCGGCGCATCGCGCACATTGAGCTGGTGCTGGCCGAGCGCGGCAAGGACAACCGCGATTCACTGGCCAATACCGTGGAAGGATCAGCGGGAGCGGCAAAGGCGCCCGTGAAAAAGAAGCGGGCTGTGGCGAAAAAGAAGTCCGTCGGCAAGGGCAAGAAAAAGGCCGCCGCGAAATAGTTTTCGAGACTGAAAGTTTCAAGGAAGTTTGAGGAGAAACGATGGGACAGAAGGTTCACCCATACGGATTTAGATTGGGCTACACCAAGCCCTGGAAGTCACGCTGGTTCGTGGAGCGCGACTACGACAAGCTGTTGCTTGAAGACGTCAAGCTGAAGGCGGAGCTGCGCGACAAGCTGAAGTCGGCGGGCGTCAGCTCGATTGAAGTGGAGCGTCCCGGCAACAAGCTGCGGGTCATCATCAAGACGGCGCGTCCGGGAATCATCATTGGACGCAAAGGCGCTGAGATTGACAAGCTGAAGGGCGAAGTGCAGAAGCGGACCAATCGCGAAGTGTTCATTGATATTCAGGAAGTGCACAAGCCGGAACTCGACGCTCAACTGGTCTCTGAATCCATCGCGCTGCAGCTGGAAAAGCGCGTGGGCTTCCGGCGCGCCATGCGTAAATCGGTGGACTCGGCGCTGCGCTTTGGCTGCAAGGGAATTAAGGTCCGCGTCAGCGGACGGTTGAACGGGAATGAAATCGCGCGCTCGGAGTGGTACTTGCAGGGGCGGTTGCCGCTGCATACGCTGCGCGCCGACATTGAATACGGATTTTCCGAAGCCAGGACCACCTACGGCGTGATTGGCGTGAAGTGCTGGATTTACAAGGGCGAAATTCTGCCGGCCAAAAAGCGGGAGCCGCAGGCGGCGGGCGCGTTTTAGAAAATGTAGAAGTTAGAAGTCAGAATGCAGAAGTAAAAGCAGGACTGAAAATGAATTCTGCATTCTAAATTCTTCATTCTGCATTCAGCATTCAGAGAGCTTATTTATGTTGATGCCAAAAAAAGTGAAGTACCGCAAGCAGCAGCGCGGGCGCATGACCGGCAAGGCATGGCGCGGCAGCGAGCTGGCGTTTGGAGACTTCGGGTTGAAGGTGCTGGAGCCGGGATGGATCACCGACCGGCAGATCGAAGCCAGCCGCGTGGCCATGACGCGTTTCGTCAAGCGCGGCGGAAAGATCTGGATACGCCTGTTTCCCGACAAGCCGGTCACCAAGAAGCCGGCCGAAACCCGTATGGGCAAAGGCAAGGGCGCGCCGGACCACTGGGTCGCCGTGGTGCGTCCGGGGAAAATTTTGTTTGAGATGGAAGGCGTTTCCGTGCAGGATGCCACGGAAGCCATGCGTCTGGCCTCGCACAAGTTGCCGTTGCGCACCAGTTTCGTGAAGCGCCGCAGCTTGGGTGCCGCGCACTAAAGGCAGCGCCAGCGCGGACCGAAAGCGCGAACTGAAAGAGATTATTTATGAGCGTTGAAAAAGTACGAAACTTGACCGATGAAGAGCTTCGCCACCAGGAGCACGAACTGGCCGACCAGCTCTTCAAGCTGAAGTTCCAGCTGAACATGGGGCAGACCGAAAGCCTCAAGAAGATCCGTGGGCTGCGAAAAGAGATCGCGCGGGTAAAGACCATCGCCCGTGAGCGCGAGCTGGCCGCCACCCGCCGGACGGAGAAGAAGTGATGGTAGAGACAACCGCAGTAAACGAAGCGCATGGACGCCGCAAGGAAGTAGTCGGCGAAGTGGTCTCGAA
>DASXFN010000104.1:0-6027 GCA_036489565.1 Terriglobales bacterium
CCCTTGTTCGGCAGCGATTTTGAATAGCCGGCGACCAACTGCTGGTAATACTGATCGATAGAAAACTCGAACATCTTGTCCTTGTCGGGCTTTAGCGGCACCAGTTCGAGATCGACAGGGCTCATCGTCAGCAGAGCAAACTTCATCGTGCCTCGACGAAAGTAGATATAGCTCCGGGTAGTGACCGACGGCTTCTCGGCTGCGGAATGGTTTTTATCGGGCTCCTGCTTGTCAGTGCCGAAAATCAGGTTCAACTTATTTCCAGAAATATTGATGTCATGCAATTCCCCACTGACATGCGGCGGCGGAAACATCTGGTCGATCGGGAAAATGATGTCGTTGCCCACAATCTTGAAGGACTGCTTTCTTTTCGGCTTGGCAACCGTTGAAACCTTGATCCCGAGGAAATTGAGCACATCCTGATGAATCACTCCCGCCACTGTCAGGTTGGCCAGATGCATGCGCATATCGCCATTCGACGTTACTTGCAGGCTGGCTGTCCCCGAAAACGGAACGTCCACCAACTTGTGAAAGTCTCCTTTCACCTGGATCGATTGGTCCGGATTGAACGTGAGGCTCAGGTTTTTCAGCGGCGTTTTTGCGCGCGGCAAAATAAAATCATTCGCCAACGCGGCCAGGTCCGTCGACGAGATACTGGTGGTCGCTTTCTGAACCTTCAGGAGGAAAGAATTCTTGTCATCGAGCGAAACCACTTCGTTTTTTCGCACGGGCGCAATCACGCCATCCAGGCTGTCGACCTGCAGCACAACATCCTTCATCACACGGAACAAGACGCTCTGCATGTGGATGTGAATGTCGCGATCATGGGCCGGTGGGTGTGAGTTCGCATGGGAATGACTCTTGGCGCCCGATGCCGCCGGAACCAAGACGCCCATGGGCGCAAAAATCAGGATGCATAGCAAGGCTGGCATCCACAGCGAGAATCTCGATTTCAAAACCGCCCTTCCCTCCTCGACGCAAATATCTGCAATGGGATTGCCTGGCAGCAAACCACTGTGCATGGGATGCGAATTTTCAAGGGGTCACAACTGCAATTGACCAAATCTGAATCGTCGGGTCAACAGAAAAATGTGTGAATGAATAGGCGTAGCGTAGGGAGCGGACGAAAGTTCAGCCACCAGAAATCGCCACAACAAACGGCCCCGAAGTGTTTCGGTGGCCATGCAGTGCTGATTGAAACGTGAGGATCGCTACGCCTTGACGACTTTGCCGGATTTGATACAGCCAGTACAAACGCGGATCCGCTTGCTGGATGTGTTCACCTTCGCCTTGACCGTCTGAAGATTGACATTCCAGCGGCGGCGCGTGACGTTGTGCGCGTGCGACACGTTGTTGCCGAACTGCGGTTTCTTGCCGCAGATTTCACATATTTGTGCCATGATCTGTATCCTATATCCTGCAAATGTGGATGTGGCTTTGGGAGTTGCGCACTGTAGTACGCCGCATCGGAAAGTCCCGACACATGAAGAGTTTTCTGCTGACAGAAAATCTCCTTCAACCCAAACCATAAGTGTACAGAAAATATACCTTGTAGGCAATTGCGACCTGTCATACAACAGTGGCAGTGGTGCTACGCGCTCAAGAAGATACAGGCTTCCCCCGTCTGGCAATACAAGTCGTAAGAATTGCGCTCTGTGAAGACCAAATTCCAACCTCAATCCGATTCGTCCCCAGGCAACGCCTCCTCATCCATTTCTTTCCAGACCACATGGACGATCTTCTGGGTCGCCTTCCTGGTGCGCGTACTCTACATCACGCTGGCGCAGACATATCACCTCCGCACCGGACAGGACCACTTCGCGTTCGGTTATGAAATGGGGCGCGTAGCCCAGGCCCTGGTCACCGGCCATGGTTATGCGGACCCTTTCATCGGTCACACCGGCCCAACTACCTGGGTTCCTCCGCTGTACCCGTTGCTGTTGGCCGGCGTATTCAAGATCTTTGGCATCTATACGTTCCGGTCTGCGTGGGTCATCCTCGTCATCAACAGCTTCTTTTCAGCGCTTACGACGCTCACGACTTATGAAATTGCAGCCCGCTGCTTCAACCGCCGCGTCGCCGTGTGGGCGGCGTGGATCTGGGCACTGTATCCCGCCGCCATGCAATATGCGGTGCGTTGGGTTTGGGATATGACAGTGAGCACCTGGCTGCTGTCGCTGATTTTGGTGGTCGCACTACGCATGCGCCGGATAGGCGACGATCGATGCGCAGACGTGGAGTCATCGAACAATGACGGCCGTACCTTGCGGCGATGGTTCATCTTCGGCATTCTCTGGGGACTGCTCGCGCTCAGCAATCCTTCCCTGCTGTTATTTCTGCCCGCCTGCGGCCTGTGGGTGCTGCATGGGACGCGAAATCTTCGGCGCCAAATTGGGTTCGCATCATTATCTACGCTCGTCTTCATCCTCTGCATCTCTCCGTGGATGATTCGCAATGCCGTGGTGTTCCGTCGCTTCATTCCCATGCGGGCAAATTTTGGCGCGGAACTCTACCTGGGCAATGGCCCCGGGGCGATGGGTTTCTTAATGGAGTACAACCACCCTTACGAAGCTCCCGACCAGCTGCGCCTGTATAAGAACATGGGCGAGGTGGCGTATGCGCAGATGCGTGGCGGCCAGGCGAAAAAATACATTGCAAGCCATCCCGGCCTATTCCTGCGCAATTCCCTGAAGCGGCTGTATTTCTTCTGGATCAGCGTTCCCCATCCGACGGATAAGGCCTGGTATATAGAGGCGGTTCGGGTCGTCAATTTTGCGTTTGCCAGTATTGCCGGCTTATTTGGCCTGGCGCTCGCGTTGAAGCGTCACAAGCCTGCCGCGTGGCTATTCGCCTGGGCCTTTCTATTGATCCCTCTCATTTACTATTTCATTACCGTACATGCCAGATTTCGCGATCCCCTTGAACCCCTGATTGCCATCCTTGCCGTCTACTTGTTTCAATCCGCAGAAAAGCGCTGGCCCGACTGGATCCACCGTGACAGAACGGTTGACGCAGCCTAGTGTGAACCAGTATTCTTAGTTGGTTAGGCGATTCGCTCCGCGCGTGCGTTCTGCAACGCGCCTGGATGAAACCCGATCTCCGTAGCATCCACTGCGGCTCATAGGGAAATATGTTCCGCCTGAAATTATGTTTGCACCCAGGCGTTGGCCACAGGTGCGGAGGGTTCAGTTATGTACGCAATTATTCGCACTGGCGGAAAACAATACCGCGTGGCACCCGGAGATGTACTGCGCGTGGAAAAACTACCGCAGGCCGATGGCAATATAGAGTTCACTGAGGTGCTGGCCACCTCCACTGGCGCACAGGATTCGAACCTGGGCAAGCCAGGGTCCGCCAAGGTTTTGGCTTCTGTGGTGAATGAGGGACGCGCGAAAAAAGTGCTGGTCTTTCATCTGAAGCGTAAAAAGCAATATAAAAAGATGCAAGGCCATCGCCAGTCCTACACCGAGATTCGGATTCACGAAATCCAGGTCGATGGACAAAGTTTTACCGCCGCCAGCTAAGCTGGTTGATTGCGCGATTCTGGTCTTGAAATGCAGCAAAATTGAAATTCAAGAGACGTATTCAAGGATTGAGTCATGGCACATAAAAAAGGATTAGGCAGTTCCCGGAACGGGCGGGACTCAAACTCGCAGCGATTGGGAGTGAAGGCATTTGGCGGCGAAGTCGTGACCGGCGGCTCGATTATCGTTCGCCAGCGTGGCACGCGCTTGAAGCCGGGCTTGAACGTAGGTATCGGAAGCGACGACACTCTGTATGCAAAAATCGACGGGCGTGTGCGTTTTGTAGATCGCGGACGTACCGGCCGCTTCGTCGCGATCGATCCCATCAGCGCTGAGGCGTAAGCCATACGCTTTTCCTCTTTCGCTCTCCCCCAACCTTCGAATCGCACTTAGGCTTCATAAAATAAAATTGGCTGACCCGCAGGGTCAGCCAATTTTTTGTCGATAGGTCTTTCGCGAGTATCTAGCTTGCGATCGGTCCGGTTGAGCTGGCTGCCCTTTGCGGCCGACCATTCGGCCCCATCACATTCTCCACCAGGTCGAACACATCGGTCATGAACGAGGGCGGATAGCTAACCGCAACGTGCCCAGCTGGATTGCCCAGGGTCTGGGCCACATCGTTCCAGCGCATCAGAGGTGAGGTCACAGGCATGGTGACCAGTCTGCGGGCCGGCTCCGGCTGCAGGAAGTATCCAGACCAGAGAGCAATCGCGCCCAGACAGGCAGCTTCATTCCCTATATTGGCCGCACTGGCCAGGCTGGGGTGGAAAGTGAAAAGAGCCGTGTAAACCAGATCGCCGACTGCGATCAGGCCTAAACCGAATGTCACCCCAAAGATGCGGCTTCGAAACGGAACACCCAATGTGTGGGAAGCGAAAGCGAGGAATGTCAACATGCAAAGGGCCAGAACGCTTTGAGAGCGCATCAACACTTGCGAGGAAGCCAAAAGAAGAGTCATACCCGTGGTGTGGGGGGTAATTCCGGAGGCGAAGGCAAGAATCACCGAAATTGTGACTGCCCAAAAGAAAATAGGCTCTCCGAGCTTCTGCACGCCTGGAATGGAACGGACCGCATGCCGAAACATTTCGTGCAACACGCGGAGAATCAGAATGCTGATGATAGCAAACGACGGCCAGTAGATATAAAAGTAGATTTTGTAGTCGAGCACTCCGTCGACTAGATTTAAGGCGTTAAGGGAGAGGACTACCAGGATAACCGCATCCGACAGCAACCAGAAGATCAGCAATTGCCAGAATGCAGGATAAATTCGGTTCTTTTCCGCCCGGTAAACACAAAACAAGGCGACGCCGAGACCTAGCGTTTCGAGAAAAACCGGCAGTACAATATGCAGCCAGACTGTCATAGGGAGCTCCAGTGAGCCTGAAGAATATCGCAGGCGGAGCAACCCCGCAACAGAAAAATTGCGCTGGGCCGAGATTTAGATTACTTTAGGTACGCGGTCGAGATATCTCTTATTTCTTACCACTATTGAGACCGCATGTTCTTCCTGGTTCGCAGGATGGCACAGGTGCTGCACTCATGCTCGCCACCATAGTGGTGTTCGAAGCGTTTGCGGCAGAATTGGTGGCAAGCATGTGGTCGGCGGCAAAGCCAGTGATAAGCATTCCGAGAACGAGGGCGCGGACTGCGGTTTTCATGGGGTGTCCTTTAGTTACTACGGGATTTGAATTTCGCGCTATCAGCGCTTGACATTCCCGAGTATACTGGTTAGATCGGATAAGTCTATATTTCCCTATAATATACCTGTATATTTACTAATGATGTGACCGAGGTAACCACTTGGGTTGCATTCTGTGCACTAGTTTGCATGTTTTGTGCATTTGGCAACTGCGCTTCCTTGAAGCTCGATCCTTCCGCCACTCTCCGTCACGTTCCCCGCGTCTGTCATACCAGGCAACCTTTTCGCGAATTCAGCTTCAAAGTGCCCCGAACTGGACCCCCTACCTCCCTACGTGCCATCCGCGCCCCGCAGAAATGCCTTGTTTTCCGCAGCCAGACCTTTCGCCAGAAGGTAAAAGAGGCGATTCCCCGCCCTCGCGCATGGTAAAATAGTGGATAGTTCCACTTCGGATAAGTCCTTTCTAAATCAGTCTTTTGCCGAATCTTCCGGCCTAAGCTGCTGACAAGGGATATCTTCCGAATCCACACCGTTCCCAACTCGTTTCTGGAGTCCCATGGCAGAGAAAGCGTTAGTCCCCGAAATCACTACCGAAAAACCCGCAGGCGTCCCAGCCGACATCGCCAACACCGCTGCCCACTCTGCAACCCGGCAGCGTGCCAGCGACAAATACACCAGCGACAACATCAAGGTCCTGGAGGGTCTGGAGGCCGTGCGCCTGCGCCCCGCGATGTACATTGGGTCGACCGGAGAAATGGGCCTGCACCACCTGGTGTATGAGGTTGTCGACAACTCGGTCGATGAAGCCATGGATGGCCACGCCACCCGCATCGAAGTCACCATCCATATGGATAATTCGATCAC
>DASXFN010000001.1:0-13535 GCA_036489565.1 Terriglobales bacterium
AGGCTGGCTTCTTCCAAGCCAGGGAACAGCCGCAGAATAGACCAGCTGTATTCTGGATGGCGATTGATCAACGCCCGTTCATCATCTGTAAGAGGTCCGGTTTTTTTTAAAATCGCGTCGGGAACTCCAACTTTTCCGACGTCATGCAAGAGCGCCGCAACTTCTACCTGGTAGGAGCGGGTCTCCGGAATATTCATTTTGCGCGCTACGCGGATAGCCCATTCCGCAAGCCTTGTGCTGTGTACCCCAGTATTGAGGTCCTTGAGATCAAGCATTTGATTGAACGCGCAGATCACCGAATTGCGAAATGCCAACTGCTGCTCCTCCAACTCCTTAATGCGAAGCTGCAGTTCGGGCACTTCAAAAGCGGGATTTGCGATCACTGCCATATTTTGCTCGTATCTCTGGTGAAAAGCGCTGGGCGCCTGACCGAATTACGATTCGGCGGCGCCCAACTCTGTTGGAAAGTTTCTTAGGGCAATATCCGGCAAGCCAGGACTGCGCGGTAACCGTCCAGCCGCCCGAATCCCATATCAAAATTTCCAATGTTGTCAGCTGCGGCCAATCCCAACGGAACGCTGCTGCTCTTGCTGCAGCCTCCATTGGTGCCCATCATTACCGCCGCGGTTCCAGCAACAAGCGGGGTGCTGAACGATGTTCCCCATCCCGCGGCGTAAGTGCCCCACGGATACGTGGTAACGACGCCTTCACCGGGAGCAGCCAGCCATACCGGCGGCGCTCCATAGTTTGTGAAATTGGACTGGATGTCATTATTCGACGTCGAGGCCACATCAATCACTCCCGGCAACCCTCCGGGATAAACAACGGCTCGCTTGCCGTCATTTCCGGCGGAGGCGACACTCACAACCCCTTTGCTGTTTGCGTACTTAATCGCGGTCGCGAGCTCCGGGGAATAGCTGGAAAAGTCGAAGCTCATGTTCATGACGGTCGCGCCGTTTGCTACTGCGTAATAAATGGCGCGCAGAATATCGGAATCGTAGCCGCTTCCGTCGGCGCTAAACGCTTTCAGAGGCATGATCTTTGCCTGAGGAGCAACCAGATGGACCAGGCCGGCTGTCATGGTGCCGTGTCCAAAAGCCGAGTACTGGCTGTTGCCATCAAGCACCGCAACCGTTCTCTGGTCGAGAACCGCCACTGTACGTTGATTGACCAGCGCACTTTGCGCGCCGCTATTGTCGGGCGTTCCGGTTTTTACATCTACGCTTTCCGATCCGCCGGTTGTATTGCGGGTAAAGTCGTATCCCTTAAAAAGAACGGCTTTCAGAACCGGGTGGCTGGGATCCACACCCGTATCAATCACAGCGACAATTACGCCGGATCCTGCCGCATTGAATGTCTGGTGCATGACGTCCGTGCGGATCAACTGACTGGCAGGCTGGGTTACATAACCATTCCACACCGTCGTGCCGTAATAAGACACCGGCCTCTTGTCGGTAAGATAGAAAGGAGTCGCGTTCGCGTCCGGCTCCTGCGTCTTTGCAACCTGATCAATCTCCACGCTCAGGATTCCGGTCTGGAGGTTGAGCTTAAGCAGAGACGTGATCGGGTTTAAAACCTTTGGAAGCGTGACGAGGAACAGCTGCCCCTTCGGGTCACCCAAGTTACCAACAACCTTGCAGCCGGTCAGCAAGCAAGTGAGGTTAAGGCCGCCGATTCCCAGCGAATCGCGCACGATCAATCGTGTCTGCGCTTGCGCGGCGGGTGCGCCCAGCGATGCGATTAAGAGCAGTGCCGAGCAAACTATTCCAAGGCTGCGAAATTTAAATTGTGGTTTCTGATCGGTCATATTTGTGTCCCTCTCCGTCGTGGGTCTTGGCAGCGAGGGATGAGCGTTGAGTCTATGGTAGGAATTCACGCTCTGCTACTTACACCCGTAATCTCAAAATTGCTTGCTAGTAACTTGGTTTTGGTTCCTTTCGTAACTCTGCGTTTATTCCATATTTCCCAGCGGGATACGCAATGTCTTGCGACCTACCGCTGCAATTGAAATCTGCAGTTGATTTTGCGGTTCGAATTCCAGTTGAAATTCACCGTAGCCATTGGCTTCAACTATGGAGACCACTTTCCCACTGTCGGACCACAACGCGACAGCGGCATTTCCCAGCCAACATAAGGGCGCTTGCTTATCGAGCACCTGCCCGGTCGCAAAAACCGTGCTGGAATTCGGCCTTCGCTCGAAGCTTAGGTGAACGTTAAGGCCCTCTGCCTCGTATACAAAATGCTGCATACTTGCCACACTACCGCGAATACCGATGGGTAGCGGCTGGAGCGTACTATCGAACACCAGTCTGGCGATTGAAAACTCTTCGGGCTGAACCGCTCGGCTAGCCACAAACTCCAATTTTGTCAGCCGCACGAGATTTTCCGGCGGAGCATAATTGCGTTCTTTGGCGGCGAAATTCGCCATCTGCCCCCAAAGATGAAAAGCCGTTTTACATTCGGGACAGCCTGCCGCCAGGTAAGCATCAATGCTCCGCGTCGTTACGGGCGTGCCCACCTTGCGCACAAAATCCGCCCAGGTTTGTTCTGAAAAATGCTGCATTCTTGTCCTCAGTTTTGGGGTCGGCCAGCTTACTACAGCTTGCCTTTACTGCTGAATAAGGGGTGGTAGAGACAGGAAAAATATAGGCTGGCCCAAAAAAATTGTAGGTCGCCTTACCCCTTTCCTATCAAGGAGAAAGGAGCCCAGTAGTAAGGATGAGGGTAGCGCTGGCGCAATTCGATCATGGCTGACCGCATGGCTTCAGACTTGGATTCTCCACGCTGCAGACGGATATAAAACTCGACCATGAATTCCTTTGTGCTTTCATCATGAACGTCCCACAGGCTCAGAACCAGCGACTGGGCGCCGGACTGAAACAATCCTCGTACCAATCCCATCAATTCATCTCCGGGGGTAACCACGTTCAGTCCAGTTGCGCATCCGCTCAGTACAACTAACTCGGCTGGCAATTGCAGGTGATAAATGTCGTACAAACTCAAATGCGATCCGCCCAAACGAATCGATGAGAACATCGGATTATCCTGACGGAAATAGCCGTGCGTCGCGATGTGCACAAATCGGCTGGTTCGTCCGTAGGTACGCAGAACATCTTCAGTGGCGGCATCTCCAATAAAAAGCTTGCTGTTGGGCAGAATTTTGCTAAGAGCTTCCACCTCGGTGCGGATAGATGGGGCCTGCGTGTCGGGAACTCCAAGCACCAATGAGCCCCCGTCAGCATTCGCCGTCTTTTTCTGGCACATCGCATAAACGCTGGCGCTCGGCGCATAAGAAATCGCATAGCGATCAATCAGGTACGACTCTCCATCATGCAGAGCATGAAAGGGAACGTAGTGCAAAAGTCCATGGGGAACAAAGACGAGGTGACGAGTATTCAATAGGTGACGCACCGGAGCAAGCAGTTCGTCGTATAAATTCTTAAGGTATCCTTCGGTCGCCTGTAACAGAGGCTCGCTGAATGTTGTTACATAATCTGCCCCAAGGCGAAATTTCGACATCTGGAACTGCAGCAACTGCAGTAGTTTTTGGACACGCGAATGCACTGTGACGGGATAAATTTGCAGATCGTCCTGTGTGAGAATACAAACGATGCTTCGGTCTTGAATTTGAAAATATTCAACGATCGCGGTATCCGCAGGGAGTGCCGCCCGAATCTCTTCAAGAGAAATAGTCGCGGCCACTTGCAGGCCGGCCGCGTGCGCTTCCGCGATGGTGGCCTCTTTCAGCACTCGTGAGAGGTCCGCTTCACGGGCGCGGGCCTGCTCCTCCAAATGCTTGAGCCTTTCAGTGGACCGCTCTTCCGGTCGCAGTTGCTCGCGCTCAATCAGGTTGTAGTACCAGTTCAGTTCCTCGCGAAACGTACGGATAGTGCGGACCAGTTCGCTTTGCCCTGTTTGGGCTTCGGCTGGGACGTGCACCGAATGGTTCAGCTGATCAATAAGGGTCCGGGATTTTGCCTGCTCGATGTATTCAAACGCTTCTTGATAGCTGTCGGGGCGGTGCAAGCAAAGGTCTACAAGATGCTCATAGACTTCAAGTTTGTTTCCAAAAAAGGCAATCTTCAATTCTTCGCCGCGCAGGTTCCCGCGTAAGCGTTCGACCGCCATTCGCGCGCGGCCATAAGACTGGTAGGCATCTTCCTGCTTCCCCGCGGCGCGTTCAATTTCTCCCATAAGAAATTCGGCCTGGTACTGCACGATGGGCAGATCAATTTGTTCCAGATCGGCAAGCGCGGATTCGCAATACTGCCGCGCCTGGCCAGCCTCATTCATCCGCAGCGCGATTCGAGCCAGCAGTAGCTGAGCGAGCACTGACTTCCCGTGCATGGGAGAAGCCTTGAAGAAGTCGTAGGCGGCGGCGCACAGCCGTCGCGCTTCCATCAGTCGCCCCTCGCCGAACAGGACCAGCGCTTCATATAAATCAATGAGCGCGGGCCAGACGTGGTTCTGGTCGCGCACAAACATTTCTTTGGATTGCGCGAACAGCTTGATGCCCTCAAATGCCTGTCCCGTGCGGCTGGCCGCGATGGCCGCGAAGGCCAGCGCCTTGGCTGCCTCATAACCGAATCCCAGCTTCTGAAATAATTCGTGCGCTAAGCGGCCTAATTCGCCGGCCTCGGAGCTTAAGTTAAGTTCCAAATAGATTTCCGACAAATCCAGATTGCAAAGCGCCTGCTGATAAGCGTCTCCTGCATTGTTCGCGCTCAGGGCTGCATCGCGAAGCATCTGGATGGAACGCCCGTATTCACCGCGCAGAAAATAGAGGTAGGCGATGTTGTAGTCGGCGTAAGCCACCAGAATCGGCATGTTCTTCTGCTCGCAGTGCTGCCGCGCCTTGCGGTGAAGATCTAATGCCTTGGGAAAATCATTCAGGCTGATGCAACAGAGCGATAAATTGCTCAGCACGGCCGCGAGTCCCTCCGCGTCATCGTGGTTGAGTAGTTCCTGATATGCGCGCTCATAAAAGTCCAAGGCTTCAGTAAACCGATCCTGACGGTGGTAGATATTTCCGATATTGATTTCCAACCGCGCCAGACGATGCTTATTCCCTTGCTGCTGGAAGATGGTGCGCGCGCGTTCACCCGCATCTAACGCCTGATCGTAGCGGCCCAATAGCAACAATGGCTGGATGGACCCACTCAGAGTACGGGCCAGTTCAGCCTGATCGCCGGCCTGATCAAAAAGCGCAATGGCTTTCTCATGGAACTCAATCGCCTCCGCATGCCGATCGAGTGCGTACAGTGCGTTGGCCTTGGCACGGATGCTTTTACCGATGGAAACTGGGTTTCCCCGCGCTTCGGCGACTTCAACGGCGGCGTCGGCCAGCCGTTCTGCCTGATGTGTATTGACGCGAACTTCCTGCCAGACGCGCTCGGTAAGGACTCGTATAACTTCGTCCCATTCGACCGCCGGATTTTGTTCAACCAGCTTCTTTCTGTCCTGCGGATCATCGGAGGCAAGCAGTCGCGCGACGAACGCTTCCACCTCGGTCTTTTGTGCTGCCGCCTGAACGCTCATCAGAAGCCTTTTTTCTCCAACTGCTTTCTCAATTGACTCAAACAGCGGCCCCGGATGAATCCTATGGAGCCTGTTGCCAGTCCGAGCGCTTTAGCAATTTCTTCATAGGGTCGGGCCGGAATTTCAAAGAAAAGCATGTGGATCATCTGCTGGCAGCGATCAGACATTTGCGAAACGACGTTGCGCAAGGCTTGTTCTTCCGTAAGTTGCGCAAGCATCTGTTCAGGGAGAGGGTCCCCCTCCACGAGTTGTTCTGCGACGGTAGGCTCAAGTTCAACTTCACGCTTCGCAGCCTGCTGATAGCGCAGACACTTGTGGTAACAGGTCTGCATCAGCCACTTGGGCAACGCGCGGTACTCGCGAATCTTAGGCAACTCCAGAAGCAAATCTACGCACACCGCCTGAAAGATGTCGCCTGCATCCTGATACATCCCATACTTAATGGGAATGGAATAGATGAGATTCTTGTACTTATCAATCAGCGCAGACCATGCTTCCTGGTCGCCCTTTAGGCATTGCTGAATTAATCGTTCGTCGGTTGTTCCAGGATTGTCGGTCCGTTGTCTTTTCGCCGCGGTCCCTGTCATGGCGCTCCCGCGTTTTTGCCTGGGGTGCGAATGTACAACTCATCCGCGTTCCATAGCGTGTAGGGATCCAGAATGGCGGGATGAAAATTGCCCACACGAGAATCTGCGGCGGTAAGGATGTTGGGCGTAGCCAGAAAAATGAACGGCAGATTCTGAGCAATCAATTCCTGTACCCGATCATAGAGCCGTTTGCGCTTAGCGTAATCGAGCGTCACCATCTGTTGCTGCATAAGCTGGTCAATCTCTTTTTCCCATGCGGTGGCGGGCTGGGTTTCTCCCAAATGCCACAAATGCGTGGTGCCGCTCGAGGTCCAGACATTCATCTCAGGATTGGGATCAGCGTCGCCGCCACCCAGGCCCATCACCGCAGCTTCATAGTCAAAGCTCTGAAAGACGCGATCAATGGTGGCGCGGAATTCCAGCGGAACCACATGGACTTGCATGCCAAGGTGAGACAAGTCATCCTGCACGAGCGTCGCCATTTTCATGCGTTGCGTGTTGGAAGAACTGGTGATAATGGAAAACTCGACCGGCGCGCCGGAAGAATCCAATAATTGCCCGGCCTGGTTCCAGGAGTATCCAGCACTCTTGAGGATCTGCCTTGCTTGGTCAACAGAAGCCTGAGGATGCGGAATAGCGTTGTCCATCCAAAGTTTATTTCCTGGCCCAACATTGCCCCATAACGGCGCTCCGCGAGTTCCATACACGAGGCGAACGATGGAATCACGGTCAATCGCGGCGGAGACAGCCTGCCTGAACTTCAGGTCGCCAAACCACTTTTGTTTTCGCGCAATTTCATCAAGCTTCTTTCCGCTCAAATCGTTCTGATTAAAAAACAAAAAGTTGTACTCAAGGCTGGAGCCCATGTCGGCCAACTGCGCGGAGGTACGACTGCGTTCACGCGATAGCAAGTTATAGTTTTCCGAGCTGAGGCGGCTGATCATGTCAGTCTCGCCCGCTTCAAAGCGCATCACTTGCGCATCTTCCGTCCCTACAAAAAGGAATACAAGTTCATCGAGGTAGGGCAAGCGATGATTATCGCGGTCCGCTCTCCAGTAATACGGATTGCGTTCCAGTACCACTCGCTGTCCCGGCACGTACTGCTTCAGGCGAAATGGACCCAATCCGGCGATTTCATTTGGTACTGCATTCAAAGACCACGCCTGATCGAATTTGCCTTCCCGGTACGGCTTCTCCAGCAAATGCTTTGGCAGCATTGGCAATCCATCAAAGAGCCTCTCCGCTGCCGCGTAAGGCCCGGGCAGCGTAAAGCGCACTGTATAGGGGCTGAGTTTGGCCACTGTCAGGGGCTTGCCGTCAATGATCAGCAGGTCCCGCTGCGGAGAATCTATCTGAGGGTCCATGTAGAGCGCGAAAGAAAACACTACATCGTCAGCATCAAATGGATAGCCATCAGAAAACCGGATTCCTTTGCGCAACTCGAGCGTAAATGTGCGGCCATCGGGAGATTTCTTCCATGATTTTGCCAGTGCTGGCTCAGTCTGCTGAGAAGCGTGATTGATGTCAATGAGATCGGCATTCATGCGGCCGATCACTTCGCGGGAAACCGCGTCGGTTGCAATCACCGGATTCAGAGTTTTCGGTTCGGCGCGCTCACCAATGGTCAGTTGTCCACCATAGTGTCCGGAAACATTCTCTGCGTGATCGAGTTCTTCGCCAGCAGTTGAACTTTCAGGGATCGGCGCCGCAAGGCATGAGGCGGCAAGCAGACACACTACGAGGACCAGGCGCACGGACGTTTTCATTACTCCCCCAACCGCCACAGAACCGGTCTTTACTAGCTTGAATGAAATTTTAACTGCGAGTGGAGGGTGTCGGCGAGCAGACTGTAGATTACGGAAGTAATGACGAGCGCACCCATTGGTGCGAGCATCCAGGCGTAGGAAACCAGCACACTATATTGCTGCAATGTGCTTAACATGTTGCCCCAACTGGCAATTGGCTCGCTCACACCCAATCCGAAGAAGGAAAGGGTGACCTCCGCCGCAATATAACGCGGCACAAGTACCGTTGCTTGCGTCAGCAGGATTCCCGAAAGCTCCGGCAAAATATGCCGCCGTAATAGGTAGAAATTAGAGGCCCCAAATCCGCGTGCCGCCAGAACATAATTCCGCGATCGCGCGCTTAGGACAACTCCTCGCACCAGCCGCGCCGGACGTGCCCAGCCGATCAGTCCAATCACGCATGTCACCAGAAAGAACGTTTTGAGTGCGCTGACCTGGAGAGGAAGAAAGGCCCGCATGCCGAGCAAGAAATAAAGCCAGGGTAGACAAAGGAACAGCTCCGTCGTACCCATCAAGGATTCATCAGCCCAATCGCCAAAAAATCCCGCGAGCATGCCGAAGGTGGATCCAACCAGCAACGCAATCAGAGTTGCCGCAACTCCCGCCGCCACGGAAACTTGTCCACCGTAAAGCACGCGGGAAAATTCATCGCGGCCAAAACCATCCGTGCCAAATAAGGTGATTCTCGCGGGACCAGCAACGCCGAACAAGTGCCAGTTGGTTTGAATGATGCCCATCACCCGGTAGCTGGAAGCTCTTACAAATAAATGAATTGGAAAACTGCGGCTTGTGTTCTCAACGTAGCCATCGGGAGCAATGGTCTGCGCGTAAATGAAAGGTCGCAGATGCCACCCTGACGCATCTTTGAAGTGCAACCCAGTAGGCGGAGCATAAGGCAGTTCGCGGTCCTGTGCCGCCGGATCATACGGAGCCACAAAGCCAGCAAACAATAAAATCAAATGCAGCGCCACCAATGCCGCCAACAGCAGGAAAGTCTTAAGGCGCATCGGGCACCCCTGCGCGAATGCGCGGATCGGCAACGACCAGCATGATGTCGGCAATTAAATTACCTACGATCATGAACAGCGCCGAGAAAATCAATCCCCCAATCACCAGATAGAAGTCGCGCGAGAGCGTGGCGTCCAGAATGAGAGGGCCCAAGCCAGGCCATCCGCAGACCACTTCTACAAGCAGCGATCCGCTGATCAAACCCGCCAGTGAAAATCCGAAGAGTGAAATTGCCGGGCCCGCGGCAACGGGCAGAACATGGCGGAACAGCAAGCGTGTGCGGCTGATCCCGAAGCTGCGCGATGCTCGCACGAATGGCGCTTCCAATGCTTCTAATACACTGGCACGCACATGCCGGAAGATGATTGTGCCGTCCGCCAACGCGAGAATCAGGACGGGAAGCAGCATATGCCCGGCAACATCCCAAAAGCGGGCCCAGGTCGAGAGCCCGTCAAAATCCGCTGATTTCATGCCACCGAAAGGCAATATTCGCCAGCGAACCACAATGGCCAGCAAAGCCACCGCAAATACAACTTCAGGCACCGCCAGAAAGAGTGAACTTGTGACGCCGGTCATCTTGTCAAGCATTCGGCCATGCTGCGCCGCAGCCCATACACCCAGGGGCACGGAGATGAGCCACGCCAGGAGCATCGCCACAATGGTAAGGAGCAACGTGTTTTTAGCTCGACTCCAAAGCAGTGGCGCCACCGGAGTGTTATAGGCGATCGAATACCCGAAGTCTCCATGCGCAGCTGCCTGCATCCATCGTTCATAGCGCACGAATAGCGGTTGGTTTAGTCCGTAATGCTCCTCCAATGAAGTAATGGTTGCCGGAGAAATCTGCGGGTTAAGCCGCATTTCGTCAAAAAAGCTGCCTGGGGCCATTTCGGTGAAGGCAAAGCACAGGGCGGAAACGCCGACAAGGAGCAAAATCGCGCGAACCAATCTGCGTCCCAAATAGTTCACGCCGAGGCCCCTTTGGATAGTTGCGGTTTGTACTCGGCTGCTTTAGCTGAGTTTAGGAGTTTTTTCGTCTCCGTATGCTGGGGACCACTGATGATCTGTTGTGTGCTCCCACTCTCAACGATCTGTCCGTGTGACATTACGGCGACTGTGTCAGCCATGCGTGCTACCAGCGCCAGATCATGAGAAATCAGCAGATAACTCAGCGAGTGCTCCGTCTGCAGATCGAGCAACAGATTGGCAATTTGCGCCTGCATGGATAAATCAAGACCGCACCATGCCTCATCCAAAACCAACAGCTTTGGCCCCAAGGTCAGCGCGCGCGCAATGGCCAGTCTTTGCCGCTGTCCTCCACTGAACTCAGCCGCCGAACGGTCCAACCAGTCCGCCGACAATCCGACTTTCTTCATAAGCGTTTCTGCAATATGGCGGCGCTCTTCCCGGTGCTGACCCTGGATCAATAAAGGTTCTTCGATCACCTCAGCCGCCGAAAAGCGCGGATTCATCGAAGTCGCGGCATCTTGAAAAATCATCTGCACCACAGAACGAAATGGACGTAATTCGCGGAAGCTGAGTTGCGCGATGTCGGTCCCATCAATCCATACTTCTCCAACATCCGGCCGTTCCAGTCCGGCAATACAGCGCGCGACAGTTGACTTGCCGGAACCCGACGCTCCAATGATTGCCAGAGTGTGCGCGCAATCCACTTCAAAGTGCACATCCTTTGCCGCCTCCACAGGCACACGGCCGCGCAACAAGTTCCCTCGAACATAGCTCTTCGACAACTTCCGCACCCGTAGCAGCGAGTTGCTTTGTTGGCTTGTGGGTAAATCACTTGTCATATTGGAAGCAACTCACTAGTCTTTCGGCTTCAGGCGCTCTTTTGGGCGGATCGTTATGAAGGCAAGCTTCCATCCGTTCCTGACAACGAGGTTCAAAGCTGCATCCCGTTCGAAGCATGGCAGGATCAAACACTTCTCCTTCAATCGTTGGAAATCGCCCCTTCCTGTCGCCTTCCGCAATGGAGGAGGCCTTGGCGATCCGCATGAGGGCCTGGGTATAAGGGTGCATTGGACGCTCCATCATTTCCGCGCATTTGCCAATTTCCACAATTCGTCCCGCGTACATTACGGCGATACGATCGGCAAATCCGGCGAGCAGCATGGGGTCGTGGCTGATGACTACCATTGCCGTCCCATGACGCACACGGATTGCGCATAGCAACTCCACGACTTCCATTTGTAGTAAAGCATCCAGCTTGCTGGTAGGTTCGTCAGCGAAAATGAGCGCCGGGCCGCATGATATTGCCTGCGCGATCACGATTCTTTGCCGCTGTCCTCCGCTGAGTTGATGAGGGTATGCGCGGTAGATTTCAGCGGGCCGTTCAAAACCCATTTCCTGCAGCAACTGGTGGACGCGTTCCTTGCGCTGCCCGGCTTTCAAGGGAAGGTGCGCCCGCAAAACTTCAGAAATTTGTGCGCCTACAGTCATTACAGGATTAAGCGCGAGCGCAGGGTCTTGCGGTATCAAGGAGATTTCCCGCCCGCGCATTGACGTCAATTCGCGCTCGCGCAGATACAGCAGATCGCGATTCTTAAACAAGATTTCGCCGCTTTCAATCTTCGCGTTTGAAGGAAGCGACTGCAGGGCGGAGTTCGCCAACGTACTTTTGCCACATCCGGACTCACCCAGTATTCCGATGACTTCCCCCGAACGCACTTCCAGAGACACTCCGTCCAAGGCGCGAACCGGCTTCGCCTTTGCAGGAGAATACGTTACACGCAGCTCTCGAATTTCTAGAAGGGTATCCCCAGCGTCGCCAGACGAGTGTTCTTCCAACATACATAGAGTCTTACCTAACTCTGTACGGAGAACAATTATCGAAGGGCTAGCAAGGGTAGTTGGACTTTAGATTGATCCATTTCAGGTATACGGGAACACGTGGGATTGGAGATTTTGATCTACGTGGGAAGGATGCGGCAACGTCCACGGCGGAGCCCTCCAGATGCTACCGGTGTTGGTCAGCTTCAGTGTGGCGACTGTACCGATCCAGCCACCTTGGTCTTATCGCCGAGGGCTAAGTCAACCTTTCCAAGTCGCTTCCCACCGGTTCTGAGCGTGTTCATCACAAATTGGCAGGGGTCCAGCCGTTTCCGGCGTTCGGAGCAATGCTTGCTCTAGCTAGCCCGTCGGGATGTGGTCTGGAAAATTTCCACAGATGTTCCACGTGGAACATATTGTACATACCAAAATATGCTGCTCATTATGTACGATTTCCTTGCCAGTCAATAAGATAAGGAGCTTTGTACGTACATTCCAAGCGATACCGGCTGACATCACCTCCATCATTTCGCAATTGCTAGAAGTAATGATTGAAACATGGTGAGCGCGGTAGGAATCGAACCTACAACCTACTGATTAAGAGTCAGTTGCTCTGCCAATTGAGCTACGCGCCCGCTGGAATCGCCGCCATGATGGATCCGCATTTCTTTGGCTTGCGGCCGGGAGGCCGCTGGCGTGCAATTTACGTTACTGTTTTACCAGCATCGAGTGTAACACAGCGATTGCGGGTGATTTTTGAGCGCATTCCCCTGGCTCATCCAAAAAGTCTGCGGCACAGCACCTCGCGAGCAATGATCGTGCACACGCGCGGAAATTAATGGATTAGGCCAGCAAGCGATTATCGCGGCATCCAGCAGAGCCTTGTCGGGGTGGCAATCAGTAAAGAAAATGCGGGGCGGACGAGTAGTTATGCCCAACTTCTGGATCAGTTTTGATCGGTTGTTTTACCAGACTTCCGATTTACCCTTCCGATGGTTGGGCCGGCTAACTTCCCAATCGCGCGCGGTTCAAGAACGGCGCTGGCCATCCGCAGCGAAAGGGGCCACTGCTTCGCCGATACTCGTGCTTGGACGGCGCAGCGGCATTTGGTCTGATGGCGCCGCCGGACGACTTTCAAGCGTCCCGAGGATTGGAGCATCTTCCAGAGCATTGATTCGCGGACGTGAAACGAATTTTTGCTCCGCGCACAAGCGGTCAATTAGTCTCTTTTGATTCGCGCTCAATACTTCAGCCGGGAGATTAGGGAAATTCCGGAACAGCCACATCAGGTAAACGCGGGTAATAAATGACGGCTGAATATACCGCGGACCCAACGGGGTGAGCACACGCAATACCCCGCTGGAAAGCTTTTCGATCCACATGCAGTTCGACCCCAATTGTGCGATTTACATTTTGCCAGAGCAATCCAAGGGCCAGAATTATTGCACCCAATTCGATGCATGTACATTGAAAAATTTTAATTTCGAGGCTTTTTTTGCTCTTATAGGGCACGAAATGCACTTGGATTAGTGCACATTAAGCGGCTCCAGTATTTTTAGGGGATCGCTCCCTAACAGGAGAATTTCAAACTGGGTAAAAATGTCCGAGATGGAACTGCGACTGTGCCGCACTAGTTGGATTAAAAACTGAACGCCAAGCCGCCACGAACCGTCCGCGCGGATTGCACCAGATAGACGGTGCGCCCATCCTGGCCCATCATGGGGACGTAGCCTTGCGCAAGCAGATTGCTGAGGTCAATCACGGCTTCCATGTGGCCCGGCAGGAAACCAGTGCCGGGGATTGGCTGGCGGAT
>DASXFN010000114.1:0-3241 GCA_036489565.1 Terriglobales bacterium
TTTCCAGGTAGGCCTGGATGGTTACTACAAGACCGCACGCCATCAGCTTGACGATGGTTTGTTTGGACAATCGCTGATTCTTTCGGCCTTCAACTACGCTAAAGGGCGGGTGTATGGCCTGGAAGGGACCGCCTCTTACAACCAGGGCGGATTCGCGGCTTATGCCAACCTCGCGTGGTCACAGGCGTATGGCGAAGGCTGGGATTCGGCGCAATTCCTGTTTGACCCGGCCTCTTTGGCCTATTCACAAAACCACTGGATCTATCTGGACCATGACCAGCGACTTTCCGGCAATTTCGGCGTGTCGTACACGTTCGTGGAATCAGCTCATGAGAACACGCTGGTTTATGCCGATGCCATTTATGGCAGCGGCCTGCGACAAGACGGAGTGGACGCTGCAGGCGACACGGTTCCCAACGGCGCAAGTGTGCCGCAATATTATTCGATCAATATTGGGGCGGAGCAGGATTTCAAAATCCCGCACAACCGCACGCTGAAAGCGCGCGTGGATGTCGTGAATCTCACGGACAACACGTACGAGCTTCGCAGTGGGAGCGGCGTGGGCGTGAATGCCGCGCAATACGGGGAACGGCGAGGGATCTTCGGGTCACTGACACTAGTGTTCTAGAACTATCCAACTAAAACATGAAGGCAAACCGAACACCCTACGAATTGAAAAGCGAATTGGCGCGTTATTGCCTGCCGTCAGCGGGCGAGGACCGAAATCTCAAACTGGCGTGGGTCAATTCAGTTTGCCTTCTTTTTCTCCTGATTGGAATAGTTGGAGCACGGCGCGGAGTGATCTCCCTCAAAACCGTTCCGCCGATTCGCGAGGCGGTGCCGGTGGTTGTCGTGCCGGTGACATTGCCGCCACAAAAGGCGGTGCCGGAAAAGAAGGAACCGCCGCACGAAGAAACCCAGCAACCGCGCGTGATGGTGGCGCTGCCGAATTCGCCGAACGTACATTTCTCCGTGCCGGCGATTGGGACCATCATCGCTCCGGGGATGCTGGCGTCGGCACCGCCACTCAACCCAATGCAATCGCCCACACAAGTGGCTTCGGTAGGTAATACGGGGACAGGCGGGGATCGCCCACAACCACCTTATCCGCAACTGGCGATGCAGAGTGATGAGCAGGGGACGATTGTGCTGCGACTTGAGACCGACACGACAGGCAAAGTCATTTCCGTGGAGGTAAAAGAGTCCTCAGGTTTTCCGTTCCTGGACCAGACGACGGTAGAGTTCATCAAAAACCATTGGCATCTGCCGACGAATGCAGGCACGCAACTTTTTCAAACCAGCATTACTTACAAACTGCAGTTCTAACTAAAACCAAAGGCATAATATGATAGCAAACATTGTTCTGGAATTCTTCCTCAAAGGCGGCCCGGTGATGTGGCCGATCCTCATCTGCGCGCTCGTGGCGGTCGCGGTGGTGGGCGAACGCGCGTTCTGGTGGTGTCGCGAAAGCACGCGACGCGACCCGCAAAAGCTAATGCAAATCCTGGCGGCGTTGGAAAACAAAGACACGGTAGAGGCCTCAAAAATCGCCGAGGGTTCGGAGGATCCGGTGGTGCGGGTCATCCGGCATGGCCTGGGGCACGTGGGGCATTCGCATGGTTCATTACTCGGGGCGTTGCAATTATCGGCGGGAATCGAATTGAAACGCGCGGGCCGCTTTTTAATGGTGATGGATACGCTGGTTACGCTGGCGCCGTTGCTGGGGCTACTGGGCACGGTGACGGGATTGATGAGTGCGTTCCTGCATATCGGCAGCGCAGAGCTATCGGTCTTGGGCGTAACGGGCGGAATCGGGCAGGCGCTGATCGCGACGGCGTGCGGGCTGGGAATCGCGATCTTTTCGCTGATACCGTTCAATTATTTCACGGCACGCGTGGCGCAGTTGCAGTTCGATTTGGAAACAGCCGCGACCAACGTGGAAGTGATGGCCGGCGCGGGCGCGAAGGCGGGTGAGACGGTTCATCTGCGCAAACCAGAAGCGCCGGGACAGGCGACGACACACTAAAGGATTCGCGATGAAGATTCCTTCACCCATTCCCAAGCGCCGTTCGCGGATCGTCATTATTCCGCTGATCGACATCATGTTTTTCCTGCTGGCGTCGTTCATGATGGTGAGTTTGCAGATGAGCCGGACGGAGAACATCAAGGTGCGCCTGCCCTCGGCGAGTGAAGCACAACAGGATTACAAGCCGAACATGCTCAATATCGCCGTGGACAAGTCAGGCGCAGTGTGGCTGGAAAAGAAACAGGTCTCGCTCGCGGAACTGGGCACGGTCCTGAGCAATCGTTTTGGCGCGGACCCGGATGTGCCGGTGTATATCGGCGGTGATCGCGATGCGCGGCATGGCGACATGGTGAAGGTTTATCAGACCGTGCGCGGGGCGGGCATACAAAATGTGGCGTTCATCACGGAAAACAGGCAGGAGGCAGCGCCATGAAAATCCGCACTCCCGTTCCGGAGAAGAAGTCGCGATTGGAGATCATCCCGCTGATCGACATCATGTTTTTCCTGCTGGCGTCGTTCATGATGGTGACGTTGCAGATGCAGATTGTGCGGACGTTGAAAGCGAATTTGCCGACGGCGACATTGGCGGACTCCACCAAAAAGCCGGACATCGTGAACCTGAACGTGAACAAGGAGGGCGAGGTATTGGTGGCTGATAAAGCCATAGCATTATCGGAGTTATTTTCCATGCTGACCAATCGTTACAGTATAAATACGAATTTACCCGTTTATATCACCGGAGCGGAAGATACGACGCACGGATCGATGATGTTTGTGCTGGATTTTGTGAAGCGCACGGGCATCCGCAACGTGGCGATCGCCGTTAATGCAACTCCTGACTCATCGAACCCATGAAAAATTTCCAACATAATCTCTTAATCATATTGGCGCTCGCGCTGTGTGGTTTGTGCGCGTGGCAATGGTATGCCGAAACGGTCCAACGCAAAACGATTGGTGACCTGAACCAAATGGTTTTCGACCGGAATACCTCCATCGAGAACGATACGAATTCGATCGCGTCGTTGAATTCCCATGTAAACGAAATGGATGAGCGAATTATGGGGCTTAAAACCATAGTCGCGACCAACGAGCAAATGGTGGCTTTGCAAGGCGCACAGATTGAGCAATTGCGTTATGACAATGCCACTTACACGAATGAAATCGGGCAATACAAGGTGGCGGTGGAAACGCTGGAATCCAAGTTGAAGGAGGCGG
>DASXFN010000014.1:0-8889 GCA_036489565.1 Terriglobales bacterium
CGACGCTACCCAGCGAGCCGGCCTGACTCTTAGTTCCGATTTGCTGAAAGTGGCCACCGCGGTAAAAAGAGGCCACGACTGAGATGCCGCAGATCCGTCATTATCCGATCACTAAAAAGCTGACCCGCATGAACATGCTTGTGAGCGGTGTTGCCTTATTGCTGGCATGCGGAGCATTCGTTGGCTACGACATAATCAGCTTTCGTGAGGCGAGGGCACATAACATCTCTGTGCAGGCCCAAATTATCGGATCAAATTCTGTTTCAGCACTGTTGTTCAGCGATCCTAAAACGGCCGAGAACGACCTATCCGCCCTGAAAGCTGCTCCAAACATTCTATGGGCCGGTATCTATACGTTGGATGGCAAACCGTTCGCAATGTATTGGCGCGATACGAAGGGCCAACCTCCCACATTGCCGCAAATCGACTCCTCTAAGAACGAGGCTCATTGGTTTAGAAACGGCGAATTAGTGGTAGTCCGAAAGATTATTTTTCAGGGGAAACCTACGGGCATAGTTGTCATTCGTTCTGATTTACAAGAAATTGACCTTCGTTTGAAACGCTACGCCTCTATTGCAGTCCTTGTTTTGTTTGCGTCTCTCATTGCCGCGCTTCTTGTAGGATCGGTATTTCAACGGGCAGTGGCAGAACCGATTGTGCATTTGGCCAAGATTTCCCGGATTGTCTCACGCGAGAAAAATTACTCGGTGCGCGCCACTCCAACCGGTAACGGCGACGAGCCGGATCTGCTCATCGAGTCGTTTAATGCGATGCTGGAGCACATTCAGCGTCGTGACGAGGCGTTAAAGGAAGCACAATACGAGCTGGAACAACGAGTAGAAGCTCGCACTTCGCAGCTTGCTGAAGCTAATCGAAGACTACAAACACAAAATCAGGAGGTGGAAAGGGCCACTAAATTAAAGAGTCAATTTTTGGCCAGTATGAGTCATGAGTTGCGAACACCATTAAATGCAATCATTGGATTCTCTGACCTGATGGCGGAAAAAACTGCCGGCCCTCTTACCGACAAGCAGGCGCGGTTCATCGGACATGTTCGTGATGGCGCCCGTCATCTATTGCAGCTTATCAATGACGTGCTTGATCTTTCCAAGATTGAGGCTGGACAGCTTGAATTTCGCTGTGAGGACTTTGGCATTAACGAAGCTCTGCCCGAGGTGCTCTCTACAATTCGTCCACTGGCAATGAACAAAAACATTACGGTGGAACAGAAGTTACAAGCCGATCTTCCCGTCTTTGCCGATCGTGTCCGTTTTAAGCAGATCCTCTACAACCTGGTCAGCAATGCGGTCAAGTTCACGCCCAAAAACGGGAGAATTGAGATCGATTGTCACCAATCCGGCGATGTTGTTTCGATATCAGTAACCGATACTGGTATTGGGATCAAGCCAGAAGATCAGAAAATTGTCTTTGAAGAATTTCGACAAGTTGAAGGAGCCACTGGAACCCAGGAAGGCACGGGCCTCGGCCTCGCCATCACAAAGAGATTGGTGCAACAACAGAACGGCCAAATTTCATTGGAGAGCGAGTTTGGCAAAGGAAGTCGTTTTACTTTCACGCTGCCCTCGGGTCAGAAAACGTCTCAGCCTGGTTTCGAAGCTGATGAAGTACCAATGGCGGAGCGCGTTGTAGATGGAAATCGCAACAAGCCCCTCATCCTGGTGGTCGACAACGAGCCACCAGCGCGGGAGCTTCTGGCCAGTTATCTTGATCAAGATTATCGAGTTGTAATGGCCGAGTCTGGGACTGAAGCTCTGCAAAAAGCGAATGAGCTGCATCCAGATGTTATTACCCTCGATGTGTTGATGGCAAAGGGGAGCGGATTTGAAACTCTAGTCGCGCTCAGGAAAGCGCCAGAAACCGCCAATATTCCAGTCATCATTCTTTCTATCATCGATCAGAAACATGTGGGCTTTGCATTAGGCGCCACCGATTATCTTGTCAAACCCATTCGCAAGCCGGAACTTTTGCAAACAATTCGCAAGCATGTGGCGCCAAACACGAAGGACGACTCCTCTATTCTGCTCGTGGACGACGACGCAAAAACGCTGGAACTTCTGGAGGAAAGCCTCCGAGGCGCTGGATATGAAACCCAAAGTGCGCATAACGGCCTTCATGCTCTGGACGTTCTAGCCTCAAATACCGTCTCCGCTGTTTTGCTCGATTTGTTAATGCCCGGCATGGATGGGTTTCAAGTAATTCAACACATTCGGCAACAATCAAATCTGAAAGCTCTACCTATTTTTGTGATGACGGCGAAGCATCTTACATCCAATGAGATCGAGCTCCTGGGCCGGGAAACGCAAGCACTCTTTCAAAAAACAGGTTCATGGCAGCAGCAACTTATTGCAGAAATAGGAAGAGTCATTAAAAGCGAAAAATTGGCAAAAGGCGTGGGGGCCCAATGAAAACTGTACTCATTGCCGAAGATAATCCTGTAAATCGTGAATTGCTCCGGGAATTGTTGGAAGCTCGCGGCTATTCTGTTTCTGAAGCATGTAACGGGCAAGAAGCGTTAGAAAAAATCGATGAAGTGAAGCCTGACATCCTTCTCGTGGACATTGGAATGCCTGTTTTGGATGGATATGGATTTGTGCGCAAATTTCGTGAAAACCCGAAGTGGCAAGGACTTCCGGTATTGGCAGTTACGGCTTACGCCATGCAGGGCGACAAACAAAAAATTCTCGATGCCGGTTTTGATGGTTATCTATCCAAACCAATCGACTCAGAACCTCTCGAAAAAGAGCTCGCGCGTCTTTTGGCTTGAGACCAATGGAATAGTCAACAGGCAATGCAACAAATAACAATCGCCAGAAATCTGTTGCCTTCCATTTTCAAGAGAGACATACCGATACCTTCGTAACCTTCCGATTTAGCGAAATCCGCCCTGCTTGCCGATAACAAAAATAAGAGAAAAAATGTCACTCTTCGATGCGTCAACCCTGGTATGAATCAACCCTGGTCGCTCCTTCGCCTTCCTCCGTTTCCGCCGCTGGCCCTGCAGGTAATGCGCATGGTCTCTCGCGACGACGTTTCCATGAAGGAGTTGAGCGAACTCATCAGCGCTGACCAGGTTTTTGCCAGCGAAATCCTCATGATCGCGAATTCTCCGCTCTACCAGTCCAGCCGCGAAATCACCAGCATTCTTCAGGCGACCACGCTGCTCGGGCTGGAGCGCATGAAGGGCCTGACCGTGATGGTTGGAGTCCGCGCGTATTTGGGAGATTGGTTCAATCTGCCTTCGCTACGGGCCTGCTGGCGGCACAGCGTGGCATGCGCGCTGATCGCTGAAAAATTGGCGGCAGCCGCTCACATGGATCGCGACGTCTGCTACACAGCCGGGTTAATCCATGACATTGGAAGACTTGGCCTGGCAGCGTTGTATCCCATGCCCTATTCCAGATTTCTAGAGGCCACCGAAAAAAACCCTTGCGATATTTTGCAGCGCGAGCGCGAATTGTTTTCCTGTGATCATTGCGAGGCAGGGCGACATCTTGTGGAAGCATGGAAGTTGCCCAACAGTCTGGCCGAAGTAGTTTCGCGCCACCACGAATCTCGGATGTGGCGTGAGGATGACGTTCTCTCCATTGTGCATCTGAGTTGCCGCATGGCTGATAGTTTAGGTTTTGCTGCTGCCCACAATTTGAATGCTTCCAATTACGAAGATCTCTTGGCGCAAATACCCCAGGAGGAACAAGGTAGGTTTTCCGCGAAAACCGAAGAGATGACCCTTCTGCTGGCCGCGCAAATCAACGCAGTAGAGAGCATGTAACGCAGCTGCTCTGTTCACCACAATTCAAAAAATAAAAGGCCACGCTTTGTTCCGCGTGGCCTTTGTGATTGGCGCCAGTGAAGTGCCGACTACTGCCGGTCGTCAATCACTTTCACGGGAACCGGGTGGCTCGCGGTTGCCGCCGTTGGGGCTACAGTTGGAGTTGTGCTCGTCATTGCTGCCGTGGTCGCCGCGACTGTCGCAGACGCTTCCGGCACAGCCGGGGCGTCGAGCTTTACCGTGGCGAGAATCCATTCCAGTTTGTGAAACACCTGATTACGGTTCACCGGAGCGGGTTCCTCATCGCCGTCGGCGCGTGCCGTCTGCATGCCAAGTGTGAACTCATAGCACGTTCCGTTCTGGAATACGTGATAGTACTTCGCATCGGCTTGCTTTGTGTCTCCCGCCAGCGTTTCCATCTCGCTGAATTCCGTCTTGCCAATCTTCACCTTTGACGGCGAAGACGACTTGTCTGCAGCTGTGGACACATCTGGCGAGGCGAATTGCTCGCATTGCTCCGCGGTCAATTTAGGATCAACATTGGCGTTGAAGAACGCAGAGTTGAAGTCGGTGCCCGGATAGAGTCCATTGGGCAATTCCACCGCGCTTAGCGTCAATCCGCCAGGCTGCGAGAAATTCATGGGAACCGGCCCAAGTCCCATCCACTCTACCTTCGCCTCGTCTCCCTGCTTCAGCCTGTCGTACTTGGGATAGCGGAACGAAATCCCATAATCCGCGTTGCGATAAGTCGCGACGGGGATCTTTGCTCGCGCAGCTTTCTTCACTGGCTTCTTTACCACCGGCTTGGATGGAACCACCGGCGGCGCCGGTATTTCAGGCTGATTGCTGGCCTGCATTGTGGGCGCGGTGATGGTGGTCTTCGCGGCTTTTGAACAACCGCTGGTTTCCAGCAGCGCGACTCCCATGAGCGACAGCGCCACGGCTGATCCTACAATCGTCATGGTTTTTGGTTTGTGCGCGCTCTTGCCGGCGGACTTCGCCATGGAAGCGGGCCTCTGCGATTCTGCCTTCGTTGCTTCTCCTGCTGATTTTGTCTCTGACTTGCCGTTTAAATTCAGTTGCGTGAACTGCGTCATATTCTGCCTCCGGTCCGGGTGTCCCCAGTCGCGGAGAAGAAATGCACGGCTAGAACCTTTTCGCCAATGTTGATTTTTATGGAGTTACATCACATCAGATTGCGCAAATTCGTGGCCCGCTCGACACTCTGTGGTCGGCCAGACACACATTCGTGGATGGTTTATTGCGGAATTTCCCCGGCAACTTCCGCCGGCACTTGAGAGGCGCTTTGCTGCAACAGCATCCAGTCGTTTTTCACCTGCCGTAGTGAAGCGCGCGGCGGTTTACCTCCCTTCAACTCTTCCTCGATCCGCGAGCGAAGCAGTTGCTGCGCCAGTTGTGGAGAATCACTGTGCAGAGCGTTCCCTTGACACAATCCCACCTGAAGAACTTCCCCATCTTTCTCCACTTTCAAAACTGGACGTCCTGCGCTATCCAGCCTGGGCGTCGCCTCGCCCTTTAGACCCGCCCATTTCCCGGCAGCGGAAAGTTCATCTCCCGAAACAGCAAGCATCGCATCCAGCTTTTCCCGGTACGCGCGGCGGTCCGCTTCGGAAAGCGGCGGCTCCAACCCGTGCCCCACTTCAAACATCTTGGCATTTCGCGCGGGATCAAAATGCCACTTGGTCAGGTACGCGGTCTCCACCGTTCCCGCCACGATGGGATGCAAAAAGAAAACTACCGCCATATATTTTTTAGAGAACAAGACAGACTCAAGCACTCCATGCGTCGGCTTGCTACGCTTCATGCCTGGGACCTGCGGAATAACGAACGAAATCATCTCCGTTGCGGGATGATGCTTGCTGTAATGCACCAGCGTCTTCGCTACTTGCTTCGGTGTCGTCACCCCCAAATCGCCAATAATGCTGCGGTGCGCCGCGTGCGGATAATAAAAATCTATGATTTGTTTGGAAAAATCCGCGCAGTTTCGCCGCAGTAGGCTGTAACGCTCACGGTTCGGCAAGGAATTCATCATACGGATGAACGCATCATCCTGCTCGGGACGCGTTGCCACTTGGAATCCATACAATGTGCGGTCGTAAGCGGAACCGACGAGTTCGTACCAGGGGCCGGACGGTTCTTCACTTTTCAAAGCGTGATCATCATCTTGCGAAATGTCGTTTTTCGAAATCCTGCCCTTCGAGTCGGCAAGCTTTGAGTCCTCGCTCGCAATTACTTTTAAATGCGGCAAATATTGCTGCCGCAGAAAAGCTACAAGCTTTGGATCGGCGTACAAGGGAATGTCGCTGGGCTTTTCCACCGCGTACAAATACGGAATCAGTGGAACCGCAATCCAGTCGTATCCCGCAACGCCGTGGTAGCGGCTGATGACCGCTCCCAACTCTCCCGGACGGCATCGCCGCAGTCGTACCGGAGTGGCCGCGCACACACGCGACAGGTACACGGCGGAGTGCCCCGTTCCGGCAAACGTGCCGTCATAACTGTATGGTTCTTCCAGAAGCAGCGTGGCTTGCGCATGCAGCAGCGAATGACCAACAAAAATTATCGCTGCGACCAGCAAACAACGGCTCACCGAACGTCCCATAAACCTCTGAACTCCAAATCATCAGATGCAAAATGCAGGGGCGGATTTTACAATCCCATGACAAATGATGCTTTAGGCGTACTCCAAGGATATCTGTAGTTTAGGAAGAGAAAGACTGTACGAAGGTACTAAGACTTATAGTGCAATTATTAACTACAAATTCATTGGCGATAATTTTGATGAAAAAATCTGCGGAAAGAACCACGCTGCGAAGTGAAGGACCTATGCACCTCGGTATTCTGAACATCTACCCTTCACGCGGGCATCACGTAGCTTCAGATCCTCCCGCAGCGATAACCGAACTATTCGAACTGCTTGCGAAATTCCGCGAACTGCTGCTTCAGGCTGGAAATTTCCTCCTGCAGCGCCGCCACTTCTTCCTCCAGCCGTGCCACCTTCTCAGCCTCGTGCGCCCTTCCCAAACTTTGAGGTAACGAGTTGTGGGAAAACGAGTTGTGAGAAGCCAAGCTTTCCGAAAAAGACCTGTGCGGCGCAACCGGCCCTGCTTCCAGGCTCAAACCCTCCACATCCCCAGCCAGAAGATGCATGTACCGCGACTCCTTGGTCCCCGGCTGCCGCGGAAGCACTCTCGCTAGTGCTGGCTCGCGCTGCATGAGGCGCTGCAATGCGGACTGCACATCGTCCAACGTTTCAAAGTGGAACATGCGTTCGCTGCGGCCCCGAAGTTCGCCCGGGGTTTGCGCTCCGCGCAGCAGTAGCACGCACAGCACGGCGATCTCCCGCCGATCAAAATTGAACTTTTCCTGTGACCGGTGTTCATATTTTGTGACGCGGCTGTCGGCGCCGCTCGCCGGCCCGGCAAGACGCTTTTCCTGCAAGCTGTGCAGTGCGCCCCGCACGCTCTCTTCGTCGTAGGCTGTAACCGGCTCACGATTGTTTTTCTGATTGCACGCATTCACCAGCGCATTTAGCGACAACGGATAGTAATCCGGCGTGGTAATGTCTTTCTCAATCAGCGCGCCCAACACCCGCACTTCAATCTCGTTCAAAATTTCCAAGCAGCCACCGTCTTTCGTATGAATCTCGGAATCCACTCCGCATGAACGAGTGAATCCCCGCAACGAAATTGTACAGAAGCGCTCCCCGCCTTGTGGCTGCGGAAACCCGACATCAACATCTTCCCTGAAAAATAAAAGCCATGCTCGAAAGCATGGCTTGTTTCCCTTCAACATCAGTCTAGTGATGGTCGTGATGGTCGCCGCCGTGCGAGTGGCGCCATTGCCAGTACTGCGACTGTTGATCGTGGTTAAGCTTCTTGTAGGGGCGATTGTTGATGTGGACCTGCACAGCCCACTGGTTGTAATAGCCCTGCTCTTCCGGCCCCCACTGATGGTAGTCGTGATTGTAAGAATCGTACGCCCGGTACGGATGGGACTCGCCGCAAGCTGTAGTGAAAAGCGGTGTTGCAATAGCGGCAGCAAGTACCAACGAACCTAAATAACGTGATGCTCGTAGCATCTGTTCCTCCTGAAGGTGTTCACCCGATTCGCAACACCCTGAATTGAACTCAAACGACTAAACGCAAAAGATAAAACCCGACATCCTGAGCTTTGTTGCTCTGGGAACATGTGGCGTTGCCCGAAGGAAAGGGATTCCCACCACGAGCCGGGGGGAATTAGCTTGATCCGGCTTGCCGCAGGCAAGGAACTGCTGAAGAAGGAATGGGAATTTAGACATTTGCGAGATGGATTAAGCCGGCAATGGTGGCAGTTTCCGTGGGAGTGCGTGGGGACGCTCAGCGCAGGATCGACCAGGCGCTACACGCAATGTGGCGCGATACGAGAGTCGGGGCTTATACCTGCTGTTGCCTGGCTTCACCCAGGGTGACCTGGACGTCCATTTTCTTTTTGCCGCGGTAGATTGTGACGCGGAGTGTGTCTCCGGCGCGATGGCTGTTCATGACGTGGGCGAGGCCTTGCTGGTCTTGCACGTCGTGGCCGTCAATGGCGACGATCAAGTCTCCGCCGAGGCGGATGGGAATATTTCCCAAGTATGCTTGCTCGTTGCCGCCGCGAAGTCCGGCGCGATCGGCGGGACCTCCGGTTTGGACGCTGACGATGAGGAGTCCATAGTCGGCTTCCAGTCCCATTTGCTGCGCGAGGTTGGAATCAATGGGGATGGTGCGCACGCCAAGCGCGGGGCGGCGCACGCGGCCTAGCGTCACTAAATCATTGATGACGGCTTTGGCGGTGTTGATGGGGATGGCGAAACCGATCCCGGCGCTCTGGTTGGCGCCCCCGCTGGAGACGATCATGGTGTTGATGCCGATGACTTCGCCCTGGTAATTGAGCAGCGGGCCGCCGGAGTTTCCGGGATTGATGGCGGCGTCGGTCTGGATGGCTTCGTCAATTTCCGGGCCGTTCGGTTCCTGGACGGGGCGGATGGAACTTACGATCCCGGTGGTGAGAGTGCCGGAAAGCCCAAAGGGATTGCCGATGGCGTAAACCTTTTGGCC
>DASXFN010000043.1:0-94327 GCA_036489565.1 Terriglobales bacterium
CCGAAAAAGTCACCGTCGAAGCCAATCCCATCGCCGTGCAGGCAGATAGCGGCGACGTCAGCCATGTGATCACTGGTCAGCAGATCACACAGCTCTCCACCAATGGACGCAGCGTGTACTCGCTGTTCGCAATGACGCCAGGGGCCTCTAGCCTTCAGGCAGACTTTGTAATTCCGACGGCGGTCAGCGGCGACAGCAACGTCAGCATCAACGGCCAGCGCTCCGGTCACAACTTGCAGCTGATTGACGGCGGCGAGAACCTGGATCGCGGCGGCAGCAGCGGCAGCGTGATGCCCTCGCTCGACGCCATCGCCGAATTCCGCAACATGACTTCCAACTACAGTGCTGAGTATGGAGCTTCTTCAGCGGCAACCATCACGGAAGTAGTGAAGTCCGGCAGCAAGCAATTTCATGCTTCCGCATGGGAATTCAATCGTAACGACGCATTGGATGCGCGTAACTACTTCAATCGTCCTCCTCAGAAAGTTGCCGAACTCCGCTTCAACACCTACGGCTTTAACGTGGGTGGTCCGGTTGAGTTCCACCACAGCGACAACCCGAAGACGTTCTTCTTCTACAACATGGAATGGCGCAAGTTGATTCAGGGTGGTGTGTTGAACCTGACAGAGCCCCTGACCAGCACTTATGGCGGTGACTTTGGGGCGACAGCCATCAATGTTCCGACTGTTGCTCAAGTTGCTCCTGCTGTTCTGTTTCAGAATTGTCCCGGTGGAACGGCGCCTGCGGGAGTTACCCAAGGTAGCCCATTTCCCGGCAATGCCATTCCAGCCTGCATGCTGAATGCAAATGCACAGACACTGCTGACTGCCGGTGGAAAGTATGGCGGTATCTTCCCGGCTCCGAATAATGGCGCTCAGTTCCAGGGCGGCAACAATTCTCCGACGAACGTCCGGGAGGAAATTGCCCGTGTTGACCACACCTTCAACGATAAGTTCTCTGTGTTTGGTCACTGGATCTCGGAACAAACAGCTCAAACTTATGGAACCACGCAATGGAGCGGTGATAACCAGCCATCCGTCAGCGATGTCTTCAATAACCCCAGCTACAGCGCGGTGGTTCATACCACGTATGTGATCAGCCCAACATTGTTGAACGAAGCTTCATTCAACTACAACGGCAATCGCATTCACATTATTCCTCAGGGCCTGGTTGCGGCTCCTTCGGGCTTTACCTTTAACCGTCTGTTCACTGGTCCTAACAATTTGGATCGCATCCCGGGCATCAATCTCGGTAAAAGCACGGGAGCGAACTACACCTCCAATTCCAATCCTTGGGTCAACAAAGCGGACGACTATCAATTCCGCGATGATATTTCCTGGACCAAGGGCGCTCATCAAATCAAGTTCGGCGCCAGTTGGGCCATTTACAAAAAGGGCCAGGACGCCTTCTCCACCACGCAGGGCAGCTTCACCTTTAACGGTGGATTTACCGGCAACGATTTCGCCGATTATCTGCTCGGCCTTGCTTCTGGATATAGCGAAAACGGTACTCAAATCCACGGCCAGTGGAACAATGATTCCTATGGCGCTTACATTCAGGACAACTGGCGTGCAACCCATCGCCTGACCTTGAACCTTGGCTTGCGCTGGGATGGTTTGCCGCATACCTATGAAGCAAACAACCTGTCCTCCAACTTCTATCCAAACCTGTACAACCCTGCTAATGCTGCTACCTTTGATTCAAATGGACACATCTGCAGCGTGAATTCCAATCCGGTTTGCGCCGGCGGCCCCAGTCCGGGTCTCGGCACCAGCCCCAATCCGATATTGGCCGGAATCTCATTCTATGAGAATGGCATCGGCATCGGCGGGCAAAACGGAATACCGGCTGGCTTGGTAAATAATCACTGGGCCAACTTTGGACCGCGCATCGGCTTTGCCTATGACCTTACGGGATCGGGCAAAACCATCCTTCGCGGTGGCTTCGGAACCATGTACGAACGTATTCAGGGCAACGATATGTACAACGGTGCGAACAATGTTCCGCAGGGTTATACCGCTAATCTGCAGAACGTGTCGCTTTCGAATCCTGGACTTAGCCTCAGTAACGGGGCCGCGATCAGTGCCGCCTCATTGCCAGTTCTGCCTCCCAGCATTACTGGTATTGCTGTGGATAACTACAAGCAACCCACTAGCTATCAATACAGCCTTGGTATTCAGCAGCAGTTGGGCGCCAAGTCGGTGTTGGGGATCTCTTATGTAGGCAGCCAGGATCGCCATGAGAGCTACAACCAGGAAGTCAATCTTCCAAATGCCAGCCTCTTGCCAGCTCTAACAGCTGTCAATGGCAATGGTAGAGATTTGGACATGAATTTCCTCGGCTACGATGGCATCACGCTTTACCAAAATGGTGCTAATTCTCATTACAACTCGTTGCAGGTTGACCTGCATGGCAACTTGAGAAACGACCTGCAATATCAATTCGGCTATACCTATTCCCGCGCTATCGATGCTCTTACAGGCACGGGCAGCGGTGGCGATCTGACCAATGTCACCAATCCTTACGCGGGTTGGAGGTATGATATCGGACCGTCCCCTTGGGACCGTACGCAGATCGCTTTCATCAACTTCGTTTACCAGGTACCGTTCCTGAAAAACAGTGATAACCACTTCCTGAAGACAGCAATTGGCGGATGGGAGCTTTCCGGTATTATCACCATGGATTCAGGACAGCCAGTTAACATCGGAGTCAACGGCCAGAACGTTGCCAGCGCGGTTCCGAACTCTGGAAACCGACCAGACGTTACGGGGAAGATTTCTTATCCCCACACTGTCGCTGCGTGGTTCAATCCGTCGGTTTTTTCAATGCCGGCGCCTGGGACCTACGGCAATCTGGGTTCGGACGCTGTCCGCGCTCCGGGCCGTGACAACTGGAACCTCTCGCTCTTCAAGAGCTTCGTGATCAGCGAAGCGCGCGGAAGCCGTTTTGAGTTCCGTGCGGAGAGTTTCAACACCTGGAACCATACCCAGTACACGGGTACCAGCAACAATCTGGGATCCTCCAACTTTGGTCAGGTTACCAGTGCTGCGGATCCTCGTGTATTCCAACTCGGCGCGAAGCTGATCTTCTAGATCGGCTTCCCGTTGTTCTCTTCACCGCCCGCGGCGAATGCTGCGGGCGGTTTTTTTATTATCTTGCTTTGCTATCGCATCTGGCTTTGGGTTGAGTTTGCGAAGCAGCTCGCGCAAAGCTTTATGGCCCGGTATAAACTGGAGAGAGAACTCTTTCAAAGCATCGCAATGCCTATGCTGGCGTTACGCCCATGGTGAATAAGACATCAAGACCCTGCCTGGCTGTTTTGTTTTTGGCGGCCCTTTTTATACTTGCGTCGGATCGCTCGCTGGCCGCCTCTGCCCAATCCGCCACTCCGGAGCAGGCAATGGCCCTCGAACAGCAGGGCAAATTAGCGGAAGCGGAATCCGTCTGGCGGGTTGTTATTCGCCACAATCCAAAGGATGCCGGTGCCCTTGCCAGCTTGGGTGTAGTCTTCTCAAAGCAGCAGAAGTATCAGGAAGCAGCCGCTGCTTATCGGAAAGCCCTTGCTTTGGATCCGCGCCTGCCCGGCATACCACTCAACCTCGGCCTGGCGGAATTCAAGCAGGGAAAATTCCAGGCCGCAATCCCTCCTCTAAAATCCGCTTTGAAGGAAAACCCGAACAGCACGCAAGTCGCAATTCTTCTGGGATTCAGCTATTACGGGACTAAGCAATTTCCAGAAGCCGTTAAATACTTGCAGCCAGCCGCAGCCGCGGATTCTAGTAACCCCGAGCTTCACGAGACACTGGCTGAAAGTTGCCTATTATCCAAGCAGTACACCTGTGCTTCGGAGGAATTTCAGAAGATTTTGCGGCAGAATCCAAACTCTGCCGCTGTCCACATCCTTATGGGAGAAGCTCTCGATGGCCTGCATCAGCCGGGCGACGCGATAAAGGAGTTCCAGGCGGCGTTGAAGGTTTCGCCTAAGGGACCGAATATCCACTTTGGACTTGGATATCTCTATTGGAAATCCCGCCAGTACGATGACGCTCGCCGCGAGTTCGAAAGTGAGCTGGCGATTGATCCGAAGAGCGCCCAATCGCTCACCTATCTTGGCGACATGGAAATGAAGGACAACAATCCTGACGCGGCTCTTTCATATCTACAACGCGCGGTCCAGATCAGCAACGATATCCGCCTTGCTTACATGGACATGGGCACGATATTGGCGGAGCAGAAGAAATTCAAAGAGGCGGTCGGCCCGTTACGCCGCGCGGTAGAATTAGATCCCTCGCTTCCGGACGCCCACTATCGCCTGGGCCGCATTTATCAGGCGATGGGAAGCACAGAAGAATCCAAGAAGGAATTCGCAAAAGTCCGCGAGTTGCATGAAAAGGGTGATGAAGATTCGCTAGCGCCGAAAATATCCCCTTCTTTGACGCCCAACCCCTAGCCGTCCTATCCGCTGACGTTCATCTCGCGATTCAGTTCCGGTCACTGGTATCAATGTTGAAGCCGAGAATGGCATTGACCTCGATCGGCTGCCCTGCGCGCAACGCGGGACGGAACTTCCAATTTCCAAGCGCCGCGAGCACCCGGGCGGTCATCACTGCCGTGCCGGTTTCGAGCACATGCGGGTTCTTGATCATTCCCGCCTGGTCGAGCACGCATGCGACGACCATGCGCGCCCGCGGAAGGCCCATGGGCAGGTCCGCTCGCATGGGTTGCGGGGCGGTCAAGTCCTGCGCGTAAGGATGCGCGACAGATGTCGGATCGGCGAACTGCATGACCGCCGTTCCCAGTTTCGTATCTATGTAAATCGTATAAACCTTGTCTCCCTTGAGCGCGCCATAAAAGTTAAACGCGCCACCGGAACGCGACGTGGCCACAATAGTGATTTCCGCCCCCTGATCCGATTGCGCAGTGGAAGAATGGTTGGGCAAGCCGGGCTGACCGCTGTCATCTCCAAAGCTTGGCAGGGTCACGATGCTGCCGCCCCCCTCCACTGCAATTCCCGGCATGGGAGGATTTCGCGAGGCGCCGCTTCCCGCGCCACCCGTTCCCGGATAAGGCGAGTTGCCATTCCGAGCGCTCAATTCTGTGCTCTGTCCGGCACCATTATGGCCGGCTCCGGTACCTTCGCCCGCAAGGCCGCTGGCGGCCCCGGTTCCGCGGCTGATTCCGGCATCCCCTTCCGCCCCTTTGCCGATTCCCGGCTTCGCCTGTCCCGCTGGCGACATGGATAGCGCCCCAGGGCTTCCATGGCCCGGCACGCCCACCGTAGGCCCAGGATGGCTTGAAACCACCACTCCCGCCCCGCTGCGGCTGCTGGCGACCGCTGGAGGCGCCGTAAACGACCCTCGGTCCATCGGACTCCCCAAACCAGCCCCCTGGCGACCTTGGCCGTGCGTGAGTGAGCCTGCCGCCCGCAGACTGGGCGAAGGTGGCACCACCCTTAAGTTTGTGCCCAAAGCCGCGTCTTTGCGAGACGAGGAAGAAATCCCCACCTGGACCTGGGGCGGCACCACCGACGTGCTTCCCGTAAGCCCAGTCACAGGCTGTCGCAGGGAAGAGATGTTGCCCGTCTGCACTTGCGGCGGTACAATCTGCCGCTGCATCATCGGGCCGAAGCCAGGGCCGCGTGGAGCCAGTTCCTGCGTTAGCATTGGGGCCGGTGCAACCGGTCTTGCGGAAGGCAGAGTGAGCCGCGCGTGGGCGGTTAATTGTTCAGGCGCGGAAACCGGAGGAGGTATTGCCTGCAAGGGATTCGACCCCGGCAACTGGAATGGCAATGCATGCTGCACCGGCATTGTAGGCGCGGGAGCCACTACATTCATGGGCAGCGTGGGCGCCCGCAATGTCCTTTGCTGATTCAACTCCGGCGCTGGCGCAACTGCGGCCATTTGATTGAGCTGTGGGGCCGATCGTGAATCCTGCAAGCCTTCGGCAGGAGGCGGTCCCGGCGCCGAGTGGTAAGCAAGCAGGTTCTCCACCGCCATATTGGATCGTGGCAGCTTCACATCCGGCGCGTCCACTACCTGTTCCCGGACGGTAGAGCCCCGCGCCACGCGGATGGTCTGCGTGCGGTGAAAAGCCTCTCGCCCGCCGGCCCGTCCCGCGCGTCCGGCGGAGGCGCCTCCGGCATCTTCGGTATGCGGCAATTCGTCTCCAGAAAAATAAATAACGTCGTAATTCGCCGTTTTTTTGGCTGTCGGATGCAAAGTCTCCAACTGGGACGGCAAGACAATCGCCGCCAGTACCAACAAAGCTTCAATCCCCCAGGCCACAGCCAGGTTCCGGTAGGGAATCAGCCGGGTCTGGGCCTCCCCGGCGAGTGGTCGCGGAGAGCGCGCCAGGGCAGGCCGGATCGCCGTCCGGAACTCGTGCCAGGGCGACGACCACTCAATTAAAAATTTAGGTTCGTAGTGATTCACACAACCGCTGCCTTTATCGCCTGTTCCGCCGCAATATCCAATACATCGCCGACCGCGGTTCCCGTCGAATGCACGGTGCCATCCGGCAATTCCAGTACCGAAGCCGCGGCCATGCGCACCGCTGCTACCCGCCACGGTTTCAACGTCTGCTCCAAGTGAACCACAACTTTGTTTCGATCCAAATAAAGAACGTCAATGGGAAAACGCATCGCCAAAGTATGCACCCCATGGCAGGGAACGATCCATAGTGCTTTTCCTGTGCCGAAATCACCCGCATTGCGACCCATCAGCCCGCGAAAGCGTGACCAGTGTGTGGCCGCCAGGCGCAACTCCGTCGCCAGATAACACTGCCGCGTGCGATTGAATGCGTATCCCTGAGGGGCCGGTAGAACCATTACCACTCCTGAAGGGGGCCTCTACAAGTACCCAAAGTCACTGCGCTGCCTTAAACGTGTGGAGCAGTTGGATAAATGCGGGTCCCAACGTCACGAAAATAATTGAGGGAAGAATAAACAGGGCCAGAGGAAGGACCATCTTGATGCTGGTTTTAGCGGCTTGCTCTTCGGCACGCTGCCGTCGTTGTGTGCGCAGGGAATCAGAGTGCACCCGCAGTCCCTGTGCCACGCTAGTTCCAAAGCGGTCGGTTTGGATAAGCGTAGTTACAAGCGCGCGTATGTCGTCCACGCCCGTGCGCTCCACCAGATTCCGCAGCGCTTCAGTGCGGGGTTTGCCGGCCCGCATCTCCAGATTGACTAAATGCAGTTCGCTGCTCAGTTCCGGGTGCGCGTGGTGCAGGTCCTCGCCCACCCGCATCATGGCTTGGTCCAGAGCAAGGCCAGCCTCCACGCAGATAACGGTGAGGTCCAGGGCATCAGGAAGTCCCAACCGAATGCGCATTTGCCGGTTGCGGATAAGCCGCTTCAGAATGATTCGGGGAACGAAAAAACCAAACGCCATTACTCCCACGAGAAGTAGCAGGGAATTGAAGCCGGAAATTCCAATCACAATCGCCGCGCCCAGCACCGCGCCGAATACTCGGCTGCCTGTGTAGATGGTCAAGTGCCGCGCTTCGCGATATCCCGCCTGAATGAGCCATGCACGAGTGCGTGAGACCTCGGAGGGCGAAAGCGGCAGCGCTTTGCTTAACGGATCGAGCGCCTGACCAATGCGCTCCCGAAACGCAGGCTTCGCTTCTTCGACGGGTTTCTGCCCGCCAAGTTGTCGCAAACGCGATCCCAATACCGACGACGGCGCATAGGCCGCCGCGCCGAAAGAAAACACGGCCACGACCACTGTCAAAAACAAGATAAGTATCAGTATTAAAGTCATGTTGCTTAAACTGTTTTCCTAAACCTGAATCTGAATAATCTTTCGAATCACAAAATAGCCGACCGTCTGCAATCCAATTCCCAGCTCAATCAAAACATGGCCGAGCGGATCGGTAAATAACGGACGCATGAATGCTGGGCTTATGACCATCATCGTGACCACAATCACCGGCGGCAGCCCCATCAGCAGCATCATGGTAAGGCGTCCCTGCGCGGTATAAACCCGCACCTGGCGTTGAATCTTAAAACGTTCCCGGATCACATAAGACAGGTTGTCCAAAATCTCCGCCAGATTGCCGCCGGTTTCACGCTGCAACATCACCGCAGTCACGAAGAATTTCACGTCCACCAGCGGCACGCGCTCCGTCAGATTGATGAGCGCATCGCGAACGGGTAAGCCAAATTTCTGCTCTTCAAAAAGAATCCGGAATTCCGTGGCGATCGGCTCTCCCACCTCATCGGAAATCATTTCCAACGCGGTTGTAAAGGCGTGTCCAGCGCGGACCGCGCGCGCCAGAGTATCAATGGCCTCGGGAAATATCTCTTCAAATTTCTGGAAGCGCTTGTTGCGCCGGTAAGACGCGTAAGAGTAGGGAAGGAACGCTCCAATGATCGCTCCCACCACCGCGAACACTGAAGCTTGACCCAGGAATAGAATGATGCCGGCAAAAACCACCGCGCTGATTGCGGAAAGGAATAATAAATTTCCGGCCCGTATGGTGAGTCCAGCCTGGGAGAGAAAATCCTGCAGGTTGGCAATTCTCGCGGAACGCCGCAGCAGCGTATCGAGCGCCGGAATCTCGCTCAGCGTCTGATCGCGCACCAGCGCTAAGTCTTCATTGGGCTGCTGTTCCGCGGCTTTCTGGACGCTTTTCAGCCGCTCGCGCAACAGACGGGCCCGCGCATTGCGCTGGTCCATAATGGCGCCAACGCCAAATGCGGCAAGAGCGATTACACCGAACAGTAAAATGGCAATCGTTGCGTGCATAGCTGCAGGCCCTGCTTAAATCTCCATGCTGGAATCGAATAATGCCGGCCGTAGGCGGAAGCCCATGGTTGCAAGCTTCTCAGAAAACTTGGGACGGACCCCCGTAGCGCGGAAAACGCCCTTTACCTTCCCGCCTTCATCCACGCTGCGCCGCTCAAACACAAAGATGTCCTGCATGGTGATGACATCGCCTTCGACTCCGGTGACCTCGGAAATGGAAATGACCTTGCGCGTTCCGTCGGTCAACCTGGCGATCTGCACAATCCCGTGGATCGCCGAAGCGATCTGCGCGCGCATGGCGCGCTCGGGAATGTTCAGGTTGGCCATGGAGAACATATTTTCAATACGCGCCAGCGCATCGCGGTGCGTATTCGCGTGGACGGTGGTCAGCGAACCCTCATGGCCTGTGTTCATGGCCTGCAACATGTCGAACGCCTCTTCACCGCGTACCTCGCCCACAATGATACGGTCGGGCCGCATACGCAAACTGTTGATCACCAGCTGCCGTTGCCGAACCGCGCCCTTTCCTTCAATGTTCGGAGGCCGCGTCTCCAGCCGCACAACGTGTTCTTGCTTCAGTTGCAATTCCGCTGCGTCTTCAATGGTGACAACGCGTTCGGTGTTCGGAATGTAGCCTGACAGCACATTCAAAAGTGTCGTTTTCCCCGCGCCCGTTCCGCCGGAGATCAGCAGGTTCAACCGCCCTTTGACCATGGCGGAAAGCAACTCCAGCATGGGTTCCGTGAGCGATTTGTTCTCAATCATGTTCCGTGCCGTCAGCGGATCGTGCCCGAAACGGCGAATGGAAAGGCACGGTCCATCAATGGCCAAGGGTGGAATGATGGCATTCACACGGGAGCCGTCGGCCAAACGCGCATCCACCATGGGAGACGATTCATCCACGCGCCGCCCTACCCGCGAAACGATGCGGTCAATGATTTGCATCAGGTGCTGATTGTCTTTGAAGCTGAGCCCGGTAGGTTCAATCTTTCCCGCGCGCTCCACATACACGCGGTTAAAGCGGTTCACCAAAATGTCGGAGACGGTGGGATCTTTAAGCAGCGGTTCCAGCGGGCCAAGCCCGAAAATCTCATCCAGAATTTCCCGCGCGAGTCGCTCGCGCTCGGCAAAGCTGAGAGGGACGGCCTCGCTGTTGACGGTGTTGCGAATGAGCAACAGCACTTCATCCCGCGCCGCGTCGCCGGAGGTCTTGCCAAGCTTCTCAAGGTCCAGCCGGTCGAGGATCTTGCGGTGCAGGTCCGCTTTTACCTGCTGGTACTCGGTCCTCTCAAATGTTTGTAAATTCCCCATACGCTATATGATCTTTTTCTTAAACCGTCTTAAACAACGACCACGCTTCGCGCTTCACGTCGCGATCATTTTCCGTGAGCCGTGTCGCCAGGTCTATAAAACAGCGTGCGATCTCCGTGTGACTCTGGTGCATCAGCGGCACGCCCCGGTCAATGGCCGAAGACACCGCGAAATAATGGTTTGGCACCTTCCACAATAGCTTGCTCCCCGCAGCCGCTTCGGCGTCCAGGTCGCTGAAGCCTGCAATCTTGCGGAAACGGTTCAGCACCAACTGCACCCGGTCACGGCTCCCCGTCTCGCTCAGGAACTCATGCACGCGAGCAGCACTCCAGAGGGAAGCGACGTCCGAATGGGCCACCAGCATTACAGTCTCTGATAGATTGCACACTACCCTCGTGGCCGCGTCAATACGCGTCGAAGCATCCACAACTACGTATCGGTAGTGCCCCACCAGCATGTCAAACAGCCGCGCAAATTCCGAGGTAGAAGGCTCAATCGGCACTGGATTCGCGGGGCCCGCCAGCACCTGCAGGCCGTTGGAATGCCGCGTCATATAGCCTTCCAAAAGAGAATGGTCCAGCCGATGCAGGTTGCGTATCGCGTCCGCAACAGTGAACAACGGCTTCAAATTCATGTGCAGCGATGTGTGACCAAGCGGAGCCAGGTCCACCAGCGCAGTATGCCCGTGGGCTGCCTGCAATGCCAGAGCCAGATTTACCGCGATGGTCGTCGCCCCGCTGCCGCCTTTCGCATTGACCACAGTGAAGACCTTGCCGCGGCGCTCCTCGCGCGTCACTTTGCGTTTTTTCGTGCTCAACCGCACGAACGCTTCCAGCAAGTTGGACGTAGTAACGGGCCGCTCCAAAAACTCCCGCGCGCCCGCCCGCATGGAATTCACAATCATCTGCGGTTGCGATAAATTGCCGATTGCGATCACCACCGCCTCCGGCATCTCCTGGTGCAGCAATTCAATGCTGCGCAGTGCCGTGTTGCCCCCATCGGAAGGAATGTCAATCAGCACAACGTCCGGTTGGATCGTCTGCAGCTTTTGAAAAGAAGGGTCCGCCGCAGTCATTGGGAAACTGCTGCTCATTAGGCCGATTCGCGCCGAATGCGTGCCCTCTACGAGCACCTGCAGCATGGTTCGCTGGTCCGCATCCCCGGCGATTACTGCGACAGAAAGTTCCGGCATAACTGCCTACCTACAAGTTCCCAAGGGTCAAATACTGTTTACGACATCAGAAACCAATCAGCAATCCCAACCCGCCGACTACGGCTTGCTAGCTGGCGCTGGTGGTGGCGTTTTTCCGTCAAACTTGCCAGTATCCAAAAACGGCTGCGGATTTTTTGGCGTTTCCACCGCCTGCATGCTCGGCGAAATCCGGTGCACCGTGCACAACACCATCAACTCCGAATTGCTCTTCTGCAAATTTTTGCTTCGGAATAAATTTCCCAGGATCGGAATATCGCCGATGCCGGGAATTTTATTCATCACGTCCGTCACCCGGTTATCCAGCAATCCCGCGATCATGAAACTCTGGCCGTCTTTCAGCTCAAACTCCGTGTCAGCCTTTCGCGTACTCAGCGCCGGAATGGTAAAGCCGGAAATGGTGAGCGCGTTGGCGAAATCCAGCGCACTGACCTCAGGCTGTACATGCAAATAAATATTGCCGTTCGGCATAATGATGGGCGTGAACTGCAGTCGCACGCCAAATTCGCGGAAGGAAATTGTCACCGCGGTAATTCCTTGTCCCGGCTGCACGACGGGGTAGGGAAATTCTCCGCCAGCAAGAAAGCTCGCCGGCTTGCCATTCACCGCAATCAGGTTCGGCTCGGCCAAAATTTGAAGAAGATTTTTTGTCTGCAATGCTTGAATGACCGCTCCAAAATTCAGATCGGTTCGAAACAGAAACATGTTCAATGCGTTGCTGACGTTGATTGTGGGAGAACTGTTTGAAGTGGAGGTTGTCGTCGTTCCCGAAGCGGTTGTACTTGTATTGGAGTTGGTGGTCGCGACCTGGAACCCGCCATACTGGCCCGTGGCCAGCGTTCCCACGGTATTCCCCGTCCCGGGAGTGAAAAGATTCATTCCCAACTGCGTGACCGCAGACCGGTCCACTTCCGCGAATTTCACCTCCAACAGCACTTCCTGCGCGCCTACAGGCCCGGAGGTCAACACATTCACCACATTCTTCGAATAAGCTCCGGCAATTTTTTCCGCGCGCTTCGATACATCGTCGGTTGAAACGTGTCCCGAAAGCACGACCGCCGACCGCGACGCGGTCACGGTAATATCCTCTTCAGGAAACACCCGATGCTCCTCTTCGGCGCATGCGCTGATGTCCACATCCACGCGCAGATCGTAGCTCCGCGAGCGTTCCAACTGGTCCCAGATCAATAGTGAGACTTCTCCCGCGGACCTGCCATGCACAAGAATTTGCGTCGGAGTCACAACGATGGCGTCGGCAACAGTGTCATCGGTAATCGAAACCCGCTTCAGCCGCTCGTCAGGCGAATTCACCTGCAGCTTGATCAACAGCGATTTGCCAACCATCACGCGCAACGGCGCCGGACTGCTGGTCTGCGGCTGCGGTCTTTGGTTCTCGGAAACGGTCGCCCCAGACGCGGGAGCGTTGTTTTGCGGTGTGGGAATAGTTGTCGAAGCGGGATGGTCCTGCCCATACGCCGTTCCCACGGCAAAAATCATGCAGCAGGGAAACATCAGACACAGGAAAAGGGCAATCGCCGGAGTTCTTTTCTCCCTACCACGGGAGCCAGTTTGCATGTCGTCCGTCCTCAATTGGTCTGTCCGTTGCTCTGTTCGTCAAACTTGGTTTCTTCTTTTTTAGTGCCTTTGTAAACCTCAACCGAAAATGTTTCAGGCGTAGGAGCGGCCTGTACATGCGGCGCTGAATGTCTTGCCACATGCGTCGCAACCGGTGCGGCCTGCCTTCCAAAAAGTGAACCGGCGCTGGTGGGAGGCAAGCTTGCCTGGTTGGTGTCCAGCGGGTTCCGCAGCGCGAGCTGGATTCTGCCTTCATTGCTCGCCAGGCTCAGGCGCTGCGCGTCATCCGGAGAAACAAGCAAGGTAATTACCGGGGAAACCTGCGCCTCGCCCGAGGAGCTATGCTCGAGTCGCTGACCGGCCGCGATCACCGCGACGTTTCTTAATACTGTTGAGGTTTGCTCTTCATTCGCGCCGGAAGGCGTAGCCGTCACCAGAACATCCACGCGCGTCCCCGGCTGCACAAACCCTGCAACGCCAACCACCTCATTCACGCGCACCGACATGGCCAGCATCCCGGTGGGAATCAGCGCGGGAAGGCCCGACCCGGCGTTTTCTCCCGCGATTTTGTTGCGCAGGATAAAGTCGCCCTGGCTGATGGGAAGTATCGCCCCGCGCCCGACTACCTGCGACTTGTCATGAAAGCTTCCAGCGGGCACGTCGGCTTCGGGCATGCTTACCAGTTTCAGGTCTTTTTCTTCAATCCGCGCGCCCAGTTGGATATTGCCGGCAGCCACCAGAACTCCGGCGCCCGCGCGGCGGTTGGCCGCGCTGCTCGATTCCAGGCTGCGGTAAACCGAAAGGCTGATAAATCCGCCCAATGCGATGGCGACCAAGCCGATTAACAACAACCGGTTGCGGTTCATGCATGCTCCTTCGCTACCAGGCAAACCGGGGCATATTGCGCCCTTCCTGCAGCCATGGATGCGGGATAAAGTCTACGATACTGTGGAATTACGGAACTGTCCTGTGAGGTCTTCGCCAACGGATTCCCCTTTACTACCTGGCGCGAACAGACAGACTTCTCCACCTGCGCGCTGCTGCTTTACTGAGCGATGGAGCTGGCAACGGAAGAAAAGACATTATTGGCGTTGCTTCCGATCAACCGGATCGTCCCCACGACAATCACCAGAATCACGGCCAGCATCACCGCATACTCCGCAATGTCCTGTCCTTCTTCCCCTTGCAGCAAACGGTGGAGAACACTCGTCATGTTACCCCCTGCGGCACATGTGGACTCGGAGAGCCAATGCGATCCGCTGCGATTTATTATCTGGTGCGATATCTATCGAGCTTTAAAATCAAACGCTTGCAAGGAACCGATACCCGTCCCTGAAAGAGAGTGACAATATGCTGCACACTTTAACATCATTTTACTCCGATTTTATGGAAATTTAGGTATCAGGCTGACAATAACCGGGATGGTTCCAGCCTCGGGCGGGCGGGGAAAACAGAAAGGCGGACAACAGAAAATGCAATGACGCAACGGCAAAGTTTCAGTGAATTGCGCTGGCAATGGAGGAGAAAACATTGTTGGCGCTCGCTCCGATCATCTGGATGGTCGCCACGACAATGGCCATCACTACCGACAGCAGTACGGCATACTCCGCGATATCCTGTCCGTCTTCTCTTGCCAATCTTTCAAACGGACGAAGCCACAAGTTCATTCCGCCAGACCTCGGAGCAAGTTGGGGAGGGCTGTCTGGCAAAACTGTTTAATCTGTCAAAATGGTAGCTGTTATTTCTGTATTACCCGTAAAAATACGGCATGTGTTCCAAAAACGGAACAGCAAGGAACAGGCAAGGAATGGACGGTCCGCTCCTCACCTGTCCTCATTGTTCGTGCATCGGCGCTCAACTACCGCGTCAGGTTGACGGACCCGTGCAGGGCAATGTCCTCAGAAGAGTCGCCTACCTGAATGCCAAACTCTCCCGGTTCCACCTTCCAGCTTTTGCTGCCCACGTCATAGTAGGAGAACGAACGCGGATCCAGTGTCAGGTTCACGGTTTTCGTCTCTCCCGGCTTCAACTCAACCTTGCTGAACCCCTTTAGTTCTTTTGGTGGGCGCGGTACGCTCGCATGTCCGTCGCTGACATAAAGCTCAGCCACATCCGCTGCCTCGCGGCTCCCGGTATTGGTAAGGTCAAACGACACCTTCACGTTCGAGCTGTCACTACCTTCCACCGCCAGGTTGGAGTACTTAAACGTGGAGTAGGAAAGGCCAAAGCCGAAGGGAAACATTGGTTTCGCTCCGATTTTGTCATAGTGGCGATAGCCCAGGAAAATGCCCTCTGAATATTTCACATCATTGGTTCCAGCAGCAGGATAGTAGCTGTCGTGCGAGGCGTTGTCTTCCCACTTGCGATCAAACGTCATGGGCAGCTTGCCCGATGGACTGTAATCACCGAACAATAACTGCGCCAGCGCCGTTCCGCCCTCCTGGCCCGCATACCACGCTTCCATGATCGCGGGTGTCTGGTCCACCCACGCACTCATATCCACGCCGCCGCCGGAGGTGACAACGACAATCACCTTCTTGTTCGCGGCCAGCATGGCTTTCAGTAATGCATCCTGTCCCGGAGGCAAATGGAAGGTACGGTCGGAGCCTTCCGTCTCGCTGTAAGGATCAAATCCCACCGGCACCACAACGGCGTCCGCCGCCGCGGCAATTTTCTTCGCCTCTTCATTCACGACCGTCGCGGGATCAACAATCCCCACCCGCAGTCCGGGATCGCTCCAGCGCTCGCGAAGGTGCGCTTCCACTACCACTTTGTGCGCTCCAGGCGTAAGTGGAAGTACCGCTTCATCTACCGCGGCGTTGAAATGCGTCCAGTCGTTGAACACCTGCTTGCCATCCACCCACAACCGCGTTCCGCCTTCTTCTCCCGGATTCTGGAGAAACACTTCATAGTCCGCCTGGCTTTTGGCCATGTAGTATCCGGTCCAGCGTACAGAATGCAGATCAGGAATCGGATTCTGATCGCCATAATTAATTGCTCGGTCCACGCGGTTTGTATGTGGTCCGGTCAAATCCTCCGATTCAAAATACTCGCCGTTCACTCCCCGACGGCTCCCTGCGGCATCCACCATCAGCCGCGTCTCATTTGCCATCTCCGAGCGCGTCGGAATTCCCTCGTGGTAGGTCACTTTTACGCCCTTGTCGTAATTGGCGAGGCCCTCCAAAAAACTAACGGTGTTGAAAGGCACTACTCGCGCGCTGCCTCCGCCCACAGGCTCTCCGGGATAAGCATCCGGGCCAATCACTGCCAGATTCTTGATCGCGCTTTTGTCCAGCGGCAGCAGACTGCCTTCATTTTTCAACAGCACCATGCCTTCGCGCGCCGCCTCCAGCGATACCTTTCGCCCTTCCTCGTTGTAGCGCGAGATGGAAAGCTCAGTCTGGTCGTATCCCGGCTCCAGCCATCCATATTCCACGGCCCGCCGCAGGATGCGGCGCACATGATCGTCAATGGTCGCTTCGCTCACCTTTCCCGCCTTCACCGCAGGCAACAGATTCGCTCGATTCATGAACGCGCCCGAAGGCATTTCCAGATCAAGTCCGCCATTGACCGCGGCAACCCCGTCATAGGTGCCCCCCCAATCCGACATGATGATTCCGGGATAGTCCCATTCTTTTTTAACCACGTCGGTGTTCAGATATCCGTTTTGCGTCATATGGATGCCGTTGACCAGATTGTAGGAATCCATGACGGCGCAGACGTTGGCCTTTTTTACCGCCGCTTCAAACGTTGGCAGGTAGATTTCGCGCATGGTGCGCTCGTCAATAATGGAATTTGTATTGTGACGGTCGAACTCCGAATTGTTTCCCATGAAGTGCTTGACCGTCGCGCAAACGCCTTGCGATTGCAGCCCTTCGATATAAGGAACAACGGTGTGCGCGGCAAGGTAGGGGTCTTCGCCGAAATACTCAAAGTTCCTGCCATTCATTGGGGCCCGGTAAATGTCCACGCCCGGCCCAAGCAGAAAGTGAACGCCGCGCGCGCGCGAATCTTCTCCCAGCACCACTCCCCCATGACGCACCAGTTCCGGGTCCCAACTGGCCGCCAGTTCCACTCCCACCGCCACCGCCGTGGAGGGTCCGTAATTTCTCACGCCAGCGGGGCCGTCCGACATTTTTAAAGCAGGAAGTCCCAGGCGCGGAATGGCGCGTACATAAAATCCATTCACGCCGCCGATGTAATCTATTTTTTCTTCCAGCGTCATCTTGTTCAAAATCGCATCCACCCGCTTTTCCACTGCGGCGGAATCTTGATTGCTCTGCGCAACAAGAGACGAAACGAACGACAACAGCAACGCCACCACTACCCAGCCAAATCTGCGCATCTTGTCCTCCAAAAATCGTTACCTGAAAGCGAAAATTAAGTGGCCACCGGCTCGAAGGTGAGAACGAGCTGATCTTTCTGGCGGGAAAGCTGGATGGCCCCGCAATTCTCCACCACCCAATCCGCTCCAGCTTCCTTAAGCGCGGCGGCGGTCATCGTGGTCTGCAACGCAATCACTCGCGCGCCCGCCGCTTTACCGGAACGAATTCCCGCCGGAACATCTTCAAACACAACGCACTCCGCCGCGGGAAATCCCAGGCTCGCAGCGCCCTTCAAATATGGATCGGGCGCAGGTTTTCCATGCTTGATGTCATTAGAGGTCACAATCTGTCTCGCATTCGGCAAGCCGCCCGCCCGTATTCTCACCGTCGCCAGCGGCCGCGTGCATGATGTAACAATCGCCCACCGTTCCAGCGGCAATGCGCTTAAAAGTTCCCGCGATCCACGCAATGCCACCACGCCTTCCAGATCTTCAATTTCCCGGCGCTCCACTTCGCGGTTCTCCATCTCGTGGTCGGCGTCAGGCAGATATTCGCGGATGGTTGCAATGCTGGGCCGTCCATGCGCGCGGTGAATGGCCTCCTCGGGATCAAACCCATGTTCCTTGGCCCACTGTCTCCATACCCGCTCCACGGCGGGTGTGGAATCAATGAGGACTCCGTCCAGATCAAAAAGCAGAGCGCTGCAAGCAATCTTAATCACGCAACACCTTATTCAAAAAAATCGATTTTTCCAAGCACAAAATGACAATTGGCGGTTCTAAGCGGGAAATAATTTGTAAAGCATGAGGTAAATCACCACACCCGTCACGGAAACATATAGCCACAAAGGATAGGTCCATCGCGCAATAGCGCGATGCTTGTCGAATTTACTGCGCAACGCCCGGCTCAGGGTGATGATGACCAGCGGCACAATGGTCGCCGCGAGAATTGTGTGGGAAATCAAAATGGTGAAATAAACAGGCCGCGTCCATCCGTGGCCGGTGAAATGAACGGAACCCACATGTGCGTGGTAGTAGAGATAACTGATCAAAAACAGACTGGAAGTGACCACCGCCGCGATCATGCAAGCCCTGTGCGCCGCCATGCGCCCGCGCTTGATAAAGCTGTGGCCAATCAACAAAAGTACACCGCTCGTCCCATTCAAAGTGGCATTGATCGCCGGAAAAGCCGCGAACTGTGGCGGAATCGCGGCCATTAGATGATCGGCTTGGCCGTCCGCCGGTTGGCGAGCGCAAAAGCGATTCCAAACATCAGCAACGTGAACAGCAACAGCGTCGCCATTGATGCTGTCAAAGAAAACAACTGCGTGCTGGCAGGGAAGAGCAGTGCGCGCAGCGCTTCCACTCCATACGTCAGCGGATTCGCTTCCATGATCCCGCGTAGCCATCCTGAGGCTCCCGACAAAGGAAACAATGCGCCGGACACCAGCCAGAGCGGAATCAGAAACAGATTGATGATCGCGTGGAATGCCTGCGTGGAATCCATGGGCCACGCAATGGCAAACCCCAGCGCGGTCAAGGCAAAAGAAACAAGGAATATCGTGACCATCACCAGCAGGAATGAAACAGCGGTAAAGTGCACGCCAACAAACGGAGCGAAGGCCAGGAAAATCAGGCCCTGAATGGTGGAAAGCGTCGTGCCGCCCATCACTTTTCCCAGCACAATCGCCGAGCGCGGCACCGGCGCCACCAACACCGAAAGCAAGAATCCCTCTTTACGGTCTTCAATCACCGACATCATCGTGAAAATGGAGGTAAAAAGCACAATCATGATGAGTGCGCCGGGATAGAAGTAATCGAGATATTGCTGCTGCCCCGCGCCGGCTCCGGTTTGGAAAGACGTTCCAAATCCTGACCCGATGACCAGCCAAAACACCAGCGGCGAAGCGATTACGCCAACCACGCGCGAGCGTTGCCGGTAAAAGCGCACAATCTCTCTCCACCAAAGCGTGAACGCCGGCAGCAGAATGCCCGTGGAATTTGCCGCCACGGGAAGGGGAAGAGTTGTGCTTTGCGTCGCCATTATCTCGCCTTCTTCTTGCGGGAGCTTTTCGCCGCGTCCCCGGAGCTTTGCTCTTCCGTCCAGAATTTATGCCCCGTGCGCCGTATGAAAACATCTTCCAATGTCGGCTTGCTTACCGAGATCGCCTGGATTTCACCGCGAAATGCGTCCACCAGTTCGGGAATAAACCTGTGTCCCTGCTCTTTCTCGATTCGCACCCGGCTGTTCTCATCTTCTCCCATCGCAGTCGCTTTTACTTTGAAGCGCACCGCGATGCGTCCCGCCAGTTCCCGAGCGTTGCCAATCGCCTCAATCCAGATGACGTCAGCGCCAATTTCGCTTTTCAATTCCGTCGGCGTGCCCAGCGCCACCAATTCGCCTTCGTTCAAAATCGCTAGCCGGTCGCAGCGTTCCGCCTCTTCCATCAAATGCGTCGTCACAATAATGGTGACGTGCTCCTCTTCCTGCAAAATCCGCAGATACCGCCACAAGTCGCGCCGCGCCCCCGGATCAAGCCCCGTGGTCGGTTCGTCCAGCAATAGAACAGACGGCCCATGCAACAGGCCCTTGGCCAACTCCAGCCGCCGCTGCATTCCGCCTGAAAATGTCTCCGCTTTTTCTTTCGCGCGGTCAGCGAGCCCCACGCGCTCCAGCATCTCCGTGATACGCGTCTGCAAAGCCGTTCCGCGCAGCCCGTAAAGATGCCCCTGGTGCCACAAATTTTCCTTCGCCGTCAGCTTGGCATCAATGCTCTGCGCCTGGAAGACCACTCCGATTTTTTGCCGCAAGCTGTCTGGATCTTTGGCGACGTCATGGCCCAGAATCAGCGCATGTCCGCCGACTGGAACCATTAACGTGGAGAGAATGCGGAACAGCGTCGTCTTCCCGCTGCCGTTCGGTCCGAGCAGTCCAAACAGTTCGGCCGGACGCACATCGAAAGAAACTCGGTTCAGAGCGGCCCGTTCGCCGTAGCGATGAAAAATTTCCTGCACGGAAATCACCGCGGCTGCTTGTTCCGCCGCTGCTTCCGGTTGCACTGGATATATGTGTGTGGCCAAAAGGGTCCCTTGTTGAACTTTTACGACGAACTTTTATGACGAAACTTTGTCCAGCATCATCAGTGCAAACAACAACGGCAAATACAGCACAGTAGCGCGCAATAAATGGCGCGCCCGCTGTTTGGAAAGCGGACTCTCCACCGGCAGCCGCAGCGTAGCCAATCGCGCCGAGAAATAGAAGAGACCGAAGCCCAGCAAAATCGCGCCCGCGAAATAAATCGTGCCAGAAAGATGAAGCAGCGTCGGCATCAGCGTCACCGGCACCAGACTCAGCGAATACAGCAGAATATTGCGCGAAGTCGAGCGCCCATCCGGCTCCACGACCGGCAGCATCTTAACGCCGCCGCTCTTATAGTCTTCGCGATAAAGCCATGCAATGGCGAAAAAATGTGGAAACTGCCAGAAAAATACAATCGCGAAAAGAATGAACGCGTCCAGATCAACATGTCCCCGCGCTGCCGTCCATCCAAGTACTCCCGGCATAGCTCCAGGAAATGCGCCCACCAGCGTGCAGATCGGATGAATTTGCTTCAATGGCGTATAAGCCGCCAAATAAACAACAGCGGTACCCAGCGCCAAAGAGGCCGTGAGTATATTCAAAGCAATGCCGAGGTACAGCGTTCCTCCAAGCACCATCAGGCTTCCCGCCATGGTCCCGTGCAATACGCTCATCCTGCCCGAGGGCAAGGGACGCCGCGCGGTCCGCCGCATGCGGGAATCCACATCGCGTTCCATCACTTCATTCAACGCCGCCGCACCCGACGAGACCAATCCAATCCCCAGCAGCGCATGAAACAGTCCCCAGGAAAATGTCGGAATGCCCGCCTTCAACGCGCCAAAGAAATAACCGCACCACGCGGTCATCACCAGCAGCACGGTAACGCGAAATTTTGTCAGCTCGTTGTAGTCGCTCAGCAGCGTCCTAAGGCCGCTGCGGGGAACAACCATCGGTTGAGTTGCCGTGCTCATGCCGCCACCGCCTTGGGTTCCGTGCTTGTTACTTTTTCCTCACGTGCCACCGGCACATGCCGCCACACTTGAATGGCAAGAATCACCGTCGCCGCCAGCAGCAACGCGCCCACCGCTACATGTGCAACAGTGGAGGCGATCATCGCCGCCTCCGGCTGCACAGCATCTTTTCCCCAAGCCACGCGCGTGGTGAAGGCCAAAAATCCCAGGCAAAGTTGCGTGATCAGCAGACCCAGCATCAGGATCGCCGGTCGCCGCACGGCTTCAATTTTGGAATATTGCGTCATCGCACGAATCGCTGTCCAGGTCAGCACAATCGCCACAATCGGTGCGTTCAGCACATGCGGCCACCAGCTCATGCCATGATGGCGGAACATTGCTCCCAGCAAAAGTTGTACGTACAGCACAAAAATCGAAAGCAAGGTCAGCGTAATCAACGTGGGACGCTGTGTGTCCATCGCGGTTTGTGGAACTTCTTCCACCCATCGGCGCCCGGTAAATAGAGCAATCGCGCAGGCGATGCAAAAGAATGTCTGCCCAACCGCCGCGTGCGCCGAGGAAATCGCCGGAGGCAGATAAAACAGCACCGTCAATCCGCCCAGCACGCCTTGCGCAATCACTGTTCCCAGCGCCGCCACTCCCAGCCACTTCATCCAACGCCGCTTGTCGGCCCGCCACGTCCAGACGGCAAGAACAATGGTCAAAAATCCCACGAACTCCGCCACCATGCGATGACTGTGCTCGTAACGCACTCCCCCCACCCAACGAGGAATCTTGTAAAGGGAACCAAATGAGGTAGGCCAGTCAGGAACGGAAAGTCCCGCATCATTGCTGGTGACCAGCGCTCCGGCAACCAAAAGGCAAAAAGTAATGCAGGCAATCAATACCGCGAACCGATGATGCGGAGCGTTATACGGGGTCGAAAGCGACTTCAGGGCGAGCTCCTCGAAACTGGGCTTCCTGCCGCGCGCCGCCACTACAGACGAGTCCAGTGGCAACTCGCGAACTACATATTTTATCTGAACCTACTGCGCTTTGTAACTTATATCCAAAGTTTTCTTGTCTTTCGCGCCCAGCGTGATTTTCTGGTCCTGTTCGCCCATCTTTTCCTGCACAAAGGCAATCGTGTAATCGCCAGGTGGCAGGCCCGCGATCTCAAATTTCCCATTGGCGTCCGTAACCGCGTAAAAAGGGTTCGCCACCACGTTCACATACATCTTCATCCACGGATGCTGGTTGCACTTGATCGGCAACATTATTTCCGGATGGTCAAAACTTTTCTCAATGGGCGCGGCCTTGGGCATCTGCGACTCATTCCACTGCGCATTCTGCATCCCGATCGCGTGCACATTGTGCTCGGTAGGATCATCGTTCCTGATGTCCAGCTTCTGCCCCACCATCACGCCGGCCACGTGCGGCCGGTAGCGGCAACCCGTTTGATCAATCACGACAGCATTCGCCGGCGCGGGGAATGTGCCCAGCCCGTCTTTGACATACACGAACACGTTAGCCAGCTTGCCGCCGTTCACGACAACCGTCTCTGCCTTGTTGTCGCCTTTGCACGCTGGATCATTGCTCATGTCAATTGGGACAGCCTCCGGTGCGGTGCCGTCAAAATGCACGGTCCCGCTCACCGAAGCCACGGTCGCCGGATCAATCGGCGCAGCCGGAGGCCCCGAGAGTGCTGCCGTCGGCGATTGATCGATGCTCTTTTGTGAATTGCACGCTGTCAATACACAGAAGCCAAGAAGAGGAACGCAAAATGTGAGGAGTAGTTTTAAGCGCATGATCTGTAAAAATGATTCAAAATCCAACTGCCAAGTTCACGGCGCGAGCCTGCCGCTGTAAAGATTTCGGGAAGGGCACGACTTTAGTCGTGCCGATAAGCGACATTATCTGGAGGGCTTTAGCCCCTGGGGGCCGCCCCACCTTGCATCGCCGCAATAATCGAATCGGCAAACTCGGAGGTCCCCGCCTTGCCGCCCGCATCTTTGGTCAGCAAATCGCGATTGCGATAAACCGCCTCCAGCGCCACGCGAATTTTCTCCGCCGCGTCGTGCTCTCCCAAATGATGCAACATCAACAAGGACGAACGCAGCAACGCCGTGGGATTGGCCAGATTCTTGCCCGCAATGTCCGGCGCCGAGCCGTGCACGGCCTCGAAAATCGCGCACTGCTCGCCCAAGTTCGCACTGGGTACGAGCCCGAGCCCGCCGACAAACGCCGCGCAAAGATCGGAAATAATGTCGCCATACAAGTTTTCCATCACAAGCAGGTCGTACTGGTAGGGATTCATCACCAGCTGCATGCAGGCGTTGTCCACAATATGCTCTGCATAAGTGATCTCCGGATACGACTCCGCCACTGTTCGAGTGCAGCGCAAAAACAGCCCATCCGAAAGCTTCATGATGTTCGCTTTGTGGATAGCGTGGATCTTTTTGCGATGGTTCTTCTTCGCATAGGCGAAAGCGAACTTGGCAATCCGCGTGGACGCCTTCTCGGTAATGATCTTCAGGCTCTCCACCACGCCCGGCACCACTTCATGCTCAATCCCCGAATACAGGCTCTCGGTATTTTCGCGGACAATAATCAGGTCCACATCCGGATAGCGCGTGGGCACATGCGGCAAATTTTGTATGGGCCGGAAGTTGGCGTACAACTCAAACTTCTTCCGTAACTGCACGTTGATGCTGGCAAAGCCCCCGCCCACCGGAGTGCCAATCGGCCCCTTCAGCCCCACATGCGTGCGCTCAATGGACTCGATCAACTCTTTAGGAATGTACTCGTGATATTTTTCGAAGGCTTCCGCGCCCGCCAGAAAAGTCTCCCACTCAAACTTCACCCCGGTCGCTTCCAGAATGCGCACCGTCGCCTGCGTCACTTCCGTGCCGATGCCGTCGCCGGGAATGAGCGTGATCTTATGGGCCATATCTGAACAGGTCATCTCTGAACATCGGCGAAATCACCGATGTCTTTATGGTTATCTATCTACGCCTACTGCGTCCTCACCCCGCCCTTCGGACGCGCCTCAGCCGCTGCTGCCGCCGACTCCTTGGTCTTCAGCAGGTCTTTCAACTCCGTCATGAACTCCTGCACATCCTTAAAGTCCAAATACACCGACGCAAAGCGCACATACGCGACCTTGTCATAGCGCCGCAGTCGGTTCATGATGAGTTCGCCCACTTCGCTGGTTTTGCGCTCCCGCTCCGCCGACTCAATTACGAAGCCTTCCGCTTCATTCACAATCTGCTCGAGTTTGCTGATCGGTACCGGACGCTTCTCGCAGGCGCGCAGCAATCCATTCAGGACTTTCTGGCGGTCAAACTTCTCCCGCCTTCCGTCCTTCTTCACAACCATGTAGGGAATTTCGTCGATGCGCTCGTAGGTGGTAAACCGCTTCTCGCACTTCAGGCATTCGCGGCGGCGGCGGATCGAATCCGCTTCCTTGCTCTCCCGCGAATCCACTACTTTGTCATTTTCATGACCGCAAAAAGGGCACTTCATTTTTTAGAATTCGAGGCTTGAATTTGGATATCGGGTGAAATTGCATTGTAACAGGCCGAGCCGGGCAGAGAATTGCCTCGCGCATTCCTTCACTGTGAGGGGGGAACAGCTGCCGCGATGTCCTCCGCATGCTGGCTCTCAGAGGAGAGTTTTCGCAGCGAAAGCCGCTCATATTGCGCGAGAACCAGGCCCACCGGAACTACCGACACAAACGTCGCCAGCCATAAAAGAATGCCGCAATTTGCGGCCAGCTCATGGGACACATTAAAGATGTGCTGCAACGCCGAAATCGTTCCCAGTTGCGAACCGCCGCCCACTCCCGGCAACTGAATCAACGACCCCACCATGCTCGATCCCATCAGCGGGAAAACTTTCGAAAAAGTAAGCTGCTGCAGTGACGTTCCATACGACCGCACCACTTCCAGGTACGCGCCCGCAATGCAGGCCCACATCACCAGCGATACGCCGGAAATTTCCAGAAAAGCCCGTGGCCCATGGATCGTGTCCAGCCCGCGATGAAAATCCCGCAGCTTCTGCGATATCCGATGCCCAACCTCCGCCGAAAAACGCCGCTCTACCCACGCCGAGATTCCCTCCCCGTATCGCGATACTAGAATCGCGCCAAACGAAACCCCCGCCGCCAGCCCGATAAATAACAATCCAAAAACTTGAACGCCTCTGTATTCGGCGATGGAATGCAACGCCGTGCCAGGATAAAAAATTGCGAACGTCAAAAGCACGGTGAACGCGCCAATATCAAAGATGCGCTCCACCGTCCATACCGCCATCTGGTAGGAAAAACTCAGGCTGGTGCGCACTGCGATTAGATACGGACGAATCAACTCTCCCGGCCGGCCCAGGATCGCGAGACCGGTGAAGCCGATCACTGTCGGTGCCAGCAGCGACATCGCGGAAGCGTCCTTGCGAACGCCCCGCAGAAAAATCTTCCAGCGCAGCGCCCGCAAATAGTAGCTCACATAAATGAATGCCACCGCGGCCAAAATGCAGCCTGGGCTTATGTGCTTCCACTCGGTCCAGAAGACGGGCCAGTCGAAATGCTTCCATGTGCGGAATTGCAGGTAAACGAGCGCCGCCAGCAACACGGTGATCCCGCCATAAATCAAAAGTCGTTTTCTATCCATTGGTCTCGAAAAGGTCCTGTGAAAGTGGCAATCAACTGGAGTGCGGAAGCTTTAGTCAAGGTAAATGAGGTATGCCGACAGGTCAACGCAGCGCGTTGTCGCGGGTAATTTTGTTGCTCGTATGTGCGACGGCGGGCTGCTCAGTGCCTTCCTGCTTTGAATCCGCCAGCAAGGGCTGCTTCGCGGAATGTACCGGCGCCTTCTTTTTGAGCTTCGCTGCTTTCTGCTCCGCCAATTTCTTCCGATTGTAATCGCGGATAATCCGTGCCACATAAGTGCGTGTCTCATAATAAGGAGGCACGCCACCGTACTGCTGCACTCGCAGTGGCCCAGCGTTGTAGGCCGCCAGCGCCTTGGCCAGGTCGAAGTTGTACTTCTCAAGCAACTGCCGCAAGTACAGCGTGCCGCCTTCCACATTCGATCGTGGATCAAACACGTTATCCACGCCCAGCGTCGCGGCCGTTTGCGGCATTAGTTGCATCAGGCCTTGCGCACCTTTGGGCGAAACTGCGTGGACCTTAAAATCACTCTCCGCCCAAATCACGCTGTTCACCAAATCGGGATCAATATTGTGCCGCCCGCTGGCCTCACTCACCATGCCGCTCAAATTCAAATTCATCGGCGTCTTGTTCATCAGAGTTTTGGCCGGCAGGTTCACCGGCAAAGCCGTCGCAGTTTTAGGCGTGATCTGAGACGCGGCTTGACGCGCAGTTTTCGCGGGCGCTGGAGCCGGAGTTAAATCTTCTTCGAAGTGATCAATCTGGCTGGTAGGAACGTCAACGTAACTGCCGTCCGCACTGGTGTACAAGCGCGTGTTGCTGCCTACAACCACATGCCGCTCATGGGGAATGGAAAAGCCGTTTCGCAGGATGGCCACCTGCGATCCGAATGCCAGGCAGGGAAGCGCCAGCGCTATCGCCACAATTGCTGTAATAAAAGAATTCACAATAAATCTAGACAGTCACGCGCGGACCACCCAAAACCTGCCGCACCGCCGCCGCAACTCCGTTTTGATCGTTGGGCAAAGTGACCTGCCAGCCCTTGCACCTGAGCTCAGCCACCGCATTCCCCATGATAAACGGCATGCCCGCAAAGGCAAGCATTTCTATGTCGTTATGATTGTCACCGATGGCCATGACCTGCTCCCGCGCAATGTTCCGGTATCGCGCCCAGCGCTCCAGCGCGTGTCCCTTGGAGCATCCTTCATTCAATACATCCACAATCGAGAGGTCGCGCAACGGATACTCCGTCCGCAGCACGGTAATTTTTTTCTCCAGTCCACTGTTACTCAGAACTTCCAATGTCTCTTTCATGCGCTGCAGCGGCCCGCAAAACATCGCCTGCACCGGGTCCCGCGTAAGCGCACGCTCAATGGGGACCACAAACTCAATGGACGCCATGTTCTTTTCCAGCCACTTCTGGATGCTTCCTTCGAGCTCCAGCATGTGTTCCAGCACAATCGCGCCCTTGGTTTCCTGGTCGAAGGTCAAAACCGTTTGTCCCCGGAATTTGCGCATCGCTTCGCACAATTTCTTGCAGGTCTCCACGGGAAGCATGTCGCGATGAAACGTCTCCCCCGCCATGGATCGCGTAATCGCCCCATTTGAGCTGATGAGCCAAAGATCAAATCCCAACAACTCCGCAATGGGACGCGCGAACGCGTGCCTGCGTCCGGTGACCAGCAGAATTTCCACGCCCGCCGCGTGAGCCTCACGAAGCGCGGCCAGATCAACAGGAGAAATTTGAAATTGCGGATTCAGCAGGGTGCCATCAATATCAATGGCCAAAAGGCGGATGGGTGGAGTCACTGCAAGAATTCTAGCATCGTGCACGCTGCGGATTCCCATGCCAACTTCGCGAATGCCAGTGATATATTCTGTTCAGGAAATGGGATCATTGTTCTTCTTTTTCGCGTCGTGGTGGGGCTTTCTGCTGGAAGCAATTGCCATCATCCACTTCATCCGACGCCGCCCCGATTTTTACTGGCTTTTCGTCATCATCTTTCTCGGATGGATCGGCGCGGTCATCTACATCCTCGTGGAAATGGTGCCGGACGCTGGCCTCGCCCGCCAATCCTTCAAAGTTTTTCCTCGCCGCCGTCGCATCCGTGAGCTGCAATCTGAAATTCTAGACAACCCCTCTGCAGGAAACTACGAAGAGCTGGGAGATTTGAATCTAGAGGAAGGGAATTACGCCCAGGCGCGCCAGTGCTACAACAAAGCGCTTTCCATCCGCACGGATTCTCCTGACCCGTTTTACCGCCGAGGCGTGGCCGCCACTCTGATGGGCGATTTCACCGCCGCCGTGCCTGACCTGGAGCGTGTAGTCACACAGGATTCTCAATACGATTTCTATCGCGCCGCTGGATTGCTCGCCCACTGCTACGCCCACACCGGGCAGCCAGAAAAGGCCCACGCCCTCTTTCAGCAGGTAACCAGAATTTCCACCATGTCGGAGACCTACTACAATTACGCGACATTTCTCGCCCATCAGAACCGCAATGCCGAGGCCCGCGAGTGGGCGCAAAAACTCCTCGACAAGCGCCGCACCATGCCCGGATACCTCAAGCGCCGCGAGCGTCCCTGGTTCCGCAAAGCCAATAGCATGTTGCGGCAATTGCACGCCTGACAACCGCTTCCCGAAAAATTCGCCGGTTCGTGCTACATTTCCCTCAGCGGAGCCTATGGAACAGCGCCTCATCCTTATAGATTTACTCATCAAGCTGGGCATGGCCGCCGCTCTCGCCAGCGCGCTCATCCGCTCCGTTGAATTCAAGTCATTGCTCTACCGCAATGACCGCTCCTTGAAGCAGCGTTTTTATCTTGTGCTCTGGTTATGTTTCGCCGAGTGGTTGGGGATATTCCTGATTCTCGGACTGGGCAAGTGGACCCGCTTCAGCGCGCAAGGCTACTTTGCCGGAGATTTAGCTTTTGAAACCATTATTCTGCTCGGGGTTTTGGGCGGTCGTTTTTCCGGCGCGATCGGCGGAGTCCTTCTCTCGCTGCCCGCTGTCTTCCAACACCAGTGGATGACTCTCCCTCTCTACGCGCTCGTTGGTTTTATATGCGGCCAGTTGCGCATGCTTTCGGCCAACCACGAGGAAATCTGGTCCTTTTCGCCTTTTAATTATCTCAGCATCGTCCGCTGGTTCCGGCGCAAACTACCGCGCCTGCGCTTTTTCGACTGGCAGCTTTGGTTCTTATTCACCATCGTTGCCCTCCGTTTTTTGTATTCAGAATTTGTCCACGTCTTTCCCAAACTGACTTACGGCGTCGAAAGCCCAAACCTCTGGCTGGATGCTCTTCTCTACGCCACCTCTGTCCTGGTCATCGTAATCCAGCTAAAAATCTGGAACAGCGTGCGTCTGCAAATTAAATTAGAAGAGCAGCAGCGCATGCTTCTGCACGCCCGCATTGAGGCCCTGAAGAACCAGATCAACCCTCACTTCCTTTTCAATACGCTCAATTCCATTTCGTCGCTCGTGCGCTTCGACCCCGATACCGCCCGCGGCCTCATCCTCAAATTGGCCACCATCCTGCGTCGCCTGCTGCATAGCACCGACGCCTTCGTGCCCCTGCGCGATGAAGTCGAGTTCATTGACAACTATCTCGATATTGAAGTCGTCCGCTTCGGCCGTGACAAATTGCAGGTCGTCAAAGATCTCGATCCGCAATCGCTCGACGTCATGGTGCCGAGCATGTTGCTTCAGCCTCTGGTGGAAAACTCTATCAAGCACGGTCTGTCTTCAAAGCTGGAAGGCGGCAGCATTCACTTGCGCAGCCGCATCACTGCGACCGGATTGACCATTGAAGTGGAAGATGACGGCATCGGCATGGGCGCGGCGCAGTTGCTCGAAAAGCCCAGCGGACTCGGCGGAACAGGAATTGGAATGGCCAATGTGGCCGAACGCCTAAAAGTTCTCTACGGCGAAACCGCGCGCATGACAGTGGAGAGTCCTTCCGGGAAAGGCACTCTGGTGCGATTGCGTCTGCCGGTGCTTCAGGAGGGCGGTGTCCCCGTCCGCTATGAGGAACGCTCCAGCACTTTGCGATAAAAATTCTCGTACTGGGTAATTACTTCCTCGGCGCAGAATTTCGCATTCGCCACTTCCCGGCCTGCCTTGGCCATTTTCCGTAGCCGGTCTTCATCACGCAGAAGATCAATGGCGAATTTGGCCATGCCGTCCACATCGCCAACCTCAGCTAGAAAGCCCGTTTTGCCGTGCTCCACTACTTCCGGAACTCCGCCCACACGGGTTGCGATCGGCACAACCTCGCAAGCCATTCCTTCAAGAGCCGCCAGCCCGAACGATTCCAATTCGCTGGGCATCAGCATAATGTCCGCCGCCGGCAGCTTCTCATTCACCTGGTCTTGCTTCCCCAAAAACAAAACGTCATTGTGAATGCCTTTTTGCAGCGCCAGCCACTCCGCCTTCGAACGGTCAGGCCCATCGCCAATCAGCACCAATTTCGACGGGACTTGCTTCCGCACTCGATCAAAAATCTCCACCGCGTCTGTGATCCGCTTCACCGGACGAAAATTGGAGAGATGCATCAGTATCCGCTCTCCATTCGGCGCATACTCTTTTCGCCTCTCCGCCGCATCCGGTCCGCGCTTATACAAATCGCAATTGACGAAATTGTAAATCACCTCAATATGATTTTTGATCTCAAACTCACGCAGCGTCGTCTCCCGCAAATATTGCGAAATCGCCGTTACGCCATCGCTCTGTTCAATGGAATACCGCGTGATCGGAAGGTAAGACGGGTCCTGCCCGACAACAGTGATGTCAGTCCCATGCAGCGTGGTCACAAACGGCAGCCTTCGTTTTTTCGGCGCCGCCTCCAGCATCTGCCGCGCCAGCATCGCGCTCACCGAGTGGGGAATGGCGTAGTGCACATGCAGTAAATCCAATTCATAAATCTGCGCCACTTCCGCCATCCGCGTGGCCAGCGCCAAATCATAGGGAGGATATTCAAATAGCGGATAAATCGAAACTTCCACTTCGTGATAATGAATGTTGGGGTGCGGCGTCAGCCGGATGGGCGGCGCGTACGAAATAAAATGGACTTCATGGCCTCGGCGCGCGAGCTCCAGCCCCAGCTCCGTGCCCACCACTCCACTGCCGCCATAAGTCGGATAACAGGTGATTCCAATTTTCATGATGGTAATGAAGGAGCAGCGGCGCAACTCGCGCTCTTGTCATTCGATTGTAGATTGTTGCCGCGGATTCAGTATTTGCAGTGCGGCCTGTATTGAAAACTGGCAGTTTTTAAATTCACAAAATTTGCAATTGGCAAATTCAGGGGATTTTAAAAATCCGCGGTGGCCCTAGCTCGCTCCACCCTTCGGGCCAAATTTACTGGTATCGAGTTTCTCCACGTGCCGTTGCATCCGTTCCTGGATCGCTTCCGCGAGGCCCGTAAACTCGATGCCCATCCCGACTCCCGGATCGCTGGCCCGCACAATTCCCGAAGTGGTCACCTTCTCCGTGTCAATCCAAAACGTCACCGTCACCTGTGTTCCCAGCGGAAACGGTACCAGCATCTCTACATAGCATCCGCGTCCGCTTATGTCGGTGGCCGCGGTTTGCATGTGCACAGCGCCCCCACGCTCATCCCGTAACTCGATCGGAAACTGGATCCTGTGCCGGACGTAGCGCCGCAGGTCCCGTCCCGTAGGCTCTTTCGCGACGGACGCGGAGGGAATCAGCTCTTTCCACGGCGGCTCCTGCCCTTGTAATGCCTCCACCTCTATATTGATCCTCTGTGGCAGCGCCGAGTCGCTCACCTTTACGACGCGAAAGCGGGCCTTCTTCTCTCCGAGTTGCACCCCAATCACATCGTTGACCTTCAGCGGATGCTCAATTGAAACCAGTTCCGCTCCGTAGGCGCTCAGCTTTTGCGCATGTACATTCTGAAAAAAGGCCTTGCCGTTCGAGTCCATACCCCAAACTCGCACCAGCGGCCCCGCTCCCTGAATTGGACTGCTCTCGCGCACTGAATCGGGCTCCTTATTCTGACAAGCTTCACTAAACGCTTTCGTTCAATCCTCAATCAATCCGTTACTGCCCACGCGCCATCATACAATGCTCTAACAGCTTTGCAATTAATAAGATAGATGCCCGGTGGATTTTAGGCGCTTTAAACATCACTCCTTCCAGTAGCGCGGCAACGTCTCGCCTACGTGGTGGTGCGCGCTGAATCGCCCCTGGCAATTCAAAATATTTTCCAAACGTAATGCCCGAAAAAAACAATTAGTATTACGCCACCGACGCCACAAATCCAAAATAAAAAATTGCCTGTCAGCTTCGGAGAATTAATTTCTTTCTTGTCCATTCCAAGCCCTCCCATGAATCCGTCAGCATCTGCGACCCATTCAAGATGCTCTTAGCCCGCGGAAGTTTGTACCTGGTTACTGCGAGGATAACCAACAAGAATGCGTTTGTGATCGCGTTAGCCCAAGTGCAGGGTGCCCCGTCCTTGTCGCGTTCTTTGCGACAGGGCGGGGAGTTTTCAGAACTTTCCTACGATGCGTGAACGCAACGGGAAGGGCACGGCTTAAGCAGTGTCGCCAAACCGCAAGTAGATTTGGGCTTCAGCCCGGAGTTTCGAGGCGTCGAAATGACCCAAAGCTGGTGAACAACTATCTCAACCAAAAACTCTGTCATCTCGAGCGAAGCGGCATGATCGCTCCGCGATCATGCCGCGCAGTCGAGAGACCTTGTGTTTTTACATACTCTCGACAGAACCTGCCACGAGGATACTGCAAAGAATTAGGTTTTCCCCATGCGCGCAACATGTCAGAAGACGCGAGGTTAGGGATCTTTGTTCGAACCGGAAACCTCACTCATACCGCAGCGCTTCCATCGGATCAATCCGCGTCGCCCTCCGCGCCGGAACCCAACTCGCCCCGAGCGTAGCAACAATCAGAGCCGCGGCGATCCCGACAAACACCTGCGGATCATGCGGGTTCACATCGAGTAGCAACCCGCCCATCACCGGACTCATAAAGAACGCTCCCGCTGCTCCGATCGCGAGCCCCACAAACGCCAGGGAAACTCCATTTGCCAGGACCATGCGCAGGATTCTTCCACGCTGAGCGCCCAGTGCAATGCGCACGCCAATCTCCTGCGTTCTGCGTCCCACAAGAAACGACACCACGCCATAGAGTCCGACCACCGCCAGCAGCAACGCCACCACACCAAAGGCGCCACCAAGAATTGCCGATACGCGCTGCTGAAAAAGTCCCTGGCTCGACACAATCTGGCTGAACGCCAATACCGAAATCGGCGCTACTTCCGGATCGAGGCTGTTGAGCTGTGCGCGCACCTGCGCCGTCAGCGCCGCCGGATCACCGTCCGTCCGCACATACAGCGTCGCGCTCGGTCTTCCCATCCACGCGTAAGGCAAATAAAAAGTCGGAGGAGTTGGATAGCCAATGTATCCGGGGTTTGAATCTTTCACCACGCCTACGATCACCATTCCTGCGTGGTCGCGCAGCGAAATTTTATGCCCGATGGCTTTATCCAAATCTCCGTCTTTCACAATGTATCGCCGCGCCAGCGTCTCATTCACAATCGCCACCAGCGGTGCGTCTTTATCGTCGTGGTCGGTAAATTCACGTCCGCGCAGCAGCGGAATCTGCATTGTCGCAAAATATCCCGGAGCCACCTGGTTGGTGTTCGTGTCAATAAACTTCTCACCGCCGGGCGCAGTGTAGCCGTCAACTGACAAATCCCACGACGCGCCCGAGAGAAACGGCACCGACGACGCCACGCTTGCCGACTTCACTCCCGGCAGGCTCTCCACCTTTTCCATCAGTTGTTTCTGGAACATCAGAGCTTTGTCGTTGGAGTACCCACGTTGGCTAGGATCAAGCGTTACCAGCAACACGCGGTCGGGATTAAATCCCAGGTCCACTTTTTGCGCGCGAAAGAAAGCCTTCAAAAATAATCCGCCGCCTATCAGCAACACGGTAGAAAGCGCGATTTGGCCGGTGATCAGAATTCTTCTCGTTAGAGATCCGAACGCCCGCCCCTGCGAATTTCCGGAGCGAACATTGGTGCTGATCTTCCTCATCGCTTCGCGCGCGGTTGAAAATGCCGGAGCCAGTCCACACAAAAACACCGAGAGCAGGGAAACGGCAAGTGCGAACATCATTACTCTCAAATCCAAATGGATCTCCGGGTTCCTCGGCCCCACCGTATACGGCAGCATTGCTTCAAATCCGCGAATCGAAACCATCCCCAGCAAAATTCCGCACAACCCGCCCAGGCCCGCAAGCACCGCACTCTCGGTAAGAAGTTGGCGCACCAGGATTCCACGCGTGGCTCCAACGGCAAACTGCGTTGAAATTTCTTTCATACGCGAAGTGGCCCGCGCCATCAGCAGGCTGGCTACGTTGGCGCAGGCAATCAGCAATACCAGCAGCACTAGCGTCATAATTACCGCAGGCAGCAATACCCCCTGCGCCATGCGCCGATCCATTTCCTTGCGCACAAATGCAGCCGTATCTTTATTCGTATCTGGATATTCCTTTTCCAGACTGCGCATAATGCCGTCCATCTCGGCCTGCGCCTGCGCGACCGTCACGCCCGGTTTCAACCGTCCAAACATGTCGAATTCGCGCCAGCCGCGATGCGTAAGCAGCTCGTTGCCGTCAGTCGTAAGGCCCTGCGCCATCATGACCGGCACGTAAATATCCGGACGGTAATAAAGGTTCTCGCCGGTAAATGCCTTCGGCGTCACGCCAATAACCGTAAAGCTCGTGTTGTTCAGCTTAATCTGCCGGCCAATAATATTCGGATCGTTTGCGAACGCCCGCCCCCACAGCGCGTTGCTGATAATCACCACCGGCGATTTCCCCGGCGCCGCATCTTCATCAGGACGAAAATCCCGCCCCAGTGCCGGATGAATTTGCACCGCCGAGAAAAAATTCCCTGACACGAGCGATCCGTAAACCACCTGTGATTCGCCCGGCCCCGTGCTCATCCCCGCTGAAATATTCGACGTGATGGCCAAGTTTTCAAACGCGCGGCTGCGGCTGCGAAAATCCTGCAAGTCAAGGTACGACGAGCCGCCGAATTGCGTAATGCGCGACGCCGCCACATCAAGCACCACGAAATTTTCCAGATGCGGAATCGGCAGCGGACGCAGCAACGTCGCGTCAATCACGCTGAAGATGGCCGTGTTCGCGCCAATTCCCAGCGCCAGCGACAACACCACAATGAATGTAAATCCCGGCTTGCGCCGCAAGCTCCGAAACGTGAATCGCAAATCGCGCCCCAGCGATTCAAACAATGAAACAATGCGCGACTGCGACGCCATTTCTACTTGTGAGCGATTCTGATTCGAATTTGCTGATTGCGAATCCGGGTTGTGCGAAAACGCAGAAGAAGGTTTCATTCCTCACCTCGCTGCAAAATGTATTACGGGCGCCTGATGTTAGTGTTCACCTTAAATTTCATTCAAACCAAATCTTTTGCGAACACAAATCGCCGCTCCCCCCATACATTTTGTTATGTTTTGTTGCAATTCCCGCAGATGATAAGGTGCAACCGCCTCGCCATCCAGCCGATTGCATAAGTAATGAATAACAAAGGACTAAGTTAGCGCCAGCGCAATGAGAATGTCCATTGCCGTGCTTAGGATGTTCAGAAGCGGACACAGAGCGATTACTTGTGTTTAGCGTTAAAACCAAAAATCTTGTCATTCCGACCCCGAGCGAAGTCGAACGGAGAAGAATCTGCTGTTTTCGGTTGCCCATCCTTGTCGCGCTCTTTGCGACAGGATGGGAGCTCTGTTTTATGACTTCCAGAAAATTTGTGGCAAAAGCGAACGGGAAGGGCACGGCTTCACCCGTGCCGTCAAAGTCCCTTTAAATCTTTGTCATTCCGAACCGCTTTAGCGGTGAGGAATCTGTTTTTACTCGGCTCGAAATTACAATCGCCCCAATGGGCTGCCCCACTTTTTCGCGATTTCGAAAGGTGGAATGAGAACCGGCCAACGGACCCAGTTCCGTAGGAGCGGCATGCGATAGCCCCGCACGGGAGTGCGGGGTGAGCTACTGACTAGCAAACTGGAGGATGAAAGCCCGAGTCAGAAATTCATAAAACCGCCCTGTTTCATGAACATCCAAACCCAAAAAGTGATCTAACTGTATCTTCGGACAATTTAATTTCCTCAAACGAACCGGGCTTGCACTCGAAGTATAACTCTTAGATTTGCGGCGCCGCGTGCCCGTCCCCCACGCAAACCCTCTCGACCGGTTGGCAATCCCCCTGCGGACCACCAGAAATCGTTTGCCAACGCGCGAAGAATCCAATACTTTCTTTTCACGAAAGGACTCAAACGAGTGCGTCGGCGATTTAGTTTTTTCCTGTTATTGACTGTCGTATTCGCAGCGGTTCTCGCGGCATTCGCTGACGATCTCGCGTCGGTGCGCCACAGCGGAGTGCTCCGATGGGCTGGTGACCAGGAAGGCGGCGGACCATACGTCTATCCCCGCTCCGATAATCCCAACGCGGTCACTGGATTTGAGGTTGATCTGGCCACCCATCTTGCCTCACACCTCAATCTAAAAGCGCAATTTGTTCAGGGCGAATGGACGGAGCTTCCAGAAATGCTGCAAACAAACCGCACCGACGTCATCCTCAATGGATATGAGTTGACGCCGCAGCGGCGTGCAATGATGAACGCCAGCATTCCTTACTACATTTACGCTCTTCAATTGCTGGCGAAAAAAGGAAGCTCCATTCTCACGACCTGGGCGGATTTGAAAAATGCCAACGCGCGCCTTCCCTTAAAAATCGGTGTTCTCACCGGCTCTGCTGCCGAAGTGTACATGCGGACATTTTGCGGAGAATCTGCCGCGAAAGTCACATGCGAAGTAATTGGTTATGACGGCAATACGGACGCCATGCGCGAGGTAGAAACCGGAAAATTAGACGGCGCGCTCGAAGACACTCCCATCGCCACCTTTTACGCGCCCCGCTTTCCTTCCCTGGCCTTCATCGGCAAACCAGTGAGCGAAGGGTATTACGTCATCTATGCGCGCAAGGGAGAGCCCGCGCTCATCCAAGCCGTCAATACAGCGCTCATTTCTATGATCCGCGATGGAGAGCTGGAGGGGATTTACCGTGAATACGGCATCTGGAACGACGAGCAGCAACGTCTTAGTGCGATTGCTGACAGCGCAAAATTTTATGGCTATCCGGAAGCTGCCGAAACAGGGAAGAAAATAAATGGAGGTCCGGCAGAAGTCATCACAACCGGCGTTCGTGAACGCGGCTGGACGGTTGTGCGGAACTATAGCGGCGTTCTTCTCGAATCCGCTGGCATGACGGTCATTCTGAGCGTACTGTCGTTCCCCATCGCCATCACCATTGGAATCTTCGTTGCCATTGGCCGGCTCTACGGACCGCGCTGGCTCAGGTTTCCCCTCGGCGGCTACGTGGAATTCCTGCGCGGTACGCCGCTTATGTTGCAACTCTATTTCATATTCTTCTTCCTTCCGGAACTGGGCGTCGCCATACCTGCGTTCTGGACGGGAATTCTTGGACTGGCCATCAATTATTCGGCCTATGAAAGCGAAATTCACCGCGCCGGCCTCCAGGCGATTCCCCACGGACAAATGGAGGCGGCTCTATCGCTCGGCATGTCGCGATGGCTCGCCATCCGGCGCATCATTGCCCCGCAGGCCATTCGCCTAGTCATTCCCCCCATCGTCAGTGACTTCATCGCTCTATATAAGGATACGAGCGTTTGCTCCGTCATCACGATCGTTGAGCTCACCAAACGCTTCAGCGTTCTCAGCATGAGCACGCAGGCGACGCTGGAACTCGTGCTCATCACCGGCCTTTTATATTTGCTGATGAGCTATCCTGTCGCCGTACTAAGCCGCCGCCTGGAACATTCTCGCGCCATGGCCTGATCTGAACTAATGATGTGATCTAACGATGATGTGAACTGACAATGATTACCGCACATCAAATTTCAAAGCGTTTCGGCCAGCATGAGGTGCTTCAGGGCGTCTCCATGAAAGTAGAGCCGGGCGAGGTCCATGCCATCATCGGCCCCTCCGGCGCGGGGAAAAGCATCTTTCTTCGCTGCATCAATGGCCTGGAGTCGTTTCACAGCGGGAGCATACAAGTGGGCGATCTGCAACTCACTCCGCAAACCGACGCCCGCGGTGACGCGGCTCTGTTGCAATCGGTGCGCAAACGCGTCGGCATGGTGTTCCAGCAATTTAATTTGTTTCCGCATTTGAATGTGTTGCAGAACCTTTGCGAGTCTCCAGTGCATGTGCTGGGCAAGGACCGCGCTGAATCCGAGACCCTCGCCATGCAGCTTCTGGATCGAGTCGGGCTTGCTGCCAAGAAGGATTCTTATCCCCGTCAACTCTCAGGCGGTCAAATGCAGCGCGTAGCGATTGCGCGAGCGCTGATGATGAAGCCCAGCGCAATTCTGTTTGACGAGCCCACTAGCGCTCTCGATCCGGTAATGGCAGCGGAAGTCCTGGCGATCATGGGCCAGCTCGCGCGTGACGGCCTTACCATGATTGTCGTCACTCACTCCATGAGCTTCGTGCGTGGCGCTGCGAATAAAGTGCACGTTTTCGAAAATGGCCGCATTGTTGAAAGCGGTCCGACTCAACGGGTAATGCAATCCCCGGAGCACCCGGTCACCAAATCTTTCCTCGAACTCACTTCCTGATGCAACGCGATAGGGAAGGGAATGAATCTTTTCAATCCCGCAGTACGAGCCGCGCCATCCATATGAAGGGCGCAGCTACCATCGCAAAGGGCAGGAAGAATAACAGAGTCAAGCACGACATTGGGATTGGGAAAAAACTGGATGGAGAGATATTCTGCGGCGCGGTATTTTCTGAGGTCACTTGCTAGTATAACTCCTGAGAACGTTTCCGGTTGACTCCGCACAGCCTATTAGAATGGATGATTGAACTCTGTTCCTACGTCCGGCATTCTTACTCTGTTGCAGGCGGCAACGGCCGTCTTCCTGCTATTTTCCGGATGGGGCCTGCACCACCTGGCTGCATTTTTCGCCAATCCAGCCCGCGCCATATTTTTCGCGATTGTTGTTGTATGCACCGGACTCGCAATCTCTCTGCGTATTGAAATACAGCCTATTCGCAAAGGGTCCATGGCGACCACAGGCCAAAGTTTCCAGCTCATCATCCTGTTGCTGTTTTCGCTGTTTCTGCTTTGGTTCTTGCCCTACTCTGACCACCACGGGTTGCTTTCTTTTCATTCTGAGAGCGTTCGTTATGCCGGAGTTGTCCTCTGCATGGTCGGCGCATTTGTTCGTGTCTTTGCCATGCGCCGCCTGGGACCGCACTTTAGCGCCTACGTCACATTGCAACCTGGGCATCGCCTCGTCCAGGCGGGGATCTACAGCAAAATCCGCCATCCTCTTTATCTGAGCCTGTTGCTGCTCCCTTCAGGAATTGCAATGGTTTTCGCCAACTGGCTTGCGGTCCCTATCTTCGCTTTATCGGTGATTTTCGTCGCTGACCGCATTCGCCAGGAAGAAAAGCTGCTCGCCCGCGAATTCGACTCGCAATTCCTCGACTATGCCCGCCGCACCAAACGACTGCTCCCTGGAATCTTCTGATAATCAAAAGGCTGTAACTACAGATTTCTGGACGTGGGAATGATTCCCTCAACTATCCAGCTCCGCAAGGAGCGGCATGTGAAAGCCCGGCACGTCAGTGCCGGGATAAGGATCACAACAAGCGTGAGTCCCGCAGGGACGGCACACGAACACCCCTTGCCATCAAAGCCGAGGCCCGTGCAGACATTCCGCTCTACACAAGCTAAAATCTCCAGTTGCAATTATTAGCGAGGAAACATGGCCTCAACCAACATTACTTCCGTCCTGCAAGAGCAGCGCAAATTCGAATGCCCTGAAAGTTTCAGCCAACAGGCCCACATCAAGAGCCTCGAAGACTACGAACGCATATATAAGGAGTCCGTCGAAGACCCCGAAAAGTTCTGGGCCAAAATCGCCAACGACCTCCACTGGTTCAAAAAATGGGACAAAGTCCTCGAATGGGATTGCCCCTGGGCCAAATGGTTCGTCGGCGGCCAAATGAATCTCTCCTACAACTGCCTCGACCGCCACGTCGAAACCTGGCGCAAAAACAAAGCAGCCATCGTTTGGGAGAGCGAGCCCGGAGAAGTCCGCACGCTCACCTATCAGCAATTGCATCGCGAAGTACAAAAATTCGCCAATGTGCTAAAGGCTCTTGGGGTAAAAAAAGGCGACCGCGTCGCCATCTACATGGGCATGACGCCCGAACTTCCCATCGCGCTACTCGCCTGCGCCCGCATCGGCGCGCCGCACAATGTCATTTTCGGCGGATTTTCCTCCAACGCACTCATTGATCGCATTCACGACTCGCAAGCTACAGCCGTCATCACCCAGGACGGCTCCTACCGCCGCGGTTCAGAAGTCAAATTATTTCCCGCGGTCGAAGAAGCCCTGAAGTCCTGCCCATCGGTAAAAAATGTCGTCATCTACAAACGCACCGGCACCCCCATCAACATCACGCCCGGCCGCGATTACTGGTGGCACGACCTGATGGCCAAAGCCTCCGACGTCTGTCCCGCCGAACCGCTCGACTCCGAGCATCCGCTTTACATTCTCTACACCTCCGGCACCACGGGAAAGCCTAAAGGCGTCGTTCACACCACCGCCGGTTACGCCGTTCAGACTTACCTCACCACCAAATGGATCTTCGATCTCAAAGAAGAAGACACCTACTGGTGCACCGCCGACATCGGATGGGTCACCGGCCACAGCTACATCGTTTACGGCCCGCTGCAAAACGGAGCCACCAGCCTGATGTACGAGGGCGCGCCCAACTTTCCCGAGCCCGACCGTTTCTGGTCCATCATCGAGCGCCACAAAGTCAGCGTCTTCTACACTGCGCCCACCGCCATCCGCACGTTTATTAAGTGGGGCGACGAGTGGCCCAAAAAGCACAACATGTCCAGCCTGCGCCTCCTCGGCACCGTCGGCGAACCCATCAACCCCGAGGCCTGGATGTGGTACCGCGAAGTAATCGGCGGCAACCGCTGTCCGATCACGGACACATGGTGGCAAACAGAAACTGGCGCGATCATGATTGCGCCAATTCCCGGAGCCATTGCGACCAAGCCGGGATCGGCGACGCGGCCGTTTCCGGGCGTAGTCGCCGAGATCGTTACGCAGGACGGCCAGCCGGTGCCCGACGGCGCGGGCGGACTGCTCGTCATCAAGAAGCCGTGGCCAAGTATGTTGCGCACGGTCTATAACGATCCCGATCGTTACGTGAAAAATTATTGGTCGCAGATTCCCGGCATGTATTTTACCGGCGACGGCGCGCGCAAAGATAAAGACGGCTACTTCTGGGTCATGGGCCGCGTGGACGATGTGCTGAACGTCTCCGGCCATCGCCTGAGCACCATGGAAGTAGAGTCGGCGTTGGTGGCGCATGATTCGGTGGCGGAGGCGGCGGTGGTGGGGCGTCCCGATGAGATTAAAGGGCAGGCGATTTCGGCATTCGTAACGCTCGAAGGCGGCAAGAAACCATCTCCAGAGCTGAAAGAAGAATTAAAGAAGTGGGTAGCCAAAGAAATTGGATCACTGGCCAAGCCCGACGATATCCGCTTCACCGACTCGCTCCCCAAAACCCGCAGCGGAAAAATCATGCGGCGCCTTCTACGCGAGCTTGCCACCAATGGCGACGTGAAGGGCGACACGACCACTCTCGAAGACTTTAGCGTGATAGCCAAGTTGAAGGAGCAGGAAGAAGCGTAGGTGCAAAGAGGAGAAAAGCATGTCGAAAACCGAGGCAGCCTTAGTCGCGAGTAGGGCATTGTGCGTATATTTCATTTTTTGGGCAATTGATAATCTGACGCTTCTTCCCTACAGGCTCCATGAGTTTTCGTATCACAGTAGCGTTCTTTACACGAATCACTTCGCGCGTGTTGCCGACTGGATTTTGTTGTCGGAGTATGTAGCTCGGGCGGTAGTACTTTTCATCGCAGCCGGATTTTTTTACAAATGTGGTCCAAGGCTGCAAGCGTTTTTTCTGGATTCTCAGGCAGAAAATCAATCGTGGTCGCAATGACTCTACATAGTGGCCCACTCAATTGCAATTTTGGCTCGAGTGGGTAGTTAGGGTCTCTCTAAACTCTGTCATCCCGACTGGAACAGATCATCGCAAAGCGATGATCTGTGGAATGGAGGGACCTTGTGTTCGAGCGGACGATATCCGCTTCACCGACACAAACGATTTTGGAATGTGCGCGTGCTAATCCAATCACTCAGGAAACTCGAGCTTACTCACAACGCAAGATACGTGTTTTCACCTACAAAATCGAGCACTACGAACTCCGCAATCCGCAGTGCACTTAACATTCCGATCGTCCTTCTTCATTGTCGGTGGGATAGGCCAACTTGCTCCCCACAAGCGCATCTGAAGTATGAGCCTTGCCAGTTTTCTGGCAATTGAGGAGGAGTACAAAAAATGGGCGCGTACAAAGTAACCCGCGGCGAATCTTCAGAAGACCAGTTCACGGGCGCAATCGAAAGACAGACTTCACGGGTGCCTTCCAGCACTTTTTTGGGCATGGCAGTTGCATCCATGGCATTTTCCGCTGCTTTCAAATTGATGGGGAAAGACAATTGGGCGCTGTTTGTAGGTCAGTGGGCAGCGCCGTTCCTGATCATGGGAAATTACAACAAGATGGTGAAGCAACACGGATCGGACGCGCGGCAGGCAGCTTAGCTTTTAGAGATCAATCCGTTAGCCGAGTTCCCCCTCATTCGTTCCTGCGAATGAGGGGGAACATTTCCCAAACATTAAGACACTCCCGGCCATCCGCCTAAGAGTCTTGCGATGCGCTTAGCGAAACTGCTTCCGTAAGCGTGACGACCGGAACCGGTGCAAACAGGCTGACTAAGGCGGTGATGGCAAAGTTAGCGCATAAGGCAATAAAACCGGCATTCAATCCAAGATAAGGATCTCTTTTTGTGAAAACCAGAAAAGCAGTGGAGGCAATGCCGGCAATCATTCCGCTGAACACGCCAGCCATGGAGACGCGCTTCCAAAAAAGGCCGAGGACCACGCCGGGAAAAAATTGCGCCACACCGGCGTACCCCAGTAGTAGGAGACCGACCAAAGTCGTTGCGTTGTAAACGGCGAAATACAGGCTCACAAGGCCCAGCGCGACGACCATGATCCGGGCCAGCCTCGCCACTTTGTCGTCCGTCATGGTGGGCGCGAAGATGGGCCGAAAGAGATTTTTTACGAACAATGTCGAAGCGGTAAGTAGCAGAATCGCCGCAGGCACCATTGCGGTGAGAGCGCCCGCTCCACCGATTAGGCCGAGCATCCACGCCGGGAAGGCTTTTCGCACGATGGTCAGCATGGAAAGGTCAACATCGCCAAGTCCCGGAACAACCAGAAATGCGGTGAATCCGGCAATGAATATGAATACCAGAGAGATCGTATACAGAGGCAGAATGACCGCGTTGCGACGTACCGTGTCGGCACTTTTCGCTGTAAAGTTTGCCCCGAAACTGTGCGGCCAGACTGCGGCTCCGAGAGAAGACAACAGCACGGAGGAAATGAACCAGGCGTGGCCGAGATTTTTTGTTGCGCCGGGCATGGTCAAATGATCCGGCTTCGTCCGCGCCAAAGCGGCGAACATGCGGCCTATTCCGCCGAAGTAAATGTGGGGCGCCCAGAGGCCGATCGCCGCGACGGCCAGAATCATCAAGAGGTCCTTCAATACGCTGACCCAGGCCACCGCCCGAATGCCACTTGCAAAAACGAATCCCGCCAGCAGCACGACGGCGATTGCCATGGCGGGGGTGCGTTCAATTCCATCGAAACTGGCGGCCTTCACGATAATTCCGAGTCCGATCAGTTGAATCTGAAGGTACGGAACGATAAACACAACTCCGACCGCCGCTGTAAATGCGGCCAGGTATTTGCCGCGATACCGCATCAAAAAGAAATCTGGCAGCGTCTGCAGGCCATGTTGACGGCCTAACTCCCAGATAGGCGGCAGAATAAAAAACGCCACCACCTGGCCCAGGATCATATACGCCAAAACGTACAGCACCGGGCCGCCTCGGGAGTATGCCCACCCACTCACTCCAAGAAATGAATAGGCGGTATAGATTTCGCCTGCCATCAGCAGCCAGATGAGAAGCGTTCCGAAGCCTCGGTCGCCGACCGTCCATTGCTCCAGATTCATCCTGTGGTGTTTGCGAGAGTAAAAGCCAATGGCGGAGCCTAATGCGACGATGAAGAAGATGACGGTCAGGGCGATGGTGCTGGGCTTCATCGTTGCCGTTCCTCATCGTGGATGCTCGTGGACTTCGCATCCCGTGCAGTCTCCACGCAATACGCACCGAACATGCATATTGGCGTGAGCACGGTCCACGAAAGCAGCCAAAAGAGATTGAAAGGAAGGCCGAGAACCATCGGATACACGCGGTCCCAGGCAGACACAGAGAAACAGATTGCCAGGAAGGGAATCAGCCCCAGAAACATCGCCGGAAACGAAGGTCTTTTCATGCGGAAACTCTTGTCAGGCCGACCGAAGGAATAGCGTCCAATGGATGACAGCGACCCATTATTGCACGGCGGGCGGGTGACCCATTCAAGTCCGCCGTTGGCTTGAGTGAGGATGTTCATACGTCACAGACACGGCCCAGCTAACAAACTAGTCTATCTTCCATGCCGTGGGGACTAGCGCGTTTTCACCAGAGCGGGCAAAGTCATTTCGTCACATTCTGTTGTTACCACCGCCGTCGCTTGTTTACCACCGACGAAAACGCCGAATCTTCGAGTCGGCTTTAGAACGGACGCGGCGCAGTTACGGGCTCTACGTTTACGGCTATGTGGTCATGCCCGAGCATGTTCATCTCAATGTTTGCACCGGAAGATGCCGCAGTTCTACAATTGAATACAGTTTCCCATCCGCTCACTCGTATTTTCGGGCTGTCCATTCTTTTCTGATTTTCGGAAGAGACCGCGTCAGATTGAGAAGTTGAGGATGATCGCGCAGGTGGAACTCTAAACTCCAAATTCTAAAGACGGCCGAAGAAGTATGCGAATCCTCGCCCTTCGCGAGACAGAAACAAAGGACTGACCCAATGCCCCATATCCCCATCTTAGGACCGGATGCCGCTTCACCTGGGGCGCGCGCGGTCTACGAAGAATTCTACCGGCGAATGTCATTCCCTTCGCCCCCGAACTTTATCACCGTGCAGGGTCATTCCGAAGTCGCAGCGCGCGGCATTTGGGAACTCCTGAAAAACGTTCTGCTGGGGGGCCTGCTCCCCCGATGGAAAAAGGAACTGATCATTGTCGCGATTTCGCGACAACGGAATTGCCAATATTGCGTTGCGGCACATTCCGCGTGCTGCAGAATGCTTGGAGTGAGCGCGGAATACATGGTCAGCGACGTAAGGCGCATCCCAGATCCGATCCTTAGGGACTCACTCTTGTTTGCCATGAAGTCGGCCAGCGATCCGCAGAGTCTAACGGAGGCCGACTTCGACTCGCTCAGCAAGCACGGCCTTACCAAATCGGAGATCGTCGAACTGATCAGCGTCTCAGCCTTGGCGGTTTATTTGAACATCCTTGCCGACGCGACCGCCGTAGAGCCAGACGATATGATAAAAACCTAGGCTGGAAGCCTCAACTAAGTGCTGTAACAACTAAAGGCGACGAAATGCGTCCGTCGGGATTGTTGGAAACGACGCAGCCCCCTCGGCATGTGGAAGAGCTGTGCCAGTTCTCGCGAAACTTCGGTGATGTCGCGCATGAAACCTGTACCAAAACGTTGGCGGGTGGCCCGCACTTTGTTTTCTGTCAACATCATTCCTACAGAGGGTGCTCCATTCTTGCGCGGTTTTCGCAAGAGTGGGAGGCAAGACTGACCACATCGAATTGGAAGGAGTAGAACCGAGAGTCGGTTTCTAGAGAATGGAACCTTCTTGGAATTACCGGTTACAATCCCACTCATTCGCACAGAACGTGAATGAATGGGGCACGCGGCAACTGAACTAATCTCCGGACACCGTCTCTTCCACTTCCGCCTTTATCTCGGGAGCAGTCGGGGCAACAGGCTCAATACCGCTGTCGTCTTCGCGATCAGCGAAAAGCTGGGCCACCTCCAACTCCTACCAATACGCCAGCGGGTCCGGCAGTGTAGCGCCGCACGAACACTTGTCTCCAGAAGCCTCACTGGCCGCCATCTTTGAGCATGCTTCGCACCGCACGCGTCGGGGATTAAGACGGCCGGGAATCCAAATTCCCGTCATACCGCCGCTACCGCCCATCTCTGAGCGAAAGTAGCGCCCCACAGCTTCACGATGCTCGCCAGTCTTCATCAATGGAGCTGAGGACTCCGGAGTCTTCCAGGCGGTGATGGTCATCATGCGGCTTCCCACCGTTGCCGTCACCAGACTGATAAAACCAGGAATCGAGAGCATGTCTTGTGCGATCTTCTGGCTGCTTGCTCGAATGGTTTGCTTCTCTTCTTCAGTGCGCGCCTCAAAAAATGTAATGCTGAATGCGCCCGGCGTGTCCTTGCTTCCACTGCTCACGCGGCCACTGATGCCGAACTCCCATGGGCCAATCGTCTTTGGTTGCACAATCACGTCGAGCCCCAACGAGCGTGGCACAACGCCCGGATCGAAGTAGCCTTGAACGCTGCATATCTTTCCGTCCTTCACGCGGACAAAGTCCGCACCGCTCTGCGCGATGGACTTGCCGGTAGGAGGAAGTCCGTTGAACAGCCCTGTATTCGTACCTCGCATCAACCACTCGGCTGAAAGCAGACCATCGCCATTTTCCATCGAACTCACTGTCTCAAACGACAAGTCGGGAAAGGCTGCCCACAGAGTTTCGGCATAGGCCCCGATGGCCGCGCCCGTCAGCGGCCCGGAAGTGATGGGATCGCTATAGGTGCCTCCTTCAATGAAGGTGGCAACGATTGCTGCTGCGTCATGCCGATTCCATGCGTCAGCATATTGTTGAAAGACCTGTAAAGGATTGACTGGCATGCGCGAAATACTAACATTCACCTGATGCGTGGAGAAAAGAATTCAGGGTCGGGGTCCCATGCAGAGCCTGGTGGGAGGTTCGCGTCTGCCTTTGGACGCTCTGAGCGAAGTCAAAGGGGATATCCACACTCCATAAGCTTTGTCATTTCGAACGCAGAGAGAAATCTGCTGTTTGTGTAGGGCAGGGCTTCAGCCTTGCCGTCAAAACCTCACAATGATTCGCGCTTTAGCGCCTGAGGTTCAAACTATCGTTGTCTTTGGCAAAATGTTCCGCAAGGAACACATCGTCATGACGATAGCGTCATGCGCTTCTGTCATGACAGATAAACTCAAGTAAACAAACTTGATAACCAGGACGGGGGCCAATTCTTTCTTGTTTTTGCTTGCACTATTCCAACTGAGGATGCCCCATCCTTTTCGCGCTTTTTGCGAAAGGGTGGGAGGCAACATTGCCCATAGCATTCCGTCCAAATCAGGTTAAACGCGAACGACTTGGCCAAGGAACAAATTTGGACGGAACGAATAAACAGCCCCAGCCTTCGCAAAACCGGCGAAAGGCTGGGCCACCCGCCCAATCCCCTTTCGTCTGTGCTTAGAGTTGGGGTCAGTTCCGTCTGTCCCCCGAATTCCCCAATTTTCCTGGCTGTGTTGGTCCGCCTCTAATCGCCCATATCTCTTAGCTTTTGCGTTTCTGAAATAATTACTGACTTAAATAGATTGGCCTCTGAGCTTTCAGCTTTAACTTGAAAAATCAAATTTTGGCACTCTTTGAGTTCTTCTCGAGCACTTACTTTGTCATCTAGGTGGCGGTACGCTCGCATGGCAAGCGCGTGACCGAAGATTTCGTCTGGCTGGATTTTAACAAGAAATTCAGCGAACTTTTTTGCCAAATGCCAATCATCAAAGACATCGTTTACAAATACAGATTCCAAAAACGCCTTACTTTCGATGGCACTTACAACCTTGGTCAAAAGATCTTTCGTTGGATCGTCCATGCGTACCCCCGCAGAAAAAAAATGCTATTGTAGCGGACCACTAGTATTGCCTCTGCAGAAATCAAGTTTGGCTTTTGCTTTCTTATTACATTCATCTCGTTGGAGGCCAGAAGGATATGCTTCAGCACAAGCCTTAAGATCCCGGGCGTATTGGCGGGTGGCCCACCCTTTGTTTTCAGTTAACATCATTCCTACAGAGGGTGCCCCATTCTTGCGCGGTTTTCGCAAGAGTGGGAGGCAAGACTGACGACATCGAATTGGAAGGAGTATAACCGAGAGCCGGTTTTTAGAGGATGGAACCTACTTGGAATTACCGGTTACAATCCCACTCATTCGCACAGAACGCGAATGAATGGGGCACCCGGCCACCCGCCTCACAACGATTCGCGCTTTAGCGCCTTGAGGTTAAAACTGTTGCTGTCTTTGGCAAAATGTTCCGCAAGGAACACATCGTCATGACGATAGCGTCATGCGCTTCTGTCATGACAGATAAACTCAAGTAAACAAACTTGATAACCAGGACGGGGGCCAATTCTTTCTTGCTTTTGCTTGCACCATTCCAACTGAGGATGCCCCATCCTTTTCGCGCTTTTTGCGAAAGGGTGGGAGGCAACATTGCCCATAGCATTCCGTCCAAATCAGGTTAAACGCGAACGACTTGGCCAAGGAACAAATTTGGACTAACGAATGAACAGCCCCAGCCTTCGTAAATCGGCGAAAGGCTGGGCCACCCGCCCAAGGCCTCATGGAACTTCGGGTGATTATCGTTCAAGAAGTTGGTTAACTCGCTGGCGAACGAATTCCATCCTATGATTGGAAAACATACGAATCGCACCTTCGTACCTATGGTCATTCGTTAATATCCACAAGATTCTACAAAGCTGGATAAACTCCAGCTCGGTTTTGTAATCATCGTGGGTATCTTTAACAACAGACATACTTTCTTGCAATGATTCAAATTGCGGTTCCAGAACGTGCAAGAATCTCGAATCGCCCAGGATTTCAATGGCTTGATAATAATTCGTTCGGCTTTTAGAGGATTTCTCAATTCGTTCCAATAAGAAATGGATCACAGATTCTCTATCGCTATGACGACAAAGCATGGAAGCAATTGTCATCCAAACAATCTCATCACCATTCTGCATGAGAAAGGTTAAAATTCGCTCGTCATTAGTTGATAACCCGCTTTTGCATTGAAACGCTAGCGCAAAATCATGCCGTTCCGCAGAGGTCAAATTTGGCCATCGAGTTATCAAATCGTCAGCCTCGAGATGAAACCCATCATTCAAAAACTTAGATTCATACTCGAAACGGCTCGGTCCTACTTGAAACTTCCGGGACCATTCTGTCTCTTTCACGAGCTTCGGAGCAAAATGAACCATTCGATTCAATACCTCACTTTATAAATGGTCGATCCATATATCTTGTTTACACACGCCAACTTGCGGGTGCCCCACTCATTCGCGTTCTGTGCGAATGAGTGGGATATGCAAGATTCCTACAGATCCGCCTGTATTCTACGTCACAGCCAAGACTAACCAGATGTTCCGCGCCGAAAAAAACATATCGTCATGGCAAAAATAGGTAGACAATTATGCCATGACAGCGAAGTGCCTGGTGCCCTAGGTTTGCGCCTGTCTCTGGGCGCTAATCTAAGTAAAAAGGCAATCAAAGCCGCTGCTTCCAATACCGGGGCTTGCGGCTCGTATGCGCAACCGCCACAACTTGAATTGTCGTTGCCTCAACTTCGCGATAAACGACAATGTAAGGGAAGTGTCGAAGCAGAAATCTTCGCGTCGCGTGATTGCCCATCATCCATCGGTGAGGAGCCTGGAGAATCAGCGTCAGAGCGCGTTCTACTTCCGAATCAAATCTTAATGCTGCGTCTGAGCTTTGCTGTAAATATCAGTCGAAAGCCGCGTCGTACTCGGCAGAAGCTTCGTCGTGGAATCGACTGCGCTAGTGGGCATGGGGCAACTTCGCCAGATTGCGCTTGCGAACTTCTGCCTATGGAGTGGTCTTGGTTTTACCGGATTTTAACTCTGCGACGCGACGGCCAATTTCTGCTTCCCAAGCGGCCTCGACTCCTTCATCCACCTTGCCGCCAAGGTTCGAAATAAGGGAATCCGCCAGCGCTTCCTGCTCTTCAATAGACAGTGACAAAGCTTTCTCCAACAGCTTGGAAACTTCTGGAGTTATCTGCGCCATATCAGCCTCACGCTGAAATCATTCTACCGCAGGCAACAAAACGGGCCGCCTTGCGGCGGCCCATCCTTAACTGAGAACTAACAACTGACAAGCGGTAAACTGAACTAATCTCCCGAAACAGTCTCTTCTACTTCAGACTTAACTTCAGGAGTAGTGGGAGCCACCGGCTTAATCCCGCTATTCGCCAGCGCGCCCAGCGGAATGAATCCGCCTTCGGACTGTACCGGTTTTTCCTTCAGAACGACTTCGCGATACAGCGACGCCATGCGCGCATCGTAAGCGGCGTCGTTTTTCTGCGGACCGCGAGCCGTTCCATTACCATTCGCGGCTGAACTGGCCTGGGCCTTCGCATCACGGGCCCGCGTCTTTTCTTCGCGAGCATTCTTGGCGATGCCCAGCTTGTCCAGATCGCGCTGCTCTTCCATGGTGACGAGTTCATCTTTCAGCACAAGTCCGTGTTCGGTGGTTTCCATCTTCACGTTCTTGCCGCCGGCAAAGATCTCATGCCGCCCATGCTCTTCGTACCACTTGGTGAGCGTGGCCGTCATGTGCATCTTCTCGATAATGTTCCGCCATCCCACGCCCGTGTTGTAAGCGCAGAATGAGATTTCGCCTTCCTGCGTGGCGTACGGAATGATGCACTGCTCAGTGCGCCGGAAGTCGTAGTTGAACAAGTCCTGGAACCACATTCCCGCGATGAACAAAAAGTTCCAGCGATCATTACGCCGCTTCATCACATCGTCAATCGTGCGGTCCGGCCCAACCTTGCCGTAGTTCTTTCCCGTCGCGTTAAAGTTCTTATCGAACTTCTTAAGCAGGTCCATCAACTTGAAATGTTTCGGCGACTGGAACGGATCATAATTCTTCATCAGGCACAGTGCCATGCCAACAATGGTCAGGAACTTTCCGCGCGCCGCATCGTTCACGCGCGAAATGTCCTTCGCCAGTTGGTCGCCCTTCAGAAACGCCGTCACCGGAACCGCTTCCTTGGTTTCTTTATCAATCATAAGCGCCATCCCCGTCCCGCAATTCGGATGGCAGCCGCATGACAACTGGCCCCAGTCGTTGTTTTTATCTTCAACGTGCATCAGGTCGGCCCAGTCGCTGAAGGTGGACATGAAGCTGATAGGGAACCAGTCACGGGCAGGCTCGCCCAGGGTGGTTTGATTTTTCACATCGTGCGCGAGGTGTGACAGCGTGTATCGCTGCGCTTGACGGCGCTCGTCGGTAACAGCTTCATCGCGTCCCGTGAAAGAAACCGGCTGGAAGGACAGGAAGCCGATCTTCTTGGGATTATCGAGCGCGAACTTGATGATGCGTCCTACCTGCTCGTTGTTAATTCCGTTCACGATGGTCACAACCGGAACAATCTCCACTCCGGCGCGATGCAGGTTGTCGATGGCTTTCAACTTCACATCGAACAGGTTGCCAACTTTGCGGTGCGCGTTGGCGGCGTTGCCAATTCCATCAAACTGCAAGTAGGCATAACGCATGCCGGCATCAGCGGCCTGCTGCGCGAACTCAAAGCTCTTGGCAAATTCAATTCCGTTGGTCGCGGCCTGCACGGAGTTGTATCCCACCTTGCGGGCGTAGCGAACTGCGTCCAAAAAGTACGGAGACAATGTCGGCTCGCCACCGGAGAACTGCACCGACATCTGGCGGCGCGGCTTAATGGTGATGGCGTTGTCGAGCATCGTCTTAATTTCTTCCCACGTCAGCTCATGAACAAAGCCAACCTGGTTCGCGTCCATAAAGCAGGGATCGCACATCATGTTGCAGCGATTGGTCAGATCGATGGTGAGCACCGATCCGCGGCCATACTTCACCGTGGACGAACCATGGTGATGCAGCTTCTCGTCGTTGTGCGCCTTGATGTCGCGGCCGGGGAAGACTTCTTCCAGATGCTGCGAAAACTCGGTGTCAATGGACATCACATCTTCAAAGCGCCCATGCTTCGGACACTCTTTCACCATCAAAATCTTTCCATCTCTTTCAATGATGGTGGCCTTGATCTCGCCGACCTTTTCGTTGAGCAGAACTTCATGCGGCAACTGGCCATCGAGAATCTGCTGACGAATTTCCGGTACGCACTTCGGGCAAAGCGAGTCCGTCGAGCGCGGCCAGCCAAGCGGCGGCTTCGACTTCTCATAGGACTTAAGCAACGGCTTGTCGGACCACTTGGGTGTGGGAGAAGGATTCGGTTTGATCCGGTTCAGACGATCAAAAACAACCCACGCGCCCCGGGCTCCAAGGGTAGCTACTTTCTCCACATACTTAACTGGCTTATGCATTTGTCCTCTCGCTTTCCACAGAACTTAGGTGGATGATTTCACCTCTATCTTATTGGAGCGCTAAGGAATCCCCATACAGAACCCAACGAAAGGGGAAAATCAAGGGTTTAGCGGTCAGATGAGGGATTGGATGGAGCTAAGTGATTGTAAACACAAGGGAAGATTCTGGCGCTCGTTGGCAAGTTTGATGCGCGTAGTTGCCAAATCAACTACTTTTAACCCCTGAAGGCGTCTGTTACTATTACCTGCTTTTTTGTGTTATCGCAGCTCATGAGTAAATTCACACTCGGTTATATTGACGCTACATCCGACTGGAACCGCGTCTTTCGGCTCATCGCTAATGGCGTTTTATTGAGCATTATTTTACTTTTATATTCTGGGTGCGGAGGGGGTGCAACTCCATCTGGTTCCCAATCTACAACACCTTTAATCACCTCGGTATCTGTGGCTCCTCTGCAGGTGACTCTTGCGATCGGAACATCTCAACAATTCGCAGTTATCGTAAATGGATCTGGCGCGTTTAATTCCAATGTGACTTGGGCGGTAAATGGAATTGCTGGAGGTACGTCCAGCACGGGAACGATTTCGCCGTCGGGCCTCTATACTGCTCCAAATTTGGTTCCATCCCCGGCCACAATTTCTGTATCAGCAGCGAGTGTTGCCGATATGACGAAATTTGGCGCGGCTAACGTGGTCATTAGTACATCTGGACCTTCACCACCAACCATCACCTCTATCTCGCCGAACCAGGGAGCGCCGGGCGATGCACTCCAAATTACTGGCTCTAACTTGGGGCAGATGGTCGTGTTTTCTGGACCAAACGGTTTACCTATTTTGACCCCCATCAATGAGGGTTCATCAACCTTGCTAAATGTGCAAGTTCCTCTGGACGTAGTCACTGGTCCGGTGTTTGTCCAATCTGGGGTGGGTATCGCAATTTCGAAGTCAAATGCAATGCCATTCGGTCGCGTGCCCGATTTGCGAATTAGAGCTACCCAACGAGATCTCGGCCCGAATGAAAGCACCACGATCAAAACGGTGTTCTTTGGCTCGACAGGGGCGGAGCCTATTGTTTGGTCTGTGGATCAGGGAACCATTTCACCCGATGGCACATACACAGCACCAGCATCGGTACCGTCGGATACATTTGCTCACATAAGCGCGTGTATTCAAGGAACGCAGATTTGTGACCCTCTTTTGTTGGGTCTGCATCCATTCCGGATTAGCCCCGCTGCACCAGTAGCAGCTCTCGGACAAGAACTTCAAATGCAGACCCTTGCATCGGACCTGCCCGTATCAGCAACCTGGTCGCAGCTTACCGGAGGCGGGAACTTGCTTTCAGATGGTGCTTATACAGCATCTTCCTCGCCAGCAGATGGAGGCAGTACTCTTATTTCTGCTGCCTATCAAGGATCTACCGAACAGTCTTCCATCGGTGTAACTGGCGGTTTTCCTGGAATCGTCAATCGGGTTAATGACTATCTGGATTTTACAAATGTACAAATACAACGTGTTACTCAAACGATGAGTGTGGCGGTTGCTACAAATCGCATGTATGTACTATCTGCGCAGAAGGATGGCGGTGCGCTGGACCCCAAACTTTTCTATATTGATGTGTATGACATATCGGACCCGGTCAATCCAGTGTGGATTAATGCTGTAGAGGCCGCGACTGCTGGGCATTTATATGTCTTCGGCGGAATTTTATACGATGTTGGTGGGATACAATCACAGGTGATTGCTGCCTACGATCTTAGCGGGGATGTTCCTGTTTTAGTAGGAAGACAAATATTGCCGCCGTCTCTTGGATTTTCTTTTTCGGGAGGGATATTCACGGGAATAGAAAATTCTTCGCAAGCGGCAGATGCACCCGTGCTGATAGATGAGTTTTCGCTTGGAAGCGGAAATATCGTCGAGCGTCAGATTTCTATTCCTCCGGCGCTGAGCGGTATGGCGTATGCAGTTTCTACTGCAGTGACCAACCAAACACGTCTTTATGTGACGGAAAGCAGCACATCGGGCGACCCATCAAGTATTCTCGCTGCATACGATATAACCACAAATTCACCCACTCTGATTGGAACAGTGGCGCTGGAGGAAACCAGATCATTGCCGTTTGGTGAATTGCTAACAACCACGCGTCTTTATACAGATCAAAAAATCTTCGATATCACGCAGGATCCGCCCGTGCTGTTGGGAAGTATGCCCGAACCTCTGACAGTGATCGACGCAGATTCGACAAGAGTACTCGGCCAGACGACACAGAATGGCCTGCGATTGATTGATACTACTGATCCCGCTCATCCACAATCCATGGCGGAACTGCTGGACTTCGGGGTTTTTCAGCAGCCTGCTGTATTGTCAGGGAATTACCTGTATTCCGTTGAAGGGCGTGGTGGCATAGCAATATACGATATTTCGGCTCCAGGAGGTCAAATATTTAAAGCGCACTTGGGTTCGCAAAATCCGATCCCCGGTAGATTTATCGCTGTGGGTCAGACCGCAAATGCTACGACCCTATTCGCAGCCGGATTTGATCCGGTCTCAACTCAGAGCGTTCTGGTGCTTGATCTTCAACAACAACCACCAGCTTTGGTGGGATACATAACGAGTTTGGTACCAAGTAACGACGTGGCTTTAGCGGGAAGTACTCTTTTTGTGGGATCGGAGCAAAACCTATCGGCTTTTGATGTTAGCGAGCCGAGCCAACCGGAGCAGATTGCTTCTATTAATGTGCCCACTAACTCCTTGGCGATCTCTGGCAGCGTTTTATTTGCTGGCACAACTGACGGACATCTGATGGTATACAACATCAGTACGCCGAGTTTTCCCATTGCTTTGGCGTCTGTAAGTTTATCTGATCGTCCAATTCAATTGGCACTAAGCGGCACACTTTTGTTTGTCGCTGATCGTGCGGGCGGATTGCTTACTTTCAATGTTTCAACACCGTCCAATCCCATTTTGCTCTCTCAGTTGACAGTGTTGCCCGCTGTTATGGGAGTGCAAGTCGATGGCAATCTGGCGCTCCTCGCGGCTCTAGAAACTGGGCTTGTCATCGTAGATGTTAGCAATCCCTCTCTTCCGGAAATCTTGTCAGAAACAGCACTGGACTCGGATGATCCCTTCGATGTTGGACGCTCGGATTTTCAAGATCGGGCAGCTGTAATTGCTGTGCAGAACCAGGTTGCATTCATTGGCGTAAATAATTTCAGCCCGGAATCCGAGGAGAGCAATGGTGGAGGTGGCATATATGGATTTGACTATCGTCAACCACAACATCCCCGCTTGGTGTCGTCCTCTATGCAAGCCGCCGCGGCTGATGGAGAGATCACCTCCCTTTTTATTGTAGGCAGCAATTTATTTGTTTCTGGGGACAATGTAGGATTAATTCAGCTTGATATCACTAATCCTCGCAATACAATCAATCTTTACTATCCACCGGAGTCCTTACGAATGCCATACCCTCCCGCGCCGCCGATACCAGCAATTTCTGCCACTGGCCTTAGAGCCCAAAATAAATGGAAAAGCCGGACGACTGCGATCCTTTCGCACTAATTTGGGAGTAGCAGCAGTCGACCGAATCGGCGGGCTGGTGGCCGCATTCAAGCCTTCTGTTAGCTTGAGTGGGGAATTTCCGACATAACAGCAGATTCCTCACCCCTAAAGCGGGTTAGGAACGAGAAGATATTGGGCGTGGTGGCAGTTGCGCCAGATCGGCGCGGACTCGCTTTGCTTGTTCTATCAACATGGCTGAAGCGATGTCCTTCCACAGTTGTCTTGTTCATCGCATGGGTTCCCTCGCTTCGCTCGGGACAAGTTCGCGCGCTGGGCCCCCAAAACAGATTCCTCCTTACGCTCGGAATGACAACACGGAGGTATGGGTTATTTCCCGGTAATTTTCCACCGCTCACTTTTGTGACCACTGACCTTGCCTTCGCACCCACCCCTCCCACATTGTCATTCCGAACCGCTTTAGCGGTGAGGAATCTGCTGTTATGCCACGCGAGAAGCGCCATCACGTTTATGTCACGGCGAGTAAAAGCCTCGTCGGATTCCTCGCCGATGAACCCGGCTCGGAGCGACAGGGGTGGGGGTGGCGGCAGCGGGAAGCAGATTCCTCGCTGCGCTCGGAATGACAAGGGTAAAGGGTGGTGACAAGGAAAGAGATTCCCCCCTGCGGCCGGAATAACAACACGAAGGTATGGGCTATTTCCCAGTAATTTTCCACCGCTCACTTTGTGACCACTAACCTTGCCTTCGCATTCACTCCTCCCACATTGTCATTCCGAACCCGCTTTCGCGGGTGAGGAATCTGCTGTTATGTCGCGCGAGAAGCGCTACCACGTTTACATCATGGCGAGTGAAAGCCGGGTCGGGTTCGTCGCCGATGGACCCGGCTCGGAGCGACATGGGTGGGGGTGGCGGCAGTGGGAAGCAGATTCCTCGCTGCGCTCGGAATGACAAGGGTAAAGGGTGGTGACAAGGGAAGAGATTCTTTCCTGCGGTCGGAATGACAACACGGAAGGAGGGGGCATTTTCGCTAATTTTCCACCGCTCGCTTTGTGACCGCTGACCTTGCCTTCGCATCCACTCTTCCCACATTGTCATTCCGAACCCGCTTTCGCGGGTGAGGAATCTGCTGGTATGCCGCGCGAGAAGCGCTATCACGTTTACATCATGGCGAGTAAAAGCCGGGTCTTGTATGTCGGCGTAACCGGATTCCTGATGCCGAGAGTGCTTCAGCACAAAGCCGGCGCAGGCGGCTTTACCGATAAGTATCGTGCCAACCGTTTGGTTTACTGCGAGACCTTTCGTTATGTGAACAACGCCATCGCCCGCGAGACCGAAATAAAGAAGTGGCGGCGGGAAAAGAAAGTTGCGTTGATCGAGAGGGGCAATCCTACGTGGGAGGACCTGGCTGCGGACTGAGGCAAGCCTTTCACGTTGAGAAAAGCAGATTCCTCCCTTCGGTCGGAATGACAAGGCCGGAGTCGGTATGCTGGCGGAATCAATATCCGCTGCAATGTTGTTTTGGGTCCCCGTTGCGGCACCAGCAAACGCAAGGTCTCTCGACTGCGCCGGATGATTCATGAGGCGAATCATCCGGCTACGCTCGAGATGACATACCAATTAACGATTAGCGGAGGAGGTGCCAGGCTTCGCGGAAGTGTTCGAAGCGGGCTCGTTTGCAGGGCGCGTCGGGATAGAAGCGCAGGCTTTTGCAGGGAGAAAAGGCGTTGACGGGCAGCACGTACCAGACGTCCACGGGAACGATGTGGGCGACTAGGACGTCAATGTCATTGGCGGTGTAGACGCGCTTGCCTTGTCCGTAGATGCAATAGATGGGCTGGACATCGTATCCGCGGGCGCGGAGGGCGTCGGTGCATTTTAGTTGGACGCGCCAGAGGCGGGGCGGAAACGCAAGGTCCCTCGACTTCGCAGAATCTTTTGCGAGCGAAAGATTCTGCTTCGCTCGGGATGACAGAGTAGTGGCATGGGATGACGGCGTTGCGAGGTCAAAATCCCCACCCTGTCGCAAAGAGCGCGATAAGGATGGGGCAACCGTACTTTTAGGAACAGCAGATTCCTCGCTGCGTTCGGAATGACAAGAATAAGAATCATGCGGGTCGTTACTGTACGAGTCGTCATTGTGTGAGTCGAGGATGAAGTCGTAGCGCTCGGAGTCTCCCCAGGGCTTGGCGACACCGAAGCCTAGGCTGGCCGCTTTGAGGAGGAAGGCGGCTTCGGAGAGTTCCCCTTTGCGCTTGGTGTTGTCGAGGCGGTGCTTGGGTTTGGCGGGCGAGCCGGAAGAGGCCACGGCGTGGAGTTCGGGTAGCGCGAACGGTAGTGGCGAAAAGTTTTCCATAAAGTTGAGTTGGTTATCGGGCAAAGAAAAAGGCACGGCTTGCGCCGTGCCTTCTGTTCGTTGGCTCGATTTACGAGGTTATGTTTCCAGCATAGCAGATTGAATAAGCAAAATGGGACATGCATGTACCAACGGGTATGTGCGTACAATCAATGAGATAGAGGAAATTGGAGGCGGATGGGGGCTTGACAGCCAAAATCCCCGCCCAAGCCAAAACCGGGCTTGGATGGGGCACCAAAAAAATCACACTTTCCAGCGTGTCGTACAATTTATCCTCGACAATTACCTATAACTTTGAGGTCCAGAACAATGACTCGGTTGAACGGCGTGAGCTTTTTTTGTCTGCTGTTGCTTCTGTGCACGCAACTGCTGGCGCAGGGAATTGCTACTCCGGGCGATACGTGCAAGCCGGCGAGTATGCGAACGCAAGCGGTCGGATGCTGGATACTGGCCGAAAATCCCGTAGGTCAACTCGCAACGTCACAAGTGTTCTGGCATCTCGATACGTATCCAACACGCGCCGCCGCGGAAGCAGACAAGGGGCCGCGGGGCACAGTGGTCGAGTCGTTTGGCAAAGTGTGGTTGATGACCATCCAGGACGAGAAGTGGAGACCGGCCCATGGAACTCGCGTTGCCGAAATTGGACCGCTTCCGGTCGTCGCAGGAGAAAAGTACACGGCGCAGTTTATGGAAGCGGACTTCACGCCTGGAATGACGGCGCCTCCACACAAGCACCCTGGTCCGGAGGCCTGGTTTGCGGTGGGCGGGGAAACATGTCTGGAGACCTCCGATGGCCGTAAGCAGATCAGCCGAATAGGGGGCACGCCGGTGATCGTTCCCATGGGACTGGCGATGCACCTCACCGCGATCGGAAGCGCACAGCGCCGTTCGATCGTGCTCATTCTTCATGAGTCGTCGCAACCCCCGGTCACAATGGTCCATGATTGGACGCCGAAGGGATTGTGCAAGAGCAACAACTGAGGCGGATGGCCGGGTTCAAAGCCTGCGAAGGGACAGCTTTTTACTTGAATCGGACTTTCCGCGTTTGCGAAGTTCTTCTTCCGAATACATGCTGCCTCGGCAATGCTTCGCGCCGCAGCGGCAGGTCGCGGGATCATCGAGGTTGCCGTCGTACAGGTTGTAGTCATAAGCCAACTCTTCGTCGGCGGCAATGTCTCGGATGGCGCTGATATAAACCCGTCCATCAATCTCGTCCGGCTCGCAATTGGGTTCACAGGAGTGATTGATGAAGCCGGCCATGCCGTCGCCATCAATTACATGCTGGCTATCGCTCAGGCCAAACAGATAAGTCCGCGGCGAATCTTCGTATAACAAGTCGGCGGCTTCAATGGTGAGGCGCGGCCCGGTGTATTCCACGACCCGCGCGCCTTTCCGGATGGGGGTTGTTGTGTAGCATCCATCGGAGTGAATTTTTGAACGTCGAATAATTAAAGACATTTGCGTTATGTGAAATAAAAAGTGAATGCTGTGCCAACGTGACCAGAACGTGCGGCTGGAGTAATATTAGCTGAGTCCAGCCAGTGATGGCTCGCGGACTGCGAAGTTTCTTGCCTGATTCGAGCGGGAGTAGTTCAGCGGTAGAACGCCAGCTTCCCAAGCTGGATGTCGCCGGTTCGATCCCGGTCTCCCGCTCCAGTAATTCCTTCAAGATCCCAGTTGATCCAGAAGTTCAGGAGTCTGAGTATTTTTCCAATCCGCAGTGAAGACATCGCGATGCAAATAGATTGTGCCAATAAGATTTCATGAAGAAACGTTCTCCGCACCTCGGGCAACGCCAGACTTGAAGGCGACCAATTGCCACGATCATGAACAGAAACCAAGAAAACCCCAAAATATTTGTGAGCTTGTGGTTGTAGCTTAGATTTTGAGTGAGATAGCTGATGACGGCGACGCTCGCGCCGTATCCAACAAATACAAACATGAAGAGGGCCCTGCGTTTTTTGTATTCCAACCATTGCTGTTCGTAGCGGCCTCCGAGACCGCTTTCGATTTCCGTCATTCCGCGGCCTTCTGTAAAAGCGCCCCAATGCCTGCGATGTTCTTGAGCAAATCGTCGGGAATCTTATGTCGTTGTTGGAGATATTCCGGAGTGTTGTAGGAAAGCCAAACTTTGTTGTCGTCGTCTTCCCAGATCAAAGCTTTTAGCGGCAGATCAATGGCTGCGCTCGGGGATGCAAGCATAAGCGGAGTGCCGCCTTTAGGATTTCCGAAAATGATTACCTGCGTCGGGCGCATCTTCATTCCTGCCCGTTCGGCCTCGCCGCTATGGTCGATAACGCAGAATATTTTGATTCCCTGTGTTTTGAGTAAGGATTCAAGCCGCTGGACAGTTTCGGCCACCGAGTAGCGGCTGCTTAGGTGGATCATCCCATTATTCAAATCTGCGGCGGCTGTCATGGCAGTTTCTTCTCCTTCGTGGAGGTAAATGGTGAAGCTGCAAAACTAGCAGCTACAAACTATAAGAATCACTTTATGGGCCGTCTAGCCGTGATAAAAGATTCCTGTACAAGTGCAGTCCGTGCAATGCGCGGAAGTTAAGAGAACTTTATCTCATGGCTGCCTGTTTTTCTTCCGGAGTCATTTGGTTCCACAACACTTGCAGGTCCGTGGAAATCCGGGCATTGGCTGGCTGCTGATGCAATGCTTTAACGAACCAACGGTATGACGTCGGCAAATCGCGCCGTACGCAATGTCCCGTCGAATACATGGTGGCCAGATCGCTCAAAGCGCGGCTGTTGCCATGGTCGGCGGCGGCTTCCAGACTGTTCTGCGCCCGCCCGCAATTCTGCGCGACGCCATTTCCATAAAGATAGCGTTCGCCTTGCGTGAGCAGTGCCTCGCCCTCCGAAGCGGAAGAATCTTCGTCGCTTATGCTTGCTCTGCTTGCTGGACGCTTCGCAGTGCGAGCGGTTGCCGGTCTAGCAGGTGCCGTTTTCTTCGCTTCGACCGCGGGTGCTGTCTGCTTTGGTTTCTGTACCTGCGTGGATTGCGATGCTTCGGTATCGTCCGCTGTGCCTCCCGTTGCGGCCGCAGCTGAGTCAGGCGATGAAGATGCTTCCGAGGAAGACGCATCTGGGGAAGGATTCGCAGAGTTTTTCTCTCCCGGATCCGCCGCTAGCGGCGTTGCGGAGTTCGTTGCCGGAAGATTCTGCGTGTTCACTCGGTTCGGTGCCGTAGCAGGGGAAGCCGCCTGCGGTGTGAGAGTTTGCGAGTTCGGCGCAGAGGGCGCGTTCGCCGCATTGTTAGGAGGCGCGGTGCCGGTTTGCGCGGGGCTGGTCGCCGCGGGTGTGTTCGCGCGTTGCCAGGGAAACCCTCCGTAATACCATCTCCAACCCAGCAGTCCGCCGGCAACCACCAACAAAATCAGGGCGAGGTACATCCGTCCATGGCCCGAGGGGGAAGCCTCGTCGTCCAATAAGTATTCCGCGTGGCTGCTGCCTGGGCCGTTGCTCAATCCTAAAAATGACGGGCCAGTGAAGGGAATTTCTTCTTTCCTCGACGCGTCTTGTCTCGAAACTTCTTCTCGAGGTGCTTCGCCGGTCGTGCGCGAAGGCGAAGTCGCGAGAGGGTCCACAGCCGCCGAAGGAGTTATCGCCTTTCCGCACATTCCACAAAAGCGATATTGCGTCGGGTTTTCGTGTCCGCAAAATGGGCAACTCAACATAGTCTCTATCATAGGGCTATTTAGATGAGGATTATGAGATTACCGTAGAGCACGCATAGGGTTTTGCAACAAAATTCACATCCCGCCGGATTTCACAAATATCCTCAGAAAACTCCGGGGGAACGCGTCATTTTTTAAAGACGCCAGACCTAAGTTGTTGAGCAGCGATAATTTGCTGCCAGTCTAGCGCCTTGATTGTCCCCTCTCCCAATTTTCACAAGTCCACAACGAACGAGCCATTCGCACTTATGCAACAATTCATGCCACAACGTGGTTGAAATCGCTTCGCTCTCCTCGTGTCTGATCTCCAAGCCCTTCCAAAAATCCCTGTCGCCAACTCGGCCATTTGAGTGTCCACGGCAGCAGGGACTTCGCTTTGTGATTGGAAGCCCCGCGGGCCAGCGTCATCATCGCTATTCCAGGTGCTCCAACGGCCATGCGTCCCAGCCACGCGGGAATATGCCGGGGAGCTTTGGCGCGGACGGCTTTTGCAAGATAAGGCAGCCACTCCGAAACCGGCACTGGTTCGTCGTCGGCGATGTTATACAGGCCCGGCATGCTCGCTTCAACTGCGGCAAGCGTGGCGGATGCGGCGTCGTCAATATGAAGAAATGACCAATATGCAGTCCCACCCCCAACGATGGGAACGCGTCGCCGGCGGATATCCTCAAGAAGCGAACTACCCGCACCGAGAGAAGTTCCCGGACCGTAGAAGGAACCGTAGCGCAATACAAAGCCTTCAATTTTCTTGTCCTGCATTACCGACGATTCCACATGCACAATCGCCTTCAATGATTCGCGCAGCGCCGGTTCGGGCAATGAAACGAGGGGATCGTCTTCTGTCTTGACCCAGCTTCCGGTCCGCTCATACGGCCATCCTGTGTAACTCTGTGCGATAAATCTTCGGCAGCCCACCGCGTGCGTGGCCGCCAGAAGATGGTCCGTTCCTTCAGTGCGAAGGCGGTTGGTCGTGGCAAACTCCTGGTCAAAACGGCGCAGGTTGAAACTTGCGGGATTGCAGTCATCTGATGGATCACAACGTCCGGCTGTGCGCGTTCCACCGCTTCAAGAACCGCTTTCTTGTTAAGTGCATCAACGAGCACGGGCAGGCCTCCCGCGGCTTGGATCAGCGCGATTTTTTCGGCGCTCCGCGTGGTTCCAGTGACGGTGTGCCCCGCGCCAAGCAGCAAGGGAAGCAGCCGCTTTCCAATCGCTCCAGTAGCTCCCGCAAGAAATATTTTCATAACGATGCTCCACAGAGAAAATTCATTGTTGTCAGCGCTCTTTTGGGAGCAACATTTTTCCGGGTTATGCCAGTTGCCGCCAATTACCTGGGCGCGAAGACGCAACCACTATGTTTGGATTTTCCAAATTTGGCTTTGTTGCAAAAAATGATTTTGTTTATCCGCCCTGGATACTCGCCTTATTGAGACAGAAATAAAAATATAGGACGCTCGGAGGCCGGGTTTAAGCGATGCAAGGAATTGAATTGAGTGGTTTCACGCTTCTGACGGGCGCTCTCGCTAACGCAGTCCTAAGAAAGTCGTTTGACCGTCCCACTCCCACGCGTGGAAATCCTCTGTTACAATTTAAGTCGCGGAGCAGGGACAGCTGCTCTGATTGTATTTTGCAGGGTGTCATGCCTCCGTTTTCATCCGAGTTTTCACTCAACCGGGTTTGAAGTAGACGAGGGCAGTTGGCGCGAATAGCGAACACCAGGGTTTTCCCAAAAGACCCAGTGAGCAAGCGTGGGGACGTAGTTCAGTTGGTTAGAACGCTGCCCTGTCACGGCAGAGGTCGCGGGTTCGAGTCCCGTCGTCCCCGCCATCTTTTCAGCAGGCCCACATCAGCACTGCAATACAGAATGCCGTCATGCTTCCAGGAAGCACCGAGTTCCCAGACAGCCCCCAATGTCATCGATGTTTCAATGGCAAGCCGCCGAAGTCGGTAAACCACTTCATGTAACAATTTGCGGACGCCTCTACCCTCGGTGATGTTCTTTATTCTTGCGTAAGGCCATGACGTGTCGGGTCATTATCCATCACGAACATCCGGCCGCTTGGATTTGGCCTGATTTGGGGCTACGCAATGCATGAGAGGGAGCACGGATCGTTTGTTATGGATTCAGATTTTGTCGCTGGATAGCATCCGTTTAAGGGTCAGTGCGTTTTGAGCGGCATATCCGGCTTGATCGTTGTCAAAATAGATGTAGATAGCCCTTAATGTCTTCGCCCAAAGTCCGATCTGTCGGCACCAGCGTTGCAAACTTGCACGGCTGTAGCTGGCCTGATATTTTTCGGCGCCCGGTCCATGGAGGCGAACATAGGCGAAGTCAGTAGTCACCGTAAGGGGCGACTGATACCCCGCGAGTTCGTAAATGCAGAAAGCTGCGTGAAATCTTGCAAGAAGCTCATTGATTTCAGGTTTAATCCAGCTCTGATCCCGGAGTTCGAAAACGTATCGAAAAGCAGTGGGGAGCACCTGCAACAATGCCTGCAGACGTTCATAGTTCACCTGCCATCTCGGGGGAAGTTGAAACAAGATCGGCCCAAGCTTAGGGCCAAGATGTTCGGCCCGGGGAAGAAAGTTGTGGAGAGCGCTCTCCGGATCTTTTAGTTTTTTGTTATGAGTCAAATAGCGGCTGGCTTTCACAGCGAAAATAAAATCTTGCGGTGTAGATGTTCGCCAATCGTCGAACGCCGCTTCCGTCGGCAATCGATAGAAACTGTTGTTCAGCTCAACGGTATCGAAGCGCTCGGCATAGAAATCCAGCATTTTGCCTGGCGAAATACTTGCCGGATAGAAGGGGCCGCGCCAGTGCTTGTAGTGATATCCCGAAGTTCCGATGCGAATGTCACAAGCCATGTGGAGCTTGGATGGTTCTTTTTTAAATCGCGGAGGTATTCCTCGTCCGCGACAATTGTTTGACGGAGAATGGAGAGGGGGCTGTGAGTTTTAGCTTGCCTGTGGCAACCGCTCGCGATATTCAGTCACTCGATGTACCCTGCAGTTATCTCATTTTTGGGATTGTTTTGAGCGTATGAGTGTGCTGAAGAGATATTCCATATTCGCAGTTTTGTGGCTCCTGCCCGCATTCGCTCAGAGCAACAATGGACAATTAAGGATCAAAGTGACTGATCCTTCCGGGCTGGGGGTGCAGTGCCCTGTACATCTGACCAGCCAAAGCAATGAAGATCGCAAAGTTCTTGTCACTGATAAGTCCGGAGATGTTTACTTCGAGCATCTACCCTATGGAATTTATCGTCTGGAAATACATAAGGAAGGGTTTGCGGAAGTATCGAAAAATCTAAGCGTTCACTCGGCTGTGCCCCTCATGCTGCAGATAAAACTGGAGATCGCTCCGGTGAAAATGTCTGTCATAGTCAAGAATAAAGATACACTGGTCGATCCTTATCAAGCAGGTTCGAGCAACCAGATTGGAACCAACGTGCTTGAGGCCCGCACGAATTCCTTGCCAGGACGGTCCCTGCAAGACCTCATCAATACGCAGCCAGGATGGCTCTACGAAGGAAATGCGGTTCTTCATCCGCGTGGGTCGGAATATCAAACTCAGTTCGTTGTGGATGGAATACCGTTGGGTGAGAATCGTTCTCCTGGCTTCGGTCCTGAAATCGAAGCGGATGATGTGAGTTCGCTAAACATCTATACTGCCGGGATTCCCGCCGAATTCGGCCGCAAGATGGGCGGCATCGTGGAGGTAAACACGATCAGCGATGTTCCCGCCGGCCTTCACGGAAAAATTGATTTGTCCGGCGGCAGTTTTGATACCGCCCAAGGCTTTGCACAGCTTCAATATTCACAGGGGAAGAACACTATTGGGGCGACCGCGGAAGGCGGCTTAACTGCCCGCTATTTGAATCCGGTAGTACCGCAGAATTTCACCAATCGAGGCACGACCGGCGATTTTTCTGCCAATTACGAACGGCAACTTTCGACATCGGATCAATTCAATGTTGTTGTCCGGCATGAATTGTCGCGCTATCTGATACCGAATGAACAAATCCAGCAGGCCGCGGGTCAACGGCAGGATGCGGACAACTTTGAAGACATGGGAATGGTTTCTTATCAACATATAATTTCGGCCAATGCGGTGGCGAATGTTCGTGGAATGGTTCGCAGCGATTCCAATGATCTATCTTCTAATGAACTTTCCACTCCGGTGATTGCCTTTCAGCATAATAGCTTCAGCGAAGGGTATTTCAGCGGCAGCCTTTCTGTTCACCATGGCAGGCACAATTGGAAAGCCGGCGCGGAATCTGACAATGTGTTCCTCCATGAGAATTTTAGCGATCACATTACCAATCCTTCGCAGTTCGATGATGGCACGCCGAGTTCGTTTAGGTTCAATAGTGATCGCCCTGACCTAGAACAATCCGCGTATATCGAAGATTCAATCGCGCTGGGCCGTTGGAATATCCAAGCTGGACTTCGCTGGGACCATTATCAATTGGTGGTCAATCAGAACGCCATTTCTCCACGGCTGGCAGTATCGCGCTTTTTTAACACGGCAAATCTCGTCTTGCATGTTTCTTATGACCGGGTTTTTCAAACTCCATCCTCTGAGAATTTACTTCTGGCAAGTTCGCCCGCGGTGCAGTCACTCAATCCAAGTGTTCTCCGCTTGCCCGTTGAACCTTCCCATGGAAATTATTACGAAGCTGGCTTGAGCAAGGGGTTTTTCGGCAATATGCGTCTTGACGCTAACTCCTTCCGGCGTGATTTCAATAACTATGCGGACGACGATCAACTTCTGAATACGGCCGTAAGTTTTCCAATTGCCTTTAGAAATGCCGTTATTTATGGAGCTGAAGGGAAATTGGAAATTCCAGAATGGAAACGAATCTCCGGTTTTGCAAGTTATTCTTACATCGTAGGAAACGTCTGGTTTCCGGTTACAGGCGGGCTATTTCTCGGGGACGACGCTCTTTCCGCAAGGACCCAGTTGGCGGGTCACTTTCCAGATTCGCAAGATCAAAGAAATACCGTTCGCGCACGTGTTCGATATCAACCTCTGTCGCGTTTATGGTTCGCTTTTGGAGGGGAATACGGCAGCGGGCTTCCTTTTGAATTCACCGGAACAATTGAGCAGGCAATTGCACAATATGGCGGCACTGTCGTAGATCGGATTAACTTTGATCGCGGTCGTATCCGACCATCTTTATCTTTAGACTCATCGCTAAGTCTCGATATTTATCGGCATGAGAGCCGGATCGTCCGAGTGCAGGCAGACGTGCAAAATCTAAACAATCGGCTGAACATTATTGATTTCGGCGGACTGTTTTCGGGGAATGCCATCGCTCCTCCGAGAAGTTATTTTCTCCGTTTAACATCGGAGTTTTAGCTCCCATCCTTCATTGGAAACATTACAAAAACTATTCTGGCAGCATGACCTGCCCACTAACTTCGAAGTTGCCGCTGACTGATGGAGCTTCTGTACCCGGCTGCCCACCACCAACCGACACCGTGTATTTCCCCTGGGCGACTATGATGTTTCCGGTTTCCGTGACCATGCTCAGATCGCGCGGGTTGAGATGAAACTCAACCTTCTGGTTAGCTCCGGGTTCCAGATGGATCCGCTGAAAACCGCGGAGGGCCCGGATCGGCGCCCCCGCGACATCGGGAAACTTGAGGTAGAGCTGCACGACTTCGTCTCCAGCAACTTTGCCGGAGTTGGTGACCATAACGGATGCGTTTAGAGGATCGCCTGCATTGATCGTCGCATCTGGCAGATTAAGGTCGCTATAGCTGAACGTCGTATAGCTCAGACCATATCCAAAAGGCCAGAGTGGCTCGCCTTTGAAGTAGCGATAGGTACGGCCCTCCATCGAGTAATCTTCGAAGTTGGGCAGTTGATGGACATCTTTATAGAACGTGACTGGCAGGCGTCCAGCAGGATTGTTTTTTCCGCTCAGCGTTTCAGCAATTGCGGCTCCGCCTTCCTCGCCGGGATACCACGCTTCGAGGATTGCGTTGGCATGTGCTTTTTCCCAGTTTATACCGAGAGCGCTGCCGTTGGTGAGCACGACAACCAGTGGCTTACCAGTTGCGGCGACGGCCTTGACCAGGTCCTCTTCCGGTGCAGGCATGTCGAGGTTGGTGCGGTCACCCCCCAGAAAACCGGGTTGGTTAACCGGCATCTCTTCGCCTTCGAGGTGGCTTGTTATGCCCACCACAGCAACGACTACGTCGGCGTTTTTTGCAGCCGCGACTGCAGCCGGGTCGGGCGCATTGTTGACTGGCGCCCAAATCAGATGCGCCTCATGGTTGCCATCGTCAAAACGGCCATAACTTACATCAAGTTTCGCTGGATGGCCTTTCTCCAGATGGACCTGTCCCAGATGCGTATCATTGCCCCATCCCATGGTTACCGGCTTGTCGTCCACTGATACTTGCGCGAACCCATCCGCCTTAATGCCAAGTATGTAGTCGCCAGTTGAACTGGCATTAAGAAAGCCGCTCCACTGAACAGAGATCGTCTTGCTTCCTTTGACCTCCTTTGGCACGTTCGCATCACTCAAGTTCACGGTCGATTCAATCCGCGATATAAGCGGGGTAGGTTTGGCATCGAATCCCGGGCGGGAGCTGTAGTCGGCTTTAAGCCCGGGTTTGCCATCGGGCGTTGTCAGAGCCGATGCGGGCAGCGGGCTACCCTGATTGGAGAGGAACTGCGTGCCGGGAACATAGGTAATCTTCGCATTCGGAAACTCGGCCTTGATTCCTTCCAGAATGCTCACAGTGTGCGTTGGAGTGCCGTTGTAGTTGCCCAACAGAACCGCGGTCTGATCAGCAAGGGGGCCAACAATTGCGATGCGAGTGGCTGACTTTAGCGGCAACACGCCATCATTCTTCAACAGCACCATGGCTTCGTTTCCCATGCGCCGCGCGAGCGCGCGATGCGCCGCGCTGTCGAGTTCGGCTTCGTCAATCTTGCTGTAGGGCACGATCTCAGCTGGATCGAACATGCCGAGACGGATACGAGCGGTAAACAGGCGGATGAGCGCTGTGTCCATTACGCTCTCAGGAAGATAGCCCTGCTGCACGGCCTCGATGTAAGGCTTGTAATCGTGGTCGTCGTTCAGCTTGGCGAAGTCAATGCACTCATTGTCCATGCCGCGCTCAAGAGAGATGGCTGATGCCTGCGGCTGTGTCGGGCGGTAGTGGTGCCCGGCGAAAATATTACGCACAGCTTCACAATCAGAAACCACGTATCCCTGGAAATGCCATGCGCCGCGAAGCGTGTGCTGTAACAGAAACTCATTGGCGCAGGCGGGCTGCCCATTGATGGCGTTGTAGGCGCACATTACTGATCCCGCTTTGCCCTCGACGACAGCTGCGCGGAAAGCTGGCAAGTAAGTATCTTCCTCGTCATGTTTGCTGACATCCACATCAGCGAAATGGCGGGTAGGCTCAGGGCCGCTGTGCACGACAAAGTGCTTCGGCGTGGAGATGGTGCGATAGTAATGAGGATCGTCGCCTTGCATCCCGGTGACGAAGGCAACAGCCATACGCGCGCTTAGGAAAGGATCTTCGCCGTAGGTCTCCTGCCCACGGCCCCAGCGCGGATCGCGAAAAATGTTGACGTTTGGCGCCCAGAAATCCAAACCCTCAAAGATATTCGAGTGTCCGGCCCGCACAAACTGGGCATGCTTGATGCGGCCTTCAATGCCAATGGCGGTCGCCATCTCGTGAATGCGCGGAGCATCGAATGTGGCGGCGAGTCCGACGGGCTCGGGAAATTCCGTGGTGCCAGTGGAAGCAACGCCGTGCAAGGCCTCGGTCCACCAGTCATAAGACGGGACGTTCAAGCGTGGGATTGCCCGCGCCTGATTCACGAGCTGCGAGGCTTTCTCCTCGAGCGTCATGCGATGTACTAAATCGGCCGCGCGCTCCTGGGGTGAGAGCTTAGGATTCATATAAGGAAGATTGGAAGTGTCTTGCGCAATGGCGGAGCAGCTGATGAGTGCAAGGCAAGCAGCCAGAAGTCCGTAAATAAATGCTTTGGAAAAAGTCATCGTGTCTCCCAAGGTTAGTTGAAAAGTCTTGGTGCAAAATCTTTAAGGTCACGACGCCAGGTCTGCCATTCGTGATCTGTGCCAGGTGACTCATAGAAAACGTGCTGAATGTTGGCTTCCTGAAGAGATGTATGTAATCGCAGGAGCCCGGCGCGCATCATTTCCGGCTCCTTAGTTCCGACGCCCAGCCATAATAAGTGGACTTTCTTCGCGAATACCGCGGGATCAGCAAATACGCCGTTGTAGTCGGCCTTAGGGTCCAGTTTCCGGTTCCCGTTCCCAAGCACCAGCATCCCGCCCGCTCCACTGAATCCACCAATGTAGGAAAACAGATCGAGATGATCCAACGTGATCTGGAACGTCTGCATTCCACCCAAAGAAAGGCCTGCCATTGCACGGTGATCACGATCGGGAAGTGTTCGGAAGGTCGAATCAATGTAGGGAATCAACGCCTTGGTCACGTCATCTTCAAAAGCTGCCGCCATGTCCTGAATGGCTTTCATCATTTCGGGAGAACCGAACGGCTTCCCGTTGAGATCGGGCAGCGCTTCGCCAGCGCGACGGGCATAGCCGTACGCCATGACGACGATCATAGGCTTGCAGCTTCCAGCGGCAATGAGATTGTCCAGGATGAAATTTGCATGCCCTTGCCGAACCCAGCCGGTTTCGTCCTCGCCGCCGCCATGCTGCAGATAAAGCACAGGATAGCGAACCTTCGTTTGTTTGTCATAGCCGGGCGGAAGGTACACGAGGGCGTGCCGCCAGCTTCCAGTCACCTTCGAGTTGTACCAGACCTCACGAACCTGGCCGTGGGGCACATCTTGGACGGAATAGTAGGTGCTGCCGGGCTCCGGAACTTCGACGCCGCTTGCATCCTTGCCTCCGCCAAAGAACCCATAAGTGCCGGGGTCTGCGATCTCGGCGCCATCAATAACCAGCGTGTAATAGTGAAAACCTGGCACGAGCGGTGGTGTGGTCACCGTCCAAAATCCGTCGGGCTGCTTCTCCATATCCACCTTCGGCCCGCTCCAGAAGTTCAATCTAACCTTCGTCGCGTCCGGGGCTTTCACGCGGATTTGCACTCTTCCAGTGCTGTCAACGCGGGGATATTCAGCTCCCCAAACATTCGTCGCGGAGGGCGTAAAATCGCTCGACTGTTGTGCGAAACAAACAGAGGCAAATAAAAGTATTGCAAGTCCCAAATATTTCATTTCTCGTCCTTCCTGATATGGCCGCGCTCGCGCAGCACACTCATCCGCACGCATCCTGCTGTACTAAAACTCGACGGTGATTCTACGATATTTGAACGAGGCGCGCCATGTGCGCCCGAGAAAATTCAATGTTTGCCAATCATGATGGCTTTGTTAGGAATGACAGCGGCCAGCAGCGGGGCGATGGACTCCATGTTTAGCTACCGACTCAAGCTTCTGGAATTTAAAATTTTTGGTTCTTAGCGATAACCTGCGAATCCGTGTGCAAATGGCGCCCCGAGGCTTCTGCCGTTCCTCGGGGCGCCAAGATTTGTCCAGCCGCAAGCACAGATCAGACTGCCACGAAGAGATCGTGGTTCATCACCTTGGTCCATGCAGCCACGAAGTCTTTCGCAAACTTCTCCTTCGAATCGGCACACGCATAGACTTCCGCCAAGGCGCGCAGTTGCGAGTGCGAACCGAAGACAAGGTCCACACGCGTTCCTGTCCACTTGACGTCGTTTGTCTTCCGGTCGCGGCCTTCGTAAATGTCTCCGGAGCCGTTGGAGCTGGTGGAGCGCTCCCACTTCGTGCTCATATCGAGCAAATTGACGAAGAAGTCGTTGGTCAGCGTGCCCGGCTTCTTGGTGAGGACACCGTGCCTGGAATTGCCGGTGTTCGCACCGAGGACGCGCAGGCCGCCGACGAGGACCGTTAGCTCAGGCGCGGTCAGCTTTAGCAATTGCGCTTTATCAATCAATTGCCCTTCGTCCGATAGGCGCGATTTGCTACGGCGATAGTTGCGGAAGCCATCCGCGACTGGTTCGAGTGGCTCGAAGGATTCAACGTCGGTTTGCTCTTGCGACGCGTCCATGCGGCCCGGCTTAAAGGGAATTTTGACGTCGGTTCCGGCGTCCCTGGCGGCTTTTTCAATCGCAGCATCGCCGCCCAGAATGATCAGGTCGGCAAGCGAGACTTTTTTGCCGTTAGACTTTTCTCCGGATTGAGAAGCGTTGAATTCTTTCTGGATCGCCTCAAGCTTTTCCAGCACCTTCGCCAATTCCGTTGGCTGATTCACCTCCCAGAACTTCTGCGGTGAGAGACGAATGCGCGCACCGTTCGCTCCACCGCGCTTGTCAGAGCCGCGGAAAGTTGAGGCTGACGCCCAAGCGGTCGAAACCAACTGAGAAATGGACAATCCTGAGGCAAGAATCTTCGCCTTCAGCGCGGCAGCGTCCTGCTCGCTGATGAGCGCATGATTCACGGCCGGAATCGGATCTTGCCACGGCAGCGTCTCTTTCGGAACGAGCGGGCCGAGATAGCGTGCAATCGGGCCCATGTCGCGATGCGTCAGCTTAAACCACGCACGCGCAAAGGCGTCCGCGAACTGGTCAGGGTTCTCGTAGAAGCGGCGAGAAATCTTTCCGTAAGCAGGATCGAAGCGCAGCGCGAGGTCCGTAGTCAGCATGGACGGCGCATGACGTTTTGAAGGATCATGCGCATCCGGCACCGTGCCGTCACCCGCGCCATTTTTCGGTGTCCACTGATTCGCCCCGGCTGGGCTCTTTGTGAGTTCCCATTCGAACTCGAAGAGATTCTTGAAAAAATTGTTGCTCCACTTAGTTGGCGTCTGCGTCCAGGTAACTTCCAGTCCACTTCCGATAGTGTCAGCGCCAAACCCCTTCCCATATTTGTTCTTCCAGCCAAGCCCTTGGTTCTCGATGTCAGCACCTTCCGGCTCCGCGCCCACGTAATCAGCGGGAACGGCAGCGCCGTGAGTTTTGCCAAACGTATGTCCGCCGGCAATCAGCGCAACTGTTTCTTCATCATTCATCGCCATGCGCTTGAACGTTTCGCGAATATCCCTACCCGCCGCAATGGGGTCGGGCTTGCCACTGGGGCCTTCAGGGTTGACATAAATCAATCCCATCTGGACCGCGCCAAGAGGATTCTGAAGATCACGATCACCGCTGTAGCGCTCGTCCGCCAGCCACGTGCCTTCAGGGCCCCAGTTGACGTATTCTTCGGGCTCCCAAACGTCTGCGCGTCCTCCGGCGAACCCGAATGTCTTGAATCCCATATCTTCAAGGGCAACGTTTCCCGCGAGGATCATCAAGTCGGCCCAGGAAATCTTTCTCCCATATTTTTGCTTGATCGGCCACAGGAGACGACGCGCCTTGTCGAGGTTCACATTGTCGGGCCAGCTGTTGAGCGGGGCGAAGCGCTGCTGTCCTGCTCCGGCGCCGCCGCGGCCATCGCCAATGCGATACGTTCCTGCGCTGTGCCAGGCCATGCGGATGAACAGCCCTCCGTAATGTCCGAAGTCGGCCGGCCACCAATCCTGCGAATCGGTCATGAGCGCATGAAGATCTTTGACTACCGCATTCAGATCAAGGCTCTTGAATTCCTTGGCGTAGTCAAACTCTTCGCCCATCGGATCAGACAGGTTGGAATGCTGGTGGAGAGCATTAAGGCTTACCTGGCTCGGCCACCAGTCGCGATTCGTGGCGGTAGTTGCCCCGTGATTGAAAGGGCACTTGGATGCGGTTTGCGTATTTTTGCTCTGATCCTCAGGGGAAACACTCCCGGAGGATGAGGCAATCGTGTTTTCCATCTTTGAATTGTCCATGATCTTTTTCCTTCGAATTAGTTGAAAATTATGACGATCTACAAACCATTGCTTCCAGTTCGCACAATTTACTGCAGACTAACGAGACGCGCACTTTGTGCACAGCCCGCGAAAAATGAGCTGGCATTCGCGAACCACGCGCTTACCGAGAGAGCGCGATGCAGGTTTGGGCACGTTGTACCATTCCATGTCTTCAACGCTACCGCAACGGTCGCAGATGAAGTGGTGATGCCGTGTGCCTTTCGCATCGAATCGTCCGGCTCGGCCTTCGACAGCTACTTCGCTCACCAACCCGGCTTTTACCAGGTCCCGCAGATTGTTATAGGTCGTGGCGCGGGAAGAGCGCGGATCCAGGCGATTTACTCCTTCAAATATCTCTGCCGCCGTGGGATGTCCCTTGTGGTCCATCAAAAATGCCATCACGGCGTATCGCTGCGCAGTGCACCGTAACCCGCTGCTTTCCAGCGATCGCTGTATCGCTTCGGCATCCATATGAAAAGTTAGAATATATCTAATGTAATAGTTTGTCTAGATATGCGGCTAAGGAAGCGGAAAAGGACCACCCTCTGCCAATAATTTAAAGATAAAGATGGGCCACCACCGGGGGGCCTCATTTTCTTCGTGTACATACCTTGACAAGTATATACCGTGGGGAGTATATGAAGAGAGTGGAATCAATCTTCGAAATTATTGCGGAGCCGAATCGCCGCGCGATATTGGGCCTCCTGGTCTCGTCAGAACAGTCGGTTGGAGACATCGAACGTCAACTTCGTATGTCGCAGCCAACCGTGTCCAAGCACCTGCGCGTGCTGCGAGAGGCCGGTTTCGTTGAAGCCACGGTGGACGCGCAGCGCCGTCTCTATCGGCTGAAACCTGAGCCACTTCAAGAGCTGGATGCCTGGTTGGCTCCGTTCCGTCGCTTCTGGTCCGCGTACGTTGACGCTCTCGAACGCCACCTTGATCGTGTGAATCCAGACCGTACGGATCGTCAACAGCATGGACCATCAACACAAACAAAAAGGAAGCCTAAGCAGAAGACGACGCGGCGCAAGCCGCGAGCGTGAGAGGAGAAACGAAATGAAAATCAAATTGACCAGCATATACGTGGACGACCAGGAGAAGGCCCTTCGTTTTTATACAGACGTACTGGGCTTCGCCAAGAAGGCCGATTTCAGTAATGGCCCATTTCGCTGGCTGACTGTGGGTTCGTCCGAAGAACCCGATGGCACTCAGTTGCAGTTGGCGCTCAACAACAACCCCGCGGCCAAAGCGTATCAGCAGGCGATGTTCCAACAGAACCAATCCGCAGCTATGTTCTACACCGACGACGTTAAAGGCGACTGCGAGCGGATCAAAGCCCGCGGTGCCGAATTCACGATGCCGCCCACTGACGTGACCGGCGCAACCATTGCGATGCTGAAAGACACCTGCGGCAACCTCATTCAGATTACGCAACTGGCGCAATGGTAGGGAAGCGAAAAGGGAAGGCAAGAAGATGATCAATCGCGAGCAGTACGCACCGGGTCCGGCCTATGGAGCGCGAATACAAAAGGACCGGGAACAAGATGGCCCGGGACAAAAGAACGAAGCCAAGTGGACGCTGATTCTCGTTCGCGAGCTGCGCCACTCGCCGGAAAAAGTCTGGCAGGCGCTCACCGACCCGGCGCATCTGCGCGAGTGGGCGCCCTTTGATAGCGATGGCAGCCTGGGAGCGGTTGGAACGGTAAAGCTCACCTGGGTGGGAAATCCGAAGGCGCTCGAAACAAAGGTGACACGCGCCGACGCTCCCAACGTGCTTGAGTACAACGACACACGGTGGGAACTCGAACGCGCTACTGGCGGCGGCACGCGCCTGACGCTGTGGCACAACATTGATAACCGCTTCATCTCGTGGGGCGCCGCGGGCTGGCACATTAGTTTTGACGTGCTGGATCATTTTCTTGCCGGAACTCCCATAGGCCGCATCTCCCGCGCTGATGCCATGCAATTCGAAGGTTGGCAGCGATTGGTCACCGAGTACGCAAAACAATTTGGCGTTGAAGCGCACAGCCGGCCACCTAATGTGGCACAAAATCGTGAATCGAGGTGAATAGTAAAACCATGCCAATATCTAAAGTTTCAAAGAGTACAAAAGACGCCGCAACGAAAAAGGAATTGCCGTCAAAACAAAGTGAAGAGCTGCTCAGCGCTTTGAAAGCCCGCTTTGAGAAAAATATGAACCGCCATGAAGATCTGGCATGGGCCAAAGTGCAGGCCAAGCTGGAAGCGAACACCGGAAAACTGTGGTCGCTCAGCGAAATGGAAAAAACCGGCGGTGAGCCGGACGTTGTTGGTCAGGACAAAAAGACGGGCGAATACATTTTTTATGATTGTTCCGCGGAAAGTCCCAAAGGCCGCAGAAGTCTTTGCTACGACCGTGAAGCGCTGGAGTCACGGAAAGAACATAAACCAAAAAATAGCGCTACGAATATGGCAGCTGCCATGGGCATTGAACTTTTGACCGAAGAACAATATCGAGAGTTGCAGACACTTGGAGAGTTCGATACGGCGACATCGAGCTGGGTGAAAACCCCTTCTGCCGTCAGAAAACTCGGCGGGGCGCTCTTTTGTGATCGCCGCTTCGACACCGTTTTCCTGTATCACAACGGTGCGGAATCTTACTATGCCGCCAGGGGGTTCCGAGGTTCACTAAGAGCCTGAATTTACACTGAGTTTTTCTAGCCGAACGCTACGCCGCAACGCCAGAGTTCTCGGCGGCGGGCACGGGAATGGCAACCAAAACGACCGTGCCATCCTTGTAAAAGCAGTTGATCGCTCCGGTGGTTTCTCCGCGATCATTCTTTAGAGGAGCGGGATCCTCAGCCGAGTTCCATATAGCGCGGTTTTCGCTGGCTGGGGTAAAAGCCCGATTTTGGCTTGAGTGGGATGGCCACTGTTCCGATCTCCCACTCTGACGTCTCTCGCGACTCTGACATCTCCTCAACTGTGTCATCCCGACCGGAGCAGATCATCGCAAAGCGATGATCTGCGTAGCGGAGGAACCTTGCGTCTAATGTTTGCACCGGCGGCGAAAAAACTGTGTTCAACTGTAAAACCGCTCTACTCAAGCTGAATTCGGGGGGCACACGGCGACCTAAATTTCGCAAAGAATGCGAAATTTAAATGGGCGCACAGGTTTTAACACAAGGTCCCTCCACTCCGCAGATCATCGCATGGCGATGATCCGCTCCGGTCGGGATGACACGAATTGCGGAATTGGACAGACCACCTACGCGCAGCTACATGATTCTTCCGCAAATCCTCGACCTATGCGGGTATTCAGTTAAGTTCGCATTCCGATTATTCTTCGCTGAGGAGAATTCACATGGATCAATTGAAAGACTTGCTCGTCGAGAATCTTCAGGATTTGCTGCATGCCGAAATGCAGTTAGTTCAGGCGCTGCCGAAAATGGCTGAGGCGGCCCACAACCCAAAATTAAAGGAAGTGTTTGAAAAGCATCTGGGCCAAACCGAGGGCCACGTGGAACGACTAAAAAAATCGTTTGAATTCCTTGGGGAGAAGGCGCAACCAAAAGCTTGCAAAGGAATGCAGGGCCTGATCGCGGAAGGCGAAGAAGTAATTTCAGAAAATGAAGACAGTGAAGAACTTGCTGCCGACCTGGCTTTGATCGGTGCGGCGCAAAAGGTCGAACATTACGAAATTTCTGGATATGGAACGGTACGTTCTTTAGCGCGGCAAATTGGAGAGCGCGAAGTAGCCACGCTGCTTACCCGCACGTTGGGTGAGGAGGAGAGTTCAGATTTTTTGCTTACTGAACTGAGCAAGCCCATCCTGCAGGACGCCACCCTGGAAGACGAGAGCCCAACCCGCGCGCCCGCCGCTAAGGCGAAAGCCAGAAAGGCATAGGAGAGAAATATGTACCATCACATTAAAGCGCTGATGTATACCGTCGAAATCGGAACTCCGGATCCGCAATTCGGCAACATGTTGTTGGAACAATTTGGCGGGGCGAATGGCGAACTGGCTGCCGCAATGCAATATTCCATTCAGGGTTTGAACTGCGATGATCCGGAGCGCAAAGACCTGCTGATGGATATTGGCACGGAGGAGTTGAGTCACCTGGAAGTCGTCGGAACGCTCGCCCGCATGCATTTGAAACCCTTAAAGCATCAACGGGAGGCGGCGGAGGTTGATCCGCTGATCGCGATTGCCGGCGGCGGCGGTGTGGCCCTTCACAATTCGACGGGAAATCCATGGACAGCGGATTACCTGAAGATAACGGGCGAACTGGACGTTGATCTACGCAGCAACATTGCCGCAGAAGCGCGCGCCAAAATCGTATATGAGCGATTGATTCAGTTCACGGACGATCCGGGAACGATCCAGGCTTTGCAGTTCCTTATGACACGCGAGATCACGCACATGAAGGCATTCACGGTCGCTCTGGAAAGCCTGGGGAAGAAGCCGTTCTCAATCGGCAGCATTCCTCCGAGTTCTGAGCTTGTGCGTCAGTACTTTGACGACTCGACCGGAATTGGTGACAGAGGCGAACCAAATGCACGTGGTCCCTGGAACGAGGCCGAAGATATTGAGTTGGTGGAAGCTCCGGCATTTCGAGAACTTGCCTCGCAAGAGCAGGGAACTCGGCAGGCAAACGGACACAACGGATCCAGTTCCGGCTCTCGGCCGGGCCCGCGCATTCTGAAAAGAAAGTAATTCGCGCTTGAGTAATCCGCTGGCGCCGTGGGCCAGCGGATTTTTTTGCGCGGATTGATGGTGCGGTCAGTTCGACGGCTCGATGCCCAAAAACACAAGGTCCCTCCACTTCGCGGATCATCGCATTCGCGATGATCTGCTTCGGGAAGGATATAGATTTGTTGGGGATGTTTAAGCGCAAGGGGATCTACCGATCAGATACCCTTGACCTCGCCACCGTCCATGCGCACCGAAGTTCCGGTCATCCATTTCGCCGCGGGCGAGACCATGAACGCCAACAGGTCTGCGATTTCTTCCGGCTGCCCGTAGCGGCTGATGCCAGCTTCTTCGGGGAACTTCTTGGTGGCCTCGGCGACACTCATATTATGTGCCGGGGCCCACTTTTCCAGAAAAGACTGGCGTCGTCCCGTCATCACGGCTCCTGGCACGATGCTGTTGACCTGCACGCCATCCTTGATCCCTTGTTCGGCAAAGGCTTTTGCCAGGGCGATGATGGCCGCGTTGGTGGCGGCTACTGCGGCAAAGCCTGGTTTGGGATCGAGCGCCGCACTGCCAGACATGAATACAACGGATCCTTTGTTCGCCTTGAGTGCGTCCCAGGCCCGGATCGTTAACCTGCGGGCTCCGTGAAGCTTCAGTTCCATACCGCCATACCACTGCTCATCGGTCATCTCGAAGAGATCGATCTGCGGCACTGCGCCGGCGATGTTAAGAAGCGCGTCAACTCGACCGTAATGGTCAAGCGTTGTTTTGAGCACGGTTTCCGGTGACTCGACCCGGCTAAGGTCAAGTGCGATGCTGAGGGGTTCGGCTCCAGCCTTGTGAACGGCGGCCTCTACTTCCGCCAGGCTGTCACCATTCCGTGCAACAAGAACGACCGCAGAGAAATCCTGGGCCAGTCGAATAGCGGTGGATCGGCCAATACCCTGACTGGCCCCGGTGACGATGGCTACAGAGTTTTTCATGATTGCTGTCTCCCTTGAATAAAGATGCCGAAACTGACTGGAATGCTCCATTATCCGGTCACCTTTCAGAACTAGTACTTTTCAACTATGGCCTAATCTCTCCGCTCCCATTAACTTGGCAGACATTCACTGGTAAGCCCATGGGAATGTTTGGCCAAACAACGGGAAGCAATCTGCGGTTGCCGAAGGTCCTTGGGGCGACGGCAGTTCGAACTGGGACGGTTCGGATTTCGTCCCGACAGCTTGAGACCATTCTGAATCAAATCGAGGAAGCGACCTTAAAAGCCAAAGAGTTGGTTGCCGGCAGAAGTGAGTGGGAGCTAACTACCAGCGTGGAATCCGGAGCGTGGTCGGTGGCGCAGTGTCTGGATCATTTGGCCCAGACCAGCAATGCGTTTCTTCCTGCAATATCAGCCGCTATTACCCGTGCTCCCCGCCTTACAAGCAATCGGGGCTTGAATACTGGCGCTCTCACGCGATTGTTCATCCGGAATTTAGAGCCTCCATACCGGCTCCGGTTCAAAGTGCTTGCGCGGCTGGTTCCGCGTCAGCACGATTTCAATTCCGCGTGGGATGCGTTCGCGGAGTCGCAGGCGCAACTTGCGAACATCACTAAGTCCGCAGCAGGATTCGCCATTGATCTGATGAAGATTGAGTCACCTGTTTATGCTCGCTTCAACTACAACGTGTATGGCGCCCTTCGCATGTTAGCGGCGCATGAGCGTCGCCATCTCTGGCAAATCGAGCGAATACTTAAGACGCTGGACAGCACGCCGGTCCGCAACGCTTCCTAATTAAAGAGAGTCAAAGCATGCCTGACCAGGTGCCATCCACTTCCTGCGATGTGACCGTTATGGGCGCCGGATTGGCCGGAAAAGCGGCTGCGCTGCATCTGGCCAGGGCTGGACTGAAGGTCGTTTGCATCGAGCCGCAACAGGCCGTTCGGCCTCCTGTTGGCGAGTCACTGGATTGGTCGGCGCCCGCTCTATTCGCACAGCTCGGGCTGTCTCAGGAAAGTCTTCTAGCGTCCAGCATCGCAACCTGGAAAAGGCATGTCACCTTGAAAATGCGTGATGGTTGTGATGTGCACTACGTTCCTTCCACATGGCTTGGCGGGCCACCGTTTCATGTCAATCTAGTCACCCTGCACGTGGAACGAACGCAGTTGGATGCTGAAATCCTAAAGATGGTCGTGGATGAGGGTGTAACGCTGGTACGGGACCGGGTTATTGATATTGATATCGAAAGCGATGGCAAGAAGATTCGCTCGGTGCGAACTGAAGGGGGCCAGCGTTTCATCTCACCATGGTTCATTGACACATCGGGCATGGGCACTCCGCTGGTGGCACGAAAGTTCAATCTGTCCGCAGTGCAGTATGGGCCTACGAAGGTAGCAATGTGGACGTATTTCAAAGTGTCGGCGCAAGTGGAGGGAACGACTCTTTATATGGATGCGCTGCCGACGGAATATTTGGAATGGATCTGGGAAATCCCGCTGGGCAGTGACACAGTCAGCGTGGGATATATCGCTCCCGCGGCGTCGGTCAAAACCAAGCGTGACCAGGGATTATCTATTGAAGATATTTTTCGGCAGCAGCTGATGAAATTCCCACATTTTGAATCGTTTCTTCAACGGGGAGCAAATGGTTCGATCAATGTAAACGTAACTTCATTTCGCTGCCGCGTTCACCAGCAATGCGCAGGGCCGAACTGGCTGCTTGCTGGTGAAGCAGCAGCGCTGGTTGACCCAATGACTTCCAATGGAGTCACTGCGGCTCTTCGTCAAGCGTCTGAAGCTGCCGCCCTGATCGTGAAATATCGCAAACGAGGAGAACTCCCACGGCGCGCAAGGAAGGCATACAGCAGCAGGATTGTGCAGATGGCGAAGTTCTTCAACGAAGGAATTGAAAAAATAGTTTATGAACCGCAGGTGAGAAATCGCATTGGTTTAGGAATCGCGGGTGAAGCCTATACAAGTCCGGCCTGGAGCATGAACGTTGTGTATGCGCGTTTAAGCCCGCCTGGCATGTTTGCGACACTCATACTAGGGGCAATGCTGAGATTTTTTCGGGCGAGTGCCGCGATCTGTTATTGGTATTGCGGCTTCGATAAATCTTCGGTTGCCAAGCGAGAGTGCAGCGTCGAGTGAAAAGCGAGCTTGAATGGCCCAGCCGTTCTTTGCAAACAACTAGCGAGGACGGTCAGAAGCCAAAGGCGTGAATGGCAAGAGCGCCGAAATGTGATTGCGAAGAAAAATTGCATTAGAATGTCTTGGTGCGCTTCTTCCGTAGCCTTTCCACAACATTAGAAATGATTAAGTGGGAGCACTCGATATTTATGCTCCCTTTCGCGCTCTGCGGAGCTGTGCTGGCGGCCCATGGGTGGCCTTCCGCGCACGCGCTGATCTGGATTGTTGTTGCCATGATCGCTGCGCGGTCGGCGGCCATGGCCTTTAACCGGCTGGCGGATGCTTCCATTGACGCGGCCAACCCCCGCACGAAAATGCGCGCTATCCCCGCGGGAGCGCTCACCCCAGGGTTCGTTTGGATTTTTGTGATTGCCTCCTGCTGCATTTTTTTGACGGCGGCCTTCGAATTGAACCGCCTTTCGTTCTTCCTGGCCCCGCTGGCCCTGGCGATTGTATTTTTCTACTCCTATACAAAGCGATTTACCCGCTGGTCGCATCTCTTTCTTGGATTTGCCATGGGCATTGCGCCCACGGCGGCTTGGATTGCAGTGAGGGGATCGCTCGACCCCAGAATTCTGTTGCTGACTGGAGCCGTAACCTTTTGGGGCGGAGGGTTTGACGTTCTTTATGCCTGCCAGGACCATGACTTCGACCGCGAGCAAGGCTTGCATTCGATCCCGCGCTGTTTTGGCATTCCCAGGGCGCTCTGGATTTCGCGGATCTTTCACGTCCTGATGCTGGGATTCCTGATCGCAATGATCATCACATTTGGCTTAGGAACGTTGGCGGTGCTTGGCGTTGCTCTGGTGGCGAGCCTGCTAATTTATGAGCATTCGCTGGTGTCGGCTTCAGACCTTTCAAAGCTGAATGCGGCCTTCTTCACCATGAACGGCGTGATTTCGATTGTTTTTTTCTTTTTTATTGCGGGGGATGTGCTGTTGCGACGGTAATTTCAATCTGGACGCAAGCGGTCGGACAATTTTCAGATATACAAGTTAGACCACGCGCCGGACAGCTTCTTTCCTGCCGCTTGCGATGCTGCGGTAGGCGGCGTCGAGAATTTCCTGGTTCTGCCAGCCTTCTTCTCCAGGAGCGCGAAATTTCAGTTTTCCTTCCACGGCTAAGGCGAATTCGTCCACTTGCTTGGCATAGGCGTGATCGTTGGAAACGGTCATGCTATCAAGCAGGGCGCCGTCGCGGTGCAACTCGATCAGGACTGGCACCTCGACGTTGAGAGCGTCCTCGGCGCTGAGAACGGCGGAGTTGCCGATAATTTCCAGCGGCGTGCGATAGTCGGTGCGATAAGAAGCGAACACCGACCCCAATGTGCCGCGGGAAAACTCCAATTGCAAAGCTGCGATAGCTTCCACATCGCCGGAGCGGTGGTCGGAGACGCTGCTGGCGCTGATGTGCACCACTTCATCCTGAAGTACGTAGCGCAGCGTATCAATGCAGTGCACGCCAATGTCGAAAATAGGGCCGCCGCCAGCCACCGAGCGGTCGTAGAGCCACGTTCGAGGATGGTCAGGGTTGGCAAGGAAAGAAAATTCAGAGCGCGCGAAGACGGGTTTGCCGACTTCGCCTGAGGCGATGCGCTTGCGAATGTTTACCACGCTGTCATTAAAGCGGAAGACATGCGCCACACCTAAAATCAGTCCGGCTTTCTGCGCGGCTTCCACCATTTGGCGGCATTCGCGCGCGTCCAGGGCCAGTGGCTTCTCGCACAGTACATGCTTGCCGCTTTGCAGTGCGGCCATTACGTCGGAGAGATGGCAGGAGTTGGGGGTGGTCACCAGCACGGCGTCCACTTGCGGCGAAGCGCAAAGTTCTTCGACGGACGAAAACGCATTGGGGATTTTGAACTCTTTTGCCGATGCTTCCGCTTTGCGGATGTCGCGGCGGGAAAGCGCGGTCACACTGCAATTCCTGGAAAGCGCGAAGCCAGGCATGAGCCGCCTGACGGCGTGCAAACCGAAACCGACGATGCCAAAGTTAAGCATGTTTGCTTATGGTGCCACAAAAATCAATCCCGGTGTGGTTGTAAGCAGCACGGAATTCGAGGACGAAGTGAGGCTTCCATTGGTGGTCAGCGAAGTGGCCGGGGTGGTGCCGCTGACGTTATTGATGATTAGCGTCTGCAGGCTGCTTTGGCTTGCAGCAAGAACATATTTTTGTGTTGGATCCAGGGCCATGGAAATTCCATCGTTCAGGGTGGCATTCGACGCGGTCAGCAACGTAAGCGCGCCATCGGTAGCAATGGAGTAGGCCGAAATACCTCCGGCACGATTAGCGACATAAAGGAAATTCCCGCTCGGATGCATCACTTCGGAAATAGGATTGGTTCCCGCCAGAAATGGAGATCCGCTGACGTTTGAAAGCGTGCCGTCGGCATTGATGCTTAAAACCGAAACGTTATTGTCCGCGGAGTTAGCCGCAAACAGGAAAGTGGCGGTGGGCGTGACGGCCAGGGCTGAAGGCAGGTGGCCCACTAGAAACGGAGAACCGGGTAAAGGTTGAAGCGCGCCGCTACTGCTATCCACGGAATAAGCGGAAACTGCATTGATCCCGGAATTGGCGACATAAAGGAACTTGTCAGAACTGGCCAGCACCAGTGCGCTGGGATTGAGCGGAGTAGGGAACGGCGAGCCGGTCACTTCGGTGAGCGCTCCGCTGGTGGCGTCAATGGAAAATACTGAAATATTGCTGGCGCCGATGTTGGCGACAAAAAGAAATTTTCCCGCGCTATCGGTAATCAGCGGGCCAGGATTGAAGCGCGTGGGAGTGCGAGGCAAAACTTCCGTTACGCCGCCATCTTTGGGGTCAATCTTGAGCAGGGAGATGTTGTTGTCGGTGCTGTTGGAGGTGTAAGCGAATTTTCCCGAAGGATGGACGCAAACCGCGGCAGGGCCATTGCCAACCGGGAATGGAGCGCCGAGCACCTCCGTAAGGGCGCCTGAGCTATTCTTCACTTGATACACGTCCAGGGAATTGAGCGAACTCAAAGGAACATAGGCGTAGTGGACGGCGGGGGTGCTACAGCTGCACAGAACGGCGATGCAGAGGAGAAGCAAAATCAGTTGGGGTTTCGTATTCATGTACCTTATCGTCCTGACCGAAAATAAATTTATGGAAATATTCGCCGCGTCTGCCTTGGTCGGCATTGGCCTCATCGTGTTAGCCTCGGCCGCCGCTTTTGCCGCACACGTCCAATGTGATAGGTAATGCCGGCGGAGAAGCGGACGCTGTTCAGGCTTGTAGCAAAGAGATTGGAGTGCAGGTAATCCACCTGGATGGCCCGAATAGCAAAATGTGGAGTGAGGTCATAACTGACGCCGCCCCCACCACCGAAGGCGTAATTCGAGTTGGTTTCGCTACCCACTATGCTTGTGGGTAACGAGATCCGCGATTTTGCCCTGCCAAAGAGGCCTTGGCCGAACAGCGCAATGTTTCCTCTGCGATAGGTATAGCGGCCGCCTCCCATGCCGTCATAGAACTTGAATGGCGATCCCCAATTACCGCCGACCTCGGCGATGGCCGCGAAGTGGGTGGTGATGTTGTAGGCAACTCCGACATTGCCGCCATTCAGTCCGGTGTCCTTCTTAAAACCAAGGTCAAAGCTATCGAAATGGAGGTAGGAGTAATTTCCGGTAAACTCCAGCCGTGGAGCGTCTTGTGCTTGCGCGCAAGAGGAACAGAGCGCTGCCCAAACAAGAAGTGGCGACATTGCCAACAGCGCAGAACGAAATAGCTTACCCATGAACAAACATTCCTCCTGTGGAAGCACACTTCCGGTAAATCCCTTCGGACGGAGACTGCAAACGCAATGCCCCGCCGAAGCTGTGAAACACCTTTATGCAGGATCGAAGATGACAGGATAAATTAGAGAAGGCCATTCGGGACAGTCCCCAGGCAGATTTGTCAGATTTCGGGCAAGCCTGGAGCTTCAATGATGGTTCGATGCAGACAGGAATCCGCGTCGTTGGAATAATTCAGTACTTATTGTGAAAGATGGTTCAAGGCCTGCTGAGCGCGGGAAAAATTCCTGGCCAGCGACAGGGCCGCGCGATATTGCTCGGCGGCGGCGGTCTTATTGCCCTGCTTCTCCAACACCGTCCCCAGAAGATAATGAGCCTTGAAGGTCGGAGCCTCTTCGACCACCGGACCGTTCAGGTAACGATGCAACCATGCGGTGGCGGCGGGAAAATCTCTTCCACCTTTAACCAGTAGTTCCGCCGCTTCCATCATGACCTCCGGACGGTCCATAGGCGCGGCCACGGCGTGATATAGAGTTTCCTGCATGGCGTCCAGATTTTGGCGGTGCCAATAGTAGAGAGCAAGATTGAACCAGGCGTGCGCGCCACCATGGCTGTCTTGAATGGCAGCGCGATATTCCTTCTCAGCGGTTGCGTAGTCTTTTTGCTTCTCGGCGATCCTCCCACGGATCCAGTCCGCGCGGGCAGGATCAATCGCGGCCAGGGCTTGCGCCTGGCTTTCTGCTTTATCCTTGCCGCCTCCAACAATGCCTGGCGCTTCCAGATAGAACTCGGCCAGATCATTACGGGCGTCGGCGTTTTGGGGAGCCAATTTTACGGCGGTTTCAAATTCAATGCGCACCTTCTTCGCTAAGCCGGCGGCGGTCAGAAAATTGGCGCTGTCCGCTTTTTCGCCGTAAATTCGTCCCAGCCAGAGATGGTAAATACCATTCGAGGGTTCAAGAGCGGTGGCATGTTCGCAGGCGGGGATGCCGCGGTCCCAATCTCCCAACTCAAAATACGCGCGGCAAAGGAGGTTGAAAGTCTCCGCTTCGTGGGGGGATTTGCTGATGTCACTCTGGTATTGAGAGATAGCGTCATCCACCCGGCCCTGCTGGAGTAGAGTCACGGCGGAAGAGGTCGCGACGGCAATGCACGGGAGCAGCACTAATAGAAAGACAAAATAAATTTTACGGAAAAACGCCATGCATTAATGGATGACTTTGACGTGCAGGTGGTCGCTTAAAGGTTTCGAATTTGTGGAATTCAGCGCGACAATCGCGTCCTGCTGCAAGCCGGAATCAATTTCCACGCTGGTGAGGTTGGCAATGGATATCTGCACGTTTTGCCGCTGCAACTGGTCTGTTACCACACGGAAAACGTAGGGGCGATCGTCATCCTGGCGTATGGTTTCGCGGGGGACGGTCAACACATCTTTGTCCTCTTTGGTAACGATGGCGACGTTCACGTTCACGTTGGGCAGCAGTTTGTAATCGTGGTTGTCAATCACGCAGGTGGTTTCGCCCACATTCCTGGTGCCATGCATCTTGAGCGTGGAGGGAATGGAATTCACCGTCCCTTGCCAGATTCGTCCTGGAACTGCGTCCCAAGTTATTTCAATGGGCTGTCCAGTCGAGAGACGCGCGACATCGGGCTCATCCACAAAAGACCGGACGACTACTTTGGAGAGGTCCGCTTCCTGCAGTACCAGATCGCCGGGATTGACGTAGTTTCCAAAGCGCACGGGAAGGGAATAGACCACCCCGTCGAAAGGAGCGCGGATATTGAGCTTGGCGAGCACATCTTCGGCCGCTGCGTAGGCGGACTTGGCTTCTGAGAGTTGCGCCTGCACGCTGGAAACTTCTGGTTGGGAATAACGCCCGGCTTGCTTTTGCTGGAGCAGATTCACGTCGGCCGTGGCGCGCTGCAGTTGGCTTTCGGTTTCGCGTACTTCTCCGGGGGACGCAGCTCCCGTTTGTTGGAGGTGCCGGAGCGCGTCAAGATTTCGAGCTGCGGTGTCGCGCTCAGTCTTTGCTTTTGCAAGCTGTGCTTCGGTGGTGAGGACTTCTTCATGCGTGCCGCCGGCATTCAATGAGCTTAAGTCCGCTTGCGCTGAGCGCAACTGAGCCAGGGCCTTTGACGCGGCACTGAGCGCGTCGGAATCTTCAAGCTCCACCAGCAACTGTCCCTGCCGCACATGGGCCCCTTCGCTGACCAGCAATCGCTTGACGGTCGTTCCGATGGGAGCGTGAGCTTCAAAATTATGCAGCGGTTCTATTTTTCCATTGGTCGAAATCACGCTGCGGATATCACCGCGTTCCACGGTGGCGGTGCGCACGGGAACGGAGTCATCGCGCGACATGAAAGACGCCAGCAGAATGACGGCCATCACGATACCGACAATCCAAACCAACCAACGGTTTCGCGATAAGAAGCTCTTATTGTTGCTCGTGGAAGCCATGCGTTTGCTAAAAGCTAATGTAACACCAGCCGCTCTTGGATTTATGAGCAGGAACCTAATGTGTTAGATGTATCCGCGGAGGCGAAGACGCAGTCTGCGGGCGCTAAAGTTTTGCGTCCGATTGCCGTCTTTCCCGTTCACGATCTGGAAGACGTTCCCGTTGTCGCCATTGCCGGGGGGAAGTCGTAACTCAGGTGGCATTGCATCTTCCGCGCGCTAGCTTCATCAACACTACCCCAGCCTTCGCAAAAGCAGCGAAAGGCTTGGCCAGCCAGCCCCAGTGGTGGCCGCCCGTAGGTGACACTAGTCTCCATACGGATACTAATCATCGGACTCTTGCACGCACTAGGCGGCGGCCTATGAGGGCATTAATGAAGTGAAGGCACGCTTACTTGAGTCGTGTGCGACATGGCGTCATGGCATAGACCGTCTCAGGTTCTCCCACATGAAAGACAACGGAGCAAGCATCCTTGGTGCGTGTATGCTTTGGCAGAACGACCTCGTTCCCAAACCGCTGGTCCTGCAACTCTACGTCCCAAGGACCTGCTAGGAAGCCGATCGGAATTGTGGACAGATAGATTCTATTTCCTGGCACCGTGAAGAGAACATCGATGGTCTTCTCTTCGAGCACAGCGGCGGGCACCTTGAAGCAACCTGCTACAACCGGCACCGCTTGCTCCCATGCTTTTGTTTTGAAGGTAAGCGTTCGTGGCTCCGCAACCGGTTTTCCGTTGAGAGCGATATGGATGGCGAGGCAAGAGCTTTTTCCTTTCAATTGCGCATGCAACGTCGCCGCACTACCAGACCAGAGTATGATGACGCCGAAGAAGATCAGCTTATGCCATGACCTCATTGCTATTTGTTGAAGTCCTTCAATCTCTCGTGACATGTGCATCCTTTGTCGGTGTAAACGTAAACGGTCTTGTCCCGTGTTCCAACGACGATATTGATCGTCGGCGCGGGACTTGCCTGCTGCCTGGTACTCCAGGCTTCGCGTCCTGGTTTTGGACGCTAACCTGGATTCAGAAAAATTCTCTCCCGTCCACCGAGAAGTCCCTCATCCCCGTCCCTCGCCGTCCATTCCGATTCGATCTCCATCATTACTCTTCACGAAACGCATAATGACGAAAGCTGCCTATCCCCAATCTCCTTCACCAACCCGTGCTTTACTGGATTACGGTGCAGGTAGCGCAACTTGAACTTAGATTCTCGCTCCTCACGAATATTGCGATCGTAATATCTTTTCTGCCCAAAACACACCCTGCTCGGTCCGGATTCGCGCCACTTTCTTTCTTTGCAAACGATAACTTCAAACAATGAATCGCGCCCGCCAGCGTGCCATGTTCCGGTTCGTTGAGGAGCCGATGCACATGTACTGGCATCTCAACATAACCATACACGCACATTCCAAAGCGTTGCGGCATCTGCTCCAAACAGGACGGGAAGAAGTCATAGATTTCAGGAAATGTGAAGTTCGGTTGCTGACGATAACAACTTGAGGCGTTAGCGGACGTCTGAGCCCGCTGCCGAAATTTCGAGCACAACCTAGGGATCGTCGTTTGTCGGGATTGTTGAAAGCACGCAGTATGCGAGCGGATTTCCGTCGGCGTTCCATGCATCCTTAACCATGCAAGAGTTAAAATAGAGTCATGCCCAAGCAGCCGCGCTACACACCCGATCATGCCAAGGCGGGCCTTGACGCCAGCTTTCCGGAGATTGAAACCTGGCCCAATCAATTTCCCGGTTATGAAATCGTGATTGATGATCCGGAGTTTACCTCTGTCTGTCCGAAGACCGGGCTCCCGGATTTTGGCATTATTACGATTCGCTACGTCCCCAATAAGGATTGTCTTGAACTTAAGTCCTTAAAGGAATACTTGCAGTCTTACCGCAACCTGGGGATTTTTCAGGAAAACATTGTGAACCGCGTACTAGAAGACGTGGTGCGATGGGCAAAGCCAGTGTGGGCCGAGGTGAAGGGAGACTTTCGTCCGCGGGGTGGGATTTCCACGGTCGTGATCGCCAAGTGGCCGAAAGAGAAGCGCAAAGGCGCGCGCTAGTTATCCGTATCTTCGACCGCTTGATCGTCCTCAACTAATACGCATTTTGCCAATCCATACCTTGATTTATGCCATGGGTGCGTTTGCGATTTCGCAATCACTCGCCGAGGCGCATTCTAGTTGCGAAGTTTTGGACTCGCAGGGCTCGTTACATACCGCTTGTGATACCCTCCCGTGGCACGATTCTTGAGGAACCCAGGACCCGAATGAAATATCCCGCACTGATGATGGCTTTCTTGCTGTCAGCGATTTGCGTTCCAAACGCCGACGGCCAGAGTGCGAATCCGTCAGCAATTCAGCGTGATTGGCCCGCTTATGGCGGCGGCCCTCACGATATGCATTACTCGCCGCTCACGGAAATCAATCGTGAAAATGTGAAAGACCTTCAAGTCGCGTGGACTTATGACACGGGAGAAAAAGGCGGGCTAGAGAGCAGCCCCATTGTTGTGGATGGTGTGCTTTACGGAATCAGTCCACTGCAAAAAATATTTGCCCTCGACGCAGTGACCGGGAACGAATTGTGGAAGTTTGATTCCGGAGCGCAGGGCGGCCAGCCTAACCGCGGACTTTCTTTTTGGGCCAGTGGCGACGACAAACGCGTCTTCGCGGGCATTACGAATTTCGTTTACGCGTTGAACGCGAGCACCGGGAAGCCGATTCTCAGCTTCGGTGATAATGGCCGCATTGATCTTCGCAAAGATTTGGGACGCGATTTCGCCCTACAATCCGTCGTCTCCACCACCCCCGGCATCGTTTACAAGGACCTCATCATTTTTGGTGACCGCGAGCCGGAAGTGCTTCCCGCGCCTCCCGGCGATATTCGCGCCTACGATGTTAAAACGGGCAAGCTGCGCTGGTCTTTCCACACTATCCCCCATCCCGGAGAATTTGGTTACGATACCTGGCCGAAGGATGGCTGGACGCACAGCGGGGGCGCGAATAACTGGACGGGCATGGCCCTCGATGAGCAACGGGGCATCGTGTATGTGCCCACAGGGTCGGCAGCCGCGGATTTTTATGGTGGCGATCGTCTCGGCGATGACCTTTTCGCGGATTGCCTGATCGCTCTAAATGCAAATACCGGAGAACGTATTTGGCACTTTCAGGAAGTGAAGCACGATATCTGGGACCGTGATTTCCCTTCGCCTCCGAACCTGGTGACTGTGACCCAAAACGGCCGAAAAATTGACGCCGTCGCGCTTACTACGAAGACCGGATACGTATTCCTCTTCGATCGCGTCAATGGTCAGTCCCTGTTTCCATTGCGCTCTCGCAAATATCCGCGAAGCTTCGCGCCCGGAGAAAAGACGGCCGCGGAGCAAGTGCTCCCCACCGTGCCAGTTCCATTTGCCCGCCAGCGCCTTACAGAAGATATGTTGACCAAGCGCACTCCTGAAGCGCATGCGTGGGCGGTGGAGCAATTCCATACCTTCCACAGCGATGGACAGTTCCTTCCATTTAGGGTCGGTGAGAAAACGGTAGTTTTTCCCGGCTATGACGGAGGCGCGGAGTGGGGAGGGTCCGCGGTGGATCCGGATACCGCTGTTCTGTATGTAAATGCCAACGATGTTGCCTGGACGGGCATGCTTGCGGAGAACGTCAGCGACAATCCACTCAGCAGCCGCACGCTGTATCAAAGCCAGTGCTCCGTGTGTCATGGCGACAGTCGGACCGGATCGCCTCCGCAGTTTCCATCGCTCATTGGAGTGGAGAACCGCCGCAGCAGGCAGAAGATCGTTACGATGATCGAGAAAGGCAAGGGAAGAATGCCGGCCTTCGCGGCGCTCTCCGCCGATCAGATTTCCGCGCTGATTGACTATGTATCCAGCGGGAAAGATAAAGCTCTACCTGCCGTTCCCGCAGTGCGCATGGCCGCTCAGGCGGCAACAGACGAATCCAAATACCGATTCACCGGCTACGACAAATTTCTGGATCCGGATGGATATCCAGCGGTCGAGCCGCCGTGGGGCACATTGAACGCGATTGATTTGAACACGGGAAAATATTTATGGAGGATACCGTTCGGAGAATATCCGGAACTCGCGGCCAAAGGGATGAAGGTGACGGGCAGTGAAAACTACGGCGGTCCGGTTGTTACTGCCGGAGGCCTGTTGTTCATTGCCGCGACGAATTTCGACAACAAAATGCACGCCTTTGATAAGGCAACGGGAAAGCTTTTGTGGGAAGGAAATTTGCCTTTCGCGGGCAATGCCACTCCGGCGACCTATGAAGTCAATGGGCGTCAGTTCGTTGTGATTGCTGCTGGCGGAGGCAAAGCGCTGAATCATCCAACCGGCGGGGTGTACGTTGCGTTCGCATTGCCGAAGGACGTGGCGGCGGCGTCCCATTGATGTCTTTCACAAATACTATCGAGCTGTAATCCGTGCTGGCGATTGCTTCCAACGATTGATCCAGCGAGCATCGTGCATCTGCTGTACTTCGATCACGGCGATCCATTGCCCGTTGCGTTGCTCTTCAAACACTATATCGCCATCCAAAATATGCGCTGCAATCGCCGGCGGCAGATCGTGATGGTAATCGAAGAAATGGATTTTCGCTTCCTGCCACCACTGCCAATGCTCTAAGAGCGGGTGAGGTGGCTGATACTTCGTGGAAAAAACAAGAGCCACGTCAAAGGACACGTCGGAGTCCGCGCAGGCCGTGAGTTGCTCCAAGGTGAAATCGTTAATTCGAACCACGCGAATGGGATGATGCACATATCCCAAATACGGCCGCGTCAACTCGTCGTTTCCGGGCCATGCGGTCAACGTTGTCGCATGTGGATAACGGGTTTCCAAAAAATGCGCCGCATCCTGATGCAGAAGAATGTAATCCCGATAGGCAAAGTTATCTTCCAGCGAAAATCCGTACGGCGGATTTACAAACAGGCCGACAACAAACGTGAATGCGATGAGCGCGATGAGTGGTTTCCATGCACGAACTCTGCGCCAAAGAGTGGAAATAAAAACTATGACGACCAGCGGGACAACCGGAAGCATGTAGCGCGCCAATACCGCCCCGCCAACGATTGCCATGGCAATGAGATACACGATGCCAATCGAAAGAAACGCGTATTGCACCGGCAGTTCAATTCGCGGACGACGCAGATGACCGTCCTGCAACGCCGGACGCCACATCGCCAGTATGGCCGCCAGCGTCAACGCCCATAGATTCATATACCCGAACACCTGCCACAGCCGCATGCCCAGGGCCAGGACCATCCGCAAGGGATGCATGGTGGCGCGCACGTTATAACGGAAGAATTCAGGATTGCCAAAAATGAATCCGGTGCGGAAGCGGTGATACGCGTACCACGCTGCCAGAACGAGTGCCGGAACGCAAAGCGCAAAAATCTTTTTGAATGATTTTGCCCACAACGATTGCTCCGCTTGATGGCCTGCAATCTTGCGGACGATCTCCCATGCCACCAATCCTGCCGGCGCCAAAATTGCAGTTTCTTTGGCCAATGCCGCCAGCGAAAACCAGATTGCCAACGCAAGCCAGCGATCTTCCACGTAGGCCAGCAATCCCCACATCACCAGGCCAGCCGCCGCCAAGTCCACTTGCGCCAGCGAACTTTGCACGAAAAATACCGGATACAACGCCGTGCAAATGACTGACGCCACGGCGACTTCTACATTCGCCACGCGTCGGGCCAGGCGGTAAACGCCGAGCAGAGTAAAAGCCGCTATCGCAAGCATCGCTATCCGAGTAATCACGGGAGAAAATCCAGCCAGCTTCCACCACAACGCAAGATAGCCCATGACCAGCGGCGGATGAGCATTGGAGGGAGTGGAGAAGGGAATTACGCTGCCCGTCAGAAGGAGATCGCGGGCCGCCGGGACGTAATATCCAGCCTCGTCCCAGAAATAGGGAAGTTGCAGCAGGCCCGCATGCAAACCAAGCAGCCCGGCGAAGAGAAGGAAAAAGAATGCTATGCGTCCGCGCGGGCCTTCCTGCTTGAGGAAGTTTTCGGTCACGGGCGTCAGTGTACCGGGCCGCCGGTCATCATGCGGGGATCAAGCTTGATTTCGCCAAAGGTGCTCTCATATCCCGCCACATTGTGCTGGAGAATAGACAACAGCGCTTTGGCCTGCTGCGGGCTCAAATAAATCCCCTGAAAGTTGCGGATTTCGACCTGGGTCTCGTTTTGTTGCTGCAACGTGCCAAAGACCAGGAAAAAGTCCCATACGTTCACGCGCACCTGTACGCTATTGGCATAATTTTCGCGGTAGTCGGCAGCATTCACCACCTGAATATTGGGCTGAGTGGGATTTGTCATAGGCCGTTAAGTGTATCGCATAGGGGTATTTCGGGGGGAAGGAGGGT
>DASXFN010000048.1:0-9840 GCA_036489565.1 Terriglobales bacterium
ATCTCCATCCTAGCGATGCGGGATACAAGGCTATGGGGACGGCGGTTGATTTGGGGCTATTCAAATGAGTCAGGGCGCGTCTTCCCTGACTTCAGGATTTGCATCAGTTGAACTTCGGATCGCTGGGCGAAAGCTTCTCGTGGTCCATTGCCAGGGTGTGAATTGTTTCCAGCAGATTGGTAATCCCGTCGTCCTTGGAGATGACGGCATCAATTCCTGAAGTCTTTCCGTGTCTTACCACGGCACTACCGTAAGACGTGAAAAGGATAATGGACGCTGCGGGCAACATTCGATGTAAAACCGGCGCGGCCTGTAATCCATTCAGCACTGGCATGGATACGTCCAGCACGATCACGTCCGGGTGCAGCTCACGGGCCCGTTCGATCGCTTCCTCTCCATTCGCCGCCTCTCCGCAAACCCGGACGTCGGCATCATTCAACAGAAGAGTGCGCAGCCCTTTTCTAATGACGCTGCTGTCGTCCACGATGAGGATGCTTTTCAATATGTCTCCCTCTCCGCGCATGGTAAGAACTTCGATGCCACACCAAAGGGAGGGGGCTGCTCTAATGGACTCCTTTAAGGAAACATTAATCCGAGTGTCTGAAATATCGGGTGTAGCGGGTAAGAAGTGTCTAAGACATTAGCTGTAGGGTGGTAGCTAGTAATCGGAAAAACACACTACTTAAAAGAACGCTATTGAGCGCGCCAGTCTAGAATCACTTTTCCGGCTTCTCCCGAGCGCATGGCGGCAAAACCTTTTTCGTAGTCTTGCCATGAGAAACGATGAGTGATTACGCCACGGATGTCCAGTCCCGACTCCAGCATGACTGTCATCTTGTACCAGCTCTCGTACATTTCGCGGCCATAAATACCTTGGATGGTGAGCATATTGAAAATGACCTGCTTCCAGTCCACGGACATTTCCTGGGCGGGAATCCCGAGCATGGCAATCCGGCCTCCATGGCTCATATTGGCGATCATGTCGCGGAAGGCGGCGGCATTCCCCGACATTTCAAGCCCCACGTCGAAGCCTTCCTGCATTCCGAGTTTCTTTTGTACTTCGCCCAAGTTCATTTCTTTTGGATTCACGGCCAGCGTGACTTTCATTTTTTCCGCGAGCTTAAGGCGGCTGGAATTGATGTCCGTAATCACCACGTAACGCGCGCCTGCGTGGCGCACAATTGCAGCCGCCATAATTCCGATGGGCCCAGCCCCTGTAATGAGAACATCTTCGCCGAGCACGGGAAATTCCAGTGCGGTATGCACCGCATTGCCAAAAGGGTCAAAGATGGCCGCAACTTCCAGATCAATGGACGGATTATGTCGCCAGATGTTGGTCATGGGCAGGACGATAAATTCCGCGAATGCTCCCGCGCGGTTTACGCCAACCCCGGAAGTATGCGCGCAAAGATGCCGGCGTCCCGCCAGACAATTGCGGCAGCGGCCGCAGACGACGTGGCCTTCACCACTTACAATTTCCCCTGCATGAAAGTCGTTGACGTTTGATCCCACTGCCACGATCTCTCCAACAAACTCATGACCGATTATCAGCGGCACGGGAATCGTGGCCTGCGCCCACTCGTCCCAGTCGTAAATATGCAGGTCGGTTCCGCAGATGCCAGTTTTAAGAACACGGATGAGAACGTCATTGATGCCCGGTTCCGGCACCGGAACTTCTTCGAGCCATAGCCCGGGCTTCGCTTGGCTCTTGACCAGGGCCTTCATCGAAGTTGCGTTACCCATAAAAAGCATCTTACCTGATTGCAATATCGCGAATGGAGGCGGGTGTTCGGCACAAGCAGTATCAGTGGAGTGAAAAAGCAAGAACAAAGAACATAAGCAGTACACAAACGATTGCACAACGGCACAGCGATATTTCTGGAAGCTCCTGTAAGATGGGCCGGGCAGAGGACGGGTACCGCGTAGATCCATACGTATCCGGTGATTAATTAAGAGAAGTAAAGGATTGTATTCGTGGAAATGACAATAAATTGACGGCTGAGGGAGCGGCGATCTTGCCGTAATGGTGCATCACTCTTATATGGTCTTACATAAATACTTAGTGCCCCGGGCCTTCTCTTTCCCTAGTTGCTTCGCCGCCTGCGCATTTATGTTTGCGGTCTTTTTTGCAGGTCCGGCGCACGCGTGCAGCGTTTCCTCGGGGCTGGAGACCGGCTATCTGCAGATGTACAACCTGGATTTTCCCGCCGCCCATAAAACCTTCATAGCCTGGCAACAGGAGCATCCCCAGGATGCCATGGGTTTTGTCTCTGATGGGGCCGCCCATCTTTTTTCCGAGTTCAATCGCCTGCATATTCTGGAGTTCGATCTTTTCACCGAAGATGCCAAATTCAAGTCGCGGTCGGAACTGACCCCTGACGCAAATGTGAAGATCGCTTTTAATCGCGATCTGGACGAGGCCAACAAGTTGGCGGAACAAACGCTGTCCCGCGATCCCAACGACCAGGGGGCGATTCTTGCGGAGATTTTGGCGAATGGGCTTCGTGGCGACTACGTTGCGTTGATCGAAAATCGAGATCTGGCCAGCTTGAGTTATATGAAGAAATCCCGCATGCTGGCGGAAAAGCTTCTAGCCTCGGATCCCTCCTGCTACGACGCCTATCTTGCGGTGGGCGCTGAGAACTACATATTGAGCCTGAATTCAGCTCCGGTGCGCTGGATATTGCACCTCACAGGCTCACAAACCGATAAGCAGGAAGGCATTGCCCGGCTTAAACTCGCCGCTGAAAAAGGCTCCTATCTCGCTCCTTATGCCCGCCTATTGCTCTCGGTTGCCGCCTTGCGCGATAAGGACACGAAAACCGCCCGTGCCCTTTTGCAGGGGCTTGCCTCAGAATTTCCCCGCAACGATCTCTATGCTAAAGAGTTGGCCCGCATCAATTAGACCGCATCACTTAACCGCATGAACTAATAGTGGCGCAACTCCTCATGCTTGGGTAAGCTGTCAATCTGTTAGTGCGGAATTCCCGAACTCCGCCCGGCAGCCGTGGACTCCACGGTATCCGGAAATTCGCCTCAAATCGGAGAAAGACGACGATGAAAAAGGCCCTTTTCTTTATTGTGCTTCTTGTTGCCGCTTACCTGGCAGGTTACTGGCCGCAGCGCGGACTCAGGCAGCAACTGGACACGGCAAAATCGGTGACGCAAGCCTGCCGCCTGGAAGGCGAGCTAATGAACATGCTCGACCAGATTCAGAGCCAAAACTACGGGACCGCGCAGCAAATTGCCGGGCAATTCTTCAATGACTTGCACAACCAGATAAATGATCCCGCAGACGCACCTTATCGGCAAAATTTGCAAGCTATTCTGGATCGCCGCGACGCCGTGATTTCAGCACTGGCAAAAGCCGATGGTTCTATTGCCGGCACTCTCCGGCAAGACTTGGCACAGGTGCATCAAATCCAGGAGAAACTGGCCAGTCAGTCGGACTTGTGAGCTGCTGTCCCGGACCGTGCGACGCAGCGCGCGCGGTAATGGTATTGTATGTTTTTCGCGCTCCGGGATTTTTAACGGCTGCCTTCTTAACGGCTGCATTTTAGCGATTTCAAGGACTGCCAGATATCTTCATGGCTCATCTACTTCTCGCGACTGAGTTCGTGAGTTCTATCGCCCTAAGCTTGAATTCGACGGCAGACAAAGGCGTGGCGTTTTTGGTCGTCTTGTTGCAGTCGGACGAAAAAAGAGATGATCTGTTTAACATCCTTTGGGCACTGGTTTTTGGGTTTGCCACCATCAATATTCTCAGCCTGGCGGTAAAACGCTTCGATGCGAACAAGAAGCGTATGAGTTTTGGCGAAATATTGGCCGTCCTTGTGGTGATAGCTGCGGCTGGAATGTTGGGCTGGGAGTTGCTTTACACCTTTCACGTGCTGCCCATTAAGCTGGATTAGCAGCAGTCGTTCCCAGAAGCCGTTCGATTTGCGGTATGATTCTGCTGAATGGGAAAGCCCAAACCAGAAATCGCCTTTGACGTTACCTGCCCCTGCTGCAATGCAGTGTTAAAAGTGGACATGCAGGAACGGGCCGTGATCGCGCATACCGCGGCGGTGAAGCCTAAGATGTTTAACGATATTGAAGAAGCAGCGCGGGCGATGAAGGAGCAAGACAGCCGTAAGGAATCAATTTTCCGGCAATCCGTCGAGGCGCAAAAAAATGCCTCCGGTCTGCTTGAGAAGAAATTCCAGGAAGCGCTGAAGAAGGCCAAAGAGTCTCCCGATACGGGAAAACCCATTCGCGATTTCGATCTCGACTAGTTCCACGCTAGATTTCTGGAGTATCGTTTGGATTTCCGGGTTCCTTATTCTTTAGAAGGGATGGCATTCCAATCTGGATTCTATGCCGCCACACACTCTACTCCTGGGACACCGTGGCGTAAGCGGAAAACGCGTGGTCCAGGAAAATACTTTTGCAGCTTTTGATTGCGCCATGGCCTGCGGCTGCGATGGTTTTGAATTTGACCTGCGGCTCACTGCCTGTGGCCGCGCGCTCGTTTGCCATCCCACCAAAGTGAACGGAATCACGGTGTCTCGCGCGAACCGCACGCAGTTGCTGGATCTCCCGCGCATGGAAGATGTGTTCATCCGCTACGGCCGCACAAGTTTCCTAAATGCCGAGCTTAAAGTAAGAGGCCTGGAATCCCGTGTGCTGGCCGTGCTTAGAAATCGGCTGCCCGAATGCGGCTACGTAATCTCTTCTTTCATTCCTGACGTACTTCTGGAAATCAAAGCGCGCCGCAGCGGAGTTCCGGTGGGAATCATCTGCGAGAAAGCAAGTCAGCTCGTGCGCTGGCGCCGGTTGCCGGTTGAGTACGTGATCGTGCATAAATCGCTGGTCACCAGAATGTTGGTGGAAAGAATTCACGAGGCAGGCCGCAAGATCATGGTGTGGACCGTGAACCATGCGCGAGCCATGCAGCGCTTTGCGGCCTGGGGCGTGGATGGCATTATCTCTGACGACGTCGTCCTACTGGCGCGCACACTGAATGGCACGCCGCGCAAGACCCAGGGACTGCGTTTCGTGAACTGAACAGGAATTAATCTGCGGCTGTCTGTAAGGCCATCGCGCGCGTCGGGCGCGGCTTGAGCAACAGCGCACTGCGTTCCATTTCAAAAGCTTCCAGCTCGGCGGCGGCCTGCTCTTCCGTCCATCCCATTACTGCGCGAATGCGGGTTACAGCTTCACGGCCGCAAGCCTGCGACCAGCACGCGCCTAGCGCCACCGGCACGCGTCGCAGCAAAACGTCCCCGAGAGTAATGGCGAATTCATTGCGGTAGGCATTCGCTGCTTCGGCCACGATATGTTCACTGTGCGAGCATAAGGGCGCGCGCATTCTGGCGTCGCCTTCCGCCAGTTGAACGATGTTCGCGCTGCGTTCTCCGTGCCATTCAGCAATGGCCGCCGCTGATTCTTCATTGATGCGAGCCGCGTCCCGGATCTCCATGATCCAGTTATCGAGCGTGGAATCCGCCGCGTGCTCGATTTCCGCGTGCGGTTGAATGCTGCCGAGCTTGGCGGTGGTTTCGCGCGCAATCCGCAAAGCTGAGGTCAGCGTTCCCCCGACAATTGAAAACAGATTGGACGCGCCGTGCAGGGCATGATCGTGGATCGCATATCCCTGCGCGTCCCCGTCACCCGCTGGCTTCGCGAATAGACCTGTGAATGCGAAGCGGATATCCTGCCGCGAAACCTGTAATGCGGGCAGAACGCGCTGCAATGCGTCGAGCAGGATGTCTACATCCTGCGAAGATGCCGCGATTTTCGATGGATCGCCCCGGTCCGCAGTCTCGACAGGTCCCACCAGAAGCTGGCTGTTCCAGGGCAGCAAAAACAACGGTTGACCGTTGGGGCCTTCGAAGGAGATAGCCGAATCCGGAGCGCCAGCAATCGCTGGAAGAGCGATGTAGGTCGAGCGGATGGTGGAGAGTATCGGCACTCTCGGTTGAACTCGGGAACGCTGGCAAAGCCGCTCGGCCCACGGACCCGTGGCATTGATGACCCAGGTCGCGCCGATGCGTTCTTCGCGCCCGCTCAATTGGTCGCGCAGCAGAACGCCCTGCGCCCTGCCGTGGCGAACATCCACCGCCAGCGCCTGAGTGTAATTGCGCACAACCGCGCTAGCTTCGACTGAGTCCGCCAACCAGGCTGCTACTAATCTTTCCGGAAATGCGCACAGAGCATCTTCATAACTGAAAATGGACCAGCGCTTACCGCCGGGAAGAATTTGTTGTAGAACCCCAGCGTTTGTTCGCGCACCCGCCGGAAGATGACTGGTCTGCATTTGCCGGTAAAGCCATAGCGCGCTTTTCACTTTCAAATTGCTTCGCCGGCTATCAGGAGAAAGCGCCAGCAGAAACTCCATTGCTTGTACGTGGTTGCGCGCGCTTTTCAGCAGTCCATTCTGGTCGCGCAATAAATCACGCGCGGCACCCAGATTCTTTTGCTCCACATGGCGAAGGCCGCCGGGAACGATGCGGCTGCTGCGGGATGTGCTGCCGGAGGCAAAGTCACTTTGCTCCAACAATAGAGTCCGCCGACCGGAACGGGCACACTCGCGGGCAATGGCAACGCCGTTCGCGCCGCCGCCGATCACGATCACCTGAAAGCGTTCACCTTCCAGTGGCGCACGATTTGGAGACAGGGGAGTCATATTTGAGCAGGGCTAAGAGCCTTGGCCAGATTCCGTAGGTTTCTGCCCAATTTAGTTTGCCTTCCGAAATGGGCACGGGGAAGATCACGGAAGGTCAATCCAGAGGCCTGCATTCAATAGAATCAACAGCTTACAGTTGCAAGACTTCACGCGGCCCCTTCTTCGGTACGCATGCGGCCCGTTTGCCGCCTTCCCGCTCAGTCATTTACAGTCTTGCCATGCCAACAACAGGAGAGCGTTTCGAGCGCGCCGTGGCCATTATGTCCCGTTTGCGGGCACCCGGAGGCTGTCCTTGGGATCGGGAACAGACCTTTGATTCCATCAAGCCTTACACCCTGGAAGAGACCTATGAGGTGTTCGAAGCCATTGATAACCGCGATTGGAAGGAGTTGCCCGGCGAACTAGGAGATCTGCTGTTGCAGGTCTTGTTCTACGCCGAGATGGCGAAAGAGGACGGAAACTTTTCCATTGATGATGTGCTGGATAGGCTCTCCGACAAATTAGTTGGGCGGCATCCACACGTTTTTGGCGATGTCCGGGAGGAGACTTCTCAGGAGGTTTTGCGGAATTGGGAAACACTGAAAGCGGAGGAAAAGAAGGTCAAGGAAAAACAGGCGCGGGAAAACCAGCCCGAGGAAAAGACATCGCGCGGCGCGGCAGAGAACTCTGCAGGAGAAAAGCCCAAGTCGCTGTTGGCCGATGTTTCCAGCGCGATGCCCGCTTTACTTGAAGCGCGAAAGCTGAGCTCGCGGGCCGCGCGCGAAGGCTTTGACTGGCCGGATGTGGAAGGCGTCGTCAGTAAACTGCATGAAGAAATTGAGGAACTGCGCGAGGAACTCGCCGAACTACCGCCTGCGGCAATGCAACGAACGGAACAGCGAATTGCGGGATCAGGCAGGCCGGAGATTCCCGATAGTGTGCGCGAACATCTGGAAGAGGAAGTCGGAGACATGATGTTCGCGCTGGTCAACATCGCGCGATTTCTGGCGGTGGATACGGAAGGCGCGTTGAAAAAAACCAATCGGAAATTCCGCCAACGTTTCGGCCATATTGAGAAGGAATTAGCGAAGGCTGGTCGCCAGCCACGGGACGCGAGCATGGAGGAGTTGGAATCATTGTGGCAAGAAGGAAAGCAATGGGAGCGGTCAAAAAACTAGCGCCAGCGGCCATGATTATCCGGAATTGCTGTGGACTCGAAGAGTTGCGTTCCTGCGTGGCCTTGCAGAAAGAAGTGTGGAAGTTCAGTGACGCGGACCTGGTTCCACTGCGCATGTTCGTGGTTGCTGAAAAAATTGGCGGCCAGGTCATTGGCGCTTTCGTCCGAAAGCGACTGGCGGGCTTTTCGCTCTCCCTCCCAGGCATACGCGACGGCAAATCGTATTTGCACTCGCACATGCTGGCCGTAAGCGAGGAATACCGCAATGCCGGGCTGGGACGGAAGCTGAAATTGTTTCAGCGCAAAGACGCCATCCAACGCGGATTTGACCTGATCGAGTGGACATTCGATCCGCTGGAAATCAAGAACGCATATTTTAATATCGAAAGGTTGGGCGCGATTGCCCGCCGCTACAGCGTGGACCAGTACGGGACGAGTTCCTCGCCATTGCAAGGAGGGCTGCCAACGGACCGCCTGATCGCCGAATGGTGGCTGAAGTCAGACCGAGTGAATAAGCGAATTCAGGATCGCGGGGAAAAGGCCACCCCCGCAAAACGAATTTTTGTCCCTGCGGAAATTTATCAATGGAAGGCTTCGCCAAATACTCGTAAGCGCGCCAAAACGGTGCAGAAGAAGAATCGGCTGGAGTTTATGCGGGCGTTCTCATCCCGGCTCGCGGTGTTAGGTTATGAGCGAGATGAGAACGGGAATGGCGCTTTCCTGCTGGGTCGCTGGCGATGAAGGTTAAGCGGGAGCACGCATATTCATGAAGATTGAGTCCATCACTCTGCGCGAGATCCAAATGCCGCTTGTCCATTTTTTTGAGACCAGCTTTGGGCGGACTACGCACCGTCGCATCATTCTCGTGCAGGTTTTGTGCGATGGCGTCGTGGGCTGGGGAGAATGCGTCGCCGGGGAAGGCCCGTTTTTCAATGAAGAATGGACCGACGAGGCCTGGGCCACGCTGAAAACCTATTTGTGTCCCATGATTGTTGGAGCCAACCTCGACACCGCCGCGCAAAGCGCGGTGCATATGGGGAAAATACGCGGCCATCGCATGGCCAAGGCATCGATTGAGAACGCGCTGTGGGACGCGGAGGCGAAGCAAAAGCAACTTCCGCTGTGGAAGTTGCTGGGCGGAACGCGACAGGAAATTAGCTGCGGAGTTTCCATTGGCATTCAGGATTCCGTGGACCAACTATTGCGAAAAATCGAAACCGAACTCGCCGCCGGTTACCAGAGAATCAAAGTAAAAGTGAAGCCGGGATGGGACCTGGATGTTTTGCAGCGCATTCGCTCGCAATGGCCAAACATCCCGCTCAGTTGCGATGCCAATTCAGCCTATACGCTTGATGATGTCGCGCGCCTGCGCGAGTTTGACGCCTTCAATCTCCTGATGATCGAGCAGCCTTTGTGGAGCGACGATGTTTACCAGCACTCCCATCTGCAAAGCCAGTTGCGAACAGCGATCTGCCTGGATGAGTCCATTCACACCGCGCGCTCCGCGGCCATGGCCGCAGAGCTGAAGGCGTGTCGCATCATCAACATTAAAGTGGGACGCGTCGGCGGCCTTTCTGAGGCCAAGCGCGTTCACGATGTCTGCCAACAGCATGGTATTCCGGTGTGGTGCGGGGGAATGCTGGAGTCCGGAATTGGAAGGGCGCATAACATCGCGCTCTCCTCGCTCGCGAATTTCACCTTGCCGGGGGATGTCTCAGCCTCAAAGCGCTATTGGGCCCATGACATTATTTCTCCCGAAGTCGAAGTCTCGTCGCAAGGCGCCATCGCCATGCGCAGTGACCCCGGAATTGGGTACCAGGTGGACGAGCAACGGATTGAAAAACTCACCGTCAGGAAGGCAACTTTTCAGGCGCGGAATTGATGGGCATGAATGCTCGTTGGCAATAATTCCGACGGTCTTCAACGCGACTTGCCCACTTGTTCCGGGGTGTCATTCATTTGCATTTTCGATGCGCGCTGTTCAAGAAGCTTGACCCCTTGAGCGAAGGTCAGGTCC
>DASXFN010000064.1:0-8048 GCA_036489565.1 Terriglobales bacterium
CCCCTCCGGTTGATAAACACCGTTCGGAAACCACCCCAAATCCTGAATCGTGACTTTTAAATCCTTATGGAAACTGATCGGGTCCATGATGTGCCAGCGATACAAGCTATGCTGCGGAGGTCCACCGTCCGGGCTATTGCTTTTGGGGTTCAAAACATTTCCGACATAAGCGGTGGAATACAGTGCGGGAAAGCCGTAGTCCGCACCGAAGTAATCTTCCGTTCCCGTTCCCACAATCGTCGGGAATTTTGAATCGCCGTCGAGGTAGAACTTCACTTCACCCTCCCCAAACCATCCAGACGACAATTGTGTCCAAGCCAGAAATGTACCTACATAGCGGCCTTGTCCTTTCACCGCATCGAGAATGGTATAGACAGGATCGGAAGGATTCACCGTTGCCCGTCGCCATTGCGCATGAAAGTAGGCAGCGTCGGCAGGCACGGCACTCAATCGATAGTCGATTTGATAGGTGAAAAGCGGAAGCTCCTTGTCTGAATCATTGGTCACCGTGACCTTTGCGTGCTTGCGGAATGGCATGGGCCAATAACAATTCATTGAGGCAGCCGGAACATCGATGACGGCAAGTGAGTTGACCGGCGCGAACCTGTCATTGCCGATGGCAAAGAAATCCGTCAGCGGCACCTCTACCGACGGAGTCTCTTCCCCGTCCCAGTAGAATCGCAGCACTGTCGCTCGACCATTACTGCTAAAGTTCGGGCTGCTTGCCATCCAGATGTGTTCGATCGTGCCAGGTCCAGAGACATCCATGATCGTTACCATGCTGTGAGGCGCAATCTTGATGAAGGGTCGCACCTTCCACCCTTGGCCAAGATTCGCAGCCGCAGCGCTGAATGGGATTGAGGGACTGGGAATCGCCATCGCGCCCTGTCCTTTTCCTCCCGTGGGATTCTCAGGCGAGACCATGCGCGACTCTGAAGTTTTTGTAAGATTCGCCAACGATCCCAAACTCGGGGCGATGTCTGCTTCCGGCCCTTCTTGCGCGTGCAGTAATGTGGCTGACAAGGCAAGTGCAATCACGATCCAGGAAGATGCACAGACGACGTACCATTTGACGCCGCACTTCTGGATGCGCTGAAACATTAACATCTCCGATCATTCGAATTCCGGATAGCTGAGCCGGGACTTTCGACCTTTACCAGAGAACTTTGACAGCCACCTGGATTTGCCGCGGTAGATTCACCTGGCTGTTAACCACCCCCGTATTTCCATCTCCAAGCGTGGTATCGGGCGGCCCAAAAGTCGGATGGTTGAACAGGTTGAATGCCTCTGCACGGAATTGGGCTGTGATGTTGCCGTGAATGGGGAAATTCTTTATTCCAGAAAGATCGGTGTCCACAAATCTAGGAGAGCGAAGATTACCCAATTCTCGCGGAGAGTTTCCGTAGGTAAATGGCGCTGGCTGGCTGAAGTCGCTGACGTTGAAATACTGATTCAATCGCTTAGAGATTGGGCCGGACAGCGAAGGATTTCTTCCGTTCCAGTTTGCACGTTGAGAACCGCCGTAATTGAATAGTGTGTTCGATGCGGTCGACACCTCCTGGGGCGTGCCGCTGATGAATGATGTGATTCCATTCAACTGCCAACCGCCGATAATGTAGTCTGCCACTTTGCTCTGGTTGAAGAAGCGTCGATTGCGTCCAAAAGGTAGCTCGTAAATACCATTGACAGCCAAATACTGCGGCGTATCGAAGGAAGAAACAGACCACTCAGCTAGCAGGTTGTACCAATCCTGGGGATAGGTGCCACCGAAGGAACCACCAGGAAAACCAGTTTCGGATGCCGGCATGTTATCCATCAACTTTGCCCAGGTATACGAAACCAGGAAATTAAAGCCGTGAGAAAACCGCTTGTCTAACTTCGCTTGTAAGGAGTTGTAGGAAGAAGCGCCCCAGAATGAACTATTGCCCAAAATCACACTTGTAAATTGAGGAAACGGTCGCAACAACTGACTTGCCGCAACCGTAGGACTACTTAACCCTCCCGTGGTGATCTGCCCATAGAACGGGTTCGTCACCTGCTGATTCAGCGCACTTCCTTCTCCTAGATATTGATCGGGAAGCTGGTCAGGATTGTAGTCATAGTAGAGATGAATGCCATGGCTCCCGGCATACGCGATGTCAAATAGGATATTTCCAGGAAGGGTCCGTTGAATGTCGAGGTTCCATTCTTCCGCATAGGAAACGGGACGGTGTCGACGCATCCCAACCACGTCCTGGCCGATCTGAGTTGCAAGCCCGTCTGAGCTTCCCGTTGGCAATACAAATCCCTGTGGAAACGGATTGCTCAAGGTATTCAGTGGAGTCACGCCATCGAGAGTTCCTACCCATGGAGTCGTGGCGGAGAAGCCTGTGTTCGGAACCGCAAGCCCATTGAAACCTGATCCATTCAATGGAGCAAAGAAAATTCCGTACCCGCCGCGAATGACGGTCAGTGGCGTGGCGGCGAACGCAAAGCCAACTCGAGGGGCAATCTCTTTTCTGAAAGGATCGAATTCGGATCGAGGCAAACCGTTCGTCCCGGGGAACTCCAGGCCCCCCATGATCGGAGGCAAACCTGATACTTGCAGTGGAGAAAGCGCAGTGGAAGTCCAATCTGTAAATCGGTTATGACGCTCAATCCATGGAGAGTCGTAGTCGTAACGGATTCCGAGGTTTGCGGTGAATCTGGGAGTGACTCGCCAGTCGTCTTCAAAATAGAGGCCGTAGTATTTGGTGGAGAGGATCTGGTCCGGACCACCGCTGGAAGTGTTTCCACTACCGGTCCCCGCGAGCATCGAAGCGAAGCCGGTACCTGAACCGTTCGAAGCGAGAGGATCCGGACCCTGCGTAAAGTTCGGCCCGAAGTTAAAGCTGGGTCCAGCCGGGGTATAGCGGGTGGTTGAAAGCCAAGCAACGCCAAAGTTGCCGCCCATCTTAAATGTGTGCGGCCCATGCACGATGGTTAGGTTCCCATATTCGTGCAGGTCAGGATATGCATCGCCAAGGTTGTAGCATCCGCCGCCCATAAAACCCCCTCCGATGTTTCCCAGAGAAAGATTCAATCCCATACCGGAAACGCCGACCGATGGGAAGCAAGGCGTATAACTCTGCGCAAGTGTATTAAAGTAGCTCGGCAGCCCCACTACTGTCGGATTCACTCCGATTCCAGGTAGGCTTCTTCCAATCCAATACCGAACATAGCTGCTGTTTAGATCCAGCAGCTTGTTCGAGCTGAATGCATTGGTGTAATCGATGGTGACTTGCTGTTGCCGCAGAAAGTCATTGCCGGCAGTGGGATTACTGATGACAAAGTCCGGATTCGAGCTGCCGTAAAGATCGGGACGGGTTTGAGTCGTGTCATTGATGGAATAACGGCCGAACAGCTTTTGTGTGGGAGAAATAGATTGGTCGATGCGGAGTGAAAACGAGTTTTCTTCAATCGGCGAACTGAAATTCACGTAGTAATTGTTGTTTCCCGTGACCGAATCGCCCGGTTGATTTGGGAGCGGAAGATAGGCCAATAGCTGCGATGCCACCGGGTTGATTTCATTTGTGGGTATCTTGTTTTGGGGATACTGGTCCCTGAGAAATTGACCGGGATGCGCGGGGTCCGGGCGGGTTGTGAATGGATCGTAGATTGGAATGACCTGCCCTTGGCTGTTGTAGGTACTGGAAAAGTCTCCTCCGCGCTGGGCAGCCGTTGGAAGTGTGCCGACTGCCGACCCGCTCTGCACCCAGCGCAGGCCTTCATAGGCGAAGAAGAAGAATGTCTTGTCTTTTTTAATCGGGCCACCAAGCGTCCCTCCAAATTGGTTAAACCGAAACTGCGCCCGCGGCAACCCCGCTCTGTTTGAGAAAAAATCATTGGCTTCGAGGTTTGTGTTGCGGAAAAACTCCCACGCCGACCCATGAATCTTGTTGCTTCCTGACTTGGTGATGACGTTGATCAACCCACCGCCGGTGTGCGAGTACTCCGCGCCGAAGTCAGCGGTCTGCACCTTATATTGCTGGACTAAATCCACGCTCGGGAAGTATCCCGGACCCGTAAACGCAGGTTCAGAGTTAATTCCGCCGTCGAGAAGGAATGTGTTTTGATTCGGCCGCGATCCATTGATGGAAATAAATTGATCGTTGTATTCATCGAACGCGGTTTGCGTGAATCCGTAGGGCGCAATCACTCCAGGCACGAGCGCGGCGAATCCATAGGCATTGCGGCCATCCAGTGGCAGATCGACAATCGACTTATTACTGATGACCTGACCCAACGACGACGTCTGCGATTCCAGCATCGGCGGCGCACCGGTGACCGTGACCGACTGCGAAACCTGACCGACCTGAAGATCTGCGTTGATGCTCAAAGTAGTGGCCACGTCCAGCTTTACATCTTCCTGCACAAACTGCTTGAAACCTGGCGCCTGAATCGTCAACCGATAAAGCGCCGGCTGTACCAATGGGAATGAGTAGTATCCCAGTGCGTTTGTAGTTGTATTGGAGGTTTGATTCTTGGCCACGTTCAAGAGCTGGACCTTTGCGCCGGAAACCACATTCCCCGAAGCATCGCGAACAATGCCGACAATGGATCCGGTGGCGGTCTGCGCACGGAGCGAAGGAGCCGTTATCAGAAAACCTAAAATAGTGATGCAACACACGAGGCGAAGCAGAACCGCACTGCGACTGGAGATACGATTTCTAAACACTGGAGCCTCCCGAAAGCTGTAAATCGGGTCGTCTTCAGCACAAATTCCCGCCAAAAGGTAGCCCGTTTGTGTGTCGCGAGGTTTATATAATGATACATTGTGGAGTGTCAAGCGTTTTCATGAACCTATATGAAGCGATCCAAGGACGAGCAATGAATGCGGGTGAATCGAGAGCACTGATACTCAGCCAACAAGGTTTAGATTGGTAGCTATCTCGGCTTAGGAAAAATTCGTTTTTCCAGGTGAAAATGGTCAACCACTCGGTTTAATGCCCGTTTGAAACCCAGAACATTTCCTGTCGAGCTGAATGAGGTGAAGTTCAATGAAATATTTGATTGCTTTATCGTTATTGGTGTTTTCCTGGATGCCTGTGAACGCAGCCAATCCCGGCCCATGGAAGATAAAGGTTCAGCGGGAGTTGCCTCTACTCGGGCACCGCAATTGGATCGTCATCGTCGATTCCGCGTACCCGCTGCAGACGGCTCCAGGAATTGAAACGGTTGAAACCGGGGCGGATCAGTTGACGGTGGTGCGGGAAGTCTTGCAATCTGTTGCTCAGTCCAGGCATGTCCGCCCGGTCGTATTCATGGATGCGGAGCTTCCCTTTGTCACGGAACAGGAAGCTCCAGGAGTGACGAAATACCGCAGCGAAATCAAGAATGCCTTGGGGAATCTCCCCGCTCACTCCGTCCTTCATGAACAATTGATTCAGAAGGTGAATCAAACGAGCAATAGTTTCCACATTTTGATTCTTAAGAGCACGATGACCATTCCCTACACCTCGGTGTTTCTGCGGTTGGATTGCAAGTATTGGAGCGACGCCGACGAGCAGCAGTTGCGGCAGGAGATAAAGAAGCGGGGATCTGCGTCGTTGGATCCGGGTGCCCAGTAGGGTGTCGAACAGTTCATGTTAGAGTTGCGATTCAACGATACAGGCCAATTGAAGCAACCTCAGTCGATGGAAAAGGCAGGAGGATTAAATGAGCGGAAAAATCAAATTGCCGCGCCGTGACTTTCTGAAACAAGCGGCGGGCGTAATCGGTGCAGCCACCCAGTCGGGCCACTGGACCGAAGTCGCGCAGGCGCAGGCGACTTCGGCTCGCAACATCGGCACAGACTACTCGCTCGGTGAGACCGACATTTCCTACCCTCGCGTGTTTGAGGGCCGCCAACTCAAGATGATTTCGTTTCCGCTGGGCGGCGTCGCTGCCGGTAGCCTGGGCCTGGGAGGCCGAGGACAACTGCGCGATTGGGAAATCTTCAATCGACCCAATCAGGGAGGCTCGCCCGCATACGCGTTTCCTGCAATCTGGATTCAGTCCGGCAACTCCAAACCGATCGCCCATGTGCTTGAATCGCGCATTCTTCCGCCGTATCAGGGAGACTCCGGGCTGGGCTCGAACAATGCTCCGGGACTGAGCCGGCTGCAAGGAGCAAAATTTAAGGGGGAATATCCGCTCGCGCACATTCAATTTGAAGATCGCCGGCTCCCGGTGAAGGTGGAACTCGAAGCGTTCTCTCCTTTCATTCCGCACAATCCTGATGACTCCGGACTACCTGTCGCAGTCCTGCGCTACCGTGTGACAAATCCAGGAATGACAGCAGTCAAAGTTGGCATCGCCTTCTCGATCGATAATCCTGTGGCAGCCAACCCCTCGAAAAGCAGTCCGTTTTTGAAATCGGATACGCGCCTGAATGAATATCGCACCGGTCAACAATTAGCAGGCCTGCTGATGAGCAATCCATCCTTGCCGTCCGACGATCCGATGCACGGCAGTTTTGTTCTGGCGGCCATGCCCGACGAGAAGACGAACGTGACGCATTGGCGCGGATGGCCGAAAGAGGCGTGGTGGACCGCGCCCTTGTTGTATTGGGATGAATTTTCGAAGCACGGCCAGTTGGGCACCGAACCCAACCCGCGCAATGCTGTGGGCTCACTCTGCCAACAAACGACGATTCCTCCTGGTCAGTCCGGCAGCATAACGTTTCTGTTGGCCTGGCACTTTCCAAATCGCACGCCAGACTGGTGCGGATGGTCGGCGCCTTCCGGAAAAGGAAACACGATTATTGGCAATTATTACGCCACTCGTTTTAAAGATGCGTGGCAAGCCGCGCAATACACCGCTACCCACTTGCCGCGGTTGGAAAAAAGCACCCGCGCTTTTGCCGATGCGTTCCGGGAGAGCACTGTACCCGATGTCGTGAAGGAGGCCGCCAGTGCAAACCTATCCACCCTGGCCTCGACTACATGCTTCCGCACGGCCGATGGTGAGTTTCACGGTTTTGAAGGCAGCAACGACTCTATCGGTTGTTGCTTCGGAAATTGCACACACGTGTGGAACTACGAGACAGCCACCCAGTTTCTTTTCCCGTCGTTCGCACGATCGCTGCGCAATGTTTCGTTCGGCTACTCTGAGGATGACGCCGGCGGCATTCGCGCGCGGCAGTTGCTTCCGGAAGGACTTCCGCGTTTTCCCTTGGTCGCGGCGGACGGACAGATGGGTCAGATCATGCACGCCTATCTAGGTTGGCGATTATCCGGTGACAATGTATGGCTTCAGACCGCGTGGCCGAAAATTAAACAGTCGATTGCTTTCGCATGGGAGCCAAATGGATGGGACCCGGATAAGTCCGGCGTGCTGACAGGCGTTCAGCACAATACCTACGACGTCGAGTTTTATGGCCCAAATCCTTTGTGCGGAATTTACTATCTGGGGGCATTGCGCGCCGGGGAAGAGATGGCGCGCGCCGTGGGCGACACGTCATCCGCAGCGGAATATCGCAGGATTTTCGACAAGGGTAGCCCGTGGATCGATGCTCACCTGTTCAACGACGAATTCTACATACAGCAAATTCGCGGTCTGCCCGCAAGCAAGATTGCTCCACATTTGCGCGGCGGCATGGGTACGGAAGAAACGGAAGACCCACAATATCAGGTTGGAAAGGGCTGCCTGATCGACCAACTGCTCGGCCAATACCTGGCCCATGTAACCAACCTGGGCCCATTGGTTTCGCCGGCAAATGTGCAAACAACCCTTCGATCCATTTACGCCTACAACTACAAACGCACGCTGGTGGATCATGACAATGTGGAACGGACATTTGCGCTGAACAATGAAGCTGCCATGGTCATCTGCGACTATGGCAAAGCGCCACGTCCGCGAATACCGTTCCCATATTTCGCTGAAGTAATGACAGGATTTGAACATGCAACAGCCGCATTGATGATTTATTCCGGAATGGTAGAGGAAGGAATTGAATGCATCCATAATGTCCGCGCCAGGTACGATGGCGAAAAACGAAGCCCGTGGGATGAAGCGGAGTGCGGCCACCACTACGCGCGTGCCATGGC
>DASXFN010000071.1:0-2084 GCA_036489565.1 Terriglobales bacterium
TGATACGGATGCGCCGCGAACGCCTCCTCAATGAATTGCTCGAACAGCCGTCCCGGAGGATTGCTGTCGGTCCGCATGCGGCGCTCTTCGATCACGACATTGCGCTCTTTGTAAAACTGCCGCATCACCGGATGCAGAAAGCGCTCCGATTCGAGATAGGCCCACAGCTCCAGCCGGTTAACCGGAAACGAATAGTTGTAGCCAGTCTCGTCAAGATCGGTGAATGCATTCAGACCTTCACCGCCTTGCGACTCGACAATCTGGCCGAACTCATTGTTATACGGAGCGGAAAACTTGTCGGCTGCGGCAATCGCGTCTTTCCAAGCCTGTTCGAGTTGCTTCAGCTTCTGCTCATTCCGCCCAACCGGTTTGTCGCGCTCCGCGATATACGCGGCATATGCTTCTTCCACTTTGGCCAGGGCAACCTTCTCATCGGCATAGTCGCGTGTTCCGATCGTGTCCGTTCCCTTGAAGGCCATGTGCTCGAACATATGCGCCAGGCCAGTCTTGCCCATCGGATCCTGCACCGATCCGGCATCGACATGCGTAAAGAACGAAAATACCGGCGCCTCGGGCCGCTCGCAGATGATGATCGTCAAGCCGTTGGCCAGCTTCTTGACGGTAGTTCGTTTTTCGAAGGAAGCCAGATCCTGGCCAAAACTGAGTGAGCAAAGAATGAAACAGAAAACACCGGTCAGCGTTAAACGAAACTTCATCCTACCTCCACGACAATATGGCCCAAAAATCGAAATTACGTTGAGTCAGGGAAGCTTGTCAAACCAGCTACGCCCCAATAGTTAGGGTGCCCGCGCCTGAATCGGCGCCCGAATTCCAACCGCAACCGCGAAATAGGAATCGAAACGCCGACGCACTATACTGATCGCGCTAGATCAGTCCGCGCAGGTAACCGAACCGCCAGCACATGCCCGCTCCCACCATCGTCGAAGTCGCCGGCCGCAACCTTAGCGTCACCAATCTTGACAAGGTCCTCTATCCCGCCGCTGGGTTTACCAAAGGCCAGGTGGTCGACTATGCGGTCCGCATCGCGCCGGTTCTGATCCCGCATCTCGCGGGCCGCCCACTCACCATGAAGCGGTATCCCAGCGGCGTGAATGAGGAATATTTCTTCGAGAAGAATGCGCCCAAGCATCGGCCCGACTGGGTCCAGACTACGCCAGTCTGGAGCGAGGGCAACAATCGCACCATGCACTACCTGATGGCAAACGATCTGCCGACCCTGGTCTGGATAGCGAATCTTGCGTCAATCGAGCTGCATCCTTCGCTCTCCCTCGGCTCCGACATTTCAAGGCCTACCATGATCGTCTTCGACCTTGATCCCGGGCCACCCGCCAACATCGTGCAGTGCTGCCAGGTCGGCCTTTGGGTGCGGGAAATCTTTGAACACTTTGGCCTGCAAAGCTTTCCAAAGACGTCAGGCTCCAAAGGCATGCAGATTTACGTGCCACTCAATACGAAGACGACCTATGAAGAGACCAAGCCCTTCGCTCATGCGATTGCGCGACTGCTTGAGCAGCAGCATCCCGACCTGGTCGTTTCCGACATGAAGAAAGCTATTCGCGCGAACAAGGTCTTCGTTGACTGGAGCCAGAACGATCAGCACAAGACTACGATTTCCGTATATTCGCTGCGGGCGCGCGAGAGGCCGACGGTCTCGACGCCGATCCGCTGGGAGGAAGTTGAGCAAGTTCTGAAGAAAAAAGACGCGGACCTGCTGGTCTTTGAGGCAAAAAACGTTCTGGCGCGCGTGGAAAAGATGGGCGACTTATTCGTGCCCGTGCAGGAATTGAAACAAAAGCTTCCGCGGCTGTCGGGGTTGGTGGCTGAATCGCAGCCTACGGAAGGCAAACCGGAAAAGCGTGTTGCCCGAAAAAAAGGTGGCGAAGGGATCGGCATCGCTCCCAAAGCTGCGCCCTCTACGCCGGCCAGGAAAAAAGCTCAGCCACCCGTCAAGCGACGCAAGCTATAATCGCGTCGAGCGCATCATCTCTGCAATCCGACCTCTCTAATCGGCTATGGCGCAACTGTATGTGGGCACATCTGGATGGGCTTATCCAACGTGGAAG
>DASXFN010000080.1:0-5514 GCA_036489565.1 Terriglobales bacterium
GACACCCCCGCGGGCATTGACGACCGCAGCATGATTCGCACGGACCTTTCGGGCAAGTTCGTTTATGCACTGGCGATTGCGAGCCACGTAGCCGGCGAACCGGGAGAAGCCGAAATTCTTGGGTACACCATTGATCGTTCTTCAGGAAAACTTACATTGATTCCGGGATCGCCTTTTCAGCAGAATGTCCCGGCCACGAGCTGCGTAAATGATTTTTGCCAGGGCCACGACGGATTAATCATTACGCAGTAAATTCTACCTATTGCCCCTGGGCCGCTACCGTCTAACAGGCCCGGGTTCGCCGTTCGCGGCATGTTATAATTGGTGTTCGCCTGCATCGTTTCGAGGCTCCGCGAGGCAATCCCGTGATCTCTTTCGTGGGCGAATCCGAACTTAAGATCAATAGAGCTTCAGCGCAATTCAAGTTCATAAAGACGAGGTATTGTCATGTCCGGGCATTCTAAATGGGCAACAATCAAGCATAAAAAGGGCGCGCTCGATGCCAAGCGGGGCAAGATTTTTACCCGTCTCATCAAGGAAATCAGCATTGCCGCGAAAAATGGCGGCGGCGATCCCGACACTAACCCACGCCTTCGCACCGCCATTCTCGCCGCCAAAAGCGAGAACATGCCCGCCGACAACATTAAGCGCGCCATTCAACGCGGTACCGGCGAACTGCCCGGCGTGAACTACGAGGAATTTACGCTGGAAGGTTATGGCCCTGGTGGCGTTGCCGTTCTGCTCGACATCAACACCGACAATCGCAACCGGACCGTCAGCGAAATCCGCCACGCCTTTGGCAAAAACGGTGGCAACATGGCCGAGGCGGGCGCGGTCTCCTGGATGTTCCACAAAAAGGGTGACATTGTAATTCCGAAATCCGCCGCGAAAGAAGATGATTTGATGGCCATCGTTCTTGACGCCGGAGCCGAAGACCTGCGCGACGATGGCGACAACTGGGAAGTGCTCAGCGATACTTCTTCCTTCGAGGCCGTGCTTGAGGCGGTTAAGAAAGCCGGAATCACTCCGTCGTCTTCAGAAATCACGATGATTCCACAGAATTACATCAAGCTTGAGGGGCAGCCCGCGAACACCATGATCCGATTGCTCGAGGCGCTTGAAGAGCAGGATGACGTGCAGGGTGTACATGCAAATTTTGATATTGATCAGAAGTTGCTGGAGGAAGTTGCGGGCTAGATTTGCGCGAAAATTCCGAAAGTGTGCCAGGGACATCGAGTGGATGTCCCTGAAATTTTTGCATAATCGCCATTTTCCCAGCGCCATGAAATAGTTTTCAACACATCGGTGGAAAATTCTGTGCAAAGCAGGCCGTGTTTGTCGGTAAGCAGTTCATTCTTCGATGGTTCTACTCTTTGCACACATCTAAGTGCTGGCACTTCGGTGGTAAGGTGTCCGTTGAGGCCCACCCGCTCTCGAAATGAAAATTAGACTGGACAAATTGCTTGTCGAACGGGGCCTTTCCTCGCGAGAGCGGGCGCAAGCGTTGATTCTTGCGGGTAAGGTCTTAGTGAACGGGCAAAAAGTTGAGAAGGCTGGAACTAACATCGAGAGCGATGCAGAGATTCGATTCCTTGGGGAAGATTTGAAGTATGTCAGCCGCGGCGGACTGAAGCTCGAGAAGGCGCTCGACCATTGGGTGATCAATGTTGCAGGTAAAGTCTGTTTGGATATCGGTGCATCCACGGGCGGGTTTACAGATTGTCTGCTGCAGCGTGGCGCGCAACGCGTGATCGCCGTTGACACCGGCTACGGACAAATGGATTTCCGTTTGAGACAGGATGCGCGAGTGCGATTGCTGGAGAAGACCAATGCCCGTTATTTGACGCGCGAACAGGTTGATGAGGCCGTAGATTTAATTGTGATGGACGTCTCGTTTATCTCGGCCACGCTTGTCCTTCCCGCAGTTGTAAATGCAGCATTTCCAGATCAGGAAGAATCGCGAGGTGGCAAAATCATCATCATTCTGGTGAAGCCGCAGTTTGAAGCGGGCAGGGAATTTGTTGGCAAGGGCGGCATCGTGCGCGATGAGAAGGTGCAGGCCGCTGCGGCGCAAAAAGTCAGACAAGCGATCATCAGCATTGGCGTCGCCACAACAGATGTAATCGAATCGCCAATCCTCGGAGCTGAAGGAAACCGGGAATTCCTGCTTTACGCGAAATTCTGAGCTTGCTATTCCTCCCATACGCAATCTTTTCCCAATTTTTCTGTACAATTTCATTTCCCTATGCCGAACCAGAATACGCCAACCAAAGCAGCCGGAATCATCTCTAAGCCAAACAAGCCGGAGTTGGCCGGAATTGTCCCCGGCGTGCTGGCGTGGTTCCGTGAGCGCAATTATCAAGTCGTGGTGGATCCCGAGACCGCTCTCTATGCTCCCGGCATCGAGACCATCGAGCGCGCGCAAATGGCGTCGCGGCCGCTGCAATTTGTTGTAGTCCTGGGCGGCGACGGCACATTGATTGCGGCGGCCCGCGCGGTAGCAGCGGCAGGCATTCCAGTGCTCGGAGTGAACCTGGGATCGCTCGGATTTCTTACGGAAGTTCCACTGGAAAATCTTTATCCAACACTAGACGGCATTGAACAAAATCGCTACAGCGTGGAAACTCGCTCCATGGTGCACTGCGAAATTTTTCGCGGGAAGGAACGGATTGCCACGCACGATGCGTTAAACGACGTTGTAGTCGGTAAGGGCACAATCGCCCGGCTCAACCATTGCGACGTTTACGTGGATGGCGTCTTCGTCTCCCGCTACCAGGCCGACAGTCTCATCGTCTCCACTCCCACGGGTTCCACCGCTTACTCGCTTGCCGCGGGCGGACCCATCCTCATGCCGGAGGTGGACGCGTTTGTCATCACTCCAGTTTCAGAGCACTCGCTGACGCACCGCTCGCTGGTGGTTCGAGATACGGCGGAAATTGAAATCATCGTGCAGACTGGTTCTGACGAAGCTTACTTGAGCCTGGACGGCCAGATCGGAATGCCCATGCTCGACGGTGACCGCATCTGCTGTCGCAAATCCGCCCTTCAGGTAAAGCTGCTGCATTTTCAAGGAACATTCTTCGATGTACTGCGCACCAAGCTCAAGTGGGGGCGGCGGTAGCTTCCGCAAGCCGCGAGCAGTAACCTGCACGCGCCATGTACTAGCGGCCAAGGTTGTCGAGTTATTCACATGTACTTCCGGACATCTTGACGGCGCGCAATTTCAAACATAAAGTGCCTCTAACTTTCCACTCTCAGACCTGAGAGAAATCTGAGAGTTCTTGCCAAACGGGTTCACGCCACGAACCCACGACTGTTTTGCGACGGGGTTTTTCCTTCACGTTCACGTCTGCTACATCCCTGTCCCTGAACAGTCCTGAAATGTCGCGCCAGTGAAAAAACCAATTTCCGGCAAAGGCCGAAGTGTGTCTCGCGCTCTCGGGAGGTGCGAAATGAAGCGACAAAAGATTTACGCAACGATTTTTACAATTGGTTTGCTCGCGACCGCGCTTGCGGTCACCAGCAAACTCCACAGCCAATCGGCCAAGGAAGCCCCATCGGGATATAACACTCCAACGTTAACGAACAATCCAGGCTCGCAAAGCGTCAGCAATGGAATGCCGCAACCTGCAAACGACGCGTTCATGGATGATCAAGCCACATTCGAAGAAGAAGACGGCGTGGACAAGGGACTTGGCCCCATCTACAACGCCCGCTCCTGTTCGGAGTGCCACCAGAACCCGGTAACGGGTGGAGGAAGCCAAATCGCTGAATTGCGTGTGGGCCACAACAGCAATGGAAAGTTCATAAACCCGTCGATCCAGATCAACGATGGCACTACGACGGTTCCGAATCGTTCACTTGTGAACGATCGTTCTACCTGCGCGCAGGCGCAGGAGCGCGTGCCTTCAGCGGAAACCATCCATACGTTCAGGATGTCTCTGAACACCTTGGGAGACGGCTTTGTGGAAGCCATTCCAGACAGCACGCTGCTGACCTTAGCGGCGCAGGAAAGCGCGATGAGCAATGGCCGCATCCGCGGGGAAGCGATCAAGGTCCCCATTGGCGAGGCGCTCGGAAAAACTGCAGTCGGCCGCTTTGGCTGGAAAGATCAGCATGCCAGTCTGCTTTCGTTTTCGGGCGACGCTTATGTGAACGAGCAGGGAATCACAAGCCGTTTGGACCCAACCGACAGCACGACTCTCTGCAAAACCACAACTGATCCGGAAGACGTTCCGGATGGTCCGGCCAACATGGCGGATATTGATCACTTTGCGCAATTCATGCGCGCAACCATGGCGCCGCCGGTAGATGCGACGCTAATGGCAACAAATGATGCGCAGAGCGGGAAGCAAATATTCAATCAAATCGGCTGCGCGATGTGCCACACCCCTTCCATTCTTACCGCGCCCACGGGAGCGGTGATTGATGGAGGAACGTTCACAGTACCGGATGCGTTGGGCAATAAAATCATTCATCCATACAGTGATTTTCTGCTGCACAACGTGGGGACAGGCGACGGGATTGTACAGAACGGCCCGGCAGATACGGCACAAAAGTTACGCACGCCGCCTCTGTGGGGACTGCGCACGCGCGACCGGCTGATGCATGACGGACTTTCCTCGACGCGTGAAAATGCGATTGCGCGTCATGGTAGCGAGGCTGCCGCGGTAATTACAAATTACAACCGGCTCAGCTCAAGACAAAGGTCTCAATTACTTAAGTTCTTGAACTCTTTGTGAATACGCAGCGGGTAATATGCGATGGAATGATTAGGCGGCGGAGCAGTTCCCGGGATGATAGTTGGGATCGTTAATTGTCATTCCGAGGAGCGAAGTGACGAGGAATCCCTACTGACAAACAAAATTTGTTGGTAGGGATTTCTCGTAATACACGAATGACAGTTCAGAGGCCAACGACAATGCTCCTCTCCCTAACGCTGGCTGAGTTCTTTACTCAAAACTTTCTGGTTGAACTCCTCGGACTTGCCCCGAGGAACAGTCAACGCCTTCCATTGCTTGCTGGAAAGATGTTTGGCCAGGAAAACAATCTGGCCGACGTGACACGCGTAGTGCGTCACCTGCCGATTGATGGCCTGCATCACCGAATGCGCCTCGCCACGAATGGGAACCGAGCGCGTCAAGTCGGCTTCGGACAGCCCATCGAGCGACCGGAAAACTATGTTCCAGTTTTCCTCCCATAACTTCATCAACGCTTCGCGCGAATGCGGAGGCGCTTCAAATTCGCTGTCGCGGTGACGATCGGGCTTTTCTCCGTCGGAGGTAAGAAAGTCGGTAAAGCGCGAACGCATGTTTCCCGTCATGTGCTTCACGACGATGGCGATGGAATTCATCTCATCATCAAGCGTAACGAACAATTGTTCATCGGTGACCTGCGCCATCGCCCCTTCGGCCATACGCTTGTACTGATGAAACAGAGAGATCGAATCTTCCAGATACGAAGTAGAAAATTTGTGCGCCATATCGAATCCTGAATGAACCAAGAAGCTTAGCT
>DASXFN010000090.1:0-26416 GCA_036489565.1 Terriglobales bacterium
TTTCGCTGATTCCTTCCCTCGATAAGAAGCTGATGGATACGGCTGCCGATCCCTGCGTTGACTTTTACCGCTATGCTTGTGGTAACTGGGCCAAGCTGCATCCGATTCCCGCCGACTCTCCCTATTCCGACGAGTTCTACAACCTGGAGCAATACAACCTCCAGGTACTTCACACAATCCTTGAAAAAGCAGCCGTTGACAATCCTTCGCGAAATGCCAACACACAAAAGATCGGCGATTATTATGCCAGTTGCATGGACGAAGCCGCGGTTCACCAAAAGGGACTCGCGCCGTTGAAGCCAGAACTGGACCGTATTGACGCCCTGAGCAGCAAAGACCAGTTGCCGGCGCTTTTGGCACACTATCAACTGATCAATATCAATGCGTTTTTCGGCCTGGGATCAGACCAGGATTTCAAGGACGCGACGCAGATGATCGCCGTGGTCCAGCAGGGTGGGCTAGGACTCCCCGAAAAGGACTATTATTTCCGCTCCGGCGCCAAGGACAAGGAAATCCAAGATGAATATGTTCAGCACATCACGAATGTCCTAAAGCTGCTGGGATCATCTGACGCGCAAGCGGCAAGCGACGCCGCCGCGATCATAAAGCTGGAAACGGCCCTGGCCAAGGTTTCTCTGGATGTCACCTCGCAGCGCGATCCGCACAATATTTATCACATGATGCCAACCGATGAGATGCAGGCACTCGTTCCAACATTGAACTGGGAAAACATGTATTCCGCCACAGGCTCTCCTGCGTTCAAAAAGATCAACGTCGCCGAGCCGGAATTCTTCAAGGGTATGAACCAGGTCATCAGTGACACGGACCTGGCGACAATCAAAGCTTATTTGAGATGGCAGTTGGCCAGTTCCCTGTCAGGGACGGTCCTGCCCAAAGCGCTGGATGACGAAATGTTTGATTTTCAGAGTCGCAAACTGGTGGGAACTCCCGAGCAGGAGCCGCGCTGGAAGCGCTGCGTGGAAAGCACCGACGGCGCGTTGCCCGAAGCCTTAGGCGAGGCGTATGTGGAACAGCAGTTTTCCGCCGCCAGCAAAGACAAAGCCATGCAGATGATTCACGACATCGAAGGCGCCATGGACCAGGACATTGATTCTTTGGATTGGATGAGCGCGGAAACGAAGACGCGGGCCAAGGAAAAGCTCGACCTCATCGCCAACAAAGTTGGGTATCCTGACAAGTGGCGCGATTATTCCAAGCTGCAAATCGTGCGCGGAGATGCCCTCGGAAACAATCTCCGCGCCCGGGAATTTGAGTCCCACCGGCAACTTGCGAAAATCGGGAATCCCGTGGACCGCCAGGAGTGGGGCATGTCTCCGCCCACGGTGAACGCTTACTACAGCCCCACCATAAACGATATAAATTTCCCAGCAGGTATTTTGCAGCCGGCATTCTTCGATCCAACGGCACCCGACGCGTTAAATTACGGCCATATCGGTCTGTTCATGGGACACGAAATTACTCACGGCTTTGACGACGAAGGCCGCCAGTTTGACGGGCACGGAAATATGGAAGATTGGTGGACAAAGGCGGACGGCGAGAAGTTTACCCAAAAGGCGGAGTGCATTTCGGACGAGTACTCCAAGTTCAGCGTGGGAGACACAAAGCTGAATGGCAAACTTACGCTCGGCGAGAACACGGCCGATAACGGCGGCTTGCGTCTGGCCTTCATGGCATACCTGTCAAGGGCTGGCAAAGACAACATTGATCTCGACAAGAAGTCGCTCGATGGCTTTACTCCGGTCCAGCAAGTGTTCCTCGGCTATGCGCAGGATTGGTGCTCTGAATGGCGTCCTGAATTGGAGCGGTTGGTCGCCACAACCGACCCTCACTCTCCTGATCGTTTTCGAGCCAATGGCGCGCTGGTCAATATGCCCGAGTTCGGCAAAGCATTTGGCTGCAAAGTGGGCCAGCCGATGATGCCGGCCAAGACCTGCCGCGTCTGGTAGACCGTCGTTTTGACCACTTATTAGCGTCGCGAAATTCGCATTCGCCTCTGCTCTTGTGGGCTTTGAATTAATTTTGGGGAAGGGCACGAACTTCAGTCGTGCCGTTGAGGTTTCCCAGAATATAGGCTTTAGCCGCTAAAAACCGCACATTTCTTCTTCATCTCATGTCAAATTCAAGGGGCATAGTCCTGCTAAAGTGCTGATAATAAGCACTTATTGGCGTTTATTGATATTACATCAAATATGGAGTATTATTAATCCATAAATGGAGCATTTTAAATGGCCACGATGCAGCAACCAGTAGTTGGTTTCTCCTGGGAAACGGCCGTTGATCTTTCGAATAAGGAAAATAGAAGCCGCCTTAGCCCTGCGGCTATCAAAGGCATGGTTCGAATCGCGGAGCATTGGAAGTTGCGCGACAACGATACCCGGGCCTTGCTGGGCGGCATCTCCAGCGGCAGCTTCTACGCGCTAAAAAGCCGAGGCGGCAAAGCTTTGGATGCGAAGGTCCCGGACGCGAGGATCCTGGATGAAGACCAGCTCACCCGCATCTCCCTTGTGGTCGGGATATATAAAGCGCTGAACATCCTTTACAGCCAAAAGCTTGCCGATGCCTGGATTACGTTGCCAAATACGAATCCCATGTTTGCCGGAAACTCGCCCCTTAGCTACATAAAGAGCGGCGGCATACCTGCATTCCTGCGGGTCCGCCAATTGCTGGATGCGCGCCGCGGCGGCCGATGAAATCTCCGCATCTGAGCAAGATCGAACAGGACGGAACGCATCGTCTCATCCCGTACCGTTATAGCGAGCACGGCAAGCCAATTCTCAATCTGCTAGCTGAAGGCGATGACGATTTGCTTAGCAACCTCATCGAACTCGAAGGTGCCACCAACGACAGATTGCTGGGCGAGAGTGGACGGCTACCCGGCGTCAGCGCCATAGAACTTGTTTCCGGTTTTCCTCTGGCGCATATTGTGAATGCATCTTTCACGCACGCCGCAGTCGCGGGAGGAAGGTTCAACAGCGAGGGCCGTGGAGCCTGGTATGCAGCCTTCGAAATGCAAACCGCGCAAACGGAAGTGGCCTTTCATCGCGCTACAGAATTGCAAGAAATAGGATGGATGGCCGAAGAAGTCTCCCCCTACATTGATTATCGGGCTGATTTCCGCCATGAATTCCATGACCTTCGCGGAGATTCAGATTTTACAGATTGTCTGGACCCAAACACCTACGCTGCCTCCCAAGCGCTCGGATTAAAGCTTTTGCTAAATGGCTCAGCGGGAATCGTGTATCCGAGTGTGCGGCGCAAAGACGGAACCTGCATCGTATGCTTTCGCCCACCGCTGGTCTTGAATGTGCGGAAGGGGATGATGGTGACAATCACTTTTGTTGAAGGAAAAATAAGTGCAATTGCGGAAGACTGACCCTCAGAGCAGATAAAAATTAACGCTGTACTCCACGCGAAAATATTCTCGAAAGCGGCAAATTACCGCACCACCACATACGGAACGTCCACCTTCACCGCCCAGACCAGCGCTACAATCCATCCGATGAACGTCCATCCCAGAAAGAAGTTCAACAAGAAGATCGCCAGCGTGTTCCGCTTGCTGTGGGCGAGAGCGATGATGGAAGGCAGAAAATAGAGGAGGAATCCAAAGCCCAAAAACGGAGGAAACAGGAATGGGAAAAAGAAAGCAAGTAAAGGCATCGCAATCACCTCGCATCCTTTAGATCTCTACAATACACACCCTACAAGAATTGATACGAAGAACCCATTCCGGTGGTTCCTTAATAATTCAGATCACTTCTTCCGATAAGTGCCTGTGTTTCCCATGCTAGACTAATTTTCCGCATGCCTGTAACTCGCGTCGTAATTCTTTGGCACCAGCACCAGCCGTTTTATAAAGACCTGGTTTCGGGCGAATATCGCCTGCCCTGGGTCCGACTCCACGGACTGAAAGATTATTACGGCATGGTCAAGCTGTTGGACGAGTTCCCCGACGTCCACCAGACGTTTAATCTCGTCCCTTCGCTTATCACGCAAATTCAGGATTACGTTGCCGGCACCGCGCAGGACCCTTTCTTGAGCGTGGCCGCGAAAGCCACCGCCGACCTCACCAGCGCCGAGCGCCGCTTTGGCCTTCGATATTTGTTCCAGGCCAATCCGCAAAACCTGATCGGACGATATCCGCGATACCGCGAGCTTTGGGAGCGCGTGCAGAGCGCGGGAGACACACCAGAAAAAGCCGAGCGCTATTTTCAGGCGCAGGACTTCACCGACTTACAGGTTCTCTCGCAGATTGCCTGGTTCGATGAGTTTTTTCTCGATGAACCGGAAGTAGCGAGGATCATCCAGAAGGGCCGCGGCTTTTCCCGCGATGAACAGAATTTTGTCATCGAGCATCAGCGCGAGCTTTTGGCCAAAGTATTGCCCGCCCACGCCGCCGCCGCAAAGCGCGGAGGCGCGGAGATTTCTACTTCTCCGTTCTACCACCCGATTCTGCCGCTGGTCTGCGATACAAATGCCGGAGCTGTATCCAGCCCCGGATTACCGCTGCCCAACAATCGTTTCCGCCGTCCCGAGGATGCGCGCGAACAACTTCTGCGCGGCCTTGATCTCCACGAAAAGGTATTCGGAATTCGTCCCGTCGGCGTGTGGCCCTCGGAGGGTAGCGTTTCCGAGGAAGTGCTTTCCATCGCGCAAAAACTCGGCGTCCAGTGGATGGCGACCGATGAAGGCGTGCTCGGCCGCAGTCTGGGCGTGGGCTTTGCCCGCGATGGAAATGGCCGATTGCCCGGGAATTTAGCCGAGAAGCTTTACACCATCCATCGCTTTCAGAATGGCCAGACGGAAATGAACATGATCTTTCGCGATCATACAATTTCCGATCTTGTGGGGTTCGTCTATTCCGGAATGCCTGCGCAGGAGGCCGCCAGCCATCTCATGCACAACATCAGGCAAGCCGCACAGCCGCTTCTTGATTCCGGCCGCGACGCCATGATCCCTATCATTTTGGACGGCGAAAATGCCTGGGAATATTATCCGCAATCAGGCCGCGAATTCCTGCGCCGCTTTTATGACGCTTTGCAGAAAGAGCCAGGAGTAGAAGCAGTCACGGTTGCAGAGGCGATCGCGCGACATAAAAATACCTCCAGCTTCAGTTCCCTGGTGCCGGGCTCATGGATTGATGCCAACTTTAATGTCTGGATCGGCGCCCCGGAAGACAACCGCGCCTGGGATTATCTCTACCATGCGCGGCAATTTTACGAACAGAAAGCTTCCACTGCTTCTGAAGCACAGCGCGCTCTGGCCCATGAAGAGTTGCTCATCGCCGAGGGTAGCGACTGGAATTGGTGGTATGGACCCGAGCATCACTCGGCCAATGACCGCGAGTTCGACGAGTTATATCGTAAGCATCTTTCCAACATTTACCAGACGCTGGGCGCGACGCCGCCAGATTATTTATCGCAGCCCATCATCGGAAGCGTCGCTCAGCTCGAGATCATCCCGCAAACGGCTTATATTCATCCGCATATTACCGGAGAGCGCGTGCGCTACTTTGAATGGATGGGCGCGGCGATCCATCACGCGGATAACCGGGCGGGAGCCATGCACGGCAAGCAGTTTATGCTGGAGTCCGCTTATGCCGGAATTGATGAAGCGAATGTTTACGGGCGCCTCGACTTTATCGGCAAAGTTCCCGAAGGCGAGTTCAAACTCGTAGTGAACCTGGAATCCTGGGCTGATGACGCATCGCGTCCGCGCCGCGCTCTACGAATGGACGTAAGCGTCGCTGGACAAAGGATCCAGTCCTGGGAAGTCGCAAATTCGGGTGAACAGGAACTCCTAAGCAGTTCAGCCAATCCCAAAAATGAAGCGTCACTGGCGCTCGTTCGCAGCTTCGAATTCGGTTTGCCGCTCAGTTGGTTGTTAGCGTCGCCGGTCAGCCTATCGTCCTCCCAGACGAAAAACGCCGCCCCGGTGGCAAAACGCCTGCGCCTACGCTTCAGCCTTTGGCAAAACGGCTTGCCCGCCGACGCTTTGCCTCCCGAAGGATGGATTGAACTGCAACTGCTTGAAGAGAAAGACCTGGAGGCTTTAAGACATTAAAGCTTGTGTGGCGCGGGCACTCCTACCCGCGTAAATTACCTACTGCCGTTGAGCTGACGCGCTGGAGGCAAGTTCCCGCAGCACCCCAAGGAATCCAATAGCTGCTTCTTCGTCAGTGATGGCGTCAAGCGCCACAGTTGCTTCCAGGTGCGGAGAACTGCGGCGGAAGCGCACGCTTATCAAGTCATGCCCTCGGGAGGTCATCAGCGTATTGACCACCGGCGTAAGCTCCTGCGCCCATTGCGTACGGGTGGTGAGAATAACGGGGCCGGGCCGCGAGACCGTCCAATGTTGCGCTTCGGTAGAAGTGTGAATGTGTTTATGGGTAACCCAGCGGTGACGTAACAACTCCAGGCTCAAGCCATGTTGCCCGTCAAGATCGGCCACAAAGGTTAGCGTCTCTTTTTGCTTTCGCCAAATGGAGAACAGCCATTGAATCGGCAGAGGCCGGGGAACCAGCCGGATGGTTACATGGGCATTCTCAAACCAGTGGGCGGCAAATCGCAATTTAGCGTGCAACTGCGAGATGTTTCCCCAGTGGGATTCGACCACCTCGCCGCTCACGGAGCAGGCTGCTTCAAACCAGCGCAGCGCGCGCATACCTTTGCGACGATTGTAGCGCGAGCCCCAGACATACCAGACGGTTGCCAGAAAAGCCGCAGCCAGCGCGTCAATCAGGAGCTTGCTCACACAAACCTCTGATGCGGATGTTACGTCGCGGGGTGCAAGCTCTGCAAGATTTTCCTCGGTATTTGCAGAATAAATTTCCCGTCCCGGCGGCTGCTTTGCAAAGCGTGCCGTTTACGGGAATTGCCCATCGCTCAAGCTCTGCCGCTACAATATTTGCGTGGACTTCACCCTGCGAAAATTACGTCCCGGCGATTTTGAAGTTCTCTGGGAAATTGATCAGAAATGCTTTCCTCCCGGCATCTCCTACTCACGGCAGGAGCTTTCTGCTTACATTCGGCGATGGAGCGCATTTACCGTAGTAGCGGAGCAGGAAACTCCTGAAGAATCAGCCTCCAGCCAAGGCTCAAACAGTAAAAACGCGCGAAACAAAACTATTGTCGGCTTCATCGTCGCGGAAATCAGCCGCCGCAATGAAGGACATATCATTACCATTGACGTACTTCCTGAAGTCCGGCAGCACGGGATCGGCTCTAAACTTCTAACGACTGCCGAAGAGCGCCTTCGCGAGGCGAAGTGCTACACCGTGATTCTTGAAGCGGCTGTGGACAACGAAGCCGCCCTGGCGTTTTACGACAGGCACAAGTACTTCGCTTTCAAGACGCTCGCCCATTACTATCCGAATGGCGTGAATGCCTTTGTTTTACGAAAAGATTTGCTTTCCGCAGCCCGGGCCAGCTAAGTTGCTGACGGAGTTGCTGATATGAAAGTAGCGATCTTATGAAAGTGGCGATTCAAGGCGAGGCGGGCGCTTTCAGTCACGAAGCAGCCCGGCAGATGGTTCCCGGATGCAGCATTGTGCCCTGCGCGCGGTCCAGGGAAGTTTTTGACCGACTGGAGCGAAAACAGGTGGATGTGGCGGTCATTCCCATTGAAAACTCCCTGGCCGGATCAGTCACCGAACACTTTGATCTGCTATTTGCGCGCAAGGTCTTCATCCAGAAAGAATTCCGCCTGCGTATCGTTCACAACTTAATTACCGGTAAAGGGGTGAAGTTGAAGGATGTGCGACAGGCGCTGTCGCATCCAGTGGCGCTTGATCAGTGCCGAGACTTCTTCCAGAAACACCTGAAAATCCGGCCCGTGGCTTTTTACGACACGGCGGGCAGCGTGAAGCACGTGATTGCTGAGGGACTTACAGACGCCGCGGGAATCGCCAGCCGCCACGCGGCTTCTGTGTATGGAGGCAAAATACTGGCCGCTGGAATTGAGGATGACAAGCAGAACTTCACCCGCTTCTTCCTCGTGCGGCGCTCGCGCAAGGTTTTGCCCGGAGCGAATAAGACTTCCATTGCTTTCGTAGTAAAGAACATCCCGGGAGCGTTACACAAAGCCCTGGGAGTGTTCGCCTCGCGCGACATAAGCCTAAGCAAGATCGAGTCGCGGCCCATGCGTGGGCGTCCCTGGGAGTACGTCTTCTACGTCGATCTTCTGCGCGGAGACGACGCGACTACAAAAAATGCGTTACGGCACTTGGCCGAGATTGCCGACCCGGTCAAGGTACTGGGAGTGTATCCGGCGGCGTGACCAGTCAAACTTTCCCTCGCGGGACGGCGGCCGTCCATTCGATTGGATTCTGCCCAACTCGCAGGGCTTTCCCGGTGAAGCCCCAGTCGCCAGTCCTCTATTCGGTGCGCAGTGCGTTCATGGGCTCGATGCCGGAAGCTCGTTTTGCGGGAACGAACCCCGCCAGCGCGGCGCTGGCGGCGAGAACTGCCACGGCAAAGGCAAGCGTAACCGGATCGTAGGTGCGAACGGCATACAACTGGCTAGCCATCACACGGCCTCCGAGCAATGCCACTGGAATTCCGATGGCAATACCAATCGCGATTTGGAACATTGCGCCGCGCATGATTAGAGCGATCACATGGCTCCGGGTCGCACCCATCGCCATGCGAACGCCAATTTCACCCGTGCGGCGCGCCACCGAGTAAGCGGTAAGGCCGTAGAGCCCCACCGAAGCCAGCGCCAGTGCCACAAATCCGAAAAGCATAGTTAGGCGTGCAATCAGCCGCTCTTGGTTAAAGTTATCTGCCACCTGATATTCGAGGGAGTGAAAATCACTCATGGTAAGGTTCGGATTAATGTTCGCCAATGTGCGGCGGGCAAGAGCCTCAAGGCTCTGCGGGCTTCCGGCATATTGCAGGGTAATCGAATCAATGAACAGAGACCGGCCTTCGCCTGTCATCGCGGCTGGCTCCGTGATCGCCGTGTCCCGCTGGTTGAGGGCTCGGAAAAACATGGGCCGCACAGGCTCCCGCGGCGAAACGTATTTTGCGTCGCTTACTACGCCGATGATTTCGTATTTTCCCGCATATTTCTGATCATAAGTTCCAAAGTGCTGCCCGAGAGGGTCCTGCCCCTGCTTGGGAAAGAACTTCTTAACGAAAGCCTCGTTTACAACCACCACCAGGCGCGAGGTCGGAGTGTCCTGCTCGTTAAATCCTCGGCCACGAAGAATATGCTGACCGACCGCTGCAAAAAAGTTCCGGCTTACGCGATCCCATGATGCATTGCTATCTGATCCTGGTCCTGGCGCGGGCCGACCTTCGAAATAGACGGTGTCTCCCCAGTTGTCCCCTCCCAGAGGGCTGTAAAGCGCCAACCCCACGCTCTGCACTCCGGGGGCAGCGGAAAATTCGCGTTCCAGTTGTTCATTGAGCGCGGTATTTGTCTCGGTCGTGTATCCGGCGCCCTTAGGATCTAGATACAGAATGTACCGGTTCGCGGTAGCGATTCCGTAATTCTGATGCTCAAGGTTGCGTAGGGTCTGAGTGAGCAACCCCGCAGCCATCAGCAACACGAGCGAAAGTGCCACCTGGCAAACGATCAAGCTCTTCTGCGGCAAAGAAGAACGGTCGCGGGTAGATCGGTTAACGCCACGGAGCGCCTCCAAAGGATTCGAGCGCGAGGTAATCCATGCGGGCACGATCCCAAATACAATTCCCGTAAAGAGCGAAACTGCGAAAGCGAAACCCAGCACGACAGCCGAAGGATTGACATCAATGCCCAGATGCTTCGAGTCTGGGAATGCCAGCGTCACGATCATGCGCGTGCCCGCATAAGCAAACGCCAGCCCGGCCGCTCCTCCCAAACATCCCAGGACTACGCTTTCGGTAAGCATCTGGCGCACCAGGCGTGCGCGGGCCGCCCCCAAAGCCATGCGCACGGAAATTTCAGAGCGCCGCGTGGTCGCGCGGGCAAGCATGAGATTTGCCACGTTCGCGCAGGCCACTAGTAGTACCAGTCCGGAAATAATCATGAGCAACTTCAGGCCACTACCCTGCTCTTGTTGCATGTTCTGCACGCCGGCGCCGCCCGGGGCCAGCACGACATGTTGTTTGGCAATCTGCGAACTACTCCCATTCGCCGTATAAGAAGCCTGGGAAGGCATCCATTGCCGAAGAGTCGCGGACAATTTGGATTGCAGGGCGAGTGGATTTGTCCCTGGCTTTACGCGTCCGATCATGTACAACCAGTTCGTGTCTGGATGATTCAGGATGGAGTTTTCGCCATCCACTATCGGCTCCGCCGCAAGCGGTACCCAAAAAGCAGGCGAATCGTTTCGAACCCGGTCGCCGAAAAAATGCCGCGGCGCGATGCCAATGATCGTCACCGGCCGGCTCTGCATAAAAACGGTGGACCCGATGATGGAAGGATCGCCAGCGTAATCAGATTGCCAGGCGTCATAACTCAACATGGCGACTGGCATTGCCCCCGCCGTGTCATCGGGGGGCACAATAGCGCGGCCTGCGAAGGGGCCCACGCCGAAAGTAGAAAAGTAGTTACCCGAAACGAATTCCACGTACTCGGTCTTGGCCTGGCTTCCCTGCCGGCGGACGTTCATGCTGGGAAGCCCGGCCTGAAAAGCAGCCAGCTCTTCAAATTCCGGCGCGGCGTCGCGAAAACGGAGGTACAGGTCGTAAGAAAACAGGTCAAAATCGCCATCATCATTGAGGAAGCCGCCATCCACGCAACAATCGTCCCGGTCTCCAACGCGATAAAGACTTGATGGATCGGCAACCGGCAGCGACTTCAGCAGCACGGCGTGAACAAGTGTAAAAATCGCCGTGTTAGCCCCAATACCCAGCGCCAGCGTCAAAATAACGGTCGCCGTGAAGCCGGGAAATTTACGAAGTTGCCGCAAGGCGAATTTCAGGTCATGCATAAGACAAACCCTTTAGATCTTCAGCGCAGAAGGCGCAATCGAGCTGCCATTTATACTTTCGCTTAAGTTGTGGGTTTTAAACGCTGAACATCCCGGTTGCAAGGAAAACAGTGTCCGCCTCTGAATACGCGGTGACCGGAAATGGACAGTCAACGTACGTATGAGCCATCAAAATTTTCCAGGAAGATGGAAAATCGGGAGCGGGTTTCATCCAGATATTCACACCACGATTGAGGACCGGTACAGACGCATCACTACAAGCGCTTAAGCGGCGTGGCAGCGTGGCGGGAGACGCTTACATAACTTAAAGTTTCTGTTTTGGAGCGTTCGTATCCTTCCGCAGCGTAGCAAATCGCCCGCTCAAAAAACTGGTCGAGCAGGCGAAGGAATTCCATGGCTCCGTACACTTCCAGTGGACCTTGCAGAAAGCCGTGCTGCTGGATGAAATCCCAAATGTGCTCTTTGGTCAGCACAATGGCCCAGCAAAAATCCGAAAAAGAAACGTTTTGCGAAGCCCGCAACGCGCCGATCTCGCGATAACGACCCTCGATGTCTGACTCAGCCTTGGAAAGGAGCCATTCACTCAAATGCCGGAGAATTTCGGAACTTCGCGCGCGCAACTCGTAGAGAGGAACTTTTTGCAAGTCGGCAGTACGGGGCGACGTTTGAAACTTAACCAGCAACTCCTCGGTAAGCACCTCGGAGTGAACTTCGATCAGGCGTACAAGACGAACAGCGATCATGCGTGCGGCCCTCCCTGCCAAGGATACCGGCTTTCAAGTATATCGTGTCACGATATGCTTATCAATGACGCATCATCGGGTGCCTTCAGGCGACTCTTGGGGGTATAAATGGGAGGAAAATTACTACATCATGCATTACGAGGGAGATAGCTCAGCGGATGTGAAGTAGCAGGATTGTAAATAATTTGTCGCGCGCGGTATTTATCTTGCGCCGCGCGACAAATTCTCACATCCAACCAGTAACATCTACCTAGGAGATATCTACATGGCAAACGTAAAACTCGCTCTATATGTCCGTCTTGAAGCCAAGCCCGGCAAAGAAACCGAAGTCGAAAATTTTCTAAAGTCCGGTCAGGCACTTGTCGAGGATGAACCAGAAACAACTGCCTGGTTTGCGATCCGGATGAACCAGACTACATTCGGTATCTTTGATGTTTTTCAGAACGAGCAAGGACGGCAGGCACATCTGGCGGGACGAGTCGCTGAGGCGCTTATGGCAAAGGCCGCCGATCTTTTTGCTCGCCCGCCTGCGATTGAAAAAATTGACGTCATCGCAGCAAAGCTGCCGGCACCAAACGTCGCTGAATCCGCGGCTTAATAAAAACGCGGTATGGAGCTGGAGAGTTCACGGATTGCGAAAGCGTTGCTCCCAACACCTTGGCAATCCGCGAACTCTAGCAACTAGAGAGGCCGACCTGGATGTTGATTTGCGCCCCTGGTTCCATCTGAACCTCAAGAGTAACGAGACAAAATCCCCTTATCTTTTTGTGCGCCTTGCTCCATCTAAGTTAAAGATATCGATTTTCCCGAGAGCTCCCATTTTTTGTAAGGTTTCGCCACATGCTACAAAAACGCATAGCGAAGAAATTCACATGCAAATAATGGTGGAAAATTCCCCAAATCGGCATCTAATGAGGTATGTCCCAGAGCGAAATCTTCAGCGAAAAGTACCGGGTGATCGGGCTTGAAGCGCAAAGCCTGATCTTGCAAGGGGTTCGCAGCGGAGAAGTGCTCAAAATCAAGAATGCAGACATCTCCCACCCCCTGACGGAAGAAGAATATCCCGTGGGAAAATTGATCGCTTTAAGCAATCCTTCCACGGATTTAAAGAATTAGTTTTTCAAAGGTTTCAATCCTGACACCAGTGCGCCCGGAATAATTCCGCGCGCATGGAACACCTTTGCATCGTCAAAAGCGGGGCGACATCTAAGCAAGAAAAGGCGGGTACTTTTGAGTAACGTGCCCGCCTCTAACCCGTTTTTTACGTTTGTTTTAAGTGATATACTGCCCATACGCGGCTTGGCAGGAACTGCCTCAAGCCCAAGGAAAATCTAGATGGCCCGTAGTACTGGTCGGAATCTCTTCCTGGTTGTTCTTATTCTGCTTCTTTGCGGTTTTCTGGGACTGGTCTTTGGACAAAAGATCAACCCCGCGTCAGCCTCCAGCAGCGACGCCGATATTCGCGAAAGCATGAAGGAATTCACCGACGTGTACAGCGTCGTCGAGCAGAATTATGCCGACCCCGTGAATCCCGACAAGGCGATTTACGATGGCGCAATTCCCGGCATGCTGCACGTGCTTGATCCGCACTCTAATTTTTTTGATCCCAAAGCTTACGGATTGTTGAAGGAAGACCAGCGCGGCAACTACTACGGCGTCGGTATGAAAGTCGGGGCGCGCAACAACCGCGTCATCGTGATTGCTCCCTTCGCGGGAAGTCCGGCGTACAAAGCTGGCATTCGCCCCGGCGACATTATCGCCGCCGTGGACGGCAAGCCCACCGACAACATGAACACCGGCGATGTGGCCGACCTGCTGAAGGGGCCCAAAGGCACGACCGTGCACATCACCATGCTGCGCGAAGACTCCGAAAAGCCCTTGGACTTTTCCGTGACCCGCGCGGAAATTCCCCGCTACAGCGTGGATTTGCATTTCATGATTCGTCCAGGCATCGGCTACATGCACATTACCGGCTTCAACGAAACCACCGAGCATGAAGTAGGAAACGCGCTCGATGAGTTCGATCAGGAAGGCGGATTAAAAGGCCTGGTGCTCGATCTTCGCCAAAATCCCGGTGGATTGCTGAATGAAGCCGTGGGCGTGGCCGACAAGTTCCTTCACAAAGGCGCACTGATTGTGTCCCACCACGGGCGTTCTTCACCGGAAAAGCGTTATGTAGCGGTTCACGGAAACGGTGGGAAGGATTATCCAATCGTGGTGCTGGTAAACCGCGGATCGGCGTCTGCCGCCGAAATCCTGGCGGGGGCAATTCAAGACCACGACCGCGGATTGATTGCGGGCGAGGTCACATTCGGCAAAGGCCTGGTGCAGACGGTATTTCCTCTTTCTGAAAACACTGGGCTGGCGTTGACAACGGCCAAATACTACACCCCCAGCGGGCGCTTAATTCAGCGCGATTATTCCAACATTTCTCTCTACGACTACTACTTTGACCGCGACACGGATGAGAACGGCACCTCCAACCACGAGGTAAAGCTCACCGACAGCGGTCGCACCGTATATGGCGGCGGCGGAATCACTCCGGATGTGAAACTTACCCCTATCAAGTCCAACGCCTTCCAGGACACGCTGCTGATCCATTACGCGTTCTTCAACTTCGCGCAGCACTACACCGATACTCATCACGTGACCGATGCGTTCGAGGTGGATGACCAGGTCATGCAGGAATTTCGCAAATCGTTGGATGACCAGAAAATCCAATACACTCCGGCTGATCTGGTGCAAAACGCGGATTGGCTGAAGTCCTCCATCAAGAGCGAGATTTTCGTGGATGCCTTTGGCGAAGAAAAAGGCTTGCAGGTGCGGGCGCAAAGTGATCCGCAGGTGCTCAAAGCTCTCGAACTGATGCCCCAGGCCAAGCAGTTGGCGGACAATGCCAGAAAAGTAATGGCGGAACGCACGTCAGCGCACGCTTCCAACCAGTAAATAGTTTGTAACGAGTTCAACAAAAACGACCGCGGAGATCTTCTGATTTCCGCGGTTTTTGTTTTATTTGCAATGGGGAAAATCCGGACGTCGAGCCTCTGCTATTTCCCGTCACGCTCATTGACTTGCCTACACTCCTATGTGAGAATCCGCCTGTATTGGTAGGCGGTTCCTTGGGCCAGGGGAGTACGCATAAAGCCCACAAATTGGGGTCTTAAATCATTCCATTGGCAGTACTCCAGCAGTTCCAGATTCTCGACGATCATCCTTTGCGCCATAACGCCGGGGGCCAGCTTTGGATGCTCTGCATCGTGCTGGCTCTGGCCGCCGGCTGGACGGATTGGCGGACGCGCCGCATTCCCAATTGGTTAACCGTGCCCGCGTTTTTGCTCGGGATCGCCGTAAACGCCTACGCAGGACGTTGGCAGGGAGCCAAGGCGGCGTTGCTGGGCGCCGGGCTGGGCTTGGCGGTACTGCTGCCCTTCGTGTTGCTAAGAGCGCTGGGCGCGGGTGATTGGAAGCTGGTAGGCGCTTTGGGAGCCTGGCTCGGCCCATCACGATTGGTGGCCGTGCTGATTCTGGCGATTTTTGCCGCTGGCATCATGGCCGTCGGGCTTGTGATTTGGAAGAAACGGGTAGGGCGAACGCTGCACAATATCGCGCACATGCTGGCGTCGCTCTTTACCCTGCATTTGCCGGGGCCTGAACTTTCACTGGATAATCCGGAGTCCACCAAAGTACCATTCGGAGTAGCACTGGCGCTGGCTGTGGTCTTTTACGTAGGCATGGCGGCTTAGCCGATGGTTCATTAGGTTGTGCGATGAGATTTCGTTGGGCAAAACGATTGTTCAAAGAAACGGCCGGTCAAGAGATCGCCGAGGCCGCCGTCGTGCTGCCGATTTTGTTTCTGCTGCTCATTGGCATTTACTGGTTTGGACGCGCCTATAACATTTATTCGACAATGAATCATGCGGCCAGGGAGGGAGCGCGCGCGGCAATTGTGTCAACCTGCGCAAGTTGCACCGCTTCGGCCATAACGGCGGATCAAGTAGCTGCCACCGTAACACAGGCATTACAGGCTTCGCACATCAATACCGCTTCAATCCAGACATACTCCCCTAGCGCAATGATTCCCTGCCCGGGAGTCATTGCGAGCAATGCATGCACCACAACAGCCAGTAACGTGACGGTCTGCCAAGGAATTGAACTTAATTCAACCGAGGTAGCAGGCTCCGGTGCGCAACCGGTTTGCGGAGTTTCGGTAAGCTTTCAGTATCCTTATAACTTCTCAATCCCCTTCACCTCTGTGAGCCAAATTCAGATCAAGGCAGACGTACAGATGCAAGAGGAAAACTGATGTCCTCCGCCAGTCCCCATTTCCGAACGTTTAGAACCGAAATCTGGCGACTGGGCTGCGGAGAATGCGCGAACCAGTTGGTAGAACTCGCCGTCGTGCTGCCAATCCTGCTGGTGCTGGTCGTCGGGATTTTCGATTTTGGCCAAGCATTCACTCTAAAACAGCAGTTGAACAATATTGCCCGAGAAGCTGCGCGCTTAGGATCATCCCAACCGACGGCGGATTTGAGCCAGACAGCACCACCTTCAGTAAAAGCAATACGCGACTTAATCGATTCCGACCTTAAAGCATCGAAAATTGACGATTGTGGATTGGGAGACTCGCAGTCAGGCGGACGCGTCTCCCGGACAGGGACGCCAGACCAAGTCACGTGGAAGGCTGTAGGCGCCACCTGCCCCGCCGGTACACTCACTGTCACGATTGAACGTGCAACGTCAGCATTTTCTGCGACACTCAACATCAACGTGGTCTGTACACATGTGAATATTCAATATCCGTTTCAGTGGCATTTCAACAAAGTGATTCAGCTTATTGCTCCGGGGGCCAGTGGCACTACAAATCCAGTTCCGGGTGATGCTGTAATTCCGAACATGGACTGAAGAGGTAATCCAATGCGAAAAAGTCCTTTTGTCCACGCACGTAAAAGGGAGCAAGGCCAGACGCTGGCCATTGTTGCTTTTAGTCTCGTTAGCCTATTCGCGATGGCCGCGTTGGGGATAGATGTGGCATCCCTGTATTCAGCGCGCGGCGAAGCGCAGCGGGCCGCCGATGCGGTCGCGTTGGCTGGCGCGAAGGCATTTGTGGACTCTGGTTTCACCACCACTCCCAATAATCCGGATGTAAAGACATTGGCTGAAAGTATGGCCACTGGCTACATCAATGCGGCCGTGTCAAAAAACAATGTTGGCGGCACGCCGCCCACAGTTCAAAGCGCAACCTTCGACGACACGACTCATCCGGGGAATCCTCAAGTCACGGTCAAAGTACAGCAGACAAGCCTGCCAATTTTCTTTTCCAAAATTTGGGGCGTAACCTTGCTGAGCGTAAGTGCAACGGCGGTCGCGGAAGCTTACAATCCTTCGAATTCGCAGACGGATGGCGGCAGTTTCGTCGCAAGTGCGCCGAGTTGCGTCAAGCCTCTTGTCATTCCCAATACAGACAAAACTTCTGGGAATGCGTACATTGACCCCGAAAAGGGAGCCGTAACCGGTAGCTTCATCGGCGAACCTATTAATCTTAGCTCCCAATGCCAGCCTTCACGTGGGGGGAGAAGGCGCGGCGGAGGCACCACGTGCCCAACCAAACCTGCGAGCGTCAATGCCGGAAGTTACGTGCCGATCCAGCCAATGCCCGCATCGCCTTCGACACCGGCTTCAACCCCGAGTTGTCCAGCCTGTGCCAGGGGAGGACTACCCCTGGAACAGAGTCTGGAATGTTGTGACATGAACATCTACCAGTGTGGACGAAATAATCCCAAAGCAAGCGTGCAAATCACCTACCAGGGATACGGCGACACCACCACATTCTTCTCACTCCAAGAATGTGCAATGAAGCCGTTCGGGTTGCCCGCGGACACCTTAGATACTTCAAACTATCCGACTGCCCCCATGAAGATCACTGCCAATAGCGGTCCGTCGTCGGGGCAGTTGGTAAACACAAGCAACTCCATTATGACGTTTCCAATTTTTGATAATTCCAGCGACCCTAGTACTGGGCAAGTAACGGTGATTGGATTTTTACAAGTATTCGTGAATAGCGTCGGATTTACTACGGGGCAAATCAATGGGACTGTATTGAACGTCGTGGGATGCGGCGATAATCCTTCCGCCGCATCTCCGGTGTCCGGCGGCGGCGCTTCCCCGATTCCCGTGCGGCTGATTCACAACTAGCTGCTATCTCATAAACTGTTTGGGTGTGACACGCCTTTATTGATTTTGGGAAGGCACGACTTCAGTCGTGCCAATAATCCCCACAAATGTTTCGGCTTAGCCGCTGAGAAACCGCGTTCATTTGCTTAATTCGTTGCGAGATAGCTTTCCAGAAATTGCACCCTGAGTCAGTCCAACGTCACTCAGTTCTGCGAGTCCTGATTCTCGGGCTGCGGTTGCGGCACCATGTCCGGTTGCGGGTCGGGCGTGGATTGTACGTCAGACGGCGGCGTGTCCTGAAGGTCAGTCCGGCCGTCGGGTTGAGGGTTCGACTCAGGTGGAGACTGAACGGCGGGGAAAAATGCCTGGTCGGATGCGCTGTCCTGCCCGCGCGTCGTCAGGATGATGCTGTGCAGCGCCTGCGAATTCTTATCGGAGCCGACAAGGATGAAATCGAAGTTAGAGCCGTCGAGAAGCGCAGCAATGGCCTCCCGCGCGGGCGATGGAGGAATATCGGCCACAATTTTTTCCTGCGAAGCTGAAGGCGGAATGGAAACTTCCGCGCCGGTGTGCCGCTGAATTTCATAGAGAACGCTGGCCAGCGTCGCTTTGTCAGCCCAAATGCTAAGTTTTCCATCCCGGAATTCCACGCGAACATCCGGCGCAACGGCTGGAACCGAAATCGAAGCAGCAACCGCAAGCGGCGTGACCGTTCCTCCGGTGACCATGCCAATTCCCTTTGCGCTCACCTGCTTCAGCACCGCCGGAGACCCGCCATTGAGACGCGAAGTGGAACGAGCATCAGAAGGAACATCGGCTGGCAGCGATGCACCCAGCTTCACGATCAAAGTTTTGCCCGAAGGAAATATCTGATACTGTGGCGCGTTCTTCAGGTCAAATACCACTCGCGTGGTGGGCGGGTTCTGGGTAAACAATCCGATGCGAACGCCCTTTACCTCGCCGCGATTCACGGAGAGGTTATGCAGCTTTGCGTCGGGCAAGGCGCCGGGAAAATCCACGATAAGGCGGTCGGGACCGGTAATCACCTGCGTGTGTGGGGTCAGCGGCTCTGAAGTTGTGATTTCAATTTCCAGATGACTTCCGCTGCTCAAAACATCCACATGACGGACGGTGGGAACTTCTTTAGCATAGGCGGAAAAATGCAGCAGCAACAAACAGCCGCACACCGAGGCGAAAATCAGGATTCGTTTCACAGCCAGACTCTTTGGACTCGTTGGACGCAGACCACCCGAACACAAAACAACCGAATACAAAAGCAATTCTAGCAGTAGAACGCGCATGGACAGCGGATTTGCAGACCAGTTTGCCGCACCAAGGGCGGAACCCTGAAGTCACCGCCATGGTCACTTTTAGCGCTTTGCAGCGTATTCCGGTTGCAGCGCCCCAGCCAGCACGATTTTGGGGTGAAACAGCGTTCCGGCAATGCGCGTGGCCAGGGCGATCAAGTCTTTTTGACTAGCAAAAACCTTCACCATGGGGGCCTGCGAGAATTCAGGCAGGTTGAGCGCGCGTCCGTTGCGAATGCAGGCAACACCATCTTCGTCGGCGGTTACGCATGGAAGCTGCGGAAGAAGTTTTCGCGGGTGGATCAGCGCAGCATCGAGCTGTCCGCTGGCAGCGCCCTCCTGGAGCGCTTCGAGAGTATGGGCCTCAGCGAGATTAAATTCCCCTAATACCGTGCGTCGTAGAGATGCCAGATGCGCCCCGCAACCCATAAGCTGTCCCATGTCGTGCGCGATGGAGCGCAGGTAGGTGCCGGAGCTAACGTGAGCGCGAAAGTGCGCGCGGTCGGATTCCAGCCGGGTAATCGCAAATTCCTTGATCTCCACTTTTACCGGTTTCAGCACCACCTCCTGGCGCTTGCGGGCCAGTTTGTAAGCGGGAACTCCCTGGATTTTCTTCGCTGAAAACGGCGGCGGAAGCTGCTCGACCACCCCGGAAAACCTGCCGGCAAGCTCCGTGATCTTCCCCGCCGATAGCTGCACGGTTTGCGGCGTGGAGGTCGTTTCACCTTCAGCGTCATAAGTGTCGGTCGCGTAGCCAAAGCGAATGACGCCTTCGTAGCATTTTTCCGACGACGCGTAAAACTGCGCAAGCCGGGTAAAGCTGCCGGCGACTAGCGCGAGGACTCCAGTGGCCATGGGATCAAGCGTGCCCAGATGGCCGACGGAGCGCTCCCCTAAAATGCGCCGCACACGATTGACGACATCATGCGAGGTGAGGCCCGAAGGTTTATCGACTACAAGAACGGCATTCATGGGAGATCAATAAATTTGGTAATTTGGTAATCGAGTAACTTAGTAATTTGATCAGAACAGGGGATGGGCAACAACTCATTGAACCGGGCCCGTAAAATTCACGCACCTTAAAGTTACAGATTGCGCAATTGCAATTGCTCAATTACTAAATTACCAGATTCCCTATGATTCCCCTACGCGACGACCAGCCCCGTTACAGCACGCCGTTTGTGAATTATTTTTTGATTGCCCTAAATGTGGCGGTGTTTTTTTTCGAACTCTCGGTGAAGGCGCAAAGCCCCCGCGCCTTGAATGGGCTGATTTATGAATTTGGAATGGTGCCGGGCCACTTTTCGAGTTCCCTGGCAGGAGCGCATGCCTATCTACTACCGGGGGCCTTCCTGACAATTTTGACATCCATGTTTCTGCATGGCGGCTGGCTGCACATTATCGGCAACATGTGGGTACTGTGGATTTTTGGCGACAACATTGAGGACCAGCTCGGACATTTTACCTATTTGATTTTTTACCTGTTGTGCGGAATCGCCGCTGGCGTCACGCACATTCTTCTCAACACAGGATCGAACATTCCCACGGTGGGGGCGAGCGGCGCGATTGCCGGAATCATGGGCGCCTATTTCCTGCTTTACCCGCGAGCGAAAGTCTTGACGCTGGTGCCGCTCATTATTTTCTTCACCTTCTGGTGGCTTCCTGCGTGGATTGTCCTTGGCTATTGGTTCCTATTGCAGTTTCTGAGCGGTGCGGCCACACAAATAGCGATTTCAAGCCGCAGTTCGGGAGGAGTGGCGTTTTGGGCGCATGTGGGAGGATTTGTGGCCGGAATTATTCTGATTAAAGTTTTCCCGCAGAGGGCGGGCAGCTATCGCTATGGATATCAGTGATGCCTGCGCTCTAGCGTTCGTGTGGTGCCAGCTCCCTTCGATTTCACTCAGCGCGGCTCGGCCCCGGCGCTACACAATTCATGAAACTTAAAGGCCGTTCGTACGCTGGCGGATCAGCGAAAGGAATTCACTGCGCGTCTCTTCCTCATTGCGGAAGCAGCCATGCATAGAGGATGTAACGGCAGCAGAATGCTGCTTCTCCACTCCGCGCATCATCATGCAGAGATGTCGGGCCTCAATGACCACACCCACGCCCTGCGGGTGAATCGCGTTCTGGATGGTTTCAGCAATTTGCGTGGTCAGCCGCTCCTGAATTTGCAGCCGCCGCGAAAATATTTCGATAAGCCGCGGAATTTTGCTGAGACCGATCACCTTGCCGTTGGGAATGTATGCGACATGCACTTTGCCGAAGAACGGCAGCATGTGATGTTCACAAAGGCTGAACATTTCAATGTCTTTCACAATCACCATTTCGTCGTAAGTGACAGTGAACAAGGCCTTTTTCAGCATGGCCTCTGGATCTTCGTGGTAGCCCTTGGTGAGAAATTCGTAAGCGCGGTGAACGCGTTCTGGCGTGCGCTGCAGGCCTTCGCGGTCGGGATCTTCGCTCAGGCGGACGATCATCTCGCGCACCAGCTCTTCAAAACTGGCGCTGGTTACAGTGTTTGCTTCCGCGGGTGTTCTCATAAATTTTCAAGAGCTCCGAATTTACGGACAAGTGCGAGGCAACGCTACGGACGAATTTCCGCGCCGCCCGCATATTCAAAAGAATTCATCATGGTCTCTTCCAACCGCACTCTTTCCAGATGAGCGCTGGTGAATCCGCGCTGCAAAATATCGTAGAGCACGATGCAAAGGTTTTCCGTGGTGGGCACCTCGGCAGCGAATTCTGGCAACAAGTTCAAATTTTGAATATCAAAATTTTGCAATATTTCTTTGTCCACGAAACCGTCTAAATCCATGAGATTGCAGACCATGCCGGTGCCGGGCTGCACCTGCCCGCTGACCGTGACTTCCAGGGTGTAATTGTGCCCATGTCCATGGGGATTGTTGCACTTGCCGTAAGTTTCTCGGTTCTCAGCGTCTGACATGCTGTTGCTGTGCAGACGGTGCGACGCGGAAAACATATACCGCCGGGTGAGGTAGGCTTTCATGTTTCACCATAGAAATCAACAAAGAGGTTGGGGGTCTCGTACACCCGCACGCGATGGAGTTGCGCGTTTTGCAGCTTGGGCTGGATGCGCTGCCAGATGGCAATCGCCAAATTTTCCGTGGTGGGCACTTGCTGAAAAAATTCCGGAACTTCTTTGTTCAGGAAGCGATGATCCAGGGCATCGAGGACTTCGCGATTGAGAATGTCTTTCAACTTTTTCAAATCAACCACAAAACCAGAACGGGGATCCACTTCGCCCTTCACCGTGACTTCGAGCGTGTAGTTGTGGCCGTGCCCGTTGGGGTTGCCGGATTTGCCGAAAACGCGCTGATTTTCTTCCGGCGTGAAATCCGGATTGTGGTAATAGTGCGAAGCGGAAAATTCGGCTTTGCGTGTTAAATAGACCATTCTTGCCTAGTGCTCCAGTCGACACTGCGATGCCCGTACGGGTTCGAGTAGCGGTGAGTTTTCGGAGAGTGGAAATACGTCCAAAAACTCATCGGGTGGCAGCACAGTGGAAAGATTTCTCTGGACAGTTGAAACCAGAGTTTTAACATCGGTTGCCTGAACAACCAAAAACAAGACTTGAGCAGATGGATCGATCACTCCCTCAGCGTAGCACTGGGGCAAGTGGGCTTCTCGAATGCCTTCAATGTTTTTCAAAGCCTGCGTAATCTTCTCCCTAGTCTCAACAGGCATCGGTTTGGCCGGAGGCCCAATGTAAATTTTCGTTCCAGTTGGTATGTTCATATCGAGACTGAAATCCGAGCCTGACCGGAGTAAATCCTTCCCTTCCACTCTACATTGCCCTTCTTATGAACGAGCGCGGAACGCAGTAAAAGATACGCAAACAGCGGGAGGCCGAAGAATGCGCAGATGTTTGCATCCCAGGAAAAATGCGCCTTGAGAATTCTGAATGAGAGTAGCGCATATAAAACGACAACCAAGGCCGCGCTCCATGCCGCAGTCTCCAGAAACCCGTGCCAGGCAAAGAGGATCGCGCCTACCACGCCCGCGACGATTAGAACAAATTGAATAAATCGCAGTACAGCAAATCGCCCAGCGTGTGGAAACAACAATGCCAAATTTTTGGTCCACCCTTCGCACATTTGGCGAAAGCTGCGATACATTCGCGTGCGGACTGCATCGCCGCCGTAGCGGAAGAAAATCTTTCGACCTGAAGATTTCACGGCTCGAGCAAGAGCCACGTCTTCAAGAATGCTTCCTGCAATAGCCGCGTGGCCGCCAACCGCATCGTAGGCTTCGCGCGAAATCAGAAGATACTGTCCATTGGCGGCAGCCGCGGGCGAAGCAGGATTGCTGACGTCTTTGGATCGGAAGGTGGCGGCAAGCTCCGCAAAAATCACCGGCATCAGGCTTTTCTCCCAGAAGCCATGCACTTCTTGTTCCGGAGAATAAGACAGCAACGCCGCCCCATGGTCCCCGGCTTCGGCCACTGCTTTCGCCAACGATCCGGGAAAATGCACGGTATCGGCGTCGGTAAATAAGAGCCACGGGCCGGCCGCGTTTTTTGCCCCCGCTGTAACGGCATTGTTCTTGCCGGTCCACCCCAGCGGCAGAGGTGGCGCGTCCATCACTCGTACAACAGGAAATGAGCGCGCGATTTCCGCCGTCCGGTCGGTGGAAGCATCATTCACCACCAGGATTTCAAAGCTGAGCCCAGTTTGACGGACCAACGAATCGAGACAGGAAGCGAGATTTGCCTCCTCATTGCGCGCAGGAACAATGATGGAAACCAGCGGCCCGAATTGTGATTCTGACACGGTCATCTGGTTCTGGCCCTATGGTCTAACCTGCCACTCATCAATGCCTTTCGGTATTATAGCTTTGTGCGCTTTGCCACTGTTCTCACCATATTTTTTGCCTTGCTTTCGACGGGATGCTACCGGGGCTCGCACCCTACGCGGATTGGCGTCCAAGCGCCCGATTTCACCGTGCAGGACGACCAAGCTACGATCGCGCTGCGGCAATTTCGCGGGCAGGTGGTGGTGCTGAATTTTTGGGCCAGCTGGTGCCCGCCCTGTATTGAGGAGACTCCGTCGCTTGTCGCCATGCAGCAGCAACTGAAGGCCAGAGGCGTGGTTGTGGTCGCCGTCAGCATTGATGAAGACGAAGACGCCTATCGCAAATTCATTAAGCAATATGGGATTACCTTCCCTACAGTGCGTGATCCGGATGAGCGGATTGAGCACTTATACGGCACCGTGAAAATTCCCGAGACTTATATCATTGACCGCAACGGCGTGCTGCGGCGAAAGTTCGTAAGCGACGTGGAGTGGACCGCGCCCGATGTGGTGAAATTCTTAAGTGCGTTATGATGCGCGTCGCGGTTTTGAATGCCAATTCCGCGCTGATGTAAAATTGATTCAGGCGTCAGGCAAAAAAGAACTATTAGGCGGCTGATTTTTGTGCACACACGCCACTTCACACCAGGAGATTTCATGCGCAAAGCGTTTTTGATTTTTTTACTGCTTACCGCGCTTCCTTCCGCCCTTTTTTCTCAGCAGATGGCCGCGCCCAGAGCGGAGCCCACAGCCATTATCCATACAACGGCTGGAAATCTGACTTGCCAGCTGTTCCCTAAAGTGGCCCCGGTCGGCGTGGCCAATTTCATTGGCCTGGCGAAGGGCACCAAGGATTGGACCGACCCGCGAACGCACCAGAAAAAACATGGCGTGCCGCTTTATGACGGCACGATTTTCCATCGCGTGATTCCTGAATTCATGATTCAGGGCGGCGATCCGCTGGGCAATGGCGAGGGCGATCCTGGATACGCGTTCAAGAACGAAGTTTCGCCAGCCGTGAAATTCGACCGTCCCGGAAGACTGGCTTACGCCAATGCCGGGCCGGACACGAACGGTTCGCAGTTTTTTATTACCGAGCAGGCGCTGCTGGGGCAGCAGGGCGATATGCTGAACGGAAAGTACACGATCTTTGGGCAATGTGATGAAGCAAGCGTGGCTCTGGTAAAGGAAATTGCCCGCATGGGCCGGGATCCCTCCAACGATCTCCCGTTCCATCCTGTAAAAATCACTCATATCACGATTGTTGGAACGAGCGCGGCTCACCATGCCCCGGCTCATCCAACAGCGCATCACGCGACGGCACGCTGAGGCTTAGCCGCTCTTGTCAACTCAACCCAATTATCCATTGAAAGGAATTTCATGACTCGTCCTGCTGGAACTTACGCTGTGTTCGATACCTCCGAAGGAACCATTGTTTGCCGCTTGTTTGAGAAAGAAGCGCCGAAGACCGTGCAGAATTTTACCGATCTTGCCGAGGGCAAGCGCGAATGGAAGCATCCGGTAAGCGGCAAGAAGAGCAGCGACAAGCTTTACGATGGAACGATTTTTCACCGGGTGATTCCGAACTTCATGATTCAGGGCGGCGACCCGGCGGGAACCGGATTTGGCGGCCCGGGTTATCAGTTTGAGGATGAGACCAAGGGCTCTCCGCATAAGTTCGACAAGCCGGGAAAGCTGGCCATGGCCAATGCTGGGCCAAATACCAATGGCTCGCAGATCTTCATTACCGTCGCGCCAACAACATGGCTGACCGGCAACCACACGATCTTTGGCGAAGTGGTGGAGGGTTACGAAGTGGCGGAGAAGATTGTGAATGTGCCCAAGGGCCGTAACGACAAGCCATCGAAGGATGTGGTGGTGAAGTCGGTGGTGATTGAGCGGGTGTAGCCTGAGATCCCTAGTTCTCAATCACAGAAATCTCTTTTGTTGAGATTTGGGGAGAGCGTGTCGAGACAAATCGATTTCGCGAAAAAACGAAGATCCGAAGGGCGCTCGTTAAGCACCACAGTTCAGGAGCTAACAGCATTAATACAGCCCTTAGCACATCAAAGTGGGATCGATCTCCAAGCGCATTTAGATAAGGTGTCAGCGCGAAAATCAGAAGAAAAGCGCTTATTAGCAGAACGGTTGCAAGAATCCGTGGTGCCTCTATTTATCGGTGGTCGTAATGGGCAACCCGACAGAATCGGTTCTTGTGTCCTCGCGCGCTTGGATTCAGACTTCTTTGCGTTTACTGCAGCTCATGTGATACGGCATGCCGGATCCGCGCAACTCTTCGCTCCCTCCGAAGGCAAGGGGGGAAAGCTACTACCGCTACCGCCGTGTACAGCCCATCTGAACTCCTCAGGACGCGATGATCTCGATATTGGTGTGTTGGTCTTGCCAGCATGGCGACTGGGGCCCTTTCAGAAACACATTTTCTTAGCT